>DASZAZ010000068.1:0-167269 GCA_035944635.1 Microvirga sp.
TCGCCTGACGGCGAACACCCCACCCGTCACGCTGACGCGTGCCACCCTCCCCTGAAGGGAGGGAGATGCGCTCGTCATGCCCGGACATGGTCCGGGCATCCGTGACTTGGGATGGGTGCAAAGACGTGGATGGCCGGGACAAGCCCGGCCATGACGCTGCAATTGGGGCGCTACACGATCACACCGGATGCGAGCCGGGGCCAGCGGGCTTCACCACAGTGGTTTGCACCGGCTCGCCGGGGGTGGGCTGCAGCACCTCCCCCCCGCCTGCGCCTACCGCTGTTGAAACTCGCTCACCGGCACCCGCGCGGCCTCGAAGCGCACGACTTTTGCCAATTCTAATGACAGCTACGGACTTCCTGATCTGGAAGAAACTTAAGGTAGCAACGGATGAGGGTAGCTTCATATAGACCAAAGAAGCACCCTTAGGTTGTATATGTGCGCTTGGCTGCGCTTCTCCTATCCGGGATTCGCATTCCGAAGGCTACGGAGGTCCGGCCTTTGTGCACAATGAAATCCCAAGGTGCATTCTTGGCGTGGGAGATTTCTACCAGCCTCCCAGGGGTAAGCTCGCCGTAGGAGCTTACGATACGGGCTATGTGCCGTCGAACAGTACTCTCGGACAAAGGTTCGATGGGTCGGGGTTGTCCTGTGACAACATCAGTCCTGTTTGCGCGAAATTTAATCGGTTTGTCCCCTGCCTCCTTGAAGGCTCTGTAAGCTACCGGGTGAACCGGACCATACTGCCATGCTTCGAAATACCCAGAGAGAAGCGGCTTCTTCTTCTCCACCAGGAACAGGGCATGTGCGAAATAGAGAAGTTTTTGCAGCGCCAGATTTGTGAGCGCGATCTCACGCTCCTCAGCTGCCTCAAGCATGAGGTTCGCGACGGCACGTGGGTCATGACCTTCCGTAGCCATCTGCTTGATCCGCCCCTGAGCCCGAAATGGGAACCTCGACGGGCCCACAGTCATGCTCTCGCACACAGCTTGGCTTAAGGAAAGTCAGCCAAATGGGTGCTCTGCTCCTCCAGACCCGCCCCCGAAAAGCCCCAAAAAACCTCTTGTGAATCACCCCCATCGTCCCTATATCCCCCTTGCCCAATTTCGCACGTGCCTGTGGTCGTGTGTCGGTTGGTGGGCATCCGGACAAGAGGCCGGACAGCCGCCCGAAGGCGATCTAGCCTTCGATACCCCTAACCGGCAGCCGGAGGCGAACCGGCGTACTTCGCTCTCAGCGGGGGACGCGACTTAAAGCAACGACGAACGGGCTTTTTTGGTCTCGTTGGCCCTCCAAAGGTCAGCACCGAAGAGGCTTGTTTCTCATTGCCAGGCGTGCGGTGGGGTTCTCCCTTACCAATCCAAGGCAGCATCGTCGGGTGAAGAACCCATTGGCGCTCCTCGTGTCTCCACAGCACGGGCGGCCTCATTGGCTCATCCCCGCTGACGCCGGACGGCTTTCAGCGCGTCTCCTCACGCTGGCGGATTCCCGCCGCGCTTGAGCGTGCGCCTGACCCAAAGCCGTTCAGTTCTTCAATCCGGGGCCTCCACAAGAGCCCCATTGAACCTTTGGTGGGGAGAGCGCCATGACGGAGCGCATCCGCGAATTCCTGCGTAACCGACGTGAGGTCGGCATGGACGACGGGCCCGTGCTCGTCGTCGACCTCGACGTCGTGCGCGACAATTACTCGAAGTTCGCCCGGGCCCTTCCGGACACGCGCGTGTTCTACGCCGTGAAGGCGAATCCCGAGCCCAAGGTGCTGGCGCTGCTGGCCCAGCTCGGCTCCTGCTTCGACACGGCGTCCGTCGTGGAGATTCAGCTCGCCCTCGCGGCCGGCGCCACGCCGGACCGGATCTCGTTCGGCAACACGATCAAGAAGGAGCGGGACATCGCCCGGGCTCTCGAGCTCGGCGTGCGCCTCTTCGCGGTCGATTGCCAGGCCGAGGTCGAGAAGATCGCCCGCGCGGTGGCGCTCACCGGCGCCGACGGCGTGAAGGTGTTCTGCCGCATCCTCTGCGATTGCGCGGGCGCCGAATGGCCGCTCTCGCGCAAGTTCGGCTGCGTGCCCGAAATGGCGGTGGACGTGCTGGAGCACGCGCACCGTCACGGACTGGGGGCCTACGGCGTCTCCTTCCACGTGGGTTCGCAGCAGCGCAACACGGAATCGTGGGACGTGGCCCTCGCCTCGGCCTCCGCGATCTTCCGCGAATGCGCCGAGCGCGGCATCCACCTCTCGATGGTCAACCTCGGCGGCGGGTTCCCGACGAAGTACCTGAAGAGCATTCCGGCGGTCGAGGCCTATGGCGAGTCGATCTTCCGGGCGCTCTCGAAGCACTTCGGCAACCGTCTGCCCGAGACGATCATCGAGCCGGGCCGCGGCATGGTGGGCAATGCGGGCATCATCGAATCCGAGATCGTGCTCATCTCCAAGAAGAGCACGGACGAGGACGAGGTCCGCTGGGTCTATCTCGACATCGGCAAGTTCGGCGGCCTCGCCGAGACGATGGACGAGTCGATCCGCTACCCGATCGTGACCGAGCACGACGAGGACCGGAAGGTGCCCTGCGTGCTCGCAGGCCCGACCTGCGACTCGGCCGACGTGCTCTACGAGAAGGAGCCCTACTTCCTGCCGATCTCCATCGAGATCGGGGAGAAGGTTCTGATCGAAGGCACGGGCGCCTATACGACCACGTATTCGGCCAACCACTTCAACGGCTTCCCGCCGTTGCAGACCTACGTGATCTGAACGCTCCCTCTCCCCGCCTACGGGGAGAGGGCCGGGGTGAGGGGCCGGACGGTGAAACGCCGTCGGTCCCAATCTTCGCCCCTTTTTTCGGAAGGCACCGCGCTCTTCCGACCAGCCCCTCACCCTAACCCTCTCCCCGTTAACGGGGAGAGGGAACCCAACTGGTCCCGGACGGCCGGCCTGTTTGGCCGGTGCGAGGGCTGTCGCTCACCCCAAGACCTGGGAGGCCACGGCCGTGTTGATCCGCGAAGAAACCATTGTCGATGCTTCCGTTCAGGGCGCGCCTGCCGCTCCCGGGATCCGCGAAGAAACCATTTTCGATATCGAAGCCCGCGAGGCCATCCTCGACGCGTGCTTCGGCGCGTCGCGCTTCGAGAAAACCTGCGAGCGCCTGCGCGAGGGGCGCCGTCCGGCCGAGGGGCTGTCCCTCGTCGCCGAGGTGGACGGCCGCGTCGTCGGCACCGTGCGTCTGTGGCACGTCAGTGCGGGTCCCGGCCGCCCCGCGCTGATGCTGGGTCCGCTCGCCGTCGATTGCACCTGCCAGAGCGTCGGCATCGGGGCAAAGCTCATGCGTGCGGCGCTGGAGAAGGCGAAGGCGCTCGGCCACGGCGCCGTGCTGCTGGTCGGCGATGCGCCCTATTACGAGCGCTTCGGCTTCTCGGGCGAGGGGACCGAGGGCCTCTGGCTGCCGGGTCCCGTGGAGCGGGCCCGGTTCCTGGCGCTCGAACTCCAGCCCGGGGCTCTCGCCGGCGCCTTCGGCCTCGTCTCCGCCACGGGCGAGCGGGAAGCCAAGCCCGATCTCGCGGCGCTCGTCGCGGCCGCGAGCCGGGGCGCCTTCGGGAGCCTCCCGCAGGGCCGCTAGGGCACCGGTCCTCCTCTCCCCGTCCGGGGAGAGGAGTTGACCCCTAGGTCCTCCAAACCCTACATGCGGCCCAACCTTCATGGGCTCGTCGTCGCGTTCTGCGACACCGCCTCATGTCCTCGAAAAGCTTCAGGAGACCTTCGATGACCACCTGGCCCGTGCATGGCCGCATCAGCGGCCCGATCGTGATGATCGGCTTCGGCTCCATCGGCCAGGGCACCCTGCCGCTGATCGAGCGCCACTTCGACTATGACAAGAACCGCTTCACGGTCATCGACCCGCAGGTGAAGCACAAGGAGCTCCTGGACGAGCGCGGCATCCGCTTCATCCAGCAGGGCCTCACGCGCGACAATTACCGCGAGATCCTCACGCCCCTCCTCACCGAAGGCGGCGGCCAGGGCTTCTGCGTGAACGTGTCGGTCGACACCTCCTCGGTAGACATCATGGAGCTCTGCCGCGAGCTCAAGTGCTTCTACATCGACACCGTGAACGAGCCCTGGGCCGGCTTCTATTTCGACAAGAGCAAGGGCCCGGCCGCGCGCACCAACTATGCCCTGCGCGAGGTGACCCTGGAGGCCCGCCGCCGCAATCCCGGCGGCACCACGGCGGTGTCCTGCTGCGGCGCCAATCCCGGCATGGTGTCCTGGTTCGTGAAGCAGGCGCTGGTCGACATTGCCCGCGATACGGGCGTGCAGCATGACGAGCCGCAATCCCGCGAGGATTGGGCGCGCCTCATGCAGCGCCTCGGCGTCAAGGGCGTGCACATCGCCGAGCGCGACACGCAGCGCGCCAAGTCCGAGAAGCCCATGGGCGTGTTTGTGAACACCTGGTCGGTGGAGGGCTTCGTCAGCGAGGGCATGCAGCCCGCCGAACTCGGCTGGGGCACCCACGAGACCTGGCGTCCTGAGAATTCCGGCACGCTTGGGCCCGACACGCAGGCCATCTACCTGCTGCAGCCCGGCGCCAACACCCGCGTGCGCACCTGGTGCCCGACGCCGGGCCCGCAATACGGCTTCCTGGTCACCCACAACGAGTCGATCTCGATCGCGGATTACTACACCGTGCGCGAGGGGGGTCAGGTCGCGTTCCGCCCGACCTGCCACTACGCCTACCATCCCGCCAACGAGGCGGTGCTCTCGCTCCACGAGATGTTCGGCAATGCCGGCAAGGTCCAGGAGGAGCACCACATCCTGGACGAGAACGAGATCGTGGACGGCATCGACGAGCTCGGCGTCCTCCTCTACGGCCATGGCAAGAATGCCTATTGGTACGGCTCGCAGCTCTCCATCGAGGAGACGCGGCGCATCGCGCCCTACCAGAACGCCACGGGGCTTCAGGTGACCTCCGCCGTGCTCGCCGGCATGGTGTGGGCGCTGGAGAACCCGGAGGCCGGCATCGTGGAAGCCGACGAGATGGATTACCGCCGCTGCCTCGAAGTGCAGCTGCCGTATCTTGGCCCGGTGAAGGGCTACTACACCGACTGGACCCCGCTCACCGACCGCCCGGGCTTCTTCCCCGAGGACATCGACACGAGCGATCCCTGGCAGTTCCGCAACGTGCTGGTGCAGTAGCTCCTCTCCCCGCGAGCGGGGAGAGGTCGAGCGCGCCCGCAGGGCGCGACCGGGTGAGGGGGGCTGGACGAGTTAAGCTCCATCCTGAGAGCCCCCCTCACCCTCGCTTCGTTTCACTTCGCTTGCTTCACGGAACCTGCGTTCCGCGAAGCCCTCTCCCCGCTCGCGGGGAGAGGCGATAAGGTGCGTGAATGCCCCATTTCGAAGAATTCTACGCCAACAAGCTGCGCGGCTCCCTCGGTCTCACCGATGCGGAGGCCGTGCTCGATCTGCGCGAGGCCACCCGCGAGCAGGCCGCGGCCTCGATCCAGGACATGCTGGAGCGCAGCCGCTTCGGGACGGCCAAGACCGTGGCGATCCGCCTCGCGCCCCCGCCGGAAGGCGGCGGCGAGACCCTGTTCCAGCCCGTCGGCAAGGCGCTGCTGGAAGCCAAGAAGCGCGGCTGGATCGAGAGACTGCAGACGCTCCCGACCGATGACGGGATCGGCTTCTACGTGGAATTGGCGGGGAAGCCCGAGCGCTCCGAGCGGTAATGCGTCACGGGAGCCCTTCTAAAATCCGCAAGACGCCTTTTCTTCACGCGCCGCAGCCGTAGAATCCGTGTGCTTGCCGCCCGGAGAACCCGCCTTGGCTGCCTACATGTCCCGCTACGAGACCCAGACCCCCTGGACGCCGCTGCCCTATTCGCCCTGGCATGAGGCGCTGTGGCAGTTCCTCTCCGTGTCGAGCCTGGTGTTCGGGGCCTGGTATATCGGCTGGCGCTGGACCTCCTCGATCAACTGGGACGCGCTCTGGTTCTCCATTCCGCTGCTGTTTGCGGAAACCGCGGCCTTCATCGGCCTCGTGCTCTTCACGGTGAATCTGTGGACCGCGAAATCCCCGAAGGCGGGGCCGCTGCCGGCGAGCATCCGCGACTGCTCGGACGATCCCGCGACCCCCGACCGGCCCATCATCGTGGACGTCTATTTCGCGACTTACAGCGAGGACCCGGAACTCGTCCGGCACGGTTTGAAAGACGCCAAGGCCTTCACCTATCCGTACCCCATCGACATCCGCGTCCATGTGCTCGACGACGGCAAGCGCCCCGCCATGGAGCAGGTCGCGCGGGAGGAGGGCGTCAACTACCTCACGCGCACCTCCAACATCGGCTTCAAGGCCGGCAACCTGCGCAACGCCATGGAGAGCACGTCGGGCGACTTCATCATGATCTGCGACGCGGACATGCGCCCGTTCCCGACGTTCCTCACCGAAACGCTGGGCTATTTCCGCGATCCGAAGGTGGCCTGGGTGCAGACCCCGCACTGGTTCCACGACGTGCCGCCGGGTGTGCCGCTGCCGGCCGTCATGGAGCGCTGGCTCGGCGGGATCGGCCGCGGCCTCGGCCGGGCGATCGAGCGCGTCTACGGCCCCGTGCGCGTCGGCGAAGATCCCTTCGCCAACGACCCGCAGCTCTTCTTCGACGTGATCGAGCGGCGGCGGAACTGGGCCAATGCGAGCTTCTGCTGCGGCGCGGGCTCCATCCACCGCCGCGACGCCGTGATGGAGGCCGCTCTCCGCCAATGGTCCGACAAGGTGGTGCGGGCGAGCGAGCGCAACGAGCGCGCGATCCGCAAGCTCACGGGCGAGGCGGACCTCGTCGACACGGTGAGCAACTCGGTGCGCATCCAGGGCGCGCTCGACGAGGAGCTCACCCCTTACAAGTTCCACGTCTCGGAGGATTTCTACACCTCCATCGTGCTCCATTCCGACAAGGAGCGCGGCTGGAAGTCGGTGATGCACCCGGTGGTGCAGGCCAAGATGCTCTCGCCGAACGACCTGCTGAGCTGGACCGTCCAGCGCTTCAAATATGCGGGCGGGACGCTCGACATCCTCTTCCACGACAACCCGCTCGTGCGGCCGGGCCTCTCGTTCAAGCAGAAGCTCATGTATGCGGCGACGTTCTATTCCTACCTCTCGCCGCTGTGGAACATCGTCTTCCTGATCTCGCCCATCGTGTTCCTGTTCTCCGGCGTGCCGCCGCTCGCGGGCTACGCGCTCGATTTCTTCGTCCACATCTCGCCGTTCCTGCTCATGAACGAGCTCTCCCAGATGGTGGCGCTGTGGGGCAACTCCACGTCCAAGGGCCGGGCCTGGTACCTCGCCATGTTCCCCTTGAACCTGAAGGCCCTCTGGACCGTGGCGCTCGGCAAGAAGATCTCGTTTCCCGTCACCCCAAAGGAACGGCAGGGAGGGTCCTTCCCGCGCCTCGTGCGCTGGCAGATCGTGCTGGTGGTCTTCACCCTCGCGGGTCTCATCTGGGGCTGGAGCGCCTTTGCCGCCGACCGGCCGGGCTACACCCTCGGCGCCATGATCGCCAACACGCTGTGGGGCCTGAGCAACGTGCTCTCCATGCTGCCGATGATCCGCGCCGCCTTCTGGCAGCCGCACCCGGTCTACGAGGCACCGCTCATCGAGGCAGCCTCGCAATAGGGCAGCCGGACCGGGTCTACCCGGCGCCCATGATCGGGGCGGCCCCGCAATGGTGCCGCCCGTCCGGCGATCCAGTCGCGCCCGATCCCCGTAAATCCGTCGAGCAGCATTGGCCTGGCGAACGCTCCCGGTTGCGATCCTGCAACCGGAGCCGTCCGGCCGCTCGTCCCGATCCACCCGACGATCGACGCACACGAGCGCAGCCATGGATTTCCCCCTCGACCCCCATGAGGCCCTGCGGCTCAAGGCCATCCGGGGGCTCGGCGTCGAGGCTTGGCTGCCCGCGGGGATGCTGGACAGGATCACCGCCCATGTCCGCGCGCATTTCCACGTGCCGATCTGCCTTGTCACCCTGATCGAGGCGGATTGCGCGCTCCTGATCTCGCGCCAGGGGATCGAGGGCACCGAGGTGCCCCGGCAGGTGGCGTTCTGCTCCCACACCATCGTGACGCCGGCGCTGCTCGTGGTGCCGGACACCCGGGCCGATCCGCGCTTCCGCGACAATCCCCTCGTCACGGGCGCGCCCCATATCCGCTTCTACGCGGGCGCGCCGCTGGCCTATGAGGGCGAAGTGCGCTTGGGTTCGCTCTGCATCATGGACCACAAGCCCCGCACCCTCACGCGCGGCGAGCAGGCGGAACTGGCGATGTTCGCCGATTACGTCTCGTCGGTGATCGCGAGCCGCGCACTCGGTCTGCCCGAGCCCGACATCGGCCTCGCGCTGCAATAGGGGCCGCCGTTTCGTCGGCTCCGGTTTGCGCCGGCGCCCGATCCGGCTAGCATCGCGCCAGATCCGCCGGGACGGCTTTGCGCCGCGAGAGCGGGCACTTGGGAGAAACGTCTTGAAAGCCACCCTCTTGCGCCTCGCGGCGCTGGCGGCCGCAGCCTGCGCCGCTCTTCCTGCCTTCGCCCAATCCAACTGGCCGAACCGGCCGATCTCCCTCATCGTGCCCTTCGCGGCCGGGGGCGGGACGGACGCGTTCGCGCGGCCCCTGGCGCAGCAGCTCGACAACCAGCTCAAGATGCGCGTGATCATCGACAACCGGGCCGGCGCCGGCGGCAATACCGGCGCGGCGGCGGCCGCAAAGGCGGAACCGGACGGCTACACCTTCTTCGTCGGCGCCACGCACCACGTGATTGCGCCCGCCATGTACCCGAACCTCACCTACAGCCTGGAAAACGACTTCGTGCCCATCGGCATGGTGTCCCAGGTGCCGCATGTGGTGGTGGTGCATCCGACCAAGGTGACGGCCAAGACGCTTTCCGAGCTCATCGCCAACGCCAAGGCCAATCCCGGCAAGATGAACTACGGCTCGGCGGGCGCGGGCACGGCGCACCATCTCGCGGGCGAACTCTTCAAGCTGCAGACCGGCACCAACATCGTCCACGTGCCCTATCGCGGCGCGGGACCCGCCATGCAGGACCTCGTGGCGGGGCAGATCGACATGGCCTTCGACGGCCTCGGCTCCTCGGCGGCGCAGATCCAGGGCGGCCAGATCCGGGCGCTCGCGGTCGCGGCCCCGAAGCGCGTGAAGGCCTTCCCGGATCTCCCGACCGCGGCGGAGGCCGGCGCACCGGGCTACGAGGTCTCGACCTTCTACGCGCTCTGGGCGCCGAAGAACACGCCGCCCGAGATCGTGGAGCGCATGAAGCGGGAGCTGCGCACGGCCCTCGAGGCCCCAGCCATCAAGGAGGCCTGGGAGCGGCAGGGGTCGGACATCCCGACTCTCATGGGCGCCGAGTTCGGCGGGTTCGTGAGCGCGGAGATTGCGCGCTGGAACAAGGTCGTGAAGGAAGCGGGCGTCAAGCTGGAGCAGTAAGCCTTAGCGGGCGTGAGGCGAGGCTTCACGCCCTTTGCACGTCGGCACGCCGCGGGCGCCGCAACAGGCTTCGCGCAAAGCCCGAGAGCACCAGGACGCCGCCCCAGGCGACCGCGAAGCCTGCCGCGCCCGCGACCACGCCTTCCTCCGTGATCGGCACCGCGGGTTCGAAATCGCTCCAGGCGGCTTGCAGGAGGTCGGTGTCGCCCTCGCGTACCATGCGGGCGACGCGGCCGAAGGGGCCGGCCTGGATCATGGCCTCGCGGTGGTCGGTGAGATGCGTGAGTCGATCCATGTTGCCCTGCATGGCAACGCCCTGGCGGCTCACGAGATTGTCCGCGTTGGCGCGCAGGCGCGCGGCGGCGCTCTCGCGGGTTTCGCCGTTGGCCCGTGCGTCGACCTCGAAGCGCGTCACGATCCGCGTGAGTTCGTCGATGGCGCCGCCGAGGCGCTGGCGGTATTGCTGCGCGAATTCCGGCCCCTGCGAGGCGAGGCCTGCGCCGGCGAGGCCGCAGCCGAAAGCGATGATGCGGGCGATACGGGGCATCGGGAAACCTCTCGGGGTTCAAAGAGGTTCGAAGGCCCCGGGTTCCGCTGCTTAGAGCGCCCCGCGCACGTCCTCTTCCGTCACCGCGTTGAGGGCCTTGGAGACTTTCAGAGCCCGGGTTTTCTTCCCCGGCTCCATGACGAGGATCACGGTCTCGAGCCCCGGGCACGCGGGGTCGTTGCAGGCGATCTCGTTGACGGCGAACGCGGTGTCGGGGGAGCCCGCGAGGGCCGCGCGGGCCCAGTCCTTCACGCGGGCGATCGCCTCCGCATGGGGCTTTGCGGCGCCCCCGCGCCAGAACGCTCCGAACCGCATGGTCAGCCGGGCAGGGTGAGGACGCCGGCCTGGCCGTCCTCGCAGCCGAAGGCGAGGCGGCGGCCGGCCTTGTCCCAGGCGAGCGCCGTGACGCCGCTTCCCTTCACGGCCGGGCGCACCAGGAGTTCCGAGGCATCGCCGAGGCGGATGAGGAGGATGCAGCCGTCCTCGTAGGCCGCGGCTAGCACGGGGCTGCCGGGATGGAAGGCCACGCGCGAAACCTTGGCGGGGCGCACGCCGCATTCCCGCGGCTGCTTGCCCGTGGGGCCCTCCTTGGACTCGAAGGGCCAGAGGATCGCGGCCTCGGCGCCGGAGGTGCCGAGCCATTTGCCGTCGCGGGACCAGGCGAGCGACCGCGTCTTGGCGGGGTAGCCGCTCATGCGCATGTGGCCCTTGTCGGGGAGGAGGCGCCAGCCGTGGAGCGCGTTCTCCTGCATGGAGGTCACCACGAAGCGCCCGTCCGGCGACCAGGTGACATCGATGTGCGAACCCTTCCATTCGAGCTTCTCGGGCTCTGACGTGAGGTTCGGGAACCACAAGGTGGCGCCGTTGTAGTGGGAGATCGCGAGGCGGTAGCCCTTGGGCGCGAAGGCGAGGCCGCGGGCCGCTGAAGCGACCTCAAGGGTCCTCTCCCGCCCCTTCTCGTCTCGGGCGATCACGCGCTTGCCCGCCGCGAACGCGAAGGCGCCGCCGGTGTGGAGCGCCAGCGTGTCGATCCAGGCGCCCTTGGCTTCCGCAAGGGTCCGGGTGGAGCCGTCCGGCCCCGTGACGGCCACGCGCCCGTCGTCGCCCCCGGTGACGAAGCGTTCGCCGTCGGTGGCGGCCACCAGTACGCCCGCATCGGGATGCGCCTCGACGCGATGGGTGTCCCCATCCTTCGCCAGCACCACGCCGCCGTCGCCCAGCGCAAAGGCGGCCGTATCGCGAAGCCAGCCGAGCCCGGTGACGTGGGCGCCGGCGGCCACGGGGGTAACGGCTTGGGTGAGGGAGGGGGCGGCGGTGGCGGTCATGGCACTCTCATCCCTCCCCGCCAGGGGAGGGTGGCCTCGCGTGAGCGAGGTCGGGTGGGGTGGAAGCGCAATGCTTAATCGAGTGAGCCCCGAAGACCAATGGCGACAATGCCGGAGGGAGGGTGTTTCACCCCACCCGTCACCCTTCGGGCGCCACCCTCCCCTGGCGGGGAGGGATTATACCGCACACGCCAAAAATCCCTCGCGGATGGCGTCCGCGTCGAGATCGCGGCCGATGAACACCACGCGGCTTTCGCGCTTTTCGCCCGGCTTCCAATCCTGCTGCAGGTCGCCGTCGAGGATCATGTGGACGCCCTGAAAGACGAAGCGCTTGGGCTCGTCCGGGAAGGCCACGATGCCCTTGCAGCGCAGGATGTTCGGGCCCTCGCGCTGGGTGAGGTCCGAGATCCAGGGCATGAACCGCTCCGGGTCCACCTCGCCGGTCCGAAACGACACGGATTGCATGTCCTCGTCGTGGTGATGGTGGTGGCCTTCTTCGAGAAAGTCGGGCTCCAGCTCGATGATGCGCTCGAGGTCGAAGGCGTTGCGGTCGAGCACCTCCGCGATCGGCACCTGGGCGCGCTGGGTGCGGTGAATTTTGGCGTAGGGGTTGATGGCGCGGATGCGCGCTTCGACGGCGTCGAGCTCTTCCGACGACACGAGGTCGATCTTGTTGAGGACGATCACGTCCGCGAACGCGATCTGGCTCTTCGCCTCCGGCGCATCCTTGAGACGGTTCGAGAGCCACCGGGCGTCGGCCACCGTCACCACCGCGTCGAGCCGCGCGGCGTCGGACACATCCTGGTCCATGAAGAAGGTTTGCGCCACGGGGGCGGGATCGGCGAGGCCCGTGGTTTCGACGATGATGGCGTCGAACTTGCCCTTCCGCTTCATCAGCCCGTCCATGATGCGGATGAGGTCGCCCCGCACGGTGCAGCAGATGCAGCCGTTGTTCATCTCGAACACCTCCTCGTCGGTGTTCACCACGAGGTCGTTGTCGATGCCGATCTCGCCGAACTCGTTGACGATCACGGCGTAACGCTTGCCGTGCGGCTCGGTGAGGATGCGGTTGAGCAAGGTGGTCTTGCCCGCGCCGAGATAGCCGGTGAGGACGGTGACGGGGATCTTGTCGGACATGGGGGCTCCGGGATCGATCCCTCCCGGCGAGGGGAGGGTGGCGCCCAAAGGGCGACGGGTGGGGTGGAAGCGGGCGGCTTCCGCAAAACGTCTGTCCCTCCCCTGGCGCGGAGGGATGGTCGGAGCCTCACTTGGGCTTGAGGCCTGGCCCCCGCAAGGTCCTCACGAAGCCGCCCCGAGCGCCTGCGCGATGGTGCGGGCGTTGTGGCGCATCATGTCGATATAGGTCGAGGCGGGGCCGGACGCATCCGAGAGGGCGTCGGAGTAGAGCGTGCCGCCGATCTTGGCGCCCGTTTCCTCCGCGATGCGCCGCGCCAGGCGCTGGTCCGTCACGTTCTCGAGGAACACGGCCGCGGCCTTCTCGCGCCTGATCTGCTGGATGATGCGGGCGACGTCCCGCGCGGAGGCTTCCGCCTCCGTCGAGACCCCCTGCGGGGCCACGAAGGCGACGCCGTAAGCCTCGCCGAAATAGCCGAAGGCGTCGTGCGAGGTGATCACGCGGCGGCGCTCCGGCGGGATGGCGTTCAGCGTCTCGCGCACCTCGCGCTCGGCCTCGTCGAGGCGGGCGAGATAGGCCTTGGCGTTGGCCTCGTAGGCGTCCCGGCCCGGAGGATCGGCTGCGATGAGGGCATCGCGGATGTTGGCCACATAGATCTTCGCGTTGGCGATGGACTGCCAGGCGTGGGGGTCGACCTCGCCCGCATGGGAGTGCCCGTGGTCGTGACCCCCGGCCCTCTCCTTGACCGCGATCGTCCGCACCCCCTTGGCGGCCTCGACCACCTGGGCCTTGGTCCCGGAGGCGCGGATGAGACGGGCGATCCAGCCCTCGAATTTGAGGCCGTTCGCGACCACGACCCGGGCATCCTTGATGGTGCGGGCGTCGGCCGGCGTCGGAGAATAGACGTGCCCGTCGCCGTTGGGGCCGACGAGCGTCGAGAGGGCGATGCGCTCGCCGCCCACATGGCGCGCGATGTCGCCGAGGATCGAGAAGGTGGCGACGACCGGCACCCGCTCCTGCGCGGCGGCGGGCAGGGCGAGGCAAAGGCCGAGGACGAGCGCGGCAAGGCTGCGGCGGTTCAGCATGGCGATCTCCAGGGGTTCAGGCTTCCAGGTGGCGCCCGGGCCAGGCGAGGCGCAGAAGCCCCCCTTCCGGGCCGAAGACGAGGGAGAGCAGATAGGCGCCGCCGGCGGTGAGCACGATGGCGGGGCCGGCGGGCAGTTCGGCGTGGAACGAGAGCAGGAGGCCGACGAATCCGGACAGCATGCCGATGCCGGTGGCGACCAGGATCATCCCCGTGATGTCGGAACTCCAGAAGCGGGAGGCGGCGGCCGGCAGCATGATGAGGCCGACGGCGAGGAGCGTGCCGAGGGCCTGGAAGCCGCCGACGAGGTTCAGCACCACGAGGCTTAAGAAAACCAGGTGCACCGGCGTGCCGGCGCGGCTCACGGAGCGAAGAAACGTGGGATCCACGCAATCGAGCACGAGGGGGCGGTAGATCAGCGCGAAGGCAATGAGGGTGACGCTCGCGATGCCGGCGAGCAGCATGAGCGCGGCGTCGTCCAGCGCCAGCACGGTGCCGAAGAGCACATGGAGCAGATCGACGTTGGAGCCCCGCAACGACACGAGGGTGACGCCGAGCGCCAGCGACAGGAGATAGAAGGCGGCGAGCGACGCGTCTTCCTTCAGGGCCGTGACCCGGGCGACGAGGCCGGCGAGAACGGCAACGATGACGCCGGCCGCAAGGCCGCCGATCGTCATCGCGGGCAGCGACAGGCCGGCCACGAGATAGCCGATGGCCGCGCCGGGCAGGATCGCGTGTGCCATGGCATCGCCCGTGAGGCTCATGCGCCGCAGCATGAGGAACACGCCGACAGGCCCGCCGCCGAGCGCGATCGCGATCACGCCGACGAGGGCGCGGCGCATGAAGGCGAATTCGGTGAAGGGGGTGAGGAGGTCGGTCACTCCCCCTCTCCCCTGGAGGGAGAGGGTGCCCTGCGCAGCAGGGCGGGAGAGGGGGCGGTCAGGCCACCCTCTCCAGCGGAGGCTCCGCTTCGAGGTTGCTGGGGTTGTGGCGTCACTCCCCCCTCTCCCTGCTTGCCTCCGGCAAGCTGTCCCTCTCCCTCCAGGGGAGAGGGACTAGGCCGCCCTGCATTCTTGGGCATGCGGATCGTGGGCCTCGACCATGCGGCGGGCCTTGAGGAGGTTGGCGGGGTTCAGCACGGTCTCGGTCTCGCCCCAGGCCACGGGCTCGCGGGCGATGAGGAGCGTGTGCGGAAAGGTGCGGCGCACGGTGTCGAGGTCGTGCAGCACGGCCAGAACCGTGCGGGATTCGTCGTGCCAGCGGCGCACCAGGGCGAGAAGGTCTGCCGAGGTCTTGGCGTCGATGGCCGTGAAGGGCTCGTCCAGCAGGATGAGGCCGGCATCCTGCAGCAGCAGGCGGGCGAAGAGCGCGCGCTGCATCTGGCCCCCCGACAGGGTGCCGATGGCTCGGCGCTCGAAGCCGGAGAGCCCGACGGCCGCGATGGCCTCCTCGATCCGGTGCCGGTCGCGCCGGCCGACGCCACCGAAGAGGCCGGTCCGGGACCACAGGCCCATGGCCACGAGGTCGTAGACCGAGAGGGGGAACGAGCGGTCGATTTCGGCGGCTTGGGGCAGGTAGGCCACGCGGGCGCCCCCGGGGAGCGCAATGCGGCCCTGGAGCGGCGCCAGGGTGCCGACGATGCCCTTGAGCAGCGTGGACTTGCCGGCTCCGTTGGGACCGACAACGGCGGTGAGGCTCCCGACCGGAACCTCGCCCGCGAGATGATGCACGGCCGGACGCCGGCCGTAGCCCAGTGTCACATTCTCGAAGCGGATCGCGGGGGCGCTCATGCCGCATCTCCCGGGGTCGAGGCCCAGGTGGGACCGACCGGGCCGAACGTCCTGCGGGACAGATCAGACGAGGGGGCGCTCACGCGTTACTCCAACACCAACCAGACGAGGGCCCAGAGGCCCAGGATCACCCCCGCGACGCCGAGAAGCCGCTCGCCGGCCGAGAGCCGGAGCAGCGACAGGGTCGGCCGCGCCGCACGGGCATGGGGAGCGTGATCGTGGGTGTGAGCCATTGAATGTTACAATATATCATTTCACCGCCGGGTTCTAGGGGGAGTGGCGGGAATTTCTGTCTTGTCCCCGGAGGCCCAGCTCCCAAGTGTCAAGTGAGAGTTGACACATTTGATCTCGCGTGAGACGGTCAGGGCCTCGGGTGGAGCATGATCGAAAGCTTCAAGAGCCGCTCTCTCAGACGCTATTGGGAACGTGGCGACGAGCGCGGCATTCGACCCGATTGGCTGAAGCGGGTGCGGATTATCCTAGACGCACTGGATGCGGCAGGCCGTCCCGAGGACCTCGATCTGCCGGGCCTCGGCTTCCATGCTCTTCGCGAAAATAGGGCCGGTGCGTTTGCGGTGACGGTCTCCCGGAACTGGCGGGTGACCTTCGACTGGTCTGGCACCGGGGCCACCGATGTGGACCTGGAGGATTATCATGGGAATTGAGCGTCACGCCGATCGATGCCCCACCCATCCCGGCGAATTGCTGCGGGAGATCGTTCTGCCTGCCACGGAGCGTCCGAAAGCCGAGATCGCGCGGCTACTCGGGATTTCGCGGGAGAGCCTCTACCGCATTCTCGACGAGAAGCAGCCCGTCACCCCCGCCATGGCGGTGAAGCTCGGCAAGCTCTTCGGCAATGGACCCGAAATTTGGCTGTCGATGCAGTCGGCATACGACCTGTGGCATGCCACTCGAGCCGTCGACCTGAGCAAGATCCCGACGATCAAAGCGGCTTGATGGGGCTCCCCCGGCCTCAAACCGTCGGGTGGTACTGATACAGCCACGTCTCCGAGAGCACGCGATCCCCGATGCGCAGATAGCAGCGCATCTCGACAGGCTCCGTGCCGGCGGCCGTGAGGTCGAAATGGGCGCGCCAGTGGCCGGGGACGTCGTTCGGCACCGCTTCCGCGACCACGTTGGAGAACTCGCCGCGGGAGGCCCAGAGGACGGGCTTGGGGATCTCGCCCTTGGTGAGGCGGGTCAGGGGTTCGCCCTTGAACTCCACCATGAATTTGCGAACGCCCTTCGGGCGCTGGGTGCCGGCCTGGCCGCCATTGCCGAGGCGGGTGGCGAGCACGCGGGCGAGCGGGGTCGGAAAGGGCTCCTCCGCCGACCAGGTGGTGCGATAGCGCAATTCCATGGATTGGCCGGCGCGGGCGGCCTCGGCCGGCACCCACATGGCCACGATGTTGTCGTGGATCTCGTCGTCGGTGGGAATCTCGACGAGCTGCACCGACCCCTTGCCCCACGAGCCCTGCGGCTCGACCCACAGCGAGGGGCGGCGGTCGTAATAGACGCCGTCGAGGTAATGATCGAAGGCGCGGTCGCGCTGGAGGAGGCCGAAGCCCTTCGGGTTTTCGTCCGAAAAGGCCGAGGTGATGGTCCGGGGCGGGTTGTTGAGGGGGCGCCAGATGCGCTCGCCCGTGCCGGTCCACAGCGCGAGCCCGTCGGAATCGTGGATCTCCGGGCGCCAGTCGATCGCCGAGGGCTTCGCCTTCTCGGAATACCAGTACATGGAGGTGAGCGGCGCGATGCCGAGCCGGTCGATGTCCTCGCGGAGATAAAGCGCCTTCTCGACGTCGATGATCACGGCCTTGGCGCGGCGCATGGTAAAGCGGAAGGCACCCGAGACGCTGGCGCCGTCGAGGAGCGCGCACACCACCACGGTGTCCGAGCCCGCCTGCGGGGTCTCGAAATAGACATGGGTGAAGTCCGGGAATTCCTCGATCTTGCCGTGGACCGCGGTGTCGACGGCGAGCCCCCGGGCCGAGAGGCCGTACTGGAACAATTCGCCGATGGCGCGGAAATACGAGCCGCCGAGGAAGGCCACCCAATCGTTGGTGCGCCAGTCGAGCGAGCCTTTTCGGCTCTCCTGGAAGCGGAAGCCCGCGAACCCCGAATTGTCCGGGAGCTTGTGGGCCGGCGAATCCGCCGGCATGTCGAAATAGGTGTCGTCGTAGACGATCTCGCGCGCCTGTCCCCCCTCCACCGCGTGCATCCGCACGGGCTTCTGGAAGAAGCGGCCGAGGTGGAAGAACGTGACCGGATAGTCGCTCGGGCCGTTGGCCCACAGGGCGAGATCGGTCTTGAACTTGATCTTGCCGTGCGCGTCGTAGTCGATCTGCTCCAGGATCTCCGGGTTCGCCCGCGGCGGCGGATTGTAGGGCGCGGCGGCGAGCGCCTTGGCCCGGGCCTTGAGGGCCTCGAACGAGAAGGGCGCGGGATCGCTCATCGTTAGCGCGGCCTGGGCGAGGGCCGTTTGCGGGAAGCCTGCGGCAGCGAGGGCAGCCGTGGCGGCGGCGCTTTTGAGGAGCGTGCGGCGGTCGATCATGGGCTCGGAGCAGGGTGGTGAGATGGGGCGGACGCGCCCCGTGCAGCCGCGGGGGCAACAGCAGGGCAGCGCCTCTTAGCCGCTCGCGCCGCCGGAGTCAGCCCTTTGCGCGACTAACAGCCTTGTGAACTGGGCCCTTCAACCGCCGATGGAGCGCCCCACCCCCTTGAGCTTTCCGCGGCAGCCGTCAATGTACGCCGGAACCGGCCGCGAGGCCGGAGGAACGATACCACGCTCGGCCGAAGGGCCGGGCGAACGATAACACCCAACGATACGTCCAGAGGGAGATCCATTCATGTCATTCACCATCACCCGCCGTTCCGTGCTGTCCATCGGCGCGGGCGCGGCGCTTGCCGGCGCGGTCGGCGCCCCGGCCCTGGCGCAATCGCGCATCCGCATGACCATCGTGACCGGCGGCACCGGCGGCGTGTTCTACCCATATGGCGGCGGCCTGGCGAAGATCCTGTCCGAGAAGGTGCCGAACGTGCAGGCGACCGCGCAGGTCACCGGCGGCTCCGTCGACAACGCCAAGCTCATCCATGCGGGCGATGCGGAGATCGGCTTCGCGACCATGGACTCGGCCTACGACGCCTTCGTGGGCGAGGGCGCCTACGCCAAGGACGGCAAGCAGGACGTGCGCGTTCTGGCGGTGCTCTACGACAGCTTCATGCACCTTGTGGCGAGCCAGGCCTCCGGCGTCGCCAAGGTCGCGGACCTGAAGGGCAAGCGCGTGTCCGTGGGCTCCGTGGGCTCCTCGACCGAGTCCATCGCCGACCGCATCCTCGAGGCCGCGGGCCTCAACCCGAAAACCGATGTGGGCCGCGACAACCTCGGCGTCGCCGAATCCGCGGGCGCCCTGAAGGACGGCAAGATCGCCGCCTTCTTCTGGATCGGCGGCATCCCGACCGCTGCCGTGCGCGATCTCGCAACCTCGGGCCAGCCCCCGATCCGCTTCGTGCCCACGGGCCCGGAACTCGCCGTCATGGAGAAGAAGTATCCGGGCCAGTACCGCACCTTCAACCTGCCGAAGGAGTCTTACGCCGGCATGACCGAGGATGCGTCGGGCCTCGGCGTCGCCAACGTTCTCCTGGTGTCCTCGAAGGCCAAGGACGACTTCGTGAAGACCGTCCTCGACGGCCTCTTCAACAACCTCGAGGAGGTGCGCAAAATCCACCCCGAGGCGCGCAAGCTCGAACTGAAGACGGCGGCGTTGCGCACTGCGGTGCCCTTCCACCCGGCCGCCGAGGCCTTCTACAAGTCCAAGGGCGTCCTGAGCTGATCGTTTAACCAGCAGGGAAGCGGCCTCCCGCCCCGGCGGGGGGGCTTTTGTCGATGCGCGGGCGCGTGGCCCGTCGGGGACTTTGATCATCCATGCAGGCCACGAACGCCACCGGCCCCGGAGCCGCGACCTCCACCGACGCTGCGGCCACGAACGCCACCCGCTCCTCATCGGCCGCGCCGCCCGCGGCGACCAACCATACGGCGGGGGACGGTCTCAACGCCGTCAGCGCCAACAAGGTCGAACTCACTGCCGAGGAGATCGAAGCGCTGTCCTCCGACAGCGAGGGCGGGCCTGCGGCGCGCCTCGGCGGCTGGCTCGGCTGGCTCACGGGCGCGGTGTGCTTCGGGCTCTCAGCCTATGCGCTCTACTGGACGCAGTTTTCCGTCAACACCATCACCTATCGCTCCACCTTCCTCGGCGTGGTGCTCGGGCTGATCTTCCTGCTCTACCCCCTGGTCCGCGGCACCCGGCCGGAGCCGCGCCCGGCGACGACGGAGGAATGGCTGTTCGCCCTCGTGGGCGTCGGGCTCGGCGTGGCCCTTGCGGTCGAGAGCAGCATCTTCACCCGCAGCGCGACGGCTGGCGCCCTGCTCGCGGTCGTGATCCTCGCCTTTGCGCTCTTTCCGCTCGCGACCCGCAGCCGCTTCTTTATCCGCACCCAGGTGCTGGATTGGGTCTTCGTGGCGCTGTCCGTCGTTACGGTGGTCTACCTCACGGCCGCGATCGAGGAGTACAAGACGCGGCCCACGCGCCCGACGCCGGAAGAGCTGGTGCTCGGCGGCACCATGATCCTCCTCATCTTCGAGGCGACGCGGCGCACCGTCGGCTGGATCCTGCCCGCCATTGCGGCGGTGTTCCTGCTCTACTGCTATTTCGGCCCCTCGATCCCGGAGCCCTTCGACCATCGCGGCTTCACCCTCAACCGCATCATCGGGCAGAACTACCTCACGCTCGAGGGCATCTTCTCGACGCCCATCGATGTGGCCGCGACCTTCATCATCCTGTTCACGATCTATGGCGCGGTGCTGGAGCGGGGCGGCGCGGGCCGCTTCTTCATCGATTGGGCCTTCGCGCTCTTCGGGAAGAAGCCCTCTCCTTCAGCGCCCGGCCGCGCCGTAGTGGCCTCGGGCTTTCTGCTCGGCACCGTGTCGGGCTCGGGCGTCGCCACCACGGTGACGGTGGCGTCGCTGGCCTGGCCGATGCTCAAGCGCTCGGGCTACACCCCGAACGTCGCCGGCGGCATGATGTCCGCGGCCGGCATCGGCGCCACGCTCTCGCCCCCGACGCTCGGGGCCGCGGCCTTCATCATCGCGGAATACCTCAACGTCGAGTATCTGGAGATCCTGCTCTACGCCACGATCCCGACGATCCTCTACTACGTGTCGTGCTGGCTCATGACCGAGGCCGATGCGCGGCGCCTCGCCGTGAAGCCCGTGAAAACCTCGGATGCTTCGCTCTGGGCGCTCACGAAGGCGGAGGGCTACCACTTCCTGTCGCTTGCGGCGATCGCGGTGTTCCTGATCCTCGGCTTCACCTCCTTCATGGCGGTGTTCTGGTCGATCGCCATCGCCTTCATGCTCTCGATGATCCGCGCCCACAGCCGCCTCGTGACCGTGCGGGCCTTCGCGATCGGTGCCGTGGTGACGCTCGCGGCCTATGCGCTTGGCCAGGCGGGCCTGTTCTCGCCGAACGGCCTCGGCGAGTGGATCGACGGGCGCCTCTCCTCCTCCCTGTTCTGGGGCTTAATGGCGGCAACCCTCGTCTCGGGCCTCGAGTACCTGCGGGCCACCCGCGCGGGCCGGGCCCCCGATCCGGCGGCTCCCCGGATGGTCGAGGCGCTCACCGACGGCACGCGCTCGGTGCTCGGCATCGTGGCCACCTGCGCCTGCGCGGGCATCATCGTGTCGGTCGTGAACCTCACGGGACTCGGGCTCACGATCTCGGCCATGATCGTCGATCTCGGCGGCGGATCGCGCTTCGGCACCATCGCGCTCGCCGCCATCGCCATGTGGATCCTCGGCACGGCGGTGCCGGTGACCGCGAGCTACATCATCGCGGCCGTGATGCTGGTGCCGGCCCTCGTGAAGGTGGGCGTGCCGGAGCCCGCCGCCCACATGTTCATGTTCTACTATGCGGTGCTGGCCGACGTGTCGCCGCCGACGGCGCTCGCGCCTTTCGCGGCCTCCGCGATCACCGGCGGGCGGCCCTTCAAGACCATGGTGCAGGCCTGGAAATACACCCTGCCGGCCTTCCTGGTGCCCTTCATGTTCTGCCTCACGCCGGAGGGCATGCGGCTTCTCATGTTCACGCCCCAGGGCACCTTCCCGGCGAGCATCGCGGATTGGAGCGGCATCCTGTTCACCCTCGTGACCTCATGCTTCGCCCTGGTGGGGCTGTGCGTGGCCGCCACGGGCTATGCGCTGAGGCACGCCAATGCGGTCGAGCGGGTTCTGGCCGGCATCGGCGGGGGCCTGCTGCTCGCGGCCGATCCCTGGATGGACGCGGCGGGCTTCGCGGTTCTCGCCGTGGCGCTCCTGATCCACGGCTTGCGGGTGCGGCCGCAGCTCGCGGCCCGGCCGGCTACGGCGGCCCCGAGCGGCTCCGCTCACTCCTGACGGATCAGGCTTTCGAGGGGCTCGGTTCAGCCCGGCTCAGTAGGGCTCTTCCAGGCGGCTCGCTTCGGTTCCGGGGGCGCTCGACCCTCTAGCGGATCGGCTCGACCTTGACGGCGCTGCGCCAGAGAGCGGCCATGGCGTACAGCCCGAGCAGGCTGAAGAGGACCATCAGCACGTAGGCTGCGATCTCGCCGAGTTCGAACAGACCCGCGATCGCCCAACCGCCCGCCAGCGCCACGCCGAACACCTCGGTGCCGACGAGGATCAGCACGCTGACGATGGTGATGAGGTTGCGGGTGCGGTTCTGAGGCTCGGCCAAGACGGCTCTCCGGGGTGGTCCAGGGCGCAGGGACTACCCTAAACCACAGCCGCGGTGCAAGGTTGCGCCCCCTTGCAAAAGGTCGCGTCCCCGCGGCCGCGCTTCGCCCGAGTCCCCATGCCCGAAACCCCCACCTTTTCGTCCGCTGCCGTCGCGGCGCCCCACCAGCTCGCCGCCGAAACCGGGCAGGTGATCCTCGCCCAGGGCGGCAATGCCGTGGAGGCCATGATCGCCATGGCGGCGACGATTGCCGTGGTCTACCCGCACATGAACGGCATCGGCGGCGACGGGTTTTGGCTGGTGCGAGAACCCGGCGGGCGCGTGCGCGCCTTCGATGCCGCGGGGCCGGCGGGAAGCCATGCCACCCTGAAGCGCTACCAGGCCAAGGGCTACGACCGCGTGCCGCCGCGCGGGCCCGACGCGGCGCTCACCGTGGCCGGAGCGGTCGCGGGCTGGGGATTGGCGCAGGAATACGCGCGCAGCCTCGGGGGCAATCTCCCCCTCGACGTGCTGCTCGCCGATGCCATCCGCCATGCCCGGAACGGTGTTCCCGTGTCGGGATCGGAGGGGCGCTACACGCTGAAGGAGGGGGAGGCGCTGTTCGCCGCGCCCGGTTTCGCAGGGGTGTTCCTGGAGGACGGGAAACGGGCACCGGCCGGCGTGCTCCGCCGCAACCCGGCGCTGGCCGCGACGCTGGAACAGATCGCCCATGCGGGGGTGGCGGATTTCTATCGCGGCGACATTGCCCGCGAGATCGCGGCCGACCTCGAGCGCATCGGCGCCCCGGTGCTACGCGAAGACCTCAAGCGCTTCGAGGCACGGGTGGTGGAGCCGCTCTCGATCCGCACGCGCGACGCCACGATCTTCAACCTGCCGCCGCCGACCGTCGGCCTTGCCTCGCTCCTCATCCTCGGCATCTTCGAGCGGCTCAAAGGCGCGCGCGGCGAGAACGCGGAACACGCGCACGGATTGATCGAGGCCACGAAGCGGGCCTTCGCGATCCGCGACCGGGTGGTCACCGATCCGCGCCATCTCACCCACGATCCGCGCGCCTTCCTGCAGGCAGGCGTGTTCGAGCGCGAAGCGGCGCAGATCAGCATGCGCCGCGCCGCGCCCTTCCCGCTGCCGAAGCCCGTGGAGGGCGACACGATCTGGATGGGCGCCATTGACGGCTCGGGGCTGGCGGTCTCCTACATCCAGTCCCTGTTTTGGGAGTTCGGCTCGGGCTGCGTGCTGCCGCAGACCGGCATCCTCTGGCAGAACCGCGGCACGGCGTTCTCCCTCGATCCGGCTTCCAGGAACCCGCTGGAGCCCGGCCGCAAGCCGTTCCACACCCTCAACCCGGCGCTCGCCGTGTTCGACGACGGGCGGGTGATGTCCTACGGCACCATGGGCGGCGAGGGGCAGCCGCAATTCCAGGCCCAGATCTTCACGCGCTATGCCGAAGGCGGCATGGGCGTCGCCGACGCGGTGGACGCGCCGCGCTGGCTGCTCGGCAAGACCTGGGGTGCGGAGGCGCCCACCTTGAAGTTGGAGAACCGCTTCGACGACGGGCTTCTCGCGGACCTCGCCCGCTGGGGCCACCACGTGGAGGAGATCGGCAAGGCATACGCGGACGGGATGGGCCATGCCGGCATGCTGGTGAAGCACCGCCGCAACGGGCGGGTCGAGGCCACGCACGATCCCCGCGCGGACGGCGGGGCGTTGGGACTTTAGGCGCGCAGGTGTAGGATCGCCCCATGAACAAGCACCATCACCACGATCATGACCATCATGATCACGACCACGATCACTCGCATCTCTCCAGCATCGAGCTGCGCGTGCGGGCGCTGGAATCGATCCTGGTCGAGAAGGGCTATGTGGACCCCGAGGCCATCGACGCCATCGCCGAAACCTACGAGACCAAGGTGGGCCCGCGCAACGGCGCCCGCGTGGTGGCCAAAGCCTGGAGCGATCCCGCGTTTCGCGACTGGCTGTTGAAGGATGCTACCGCGGCCATTGCTTCGCTTGGCTATACGGGCCGGCAGGGCGAGCACATGGTGGCGGTGGAGAACACGGCGGACGAGCACAACATGGTCGTCTGCACGCTCTGCTCCTGCTATCCCTGGGCGGTGCTCGGCCTGCCGCCGGTCTGGTACAAGAGCGCGCCCTACCGCTCCCGGGCGGTGATCGAGCCCCGCGCGGTGCTGGCCGAATTCGGCGTCACGCTGCCCGACACCACCCGCATCCGCGTATGGGATTCCACCGCCGAGATGCGCTACCTCGTGATCCCCCGTCGGCCGGACGGCACCGAGGGAATGAGCGAGGACGCCCTGGCCGATCTCGTGACGCGCGACTCGATGATCGGCACGGGGCTGGCGCTTTCCCCCCAGCAGGTGGCGCGCGCATGAACGGCGCGCAGGATCTCGGCGGGATGATGGGCTTCGGGCCTGTCGATCCCGAACAGAACGAGCCCCTGTTTCACGCACCCTGGGAACGGCGCGTGCTCGGCTACACGGTGGCGCTCGGTGCTGCCGGCAAGTGGAACATCGACATGAGCCGGCATGCGCGCGAAAGCTTGCCGCCGGCGGAATATCTCGCGGCGAGTTATTACGAAATCTGGACCAAGGGCGTGGAGCGCCTCGTGGTGAAGACGGGGCTCGTCTCGGAGGAGGAGCTGCGTCTGGGCAGGGCCCTGAACCCGCCGGCGCCGATCAAGCGCGTGCTGACGCGGGACGACGTGCCGGCGGTGCTGGCCCGCGGCGGGCCCACCGAGCGCGAGGCCACGGGTCCGGCGCGCTTTGTGGTAGGGGATCGCGTGCGCACCCGCAACATGCACCCCAAGGGCCATACCCGCCTGCCGCGCTATGCCCGCGACCGCGAGGGCGTGATCGAGCGCGTTCATGGCGCGCACGTATTCCCGGATACGAACGGCCATGGCGCCGGCGAGAACCCGCAATGGCTCTACACCGTGCGCTTCTCCGGCCGCGAGTTGTGGGGCGAGGAAGCGGATCCGAACCTCGTGGTCTCCATCGATGCCTGGGAGAGCTACCTTGAGCCGGCATGAGACTGTGCTGCGTGTTACGTCTGAGATCGCCCCGATACCCCGCGGCGAGGACGGTGCTCCCGTGTTCCGCGAGCCTTGGGAAGCCCAGGCCTTCGCGATGACGCTGGCGCTCCACGAGCGCGGTCTCTTCACCTGGACCGAATGGGCCGACGCGCTGTCCTCAGCCATCAAGCGCGCGCAGGCGGCGGGCGATTGCGACGACGGATCGACCTATTACGAGCACTGGCTCGCGGCGCTCGAAGCCCTGATCGGCGCCAAGGGCATCGCCGACGACCACGCGCTCGCCCATCGCCGCGAGGCCTGGGACCGCGCCGCGCACGCCACGCCCCACGGCGAGCCGATCTTGTTGGAGAACGATCCGCTGCACGGGCACTAGAACCCTCTCCCCTGGAGGGAGAGGGTGGCCCTGCGAAGCAGGGTCGGGAGAGGGGGCCGTGAGTGCCACTCTCCTCAGCGATGGTGCAGCGGTACTCTTGCTGGAGATGGTGGACTGACTTCCCCCTCTCCCTGCGTGCTCCGCACGCTGTCCCTCTCCCTCCAGGGGAGAGGGACGTTTACTCCGCCGCGAGCAGCACTTTCGTCCGCAACCGTGCGCGCTCCTTCGCCTCCGCGGCGGATTTGGCGAGGTGGGCTTCGCGGGTGATCACCTGGAGGTTCGGCAGGCCCCAGAAGCCGAGGAGATCCGGCCAGGGCGTCTCGCGGCGGTCGCGCCAGAGGCGGAAGAGGGGGAGCGCGTGGTCGACCTCGGCGTCGCGTAGGAGACGGCGGCGGGTGAGCGCGCAGCGATGGCGCTGCAGGCGCTTCAAGAGGATGTCGTCGGCGTGCGGCGCGTTCCAGAATTTCCAGGCCGCAACGCAGGCCGCATGCCACGTGGCGCGCGGGTTCGGCCTTCCGTCGTGCCACAGATCCCGGTGCCAGCCGTAACGGAACACCGCGCCGCCGCAGACGCAGCAATGGCCGGCGCCGCGGTTGAGCGCGGTCTCGCGAAAGGGCAGGGGCGGGGTGCGGAAGGTGGCCGGCAGGCCGTCGCCCGCCTCGGCCTTGAGACGCCAGGTCCAGCCCTCGGGCGCGCCGTTCTGCCGTGCCATCGCGCGGGCGAGGCGGTCGGCGCGAACGGGATGGGCGAGCCAGTAGGATTCGACCGCCCGGTTCGGGGAATCGGGAACGAGGGAGGCCGCGAGGGCATGGCGCCAGACGGCCTGGGGAAAGCGCTTCGGGGTGAGCGTCACGAGACGCTCGATGCGGCGCTCGTTCTTGCGCTTCAGCCAATCCGGGCGGTTCTTCGGGGCCATGGCCGCTCTTCGTTCTTGGGCGCTGGGCGTGCCTTGAGCGGCTAGGGTCGAAGAGTCGTCGCGAAACGGCAACGCGACACAACGGCCACGGTTAGGACGTGGCGCCGGAGGTCCAGAGCCCGAAGAGCAAGGTGAGACCGAGCACCAGCACGAAGGCGGCGGCGAGCAGTTCGACGCCCGCCATCGCGAGCGCGCCGCCCGCGCCCCGTCCGCCCGCGACCCGCAGCGCCAGCGCCTTGGCGAAAACCGCGAGCGCCGCGATGGCACCCGTGGTGAGCGCGGTGCCGAGCGCCATGGCGACCGTGGCGGCCATGCCGGCGGCGAAGAGGCCCTGCGAGAGCGCGAAGACGAGGACCACGATGGCGCCGGCGCAGGGGCGGATGCCGGCGGCGAGCACCACGCCCGCCAATTCGCGCCAGCGGGTGATCCGATCGAGGGCTTCAGGCGCCGGCAGGTGGACGTGATCGCACGCCTCGGCTTGCGCGCCGGCCTGCGGATCGCGGGCGAGGGCCGCGATGCCTAAGACCTTGCCGGCCTTGCGCCATGTGATCGCGGCGCCGAGCAGCGCCACGGCGAGGAAGCTCGCCCATTCCACGCCCATGGTGACCCGGTTCATGGTGGCCGCGGTGGCGTGGAGCAGCACCGCAACGATGCTCACGAGCAGGATGGCCACGAGCGCCTGCACGGCCGCGGCCGCGAGGCTCAAGGCGAAGCCTTTCAGCAGCGCCCGCTCGTTCGCCACGAGATAGGCCGCGATCACCGCCTTGCCGTGGCCGGGCCCCGCGGCGTGGAACACGCCGTAGGCGAAGCCGAGCGCCAGCAGCGACCACAGCGCCGCGCCGCTCTCCTTCAAGGCCGAGACCGAGGCCTGCAGGCTCCTGTAGAAGCTCCCCTGGATCGCCAGGATCGTGGCGCCAAGGCCCGAGGGCTGCGGCGCGGCTTCGCGCATGCCAAGCCCGAAGGGCGCCCTCACGGGCGGCGGGGGTGCCGCGGGCGCGAGCCACCAGGCAAGCAGCGCCACGGCGCCGGCGACCAGCGCCACTGCCAGTGCCGCGAGCACGAGCCGCATCCCCGTGCGGCGGGCGGGGCCCGCCGGCAGCGATACGGGAGCGGCCGTTACGGACATGCGACGATCGCCCGGTTGGCGAATTGCGCGCCGAACTCGGAGGCCGCCGTCAGGGCGTTGAAGAAGGATTCGGAGAGCTTCTGCTGCTGCACCGGATCGAGAGGCTTCGGCCGGGTGATCGTGGTGGCACAGCCCTTCGGGGCGCCGGCGAGCTTCACGGCGTCGGCGCCTTCCGCCATGGAGAAAGCCACGAAATAGGTGGGGTCCGCGACTTCGAGCGCCAGCGCCTTGCCGGCCGAGGTGGGGGCTTTGAGGGGGAGAACGTAGGTGAGCGTCACCTCCTCGTTCTCGTAGGCCATCGCGTAGTCGCGCGGCGCGGCGAATTCCTGCTTGGCGCCGTTGGCTTTGAGGACCGTGAAGTAGTCGAAGTCGACGAGCGACTCGGTGTTCTCCTTGGCGAGATCCCGCAACTCGTCCGACGTGAACTTGCCGTCCTTGTTGGCGTCCAGCCCCTGCGTCACGAAGGCGGAATAGCCCTTGTCGAAGGTCCAGGCGTGGCGCACGCCCGTGACCTTGCCGTCCGGCGCATAGAGCACCTCGGCGCGGGCCGTGACCCACACATGCGGGTGGGCGAGGGCGGGCGCCGCGCACAGGGTTGTGAGGGCGAATATCCCGAAGCTTGTTAGAACGGTGCGGAGGCTCATGCGTTTCATCTTGTGGCGACGCTATGGTTTGCGCGAGGTTAATGCCGCGCGCACGGCGCCCCTGCAGGGTTCTTCCCGGCTTCCACCCCGAACAGGGCAAAAGCAGGGCGTTCCCGGCAGTTCGATTGACGGCCTGCGACATTTATGTCAGTATTGCTGACATAAATCTTCCCTAACGAGAAGGCTGGCATTTGACCGGCCCGGTCCAAGGTTCCTTAAGGAGGAAACGAGCGATGGCCGAGGCTGGCGTAGCTCTCAGAGAAGTCACCCTCGACGACAAGTTCGATCTCACGAAAGAGCGCGTCTTCATCACCGGCACGCAGGCGATCGTCCGCCTGCTCCTGATGCAGCGCGAGCGGGATCGGCTCGCCGGCCTGAACACGGCCGGCTTCGTCTCGGGCTATCGCGGCTCGCCCATCGGCGGCCTCGACCAGAACCTCGCGCGGGCCAAAAGGTGGCTCGAGCGTTCCCACATCCGTTTCGAGCCCGGCCTCAACGAGGAGCTGGCGGCCACGGCCGTGTGGGGCGCGCAGCAGGCGGAACTGCGCGGCGAGGGCAAGTACGACGGCGTCTTCGGCATGTGGTACGGCAAGGGCCCGGGCGTGGACCGCTCGGGCGACGTGTTCCGCCACGCCAACATGGCCGGCTCCTCCAAGCACGGCGGCGTGCTGGCGCTGATGGGCGACGACCACACGGCGGAATCCTCCACGGTCGCGCACCAATCCGAATTCCATTTCGTCGACGTGATGATCCCGATCCTGAACCCGGCAGGCGTTCAGGAAATCCTCGATTACGGCCTCTACGGCTATGCCATGAGCCGCTTCTGCGGCTCGTGGGTTGCCTTCAAATGCGTGAAGGAGAACATCGAGTCGACGGCGTCCGTGGACGGCGCCATCGACCGGGTGAAGATCGAGATCCCCACCGACTTCCGCATGCCCTCCGACGGCCTCAACATCCGCACTCCCGATGCGGTGCTGGCCCAGGAGGCGCGCCTCCAGGACTTCAAGCGCGACGCCATGCTGGCGTTCGTGCGCGCCAACAACCTCAACCGCATCGTGCTCACCGGCGGCCGGCAGCCGAAGGTCGGCGTCATCACGGTGGGCAAGTCGTACCTCGACGTGCGCCAGGCCATGGACGAGCTCGGCCTCGACGAGGTGAAGGCGAACGACATGGGGCTGCGCCTCTACAAGGTGGCCTGCCCCTGGCCGCTCTCGCAGCGGGAACTCGTTGACTTCGCCCGCGGCCTCGATCTCGTGATCGTGGTGGAGGAGAAGCGCTCGCTCATCGAAGTGCAGCTGCGCGAGGAGCTCTACGGCACCGCGAGCCAACCGCTCTGCGTCGGCAAGAAGGACGAGGAGGGCAACTGGCTCTTCCCCGTCAAGGGCGCGCTCGATCCGAACGACATCGCCATCGCCATCGGCGAGCGGCTGCTGCGCTACCACAACAACGACGACCTGCGCGGCAACGTGGAACGCCTCAAAGAGGCCCAGCGCGTGCTGGCGCTGACGAGCGACGTCGCGAACCGCACCCCGCATTTCTGCTCGGGCTGTCCGCACAACACCTCCACCCGGGTGCCGGAAGGCATGCGCGCCTATGCGGGCATCGGCTGCCACTACATGGTGCAGTGGATGGACCGTCAGACCGACGGCTTCACCCAGATGGGCGGCGAGGGCGCGAACTGGATCGGCGAGAACGCCTTTTCCAACCGCAAGCACGTGTTCCAGAACCTCGGCGACGGCACCTACAACCATTCGGGTTCGCTGGCGCTGCGCTGGGCGATCCACACCAAGACCAACGTGACCTACAAGATCCTCTTCAACGACGCGGTCGCCATGACGGGCGGCCAGCGGCACGAAGGGGACCTCACGGTCGACATGATCGCGCGCCAGGTGCGCGCCGAGGGCGTGGAGCGCATCGCGCTCGTGACCGACGAGCCCGACAAGTACCCTGCGGGCATCGGCTGGCCGGCGGGCATGTCGATCCATCACCGGGACGATCTCGATGCGGTGCAGCGCGAGCTCTCCACCGTGCCCGGCGTCTCGGTGGTGATCTACGACCAGACCTGCGCCTCGGAGAAGCGCCGGCGCCGCAAGCGCGGCGAGTTCCCCGATCCCGACAAGCGCGTCATCATCAACGATCTCGTCTGCGAGGCCTGCGGCGATTGCTCGGTGCAGTCGAACTGCGTCGCGGTGCAGCCGGTCGAAACCGAATGGGGCCGCAAGCGCCAGATCGACCAGTCGAACTGCAACAAGGACTTTTCCTGCGTGAAGGGCTTCTGCCCGTCCTTCGTGACGGTGCATGGCGCTAAACCCAAGAAGTCGGAGCCGAAGCGCGTGGCCGCGGACGGCGTGGCGGCGGCTCTGCCGGAGCCGCAGCTTCCCGGCATCGACAAGACCTTCAACATCATCGTGACGGGCGTCGGCGGCACGGGCGTCGTGACCATCGGCGCGATCCTCGGCATGGCGGCGCATCTCGAAGGCAAGGGCCTCGGCATGATCGACATGGCGGGCCTCGCGCAGAAGGGCGGCGCGGTCTACTCCCATGTGCGCCTCGCCAACACGCAGGACGACATCAACGCCATCCGCGTGACCGCCGGTATGGCCGACCTCGTGCTCGGCTGCGACCTCGTGGTGACGAGCACCAAGAAGCTGCTCGCTGCCGTGAAGGAGGGCCGCACGGCGCTTGTGGTCAACACCGCGGAGGTGATGCCGGGAGACTTCACCCGCAACGCCGATTTCTCCCTGCCGGCCGAGCGCATCAAGCGTGCGGTGGTGCAGGCGGCGGGGTCCGAGCGGGTGGCCTTCATCGAAGCGACGGCGATCGCGGTGGCCCTCATGGGCAATGCCATTGCGGCCAACATGTTCATGCTGGGCTATGCCTATCAGCTCGGCCGCGTGCCGCTCACGGCCGCGTCCATCGAGAAGGCGATCCAGCTCAACGGCGAAGCCGTGAAGATGAACCTCGAGGCCTTCCGATGGGGCCGCCGCGCCGTGGCGGAGCCCGAGGTGATCGCGGGGCTGATGAACCAGATCAAGGCTCCGACGGAATCGCGCCAGATCTCGGAGACCCTGGACGAGGTGATCGAGCGCCGCGTGGCCTTCCTCGCCGAGTACCAGAACGCCGCCTACGGCGAGCGCTACCGCGCCCTCGTGGAGCGGGTGCGCGCGGCGGAGTCCAAGGCGGTGCCTGGACAAACCGCGCTCACGGAAGCGGTGGCGAAGAGCCTGCACCGGCTCATGGGCTACAAGGACGAGTACGAGGTGGCGCGGCTCTATACGAACGGCCACTTCGCCAAGCAGATCGCCTCCACCTTCGAGGGCGAGAACCTGCGCTACGAGTTCCACCTCGCCCCGCCGATCCTGGCGCGCCGCGACCCGCAGACGGGCGTTCCGCGCAAGATGACCTTCGGTCCCTGGATGCTCAAGGCCTTCGGCGTGCTCGCCCGCTTCAAGGGCCTGCGCGGCACGGCTCTCGACGTGTTCGGCTACACCGAGGAGCGCCGGACCGAGCGCCAGCTCATCCGCGACTTCGAGGCGCTGCTGGAGGAGATTGTCGCCAACCTCAACCCGGCGAACCACGCCACGGCTGTGGGTTTGGCCACGGTGCAGCAGAAGATCCGCGGCTACGGCCACATCAAGGAGCGCAACCTCAAGACCGCCAAGGCTGAAGAGGCCGACCTCCTGGCGCGCTTCCGGCAGAAGGACGCGCCGCTGCCGATGGCGGCGGAGTAGTTGACCTCCCTCCCTGCCAAGGGAGGGTGGCCTCGCGTCAGCGAGGTCGGGTGGGATGAGAGCTCGAGGTGGGGAGGTAGGCGCTTCCACCCCACCCGGCCGCTACGCGTCCACCCTCCCCTGGCGGGGAGGGATGATGCCCTACCGGCTCGCCGTCGTCAGCGCCGCGCCGATCCCGACAAACGTGGCCCCTGCGGCGCGGTTGAACCAGCGGCCGTGGCGGGAGAGCCAGAGGGCGATGCGCTGCGCCATGGCGGCGAGCATCAGCTCGTAGACGATCTCCACGATCACGAAGGTGCCGCCGAGCACGGCGAGCTGCACCGCATACGGAACCCCCGGCACCATGAATTGCGGCAGGAAGGCTGCAAAGAAGATCAGCGCTTTCGGGTTCGACACGGCGACGAGAAAGCCCTGGTTGAACAGCCGTAAGGGCCTCGCGTCCCGCAGGGTCTGCGCATCCACCGTCACCACCGGCGCCGGTGCCCGCCACACGCGCACCCCGAGATAGACGAGGTAGGCCGCGCCCGCCCATTTCGCGATCGTGAAGGCTTGTTCGGAGGCTGCAAGCAGCGCCCCCATGCCGGCGAGCGAAGCGGCGATGAGGAGGAAGAAGCCGAGCGCGCCGCCGAGCACCGTATAGACCGTGCGCCGGGCGCCGAAGCAGGCGCCGTGAGTCAGCGACAGCAAGCCGTTCGGTCCCGGCGTGAGCGAGAGCCCCACCGCCGCGACGCAATAGATCAGCCAGAGGTCGAGGCTCATGGGGCACCGGGGCGAGAGGCGACGGGGCACAATCTATAACGGGGCGGGGCAACCGGCGGCAAGAATGGAGCGGCGTTCTCCCTCTCCCCTGGAGGGAGAGGGACAGCGTGCGCAGCACGCTGGGAGAGGGGGCCGTGAGTGCCACGACCCCAGCAATCTCTCAGCGGCGCCATGGTTGAAGGAGTGGCCTGACCGCCCCCTCTCCCGACCTCGCTTCGTGAGGCCACCCTCTCCCTCCAGGGGAGAGGGGGTTACAGGGTGAGCTCCCAATTCTCACCCACGAGATCCTGCCCGAAGCTGCGATGGGGTTCGGCGGCGACGAGGGTGAAGCCCGCATCGGCGTAGATTTTACGCGCCGCGTGGAGCACGTCGTTGGTCCAGAGCGTGATGCGCCGGTAGCCGGCGCTCCTGGCGAAGCGGATGCATTCCTCCACGAAGCGGCGGCCGATGTTTAAGCCCCGGGCCTTCGGCTCGACATAGAGCAGGCGGAGCTTCGCGACCTCCTCCGATTGGCGCACGAGGAGCACGGAGCCCACGATCTCCCCGTCCTTCTCGGCGATCCAGCAGCGTTCGCGCTTGGGGTCGAAGTCCTTGATGAAGGTGGCGGCGATCTCGGCGACCAGCGCCTCGAAGGTGTCGTCCCAGCCGTATTCCTGGGCATAGAGGGCCCCGTGGCGGTGGACGATCCAGCCCATGTCGCCGGGGCGGTGGGGGCGGAGCGTATAGGGCGCCTTCGGTTCCCCGGCCTCGCCCAGCAGCGCCTCGATGGTGCCCATGGCCTCGACAAGCCGGCGCTGGTCCGCGTCCGACAAACCGCTGAGAAGTCGGCCCACCTGCTCGCGCGAGGCCCGGTCGAGAGGCACGAACGCCGCGCGGCCGGCCTCGGTAAGGGCAAGGTGGCTCTGGCGCGCGTCCTGGTTGGAGCGCGCCCGCTCCAGCAGCCCCGCGGCCTCGAAGCGCTTGAGGATGCGGCTCAAGTAGCCGGGGTCGAGGCCGAGATCGCGCCCGAGAACGGTGGCGGTGGGGCGGCTGCGGTTGGCGAGTTCGTAGAGAACCCGCGCCTCCGTAAGCGAGAACGCGCTGTCGAGGAGCCCCTCCTGCAGCACGCCGAGACGGCCCGTGTAGAAGCGGGTGAAGCGCCGCACCGCCTGCGTGCGCTCGTCCAGGGGCTCCGCCACATCCTGCATCATCCGCTCCTCCCGTGGCCAGGATGGGCGAATACTTGACGGAGTCAAGGATCGGATCGATGCAGCTGCAACCGCCGCGCCGCAGCATCAGGGGTCTAGAGCCGATCCACTCACGAGGAATTGTGAATTGCCGCACCGGATTGGCAGAAAGTAGCCCACCATATGGGCACTCCAGCACATCTTCGCCCCTTGTCGGCTCCGCTGGGGTCGCTACACAATGCGGACGAGAAAAAGTCGCCGGAGGATGACCGGTGGCAAAGGCGTGGGACCAACCCGCGCCCCTTGAGGAAATGCTGGCGCCTCTTGTGGGAGAGGGCGCCTTGGGAGGAGCGTCCGTGACCGCGTCGACGGGAATGGCTGCGCGCGAGGATACGTTTCCGAAGCTCCTGGTGCGCAATGCGCGCCAGAGGGGCGGACGGACGGCCTTTCGCCACAAGGATCTCGGCATCTGGCAATCCTGGACTTGGGAGCAGGTCCACGACGCCGTGCGCGCCTATGCCACCGGCCTGAAGGCGCTCGGCCTCAAGCGCGGCGGCAAGATCGCGATCGTGGGCCAGAACCGCCCGCGGCTCTATTGGACCATGGCGGCGGCGCAATGGCTCGGCGCCGTGCCGATCCCGGTCTATGCGGATTCCGTCGCCGACGAGATGGCCTATGTGCTGGCCCATGCGGAGGTCACGCATGCAGCCGTGCAGGACCAGGAGCAGGTCGACAAGCTCCTGGGCGTCGCCGATCAGGTGCCGCTGTTGACCCACATCCTCTACGACGAGGAGCGGGGCCTGCGCGATTACGACCACACCCGCCTTCACCCCATCGCCGAGGTGATCGACGAGGGGAAGAAGCGCCTAGGGGACCCCGCGGAGGCCGCTGCCATCGAGGCGGATCTGGCGGCCGGCCGGGGCGCGGACCTCGCCATCATCCTCTACACCTCGGGCACCACCGGGCGCCCCAAAGGCGTGATGCTGTCCTACGACAACGTGATCGCCGCGGCCCAGATCGGCTGCGATTTCGATCACCTGCAGGAGGGCGACGAGATCATCGCCTATCTGCCGATCGCGTGGGTGGGCGACCACATCTTCTCCTACGCGCAGGCGATCCTCGCGGGGCTCTGCGTCAACTGCCCCGAAAGCCCGGAAACCGTGGTCGAGGACCGGCGCGAGATCGGCACCACCTATGCCTTCGCGCCGCCGCGCGTATTCGAGAACATGCTGACCCTCACCATGGTCCGCATGGAGGATGCGAGCGCCTTGAAGCGCAAGGTGTTCAAGTTCTTCATCGACCACGCCAACCGGGTCGGCGAGCGCATCCTCAACGGCGACAAGGGCGTCTCGGCCTGGGACCGCTTCTTGTGGAAGCTCGGCGACATCGTGGTCTATGGGCCCCTCAAGAACCGCTTCGGCCTCACCGGCATCAAGGTGGGCTACACGGCGGGCGAGGCCATCGGCCCTGAGATCTTCCGCTTCTATCGCGCCATCGGCGTGAACTTGAAGCAGCTCTACGGGCAGACCGAGGCCAGCGTCTACGTCACCATGCAGCCGGACGGCGAAATCCGCGCCGACACCGTGGGCCGCCCTGCGCCGCAGGTGGAGATCAAGATCGACGACAACGGCGAGGTGCTCTACCGCTCGCCCGGCGTGTTCCTCGGCTACTACAAGGACGAGGCGAAGACCGCCGAGACCAAGACGCCGGACGGCTTCGTGCGCTCGGGCGATGCCGGGTTCTTTGACAACACCGGCCACCTCAGGATCATCGACCGCGCCAAGGACGTGGGCAAGATGCGGGACGGCTCGCTCTTCCCGCCGAAATACGTCGAGAACAAGCTCAAGTTCTATCCCAACATCAAGGAGGCGGTGGCCTTCGGGGACGGGCGCGAGCACGTGGCCTGCTTCATCAACATCGACCTCACGGCGGTGGGCAACTGGGCCGAGCGCAACGGCGTCACCTATGCCTCCTACCAGGAACTCGCCGGCCATCCCCTCGTCTACGACATGATCGAGAAGCATGTGGACGAGGTGAACCGATCGCTTAGCCAAGAGCCCCGCATGGGCGGCGCGCAGATCCGCCGCTTCCTCATCCTCCACAAGGAGCTCGATGCGGACGACGGCGAATTGACCCGCACGCAAAAGGTCCGCCGCGGCTTCATCGCCGACCGCTACGAGCCGCTCATCACGGCGCTGTACGACGGGTCGAAAGAGGCCGACATCCGCACGGAGGTCACCTTCGAGGACGGCCGCAAGGGCGTGATCGCCGCGCGGGTGAAGATCCGCGACATGAAACCCCATCCCGTGGGGCAGGCGACGATGCTGGAGGCAGCGGAATGACCCTTCTCCATGGCTTCAACGACCCGCACCGGCACTCCCCCTCCCCCCTTGTGGGGGAGGGTAGGGAGGGGGGTACGCATCCGAAGGATGCTCGCGCAGCGACCTCTTCTGAGCCACACGCTCTCGTCGCCATACCCCCCTCTCCAACTCTCCCCCACAAGGGGGGAGGGGGCCGGTTTGCCCTCTCGGAGATCCAGGTATGAGAGCTCCCGATCATCCCGTTCTGTCGAAAGGCGACACCCTCCTTGCGGTCGAGGACGTGTCGCTCCGCTTCGGCGGCGTGAAGGCGCTCACCGACGTGTCCTTCGACATCAAGAAGGGCGAGATCCGTGCCATCATCGGCCCGAACGGCGCCGGCAAGACCTCGATGCTGAACTGCATCAACGGCTTCTATCACCCCTCCGACGGCCGCATCACCTTCCAGGGCCGGACGCGCGAGAAGATGCGCCCGAACGAAGCCGCCAAGGGCGGCATCGCCCGCACCTTCCAGAATGTGGCTCTCTTCAAGGGCATGTCGACGCTCGACAACATCATGGCGGGGCGCTCCCTCAAGATGCGCTCCAACTTCTTCTGGCAGTTGCTGCGCCATGGGCCGGCGCTGAACGAGGAGGTGGAGCACCGCAAGGTGGTCGAGGACATCATCGACTTCCTCGAGATCCAGCACATCCGCAAGACGCCCGTGGGCAAGCTTCCTTATGGCTTGCAGAAGCGCGTGGAGCTCGGCCGGGCGCTCGCCATGGAACCCGATCTCCTCCTCCTCGACGAGCCCATGGCCGGCATGAACCTGGAGGAGAAGGAGGACATGAGCCGCTTCATCCTCGACGTGAACCAGCAATACGGCACCACCATCGCGCTCATCGAGCACGACATGGGCGTCGTGATGGACCTCTCGGACCGGGTCGTGGTGCTCGAATACGGCCGCAAGATCGCCGACGGGGTGCCGGACGAGGTGAAGCGCGACCAGCGCGTCATCGACGCGTATCTCGGCGTGGCGCATTGAGGATCACATGAGCGCTCGCATCCGACTCCATCAGGATCGTTCAAGGGCAGGGATGCTCAAGATGATCGACGCGTATCTCGGCGTGGCGCACTAGGGACAAGCAATGGCTGACTCAGCAGCAGTTTCCGCCCGCAAGCCCGCCTTCGACACGCGCACGCTCCGCAAGTTCCGCGTGCCGCTGATCCTCGCCGGCATCGTTCTCTTGCTCGTCGTGCTCGCGCAGACGGGCGTGCTCCAGCGCGGCAACATCCTGCACTCGATCTTCGTCGATCCCTTCGTGCTCATGCGCGACGCGCCGGACCTCTTGGCGCAGACGCTGTGGGAGGGGCTCGTCGCCGGCGTGCTCTACGCGCTCATCGCGCTCGGCTTCGTGCTCATCTACAAGGCCTCCGGCGTGTTCAACTTCGCCCAGGGCATCATGGTGGTGTTCGCGGCGCTCACGCTGGTGGGCCTCCATGAGATGGGGGTGCCCGCCTTCGTGGCGCTCGGCCTCGCGGTCGGCGTGATGTTCGTGCTCGCGGTGGCCGTCGAGCGCGTGGTGCTGCGCCCCCTCGTGAACCAGCCCGACATCATCCTCTTCATGGCGACCTTCGGGCTCACCTACTTCCTGGTGGGCTTGGGCGAGTCGATCTTCGGCGGCAACCCGAAGATCATGATCTCGGACCAGCTCTACTTGCCCCGCGGCGTCACGGATCTCGAGATCCTCGGCGGGCGCGTGACCCTCCAGCACCTCGACATCGCGGCGGCCGTGATCGCCACCGTGATGATCGCGGTGCTCGCCTTCTTCTTCCAGTACACCCGCATCGGCCGGGCGCTCCGCGCAGTTGCCGACAGCCACAAGGCCGCGCTGTCGGTGGGCATCTCGCTCAACCAGATCTGGGTGATCGTGTGGTTTGCCGCCGGCATCGTGGCCCTCGTCACCGGCATCATGTGGGGGGCGCGCTCGGACGTGTCCTTCGCGCTCGAGATCATCGCCTTCAAGGCGCTGCCGGTGCTCATCCTCGGCGGCTTCACCTCGATCCCGGGCGCCATCATCGGCGGCCTCATCATCGGGGTCGGCGAAAAGCTCGGGGAGTTCTACTGGGGCCCGCTCCTCGGCGGCGGCATCGAGAGCTGGCTCGCCTACCTCATCGCCCTCGTCTTCCTGCTGTTCCGGCCCCAGGGGCTGTTCGGCGAGAAGATCATTGAACGAGTTTAGGAGGCGAATGGTGAGTGGCGAATGGCGAGTGGAAGGCGTGCCCGGACGCTCTCCCGGTGACCGCACGGTCCTCGCCACTCCACTCGCCACTCACTATTCGCCATTCGCATTCCGAGCGTAGCGAGGACCAACGTGCTCTACCGCGAGGCCAGTCAGTACAAGACCAGCTATGCCGCCGACATGGCGGTGTTCCCCCTGCGCGAGGACCGCATCGGCATCGCGGTGATCCTCCTCATCGCGTTCCTCGTGATCCCGCTCGTCGGCAACGATTTCTTCCTCGGATCGGTGATGTTGCCGTTCCTGGTGTTTTCGCTCGCCGCCGTGGGGCTCAACATCCTCACGGGCTATACGGGCCTGCTGTCGCTCGGCACCGCGGCCTTCATGGGCGTCGGGGCTTACGCCTGCTACAAGCTCACGACGCTGTTTCCGGGCGTCAACATCGTGATCTGGATCCTGGTGTCGGGCCTGTTCTCGGCCGCGGTCGGCGCGCTCTTCGGCCTGCCGTCGCTGCGCATCAAGGGCTTTTATCTCGCGGTCGCCACGCTCGCCGCGCAGTTCTTCCTGCAATGGTGCTTCATCCGCATCCCGTGGCTCTACAACTACAATGCCTCGGGCGCCATCGAGGTCCCGACCCGTACCCTGTTCGGCGTCCCGATCACGGGCCCCACCGCATCCGTCGAGACGCGCTATCTCGTGGTGCTCGCCATCGTGGTGGGCCTCACCTGGTTCGCCTCGAACCTGGTGCATGGGCGCATCGGCCGCCTCTGGATGGCGGTGCGCGACATGGACATCGCGGCCGAGCTCATGGGCGTGAACCTGCTGCGCACGAAGCTCCTCGCCTTTGCGGTCTCGTCCTTCTACGCGGGCGTGGCGGGCGCGCTCCTGGTCTTCCTGTGGCTCGGCGGCGCGGAAGCCGGCGACGTGTTCAACATCCGCCAGAGCTTCCTCATCCTCTTCATGGTGATCATCGGAGGCTTGGGCTCGCTCATCGGCTCCTTCATGGGCGCGGCCTTCATCTCGGCCCTGCCGACCCTTCTCAAATTCGGGCTGCCGGCACTCGGTGTCCCGATCTCGGGCGCCACCGCCGAACACCTGAATCTCATGGTGATCGGCGCGCTCATCATCTTCTTCCTCATCGTCGAACCGCACGGCCTCGCCCGCCTGTGGCAGATCGCCAAGCAGAAGCTGAGGGTCTGGCCGTTCCCTTACTAGAGGGTGCGGATTCGACGGGGAGGTTGAATGGGGGAACATTGTTCCAAGCACGACCGGCCCAGAACGGCCGGCGTGAACACCAAGGGAGGTTACCACCGATGAAGAAGACCCTGGCTCTCATGGGCCTGTTGCTCGGCACCGCGCTCACCGCGCCGGCGCTGGCGCAGGACTCCGTCAATTTCGTGCACAACACCTACCGGACCGGCGCCTTCTCGGGCTCAGGGATTCCGGTCGCCGACGGCATGCGCGACTACATCACCATGCTGAACACCCGCGACGGCGGCATCGGCGGCGTGAAGATCAACCTCGAAGAATGCGAGATGGGCTACGACACCCGCAAAGGGGTCGAGTGCTACGAGCAGTCCAAGTCCAAGAACTCCATCCTCTACGTGCCGTGGTCCACGGGCGTGACGCTGGCCGTCATCCCGCGCGCCCACATCGACAAGATCCCGATCCTCTCCATGGCCTACGGCCTCTCGGCTGCGGCCGTGGGTCAGACCTTCCCCTGGGTGTTCAACCCGCCCGTGACCTACTGGGACGGCGCCGCCTCCTTCATCGACTACGTGGCCAACCGCGAGGGCGGCTACGACAAGCTGAAGGGCAAGACCATCGGCCTCCTCCACCTCGATGCGCCCTTCGGCAAGGAGCCGATCCCGGTGCTCGAGGCCCTGGGCAAGGAGCACGGCTTCTCGATCAAGCTCTACCCCGTGCCGGCCTCCGAGATGCAGAACCAGTCCTCGGTGTGGCTCAACATCCGCCGCGACCGTCCGGATTGGATCTACCTCCAGGGCTGGGGCGCCATGAACCCCACCGCCGTGCGTGAGGCAGGCCGTGCGGGCTTCCCGGTCGAGAAGCTCGTGGGCGTCTGGTGGGCCGGCAGCGACGACGATCCGCGTCCCGCAGGTCCCGCCGGCAAGGGCTACAAGGCGCTGAACTGGCACCAGACCGGCGCCGACTTCCCCGCCCTGCAGGAGATCATCAAGAACGTCCACGACAAGGGCCAGAGCCTCACCACCAAGGAGAAGGTGGGCGAGAACCTCTACAACCGCGGCGTCTATCAGGGCGTGGTCGTGGCCGAGGCCATCCGCAACGCTCAGCGGCTCTCGGGCAAGAAGGCGGTGACGGGCGAGGACGTGCGCCGGGGTCTCGAGACCCTCAACATCACGGAAGCGCGCTGGGCCGAGCTCGGCCTGCCGGGCTTCGCGGCGGCGCTCAAGCTCTCCTGCGACGACCACAACGGCCACAACCAGCTCTACGTAATGGAGTGGGACGGAGCCAAGTGGACCCGCGCGTCGCAGCAGATCCAGACCCAGAAGGACAAGGTCCGTCCGCTCATCGACGCGGCCGCGAAGGACTACGCGACGAGCAACCAGGGCTGGCCGCAGCGGTCCGAGGCCTGCGACCGCGCGTCGTAAGCTGATCTCCCTCTCCCCGCACGCGGGGAGAGGGCTGGGGTGAGGGGCCGGTCGGTGAAGTGCCGCCGGTCCCAACTGCACCCCCTCGCGGAAGACATCGCGCTCTTCCGTCCAGCCCCTCACCCTAACCCTCTCCCCGCAAGCGGGGAGAGGGGACTGGAAGAGCCCATGACCGCCGCCGTTCAAGTCCACGACGCCCCCGTCGCCAAGGCCGCCGAGACGATCCTCTCGGTCAACAACATCGAGGTCATCTACGACCACGTGATCCTGGTGCTCAAAGGCGTGTCGCTCACGGTGCCGAAGGGCGGCATCGTGGCGATCCTCGGCGCCAACGGCGCGGGCAAGACCACCACGTTGAAGGCGATCTCGAACCTGCTGCGCGCCGAGCGCGGCGAGGTCACGAAGGGCTCCATCGAATTTCAGGGCGAGCGGGTCGACAAGCTCTCGCCCAACGAACTCGTGCGCCGCGGCTGCATCCAGGTGCTGGAGGGCCGCCACTGCTTCGGCCACCTCACCATCGAGGAAAACCTGCTCACCGGCGCCTTCACCCGCCGCGACGGCAACGCGGCCATCAAGGCGGATCTGGAACGCATCTACGAGTACTTCCCGAGGCTCCGGCAGCGGAAGGGCTCCATGGCGGGCTACACGTCGGGCGGCGAGCAGCAGATGTGCGCCATCGGCCGCGCCATGATGTCGAAGCCTAAGATGATCCTGCTCGACGAGCCCTCCATGGGCCTCGCGCCGCAGATCGTCGAGGAGATCTTCGAGATCGTGCGCAAGCTCAACGCCGAAGAAGGCGTGTCCTTCCTGCTGGCCGAGCAGAACACCAACATGGCGCTGAAATACGCCACCTACGGCTACATCCTGGAGACCGGCCGCGTGGTGATGGACGGCCCGGCCAAGATGCTGCGCGAGAACGAGGACGTAAAGGAATTCTACCTCGGCGTCGGCGAAGGCAACCGCAAGAGCTTCCGCGAGGTGAAGAGCTACAAGCGCAGGAAGCGCTGGCTGGCTTGAACCGTCCCTCTCCCCCGGAGGGAGAGGGACAGCGCACGCAGTGCGCAGGGAGAGGGGGACGTGAATGCCACTCTCTCCAGCCGTGTTGCAGCGTCACCATTTTCAGCGATGGGGCCCGACTTCCCCCTCTCCCGACCTCGCTTCGCGAGGTCACCCTCTCCCTCCAGGGGAGAGGGACAAAGCGCCCGCTTGTCCCGGGGGCGTCGCCCCTCAACATAAGCGGCCATGGTCCTCCTCATCGTCGCCGGCATCCTGCTTCTCCTCGCGATCGTATTCGGCCCGCAGATGTGGGTGCGGCACGCCATGCGGCGGCATGCGGGGGAGCGGGAGGACTTTCCGGGCACCGGGGGCGAGTTGGCGCGGCACCTCCTCGATCTCGCGAACCTGAAAGACGTGGAGGTCGAGATCGCGCCCGAGGGCGACCATTACGATCCGGTCGACAAGGTGGTACGGCTCACCCCCGACCACTACGACGGCCGCTCGGTGACGGCGGTGGCGGTCGCGGCCCATGAAGTGTCCCATGCCCTGCAGGATGCGGACGGCAACCGGCTGCTCGCCGCCCGCGTGAAGCTCGCCGGCACGGTGCGCGCCATCGAAATCGGTGCTGCCGTGGTGCTCGCCTCCGCCCCGGTGCTCATGATCCTGGTGAAATCGCCGGTGTTTCTCGTCCTGCAGATCGCGGTCGTCGTGGCCCTCATGGCCTCGCGTCTCGTCGTGCACCTGCTGACGCTGCCTGTGGAGTTCGATGCGAGCTTTCGCCGGGCGCTGCCGATCCTGGAGCGGGGCGGCTATCTCGACCCCAACGACCTGCCCGCCGCGCGCACCGTATTGCGTGCCGCCGCGCTCACCTACGTGGCCTCGGCCCTCGTCACCCTTCTCGACGTGACGCGGTTGCTCCGGGTGCTGCGCTTTTGAGCGTGGCCGTTGCCTTCTCGGTTTCAACGGGTAGGAATACCGCCAACCCGGGGAGAGCCGATGACCGAGCATTACGATGCCCATGACACCCGCGCGCCGGCGGAGCGCGAGGCCGATCTGTTCCGCCGTCTGCCGGCCGTGATCGCCGCAGCGCTCCAGGCGCCGGCCTATGCGGAGCGCTTGCAGGGCGTCGATCCAGGGAGCGTCACGAGCCGCGAGGCCCTGGCGCGGCTGCCGATCCTGCGCAAGGCCGAACTTCCCGGCCTCCAGAAGGCCGCCCCGCCCTTCGGCGGCTTCGTGTCGGCGCCGCTCTCCACCTTCGGGCGCCTCTTCACCTCGCCGGGCCCGATCTTCGAGCCGGAGGGGCGGGGCGATGATCCCTGGGGCGCCGCGCGGGCGCTGCACGCCATGGGCTTTCGCCCCGGCGACGTGGTGCTCAACACCTTCGGCTATCACCTCACCCCCGGCGGCTTCATCATGGATTCGGGCGCGCGGGCGCTCGGCTGCGTGGTCATTCCCGCCGGCCCCGGCAACACCGAGCAGCAGCTCGAGGTGATCCAGGCCTTCCGCCCGGTCGCCTATTGCGGCACGCCGGATTTCCTCAAGATCCTGCTCGATGCCGCCCAGAAGGCGGGGCGCGATGCCTCCTCGATCAGGAAGGCGCTGTGCTCCGGCGCCGCCTTCCCCAAAACCCTGCAGGACGAGATCGCCTCCCGCGGCGTCGATGCCTACCAGGCCTATGCGGTCGCGGATGTGGGCGTCATCGCCTACGAGACCACGGCGCGGGCCGGCATGGTGGTGAACGAGAACCTGATCCTCGAGATCGTGCGGCCCGGCACCGGCGATCCGGTGGCGGTGGGCGAGGTCGGCGAGGTGGTGGTCACGAACCTCGATCCCCACCACCCGCAGATCCGCCTCGCGGTGGGCGATCTCACCGCCGCGATCGCGGAGCCGAGCCCCTGCGGGCGCACCGGCATGCGCATTAAGGGCTGGATGGGCCGCGCCGACCAGACCGCGAAGATCAAGGGCATGTTCGTGCGCCCCGAACAGGTGGCCGAGATCGGCCGGCGTCATCCCGAACTCACCAAGCTGCGCCTCGTGGTGACGCGCCAGGGCGAAACGGACGCCATGACCTTGCGAGCCGAGACAGCCTCGTCCGACGCCGTGCTCCCCGGCGCCGTCGCGGAGACGCTCCAGGGCGTCACCAAGCTCAAGGGCGCGGTGGAGTTCGTGGCGCCCGGCTCCCTGCCGAACGATGGCAAGGTGATCGCCGACGAGCGGCCGGTGGGGTGATGAGCGACGGAGCGCCCGAACCCCGCGTCGGCTGCGGCGCCGCGATCCTGCGCGGGCGCGAAGTGCTGCTGATCAAACGCCTCACGGAGCCCGAAGCCGGTGCCTGGGGCTTGCCGGGCGGCAAGGTGGATTGGCGCGAAGCCGTCGCCCACGCCACTTTGCGCGAAATCGAAGAGGAACTCGGCATCCGCATCGAACTCGGTCCGTTGCTCGGCGTCCTCGACATGATCGATCCGGACGGGCGCTACCATTGGGTTTCGCCGATCTACCGCGTCGAGCGCTTTGCCGGCGAGCCGCGCATCCTGGAACCCCACAAACACGGTGGGCTGGGCTGGTTCGCGCTCGACGCCCTGCCGGCGCCCCTCACCATGGCGGCGCGCTTCGCGGCGGATCGGCTCGCTTAAGTCCCTCTCCCCCGGAGGGAGAGGGACAGCGTGCGAAGCACGCAGGGAGAGGGGGAAGTCAGGCCACCATCTCCGGCAAGAGTACCGCTGCACGAGAGCTGAGAAGAGTGGCACTCACGGCCCCCTCTCCCGACCCCTGCTGACGCAGGGGCCACCCCTCGGGTCGAGCCCGAGGGCAGGCTCTCTCCCTCCAGGGGAGAGGGATTACGGAAGCCGCCAATCGATCGGCTTCAAGCCCTTCTCCTCCAGCCACGCATTCGCCCGGCTGAACGGGCGCGTGCCGCGAAAATCGTTGAGGCGATTGAGGGGAGAGGGGTGCCCGCTTTCCAGCACGAGGTGCTTGGCGCGGTCCACCAGCGCCGCGCGCTTGCGGGCCGGTGCGCCCCAGAGCAGGAACACAACGGCGGGCCGCTCGGACGACACCGCCGCCATGGCCTCGTCCGCGAGCTGCGACCAGCCGAATTTGAGATGCGCGCCAGCCTGTCCCGCCTCCACGGTGAGCGCGGTGTTGAGGCAGAGCACGCCTTGTTTCGCCCACGAGGACAGATCGCCCGTGCGGGGCTCCGGAATGCCCAGATCCGCGGCGAGCTCCTTGAAGATGATCTTCAGCGACGCCGGCAGCCGGCGCGGACCGCGATACGAAAAGGCGAGGCCGTGTGAATCGCCGCGGGTCGGGTAGGGGTCCTGGCCCAGGATCACCGCCTTCACGGTGTCGAGGGGCGCAAGGCGCAGGCCCGTGAAAATGTCGCCGGGCGGCGGCAGAACCTGTGCGCCCGCCGCGATGCGCTCGTCCACGCGGGCCGCGACGGCATCGGCGGCGCCGCCTTGAAAGAAGGGCAGCCGCCGCCAGCCGTCGGCTTGCGGACTGTCGCGAAAATCCGCGACAGCCTTTGAGACGGGTCCCACTTGGATCAGCGGACGACGATGCGGCCTTCGACCCTTGCTTCCACGGTGCCCTTCTTGCGCACGTACGACATCACCTCGTTGGCGAGAAGCTTGCCGTCCGTGGTGCCGATGAGCACGCGACCGCGGGTGAAGGGCACGTAGCCGTCGCCGCCGGTGAGCATGAAGTTGTTGGTCGCCACCTTGTAGCGCTTCGCGGGATCCAACGCCTCGCCATTCACCTGGATGTTGGAGACCCGCGAACCCACGGCGGCCTTGGGGTCCACCTCGAACTTCAGGCCCGACACCTGCGGGAAGCGGCCCGCCCGCTGCTCGATCTGCGACACGCCGTTTTCCAGTGCCGCCTTGATGTCCGCGCCCGTAACCTCGACGAGCGAAGTGGAGTTGCCGAAGGGCAGTTCCGAGAGGATGTCGCGGCGCGTCAGCTTCACGCCGGCCGGGTACTGCTTGTTCGCGCGGATGCCGCCGCCGTTGGTGATCGCCACGTCGCCGCCCGTGGACTCCCTGATGGCATCGGCGATGAGGTTGCCGATCGCCGCCTCCTGCGAGCGCACCGTGGCGGAGCGGCTGTCGAGCTCGGTGGCGCTCGTGCCGATCTCCACGTCGAGTTCCTTCGACAGCGCCGCTTCGTAGCGCTTCACGACCGCGAGCACCTCCGGATCCGGATCGATGGTGGAGGAATCGTGCACCCGGAAACTCGGGGCCCAGGCCACCTTGCGGTCCTTGCCCTCGCCCGTGACGGTGGCCACGAAGTCGATGGCGGTGACGAAGTTTCCTTCTTCCGAGGATTCCACCATCACGGTCTTGCCGTCGTAGCCGATGGCGAGATCATGGTCGTGGCCGGTGAGGAGCACGTCGACAAGCCGCGAGCGGACGATCTGGTTGTCCATGTCGCGGTCGGTATGGGCGACGCAGAGGATGAGGTCGGCGCCCTGCTGGCGCAGCGCCGTGGTCTGCGCCCGCAGCGCTTCCATCTCGGGCCCGAATTTGAGGTCGCCGGGCTGGGACATGTTCGGCACGGTCGCGAGAATGAGGCCGACGACGCCGATCTTCACGGGGCCGAGGGTGAAGATCTGCGAGTCCTTCATGCCCGGGATCGGCGAGCCGTCCGCCTGGCGCATATTGGCGGCGAAATAGGGGAAGTTCGATTCCCCCATGCTCTTCATGTAGTTGTCCTTGCCGAAATCGAATTCGTGGTTGCCGGGCACGAACACGTCGGGCTTCACCATGTTGGTGAGCTCCACGATGTGGGCGCCCTGATCGAAGCCGGACATGAGCGAGGGCGAGAAGGTGTCGCCCGCATGGCAGAAGAGCATGGGCACGTTGCGCGCCCGCTCCTGCTTCACCACCGCGGCGAGCTTGGCGAAGCCGCCGCGGCCCTTGTCGTCGGACATCTTGTAGATGTCGTTCACGAGCAGCAGGCTGAACGTCGTATTGGCTGCGGCGGCTTGCGCCTCCTCGCCTGCGCCCAGCATCGTCAACGAGAAGCCGGCTCCGAAACCGAGGCCGAGTGTTTGACGACGTGAAATCTTGGTCATGCCCGCTCTCCGCATTCTTGGCATAGGTGCGGGCGGCAGAATGCGTCGGGGCAGGGGCCTCGGCAAGAGCGGCCGGCGGCACCGGTCGGCTTCAGAGCGTCGCGGCGGAGGCTTCGTGATGAGCCGGCTCAGAAGCCTTTAGCCCGGCAGGTTGTCCACGATCTCCCGGAGCAGCCACGCCCGCGCGCTCTCGTCGCCTTCCTGGCGCATGAAGCGCAGGGCCGCCGCGGCCCGGCCGCGCTGCGCATGGGCGATCGCGATGGATTGCAGCGTCAGCCGGCGCTCGTGGGCGCCCGGCGCCCCGCCGAGGAGGCGTTCCGCATCGGCGTCGCGTCCCGCGAGCACGAGGGCCTGCGCCACGAGGGCGCGGTTGCTCCTGGCGTTCAGCCCGCCCGTGCGCGCCACGGCCTGTTCGAGCGCCGCGAAGGCGGCCCCCTCGCCGGACCAGCCCGCCACACCGGCGAGCGCAATCACCCGGGCGTAGGAGGTGCATTGCAGCGCAGCCGCCAGCGCCGCCTTCCCGTCCTCCCGGGCGAGCGCCGCCGCGACCATCCAGGCCGCGCCGTCCCGCTGCGTCGGCTCCTTGATCGATGCGAGATCGACCGCCCGGGCTTCCATGGCCGTGAGGCTCATGAGACCGGCCGCGGCATCGGTGAGGTCGGACGCGAAGGCGGTCACGTGGGATCGGCGCGCGCTGCCGGGCCACGCCCCCAGCATCAGCCGCATCGCTTCCAGGCGGGCCGCCTCACGGTCCTCGGGGTTCGGCACGGCTTCGACGAGCGCCCGCGCCTCGGCGACGCGGCCCGCGAAGGCGTGGCCCGCGGCCAGGGCGGCGGTGGCCTCGTCGACGGCGAGCGACACGGCGCGGTTCTGCAGGAGGCGCTCGGCCTCGCCCACGCGCCCGATCTCCACGAGTGCCGTCGCCACCGCCGTATCGAAGGCGGCGCGAGGATAGCCCGACAGCGCGATCACGCGATCGGCCTCCACGTCGCGTCCGGCACGGATGAGGGCCTGGATGAGGCGGGTCCAGTTGCCTTGAGCATTGTTGGCGCGGAGCCGAGGCGCAAGCGACAGCGCGAGATCGAGGCGGTCGTGCCGAAGCGCCGAGGCTACCGCTTGGATCGGGAGGTCCGGGTTGGTGCCTGCGAGCGCCATGGCGTGCAGGTATTCGAGAAGGCAGGCGCGCGTCGGGTTGGCTTCGCAGTCTGGGTCAAGCTGAGGTTTGGGGGCGAGACGCAGCGCCTCGAGGGGGCTTGGCTTCACCTCCATGAAGCGCGGGATCGGGGGCAGCGCTTGCGCGCCCGCGGGCGAAGTCGGCAGGGCACAAGCGGTGGCAAGAGCAGCGGCGAGGATGGTTTTCAGCAGCGCCTTCATGGGAGCACCCCGTTGGTCGTGGTGCCCTTATCCCGAGGCCCTGTTTCGCCCCCGTGTCGCGCTGCGCCGCAAGTGTTGCGCTTGCCCGATCAGCTGCCGCGCACCGCCACCGTGGCGACACCGGCCCCGATCAAGACGGCGCCGCCGGCCTTGTTCACGGCGGCGATCACGCGGTCGTTCCTGACGAGGCGGCGTGCGCGGCTCGCAAAAGCCGCATAGGCGAAGGCGTTGGCGGTGGCCATCACCAGGAAGGTGGCCTGCAGGATCAGGACCTGGGGCAGGAAAGGCGCCGACGGGTTCACGAAGTGCGGGAAGAACGCCACGAAGAACAGGATGCCCTTCGGGTTGAGGCTCGTGACGAGCCAGGCATGGGCGAGCATCTTGAGCCCTGGCGCGGAAGCGCTGCGCGGCTCGGCCTCCAAGGTGCCGCCGGCGCGAAACAGCTTGATCCCGAGATAGACGAGGTAGGCCGCGCCCGCCCATTTCACGAGGGTGAACACCGTGGCGGACGCCATGAGCAGAGCGCCGATCCCGAGCAGCGACAGGGTCATGGCCGTGAAGTCGCCGAGCGCCACGCCGATCGCCATCGGCAGCGCCGCCCGCCAACCCTGGCCGAGCGCGTAGGACACCACGAGCAGCACCGTCGGGCCGGGGATGATCACCACGACCGCGGAAGCCGCCACGAAAGCGAGCCAGATCTCGAAACTCATGGGTGATGTCCCCGTTATCCGCCACCAGCCATCCACCGCCGGGACCGGGAGTCAACCGCTCACCCGCCCTTCCGCAGGAATGTGCGATTTTCGCAGTTGCAAATCATTTGCAAATTCTTATATAGGTGAGTTCAAGCTCCCGTACTGCGACCGAGGCCCATGACCGACATTGCCCTCAAAGCCGGCCGCTGGTTCCGCGAGGCTCCCCTCTGGAGCCGCCTGCGCGCGGAATGGATGCTGATCGCGCTCGCGGTGATCGCGGGCCTTGTGGTCGCGATCCCGGACTTGCGGGAAGCGGCGGTCACCTCGCTCAGCGACGCCTATGTGGAGGTGAGCGTGTTCGTGGCGCTCACGCTCGCGATCTTCTACGGGCTGGAGCGCTGGGCGAAGGTGGACCTCGGTGAGGTGCTGCAGCGCCACAAGGCCTGGCAGGTGCCCATCGCCGCGATCCTCGGCGCGACGCCCGGCTGCGGCGCCGAAATTCTGCTCGTCACCCAATACACCCGCGGCGCCGTGAGCTTCGGCGCTATCGTGGCGACGCTGACCGCCACCATGGGCGATGCGGCCTTCCTCATCATCGCCAAGGACCCGCCCTCCGGGGCCATCGTAATCGGCCTGTGCACCACGGCGGGCATCGCGATGGGCTATGCGATCAATTGGCTGCACCCGAACGGGCTCGGGATCCTGAGCCGCGAGCTTCAAGCCAACATCGCGTCGTCAGGCAACGTCGTGGCGGAGGGACGGCCCAGCCCTCTGCGCCGCCTCGCGGAAATGGCCTGGCTTGCGATCTTCGTCCCCGGCCTCGTGATCGGCATCTGCGGCTCCATGTTCCAGATGGACGTGGATTCCTGGTTCGGGCCGCTCAGCCACTACGAACCGGTGAAATGGATCGGCTTTGCCGGCGCGGTGCTGGCGATCGCCATGTTCATCACCCGCCGCGACGCCAAGGGCTACGGCGGCATCGACCCGCGCACCACCATGGGCCTGCCGCCCGTGCGGCGCATGATCGTCGACACCAATTTCGTGACCTTCTGGGTTTTCTTGGGCCTCTTCGGCTACGAGTTCGTGGCCTACTGGACCGGGAACGGGGTCACCAACTGGCTGCAGGCGAGCCAGCTGGCCCTGCCGCTCATCGCCACCACCATCGGCCTCATCCCGGGCTGCGGCGTGATGATCCTCACGACGACCTTGTTCCTCAACCAGCAGATCCCGCTCTCGGCGCTGATCGCGGCGGCGGTCTCGACGGACGGCGATGCGCTCTTCCCCGCCATTGCCCTGGCCCCTCGCGCCGCTGTGCTCGCCACGCTTTACACGGCCATTCCGGCCCTCATCATGGGCTACGGCTGGCTCCTGCTCATGGAGTAGGGTCGGCCTTCGCTCGGGCCCCCGGCGATGCCGCCCACGATGCGGGCGTTGCGTCACCAAGGATCGGTCCAGGCCCGCAACCAATCGCGCGGCCCCGCGTCTTCCTTTCGGGTCGCTATGAGGACAGGAATGCGGTGGAACTACGACAAGCACGAAATCGTGGCCGATGGGGTCGTGCATGTCGTGGGCGTGGTCAGTGCCCTCATCGGTGTGGTGGCCCTCGTGGCCCTCTCGGTTCAGCTCGCCGACGCCTGGGAGCTGACCGCGGTTCTCGTCTATGCCGGCGGCCTCCTGACGGTGCTCACCGTTTCGGCCCTCTACAACCTCTGGCCCGTCTCGCCGGTGAAATGGCGCCTGCGCCGGTTCGACCATGCGGCGATCTATCTCCTCATCGCCGGCACCTACACCCCCTTCATCGCGCAGATGAAGGAGAGCGCCGAGGCCACCCTCCTGCTGGCGGGGATCTGGGCCATGTCGGCGGTCGGCATCGCGCTCAAGCTCGCCTTCCCCGGCCGCTTCGACCGGCTCTCCATCCTCCTCTATCTCGGGATCAGCTGGAGCGGCGTCGCGGCCTACGAGGCCGTGTTCGGGGCCCTGCCGCCCTCCACGACCTGGCTTCTGGCCGCCGGCGGCATCCTCTACACCACGGGGGTGGTGTTCCACCTCTGGGAGAGCCTGCGCTTCCAGAATGCGGTCTGGCACGCCTTCGTGCTCGTGGCCGCGGCCTGCCATTACGGCGCCGTGCTCGATTGCCTCGTCCTGACGCGGATGAGCCTCGACGCCTGATCTCCGCCAATCCAAGCGGGACCGCAATCCGTACACCCGAAAGCCTGCGCGGATTGGAAGGGTTCAAAAGAACCGCCCCGCAGCCTATGTCATGAGCCAACTCCAAGCGCGCCGTCATCCAGGCTGTGCTGCCTTTTGCGGAACCCGCATCGTCTCTTGCGGGGCGCGCGCCGACCATTTTTGCGGGACCCGAGATGAACACCATGGTGAACCCTGCCACGCTCCAGCGCGAGGTCGCGCGGGAGGGCGTGCGTCCCGCCGACCACCCGGCCGTGCGCGCGGGCCGCATCGGCGTGCTGCTCATGAATCTCGGCACCCCGGAGGCCACGGATTATTGGTCCATGCGGCGCTACCTGAAGGAGTTCCTCTCCGACCGCCGGGTGATCGAAACCCCGCGCCTGCTGTGGTGGCCGCTCTTGAACGGCATCATCCTGACCACGCGTCCAGGGCGCAAAGGGCGCGACTACGCCACGATCTGGAACAATGAAAAGAACGAAGGCCCCCTCAAGACCATCACCCGCGCCCAGGCCGAGAAGCTCAGCCAGCACCTGACGGGCCTGGCGGGCGACAAGGTCTCGGTGGACTGGGCCATGCGCTACGGCAAGCCGGAGGTGCGCGGGCGCATCCAGGCGCTGCTGGACCAGGGCTGCGACCGCATCCTCCTCGTGCCGCTCTATCCGCAATACTCGGCCGCGACCTCGGCCACCGCCTGCGACCACGCCTTCCGGGCGCTCATGGACATGCGCTGGCAGCCGTCTGTTCGCGTCTCCCCGCCCTATCACGACGACCCGGTCTACATCGACGCCATCGTGACCTCCATGAAGGCGGAGCTCGCCAAGCTCTCCTTCGAGCCCGAGGTGGTGCTGGTCTCCTTCCACGGGGTCCCGAAGGAGTACCTCCTCAAGGGCGATCCCTATCACTGCCATTGCGTGAAAACCTGGCGCCTCATGCGCGAGGCCACGGGCTGGTCGCCGGAGCGCCTGCGCATGAGCTTCCAGTCCCGCTTCGGCACGGCGGAATGGCTCAAGCCCTACACGGACGAAACCGTGAAGGGGCTGGCCGAGAGCGGCGTGAAGCGCATGGCGATCATCGCCCCGGGCTTCACGGCCGATTGCCTGGAGACGCTGGAGGAGCTCGACGGGGAAAACCGCGAGATCTTCATGCACCATGGCGGCGAGGCGTTCGCCTATCTCCCCTGCCTCAACGATTCCGACGAGGGCATGCGGGTGATCCAAGCCGTCGTGGAGCGCGAGCTGCAGGGCTGGATCTGAGCTTCTTGTTCGGGGCAAACCTTGTCCGTGCCTCACGGTGACAACCTGATCGACCAGGGCCTGACTTTCGCCCTAGCTGTCTGTGCCGAGGCAGGCGACATTCTTCGCGACATTCGAAGTAAGGGAAGCCTCGCCGTCGAAGCCAAGGATGGCTTTGAGGTCGTCACCAACGCGGATCTCGCTGTCGATAGTCACTTCAAAGAGCGCATCGCACAGACTTTCCCAAGCCACGCCGTCCTCTCCGAGGAAGGGGCAGATGGTCGGGACTCCTCGGAGGGGCCGTGCTGGGTCATCGATCCGCTCGACGGCACAGCAAATTTCGTCCATGGGCATGATCACGTCGCCGTCTCGGCGGCACTCAGAATCGATGGCGTGTCCGTGCTCGGTGTCGTTCATGCGCCGTTTCATGCGCAGACCTTTTGGGCTGTTGCGGGATGCGGTGCCTATCGTAATGGACAAAGGATCAATTCCTCATCCCTGACTGATGCCCACAGAGCCCTGATCGGAACAGGATTTCCGCATCGCCGTACCCGCATCGATGAGGTCGTGGACCGCCTGAAGCCGCTCCTCCGCGAGTTCGGTGATATCCGCCGCCTTGCCGCTCCAGCGCTCGATATATGCTGGGTCGCCGACGGCCGTCTCGCCGGTTTCGTCGACAGAATCCGCGAATGGGACGTAGCGGCAGCGGGTATGATTGCGGCGGAGGCCGGTGCACGCATGACGACACTCGGGCCAGACGACAGCACGGGAGACGATGGGATCGATTACCTGATTGCAGCGCCTGGAATCTTCGACCGGCTTTGCGCTGTGCTGCGTTAGTTTCTCCGCCGGTGATCGTGCTGGGCTCGACTATTCCCCGGCTCTTTACGAGTTGGTTCTCACCTCTCTGGGACTCCAGGCCTGTTTGGGATAGCGTAGGTTCTCTGTAACGACGTTGCCTGGGGACATCAGTCGTTCGCGCTCGGATTCGACATTTTCGTCATTGTTCTTGTGCTGCTCGTCATCCTCACCATCGCAATGGGGGTGCGCACGATCTCGCACGGCTACGCCTATACGGTGCAGCGCGAGCTGCAGGGCTGGATCTGAGCGCCGGCAGGCGTTCCCATTGTTGCCGTGCGAGCTGCGAGGGCGGATCCGAGGCCGCACGATCGCTCGCCCGATCCCGGGGCCACAACGCAGTCCGGTTTGACCTAACGGGACCTAGTCCGACCGGCGGAGTGGCCGTGTCGCCGCGAACGTGGTCGGCTCGAAGCCTGGCTGTCAGGCGCGGCGCCTCGACGGGGGCGGCCTTGCGATCCGGTGGCGGAGCGCAGCCGGTACGGGGTCGTAGGGGAGAGATTCATGGTCAGGTTTGTTCGCTCGAGGCGCGCTGCCACGGACGAGGCTTCCCGGCGCGCGGCCGATGCACCCCGCGAGCTGGCGCCGGCGGAGCTGGATGCGGCTGCCGGCGGAAAGATGAAGCGGTGGTTCGACTTTTCCCGCCGCGAGAACGAGGCACGCCGCAACGGCGGCTGGAACGGCACCGGCGCCGGCGGCTCCTGGTAGGTTCCCGCAGGCAGAAGGCTCGTCGCATAAGCCCGCCACGGTCGCACGCGGCGGGCTTTCGTGTCTCGGGCGTCCGTGCCTGACCCGAACGCCCCCGCATGCGGGCCGCTGGCCCGTTTCCGCCGTTTCGGGTACCTCTAGCGCCAAGGCAGAACACTGCTCCGGGGGATCTTGCTCATGCCGTTTTCCATCGGCTTCGATGTTTTCGTCATCGTGCTCGTCCTGCTCGTCGTCGTCACCATCGCGATGGGGGTGCGCACGATCCCGCAGGGCTACGCCTATACGGTGGAGCGCTTCGGCCGCTATTCGCGCACGCTGGGACCGGGGCTCGGGCTCATCGTGCCGTATGTCGAGCGCGTGGGGCACAAGGTGAACGTCATGGAGCAGGTGCTCGACGTGCCGTCCCAGGAGGCCTTCACCCGGGACAATGCGGGCGTCACCATCGACGCCGCGGCCTTCTATCAGGTCATGGAGCCCGCCCGGGCGTCCTACGAGGTTTCCGATCTCCAGAACGCGCTGCTCACGCTCACCATGACGAACATCCGCACGGTGGTGGGCTCCATGGATCTCGACCAGCTCCTCTCCCACCGGGACGAGATCAACGAGCGGCTGCTGCGCGTCATGGATGCCGCGGCCTCGCCCTGGGGCGTGAAGGTCACGCGCATCGAGATCAAGGACATCCTGCCGCCCGCCGATCTCGCCGGCGCCATGGCGCGGCAGATGAAGGCGGAGCGCGAGAAGCGCGCCGCGGTGCTGGAGGCCGAGGGCCTGCGCCAGGCCGAGATCCTGCGCGCCGAAGGCCAGAAGCAGTCGCAGATCCTCGCCGCCGAGGGGCGCAAGGAGGCGGCGTTCCGCGATGCGGAAGGACGCGAGCGTCTCGCGGAAGCCGAGGCCAAGGCCACCGCCATGGTGAGCGAGGCGATCGCCCGGGGCGATCTCGCCGGCGCCAACTTCCTCGTGGCGGAAAAATACGTGGAGGCGATCCGCGCCATCGCCACGGCGCCGAACCAGAAGGTGGTGATCGTGCCGATCGAGGCCGCGGGACTGGCGGGCACGCTCGGCGGCATCGCCGAGATGACGCGATCCGTGTTCGGCGACGGCGCGGCGCGCTCAGGCGCGCCGGCGGCGGGATCGCGCAGCGTGCCGCAGATCACGGCCGCGACCGGGCAGGGCTAGCATGATCCTCGGCGTACCGCCCACCGTCGCACTGAAAGCGGGGGGATAGGGCATGGTCCTGGACTGGATCGGCGGCCTGGGGGCCTGGACCTGGATCATCCTCGGGGTCGTGCTCATCGGCCTCGAATTGGTCGCCCCCGGCGCCTTCCTGCTCTGGCTCGGGCTCGCCGCGATCCTCACCGGCCTCATCGACGGCTGGGCGGCGCTGTCCTGGCAGATCGCGACCCTCACCTTCGCGGGCCTGTCGGTCGTCTCGGTGCTCGTCGGCCGGGGCGTGAACCGGGCTCCCCTGACCGGCGAGGCCGCCACGCTCAACCGGCGCGGGGAAGGGCTTACGGGCCGGGTGTTCACCCTGGAGGCGCCGATCGTCGCCGGCGAGGGCCGGGTGCGGATCGACGACAGCTCCTGGCGGATCCTCGGCCCCGACACGCCGGCCGGCGCGCGGGTGCGCGTGACGCGGGTGGATGGCGCGACGCTGATCGTGGAGACCACGTAATCCCTCCTCGGCCTAAGGGAGGGTGCCCCGAAAGGGCGGGTGGATGAGAGCTCAATCCGGGAAGATAGGTGGTTCACCCCACCCGTCGCCCTTCGGGCGCCACCCTCGGGTCGAGCCCGAGGGCAGGCTCCTCCCCTGGCGGGGAGGGATTTAGGCCGCGCCGGCGCGGAGCAGGTCGAGCACGTGCACGAGGCCGACCGGCTTGCCGGCCTGGGCCACGATGAGGGCGCTGCGTTTCTTCGACTCCACGATCTCCAGCGCTTCGGCGAGCAGCATGTCGGGAGCGATGGTGAGGGGCTGACGCGTCATCACCTCGTCCACCGTGCGCGAGAGGAGATCGTTGGCGAGGTGCCGCCGCACGTCGCCGTCGGTGACGATGCCGGCGAGGCCGCCCTCGGCATCGACCACGATCACGCAACCGAAACTCTTCTCCGACTGCACCGCGAGCGCCGGGCCCATGAGCGTGCCGCTTGCGACGACCGGCAGGCGGTCGCCCACATGCATGATGTCGCCGACGCGCCGCAACTGCGCGCCGAGCTTGCCGCCGGGATGGAAGACCCGGAAGTGCTCCGCCGTGAAGCCCCGCTGCTCCAGCAGCGCGATGGCGAGCGCGTCGCCGAGCGCGAGCTGCATGGTCGTGGAGGTCGTGGGCGCCAGCCCGTTGGGGCAGGCTTCCTGGGCCTTCGGCAGGCACAGGCATACATCGGCCTGGCGGCCGAGCGTCGAGGCGGCATTCGAGGTGATCGCCACGAGGGGCACCCGGAAGCGCTTGGCATAGGCGATGAGGTCGGCGAGTTCCGCGGTCTCGCCCGACCAGGACAGCGCCACGATGGCATCGTCCCGCTGGATCATGCCGAGGTCGCCGTGGCTGGCTTCGGCGGGATGCACGTAATGCGAGGGGGTGCCGGTCGAGGCGAGGGTCGCGGCGATCTTGCGGCCCACATGGCCCGATTTGCCCATGCCGGTGACGATCACCCGTCCGCGGGCGGCTCCGATGCGCTCCACCGCGGCCATGAAGGCGTCGCCGAGCGTATCGGCCAGCGCATCCATGAGCACCGCAAGGCCGTCCCGCTCGGTCGCGAGGGTGCGGATCGCGGAGGCGAGCACGAGCTTGGCGGGATCGGTTTTCAGATTCGCGAGAGCCATGGCGGGCCCTCTAGCACGAAAGGGCCGGCCCGGGCGACCCGGCCGGGTGCGACGGAAGGGAGCTTGGGTTTTATGCCCCTCCCCCTTGTGGGGCGGGGGCAGGGGTGGGGGTCGTGAAGGATTGAGCGCTCAGGTGCCTTTTGCACCATCGCTCCCCCTCTCCCGACCCTCGCTGACGCGAGGGCCACCCTCTCCCTCAAGGGGAGAGGGAGGAACGTGCCTCACCCCTGCTTGAGGAACGCCTCGATCTCCTGGCGGAAGCCGGGACCCAGGTCCTCGCGCTCCAGCCCATAGGCCACGTTGGCCATGAGGAAGCCGATCTTGGAGCCGGTGTCGTAGGTGCGGCCCTGGTACTTCATGCCGTAGAACTTCTGTTCCTTCATGAGCCGGATCATAGCGTCGGTGAGCTGGATCTCGCCGCCCGCGCCCTTCTCCTGGTTGGAGAGGATGTCGAAGATCTCGGGCTGCAGGATATAGCGGCCCGAGATGATGTAGTTCGACGGGGCGGTGCCGGCTTTCGGCTTCTCGACCATGCCGGTGATCTCGAAGGTCTGGCCGAACTCCTCGCCCACCGACACGATGCCGTATTGGTGCGTCTGGTCCTCGGGCACCTCCTCGACCGCAATGATGTTGCCGCCGTGCCGGTCGTAGGCCGCGAGCATCTGCTCCATGGAGCCCCGGCTCAGCATGTCGGGGAGGAGCACCGCGAAGGGCTCGTCGCCCACGATTTCCCGGGCGCACCACACCGCGTGGCCGAGGCCCAAGGGCGCCTGCTGGCGGGTGAAGCTCGTCTGGCCGGCCTGGGGCAGGTCCCGCGTCAGGCCTTCCAGTTCCTTGGTCTTGCCGCGCTTCTCAAGCGTGTCGTTGAGTTCGTAGGCGATATCGAAATGGTCCTCGATCACCGCCTTGTTGCGGCCCGTCACGAAGATGAAATGCTCGATCCCGGCGGCCTTGGCCTCGTCCACCACATGCTGGACCACGGGGCGGTCCACCACCGTCATCATCTCCTTCGGCACGGCCTTGGTGGCAGGCAGGAATCGGGTGCCGAGGCCGGCGACGGGGAGAACGGCTTTGCGGATGCGCTTCATCGAGGGGGCCTGGTTGTGCGGGATGGTGCGGAATGCGGGAGGGGAGCGGAAATTTGACACCAAGAGAGGGGAGGGGCAGGAACTGTCAAGGTTTCGGTTCGAAGAAGCCTCCCCGCGGCCCTGGCGGCCTCATCCCCCGGCAAGGGGGTGTGAACCGTCAAGGTTTGGGCTCAGTCAACCTGTGAGCCCGCCGCAGGTTTCATCGAGCCGCTCCGTTCCTGCCGCATGGACCTGAATGGGAGCAGCGGCGTTTGTTGAAGCGGGCCGTGCGGGCCCTCCGCAACCTTGAGCGTATCCTCCGACATGCGCTCTGGCGGTCACTCAGGAGAACAGCGGACATGACGGTCTTGGTCACGGGCGGCGCGGGCTACATCGGCAGCCACATGGTGCTGGAACTGCTCGACGCCGGCGAGAAGGTGGTGGTTCTGGACGACCTCTCCACCGGGTTCCGCTGGGCCGTGCCGCAGGAAGCCGCCTTCGTGACCGGCGATTCGGGCGACCAGGCCATCGTATCCCGCCTCATCGCCGAGCACGGCATCGAGAGCATCCTGCATTTCGCGGCGAAGATCGTGGTGCCGGAATCCGTCACCGATCCGCTCGCCTACTACCTCAACAACACCGTGAAGACCCGCGCGCTCATCGAGGCGGCGGTGAAGGGCGGCGTGAAGAACTTCATCTTCTCCTCCACGGCCACGGTGTACGGCAACGCCGATGTGAGCCCGCTCCACGAGGAGCTGACCCCGGCGCCCATCAACCCTTATGGCCGCACGAAGCTCATGTCAGAGTGGATGCTGGAGGACGCCGCTCACGCCCACGGCCTGAACTATGTGGTGCTGCGCTACTTCAACGTGGCGGGCGCCGATCCGCACGGGCGTTCCGGCCAGTCCACACCCACCGCCACCCACCTCATCAAGGTGGCCTCGCAGGTGGCCCTGGGCCAGCGCTCCCATCTCGACGTGTTCGGCACCGACTATCCGACCGTCGATGGCACCTGCGTCCGCGACTACGTGCAGGTGAACGACCTCGCGACCGCCCACCTCTCGGCGCTGAATTACCTGCGCGGGGGCGGCAAGAGCACCGTCATGAACTGCGGCTACGGCCATGGTTCCTCGGTGCTGGAGGTCGTGGACGTGGTGAAGCGGGTCTCGGGCGTGAACTTCGAGGTTCGCCTCGCCGGACGCCGCGGCGGCGATCCCGCGACCCTCGTGGCCAAGGTCGATCGCATCCGGGGCTTGGGCTGGACGCCGAAATACGACAACCTCGAAACCATCGTCGACCAGGCCCTGCGCTGGGAACACAAGCTCGCCGCCCGCAAGGCTGCGTAGGCTGGTTCACCCCGTCCACGACGCCGTTCATCTGGCTCTCCCTCCCCTCAGGGGAGGGGTAGGGGTGGGGTGTTCGCCGCAGGCGAGCCCTTGCCGCTACCGTGAAGGATGCGCTGCGCGCAACACCCCACCCGTCACGCTCACGCGTGCCACCCCTCGGGTCGAGCCCGAGGGCAGGCTCTCCCCTGAAGGGAGGGAGAAACTGTTGCCCTGACGATCCCGTGAAACGAGCCCCGAAAACTCTGTTTCGGGGCTGCCTTCAATCGGCCGTTAACCCTGGTAATGTCGTCTGGTGGGGCCCACATTGGGGGTCCGCCCCACAACCCAGAGCGACTGACATGCCTCGACACGCCCTCGATGCGTGCCGCACTCTTTGCGGTGCCCTGATTCTCGGCCTCGCGCCGCTGGCTGCACAAGCGCAGGACCCGGCAACGGCTCCGCTTCCCGTTCCCGCGATAGCCCCCGCTCCGGGCATCGAACTGCCGCTGGAGGTCGAGACCACCGGCAATACCGGGGCCCAGGCGGCCGAGTTCCGCCGTTTCATCGAGGGCCTCTGGCCCGAAGCCCGCGCCCGGGGCGTCTCCCGCGCCACCTTCGACGACGCGTTCCGCGACGTGCTGCCGGACGCCAAGATCATCGTGCTCACCAAGAAGCAGTCCGAGTTCGTGCGCCCGATCTGGGAATACGTGAACGGCGCCATCTCGGCCCAGCGCCTGCAGCGCGGCGCGCAGGTCGCGGCCGAGTGGAACGATTCCCTTTCCGCCGCCGAGCGCACCTACGGGGTGCCGCGCTCCGTGATCCTCGGGATCTGGGGCATGGAGACGAGCTACGGCAGCTTCACGGGCAATATCTACGTGGTGCGGGCTCTCGCGACCCTCACCTTCACGGGGTACCGCGCCGAGTTCTTCCGGGAGGAGCTCCTCACCGCGCTCCAGATCCTGGAGCAGGATCACATCAACCGGGACACCATGCTGGGCTCCTGGGCCGGCGCCATGGGCCAGACCCAGTTCATGCCCTCGAGCTTCATGAAGTTCGCCGTGGACGGCAACCGGGACGGCAAGCGGGACATCTGGGCCTCGGTGCCGGACGCCATCGCCTCCACGGCCAATTACCTCAAGCAGCAGGGCTGGCAGCCCGGCCTTCCCTGGGGCTTCGAGGTGCAGCTTCCCGACGGCTTCGACTTCCGCAACCTGCGGCAGGGCTTTTCCGCCTGGTCGGGCCTCGGGGTGCGTCGGGTCGACGGCAGGGCGCTGCCGCGCTCGGGCGAGGCCACCCTGTTCCTGCCCGGCGGGGCGAACGGGCCGGCGTTCCTCGTCACCGAGAACTACAACGTCATCAAAACCTACAACTCGTCGGACGCCTATGCCCTCGGCGTCGGCCATCTCGGCGACCGGGTTCTCGGCGGCCCCGCGATCCAGGGCACCTGGCCGACGAGCGAGCCGCAGCTCGACAAGGACCAGCGCCAGGAGGTGCAGCAGCGCCTCGCGACCATGGGCTTCTACGTGGGCGATGCGGACGGCAAGTTCGGGTCGAAGACCCGGGAGGCGGTGCGCAACTTCCAGCTCAAGCGCGGCCTGACGCCGGACGGCTACGCCAACGTGGCGCTGCTGCGGGAACTGCGCACGGTCCGCTGACGCGGGTTGAACGCGAGTCCCCCATTTCGAACGGGTCCGTTCAAGAGGGCGGCCTCCCTCGTCCCCCAGGGGCAACGTGCCGCCCTCAGGCGCCGGGACCTGACGGGCTCGGTCAAGGTTTGCTATAGTGTCGGCCGGCCGGGCGGGGGCGCCCCGGCGCGACGGTATGGAGATCGCCGCCAATGCAGGTGAAAGCGCTGTTGACCCTCCTGGCCTCGGGGCTTGCCGCCCTGGCCGGCGCCGCGCCCGCCGCGGCCCAGTTCTTCGAGCGCCCCCAGTACCAGTACTATCAGCCCCAACCGCAGCCCCAGCCCCGCGGCTATTACGAGCCCGCCCCGCGCGGCTACTACCAGCCGGCGCCGGGCGGCGGGTACTACTATTATCCGGCCCAGCCGCGCCGCCGGGCCCAGCCCGCGCCGCAGCCTCAGCCCCAGGCCCAGCCCAGCCCCCTGCGCCGCCTCTTCGGCCTCGAGGATGACGCCCCGCGGGAGGTCGTGCAGCCGCGCCAGCAGCCCCGGCCCCGCCCGGCGCCCACCCTCGCCCGGGTCGAGAAGCCGAAGGTCGAGCCCTCCACCTATGTGATGGTGTTCGGCGACGCCTGGGCCGAACTCGCGGGCCAGGGGCTCACGGAGGTGTTCGACGACGTTCCCGAGGTGGACGTGTCCCGCAAGACCCGAGGCGACGGCGGCCTCGTGCGCATCGATGCGAGCGACTGGCCCAAGATCATCGAGGAAGCCGCCGGCAAGGTGCAGAAGCCCACCATCGCGGTGGTCATGATGGGCGCCAACGACCGGCAGCCGATCCGCGAGGGCGAGACGAGCCACGAGGTGCTCTCCGAACGCTGGCGGCAGGTCTACACCGAGCGCGTCGACAGCGTGGTGCGGGCCTTCCGCGACCGCAACATCCCGCTGGTGTGGATCGGCGCGCCGCCGGCGAAGAACGAGAAGGCCTCGGCCGACCTCATCGCCATGAACGAGATCTACCGCGACCGGGTGGAGCGGGCCGGCGGCACCTATGTGGACATCTGGCCGGGCTTCGTGGACGACGACAACCGCTACACGGCGTCGGGGCCCAACATCGCCGGCGACGTGGTTCGGTTGCGCAACAACGACGGCGTGAACTTCACCCGCGCCGGCGGTCGCAAGGTGGCCCACTTCGCCGACACGGCCTTGAAGAAGATCATGGAGGCCCAGAAAGCCGGCACGGCAGTGGCCGCGGTGCCCGCGAACCCGGCGGTTCCGGGATCGCCTGCAACCCCGGCTCAGGGAGCGCCGCCCGTGGCTCCGGCACCGGGTGCGCCGGCAGTTGGGGCCCCGGGAACGCCAACTGCGCCGGCCGAGGCGGCCGTGGCTGCGGTTCCTCCGCCTGCTCCCGCTGTGCCCGAAAAGCCCGTCGCCGGGCCCGTGGTCCCGCTCACGCAGCCGGCCGTGGCCTCGGGCGGCACGCTCATCACCAGCGTGCCGCGCCTCGACAACGCCACAGCCTCGACGGCTCAGAAAGCCCTGCGCGATGGGGTTGCGCCGGCGCCCCGGCCCGGGCGGGCCGACGATTTCCGCTGGCCGCGGACGTAGGGCCCGGCACCGTTTCTCCGGTCGCCGCGATGGCGACCGGCCACGGGCGCTAGACCGGCAGCAGGCTTGCGCCCATGAGGTGCTCGTCGATGGCGCGCGCAGCCTGACGGCCCTCGCGGATCGCCCAGACGATGAGCGACTGGCCACGGCGCATGTCGCCGGCCACGAAGACCTTATCGCTGGAGGTCCTGTAATCGCGGTCGTTGGCGAGCACGTTGCCGCACCGGTCCATGTCGACGGCGGCCTGCTCCAGGAGACCGGTCTTCACCGAGCCCGCGAAGCCGATGGCGATGAACACGAGATCGGCCTTGATGATGAACTCGCTGCCCGGAATCGGCTGCCGGCGCTCGTCGGCGCGGGCGCATTTCACGCCGGTGACGCGGCCGTTCTTGCCCTCGACGCTCAAGGTGACGACCTGAAACTCGCGTTCCGCGCCTTCGGCTTGGCTCGACGAGGTGCGCATCTTGGTCGGCCAATAGGGCCACACGGCGAGCTTGTCCTCGTGCTCGGGGGGCTTCGGGCGGATGTCGAGCTGGGTGACCTGGAGCGCACCCTGCCGGAAGGCCGTGCCGATGCAGTCGGAGGCCGTGTCGCCGCCGCCGATCACCACCACGTGCTTGCCGGAGGCTAGGATCGGCTCGCCGGTGACCTCTTCCGCGTTCACCCGCTGGTTCGATTGGGTGAGGTAGGGCATCGCCATATGGACGCCCTTGAGGTCCTGGCCCGGGAGCTTCGGATCGCGCGGATCCTCGGCGCCGCCGGCGAAGAGCACCGCATCGAATTCGTTGTGGAGCGACGCGAAGGAGCGGGTGACGCCGATCTCGACGCCGCAATGGAAGACCACGCCCTCGGCCTCCATCTGCTTCACGCGCCGGTCGATATGGTACTTCTCCATCTTGAAGTCCGGGATGCCGTAGCGCAGCAGCCCGCCGGGCTTCGCCTGGCGCTCGAACACATGGACCTCATGGCCGACGCGGGCGAGCTGCTGGGCCGCGGCCATGCCGGCGGGGCCCGAGCCGATCACCGCCACGCGCTTGCCCGTGAGCTTTTCCGGCACCTCGGGCTTCACCCAGCCCATGTCCCAGGCCTTGTCCGCGATGGCCTGCTCGATGGTCTTGATGGTGACGGGCTGATTCTCGAGGTTCAGCGTGCAAGCTTCCTCGCAGGGAGCCGGGCAGACGCGGCCGGTGAATTCGGGGAAATTGTTGGTGGTGTGGAGGTTGCGCGCGGCCTCCTCCCAATCCTTGTTGAAGACGAGGTCGTTCCAGTCCGGGATCTGGTTGTGGACCGGGCAGCCCGTGGGGCCGTGGCAGAAGGGGATGCCGCAATCCATGCAGCGCGCCGCCTGCTTGCGCAGATCGTTGTCGTCGAGCGGCAGGGTGAATTCGCGGAAGTGCCGCACGCGGTCGCCGGCGAGCTGATACTTCTGCTCCTGCCGGTCGTATTCGAGAAAGCCTGTGACCTTGCCCATGGCAATTCTTCCGTGAATCCTGCGCGGGTCCGTCAGGACGCTGGCTGTAGCCCCAAAAAGTCTTCGCTGCGGCCGATCCAGCGCCGCACCCCCGGCCGCGATCCGAGATCGAAGCCGCCCTCATGCGCCAGACGCGTATAGGCGAGAAGCGCGATGTCGGCGATTGTCATGGTGTCGCCCACGAACCACGGGCGCCCGTCGAGCATCCGCTCCATGAGGTCGAGGGCCCGCTCGCCCCGTTCCACCCGCCAGGCTTCACGCTGATCGAGGGAGCGGCCGAGATAAGCGATGTGGTAGCGGGTCGTCGCGATGTAGGGCTCGTGGGAATACTGCTCCCAGAACAGCACCTCGTCGACCTTGGCCTGGAGGAACGGGTCCTCCGGTAGCAGCGCGCTGCCGCGGGCGAGATAGCGGATGATGGCGTTCGATTGCGCGAGGAAGCGCCCGTCCGCGAACTCCACCATCGGGACCTGGCCCATGGGGCTCTTCGCCAGAAAGGCTTCAGAGCGGCTCTCGCCCTTCATGATGTCGATGTGGTGCCAGTCATAGGCGAGGCCGAGGTGATCGGCGGTGTACTTCACCTTCAGGCAATTGCCCGATCCCACATCGCCATAGATGCGCAGGGAGCTTGAGAGCCCCTGCTGCGCTGTGTCGGCGAAGGATGCTGCCTCGTCCATGGTCCTGCCCCGCTTTCGTCCTCTAGTCCTTCACCCGCTCGGGATGATCGCTCAGCCATTCCTTCAGCGCCGCATCGATGCGGGATTGCCACCCCGGTCCCGTTGCCTTGAAGCGGTTCAGCACATCCTCGGAGAGGCGGATGCTGATCGCCACCTTGGGATGGGCCGAGGGCGGACGCCCCCGGCGAATGAGCTTCTCGCCTTGATAGAGATCGGCCCGCTCGAACATCTCCTCGGTCCATTCCGGAGCATCATCCGGATCGACCCAGGTACTCGGCGAAGCGCGCTCTTTCTCGCTCATTGGCGTACCTCATCGAAATCATCCGGCAGGTGCCGTCCCGCAGTGTCCACACCAACGAGACAGCCTTGCCATCGAGGAGCCCGAAGGTGAGGAACCTTGGCTCCCCATAATCCCTCCGGTCGTCGGGAAGCGTCACATGCAGGCCTTCGAAAACCCGTGTGGCGTCTTCGAAAGCCAGTCCCCGCTCGAGCCAGGTTCTGTCGCGCTTCTCCTGGTCGAAGGTGATCCTCATAATTAATGTATATACATAATATGAGGTTACCCTCGGCCTGGCAAGCGGCGAACTACTCCGCCGCCACCGGGAAGCGCGCCCGCTCCATCTCCTGCAGCGCCCGGCGGTATTCCACCGGCATCACCTTCACGAACCGCGTGCGATAGGTGGCCCAATCGTCGAGGATCGCCTTCGCGCGGGTGGAGCCGGTGTACTTCAGGTGGTTGGCGATGAGCTGCATGAGCCGCTCCTCGTCGTGGCCCGACATATTGGCCATGATGTCGATGCGGCCCTTGGTTTCGAGGTCGCCGCCGTGGTGGTGGAGGCGCTGCATCAGATCCTCCTCCTCGGGCACCGGCTCGAGGTCCACCATGGAGAGGTTGCAGCGCTTCGCGAAGGTGCCGTCTTCGTCGAGCACATAGGCGATGCCGCCCGACATGCCGGCCGCGAAGTTGCGTCCCGTCTGGCCGATCACCACCACGACGCCGCCCGTCATGTACTCGCAGCCATGGTCGCCCGTGCCCTCGACCACCGCGATGGCACCGGAATTGCGCACCGCGAAGCGCTCGCCCGCGACGCCGCGGAAATAGCACTCGCCCGCGATCGCGCCGTAAAGCACCGTGTTGCCGACGACGATGGAACGCTCCGGGAGAGCCTGCGAGGCTTCCGACGGGCGGATCACCAGCTTGCCGCCGGAGAGGCCCTTGCCGACATAGTCGTTCGCGACGCCGTCGAGCACCACGGTGACGCCGGCGGCGAGCCACGCCCCGAAGCTCTGGCCCGCGGTGCCGGTGAGCTTCACCGTGATGGTGTCGTCCGGCAGCCCGTCGTGACCGTAGCGCTTGGCGACCTCGCCCGAGAGCATGGCGCCCACGGTGCGGTCGGAGCTCTTGATCTCTTCCTCAACCGTGACCGCCTCACCGGTCTCCAGCGCCGGACGCGCGGCCGCAATGAGCTTGCGGTCCAGCACCTCCGCGATCGGATGCACCTGGTGTTCCATGTGACGGACCGCGACGTCGGGGCCCACATCCGGCTTGTGGAAGAGCTTCGAGAAGTCGAGGCCCTTGGCCTTCCAGTGATCGATCGCAACCTTGCGGTCGAGGGCTTCCGAGCAGCCGATCATCTCCTCGAAGGTCTTGAAGCCCATCTCGGCCATGAGCTGGCGGGCTTCCTCGGCGACGAAGAAGAAGTAGTTGATCACGTGCTCGGGCAGGCCCTTGAAGCGCTTGCGCAGCACCGGGTCCTGCGTCGCCACACCCACCGGGCAGGTGTTGAGGTGGCACTTGCGCATCATGATGCAGCCCGCCGCGATCAACGGCGCGGTCGAGAAGCCGTATTCGTCGGCGCCGAGCAGCGCCGCGATCACCACGTCACGACCCGTGCGAAGCCCGCCGTCGGCCTGGATGGCGACGCGCCCGCGCAGGCGGTTCAGCACCAGGGTCTGCTGGGTTTCGGCCAGCCCGATTTCCCAAGGCGAGCCCGCATGCTTGAGGGAGGTGAGCGGCGACGCACCCGTGCCGCCCTCGAAGCCTGAGATCGTGATGTGGTCGGCGCGTGCCTTGGCAACGCCCGCCGCCACCGTGCCGACGCCCACTTCCGAGACGAGCTTCACGGAAACGTCGGCCGCGGGGTTCACGTTCTTCAGGTCGAAGATGAGCTGAGCCAGATCCTCGATCGAATAGATGTCGTGGTGGGGCGGGGGCGAGATGAGGCCGACGCCAGGCGTGGAGTGCCGCACGCGTGCGATCTTCGCATCCACCTTGTGGCCCGGCAGCTGGCCGCCTTCGCCAGGCTTCGCGCCCTGCGCGATCTTGATCTGCATCACGTCGGAATTGACGAGATACTCGGTGGTGACGCCGAAGCGTCCCGAGGCCACCTGCTTGATGGCCGAGCGCTTGGAGCGCCCGTCTGCGAGCGGACGGAAGCGCTCCGGCTCTTCGCCGCCTTCACCCGTGTTCGACTTCGCGCCCATGGTGTTCATGGCGATCGCGAGGGTCTCGTGCGCCTCCTTCGAGATCGAGCCGAAGGACATGGCCCCGGTGGAGAAGCGCTTCACGATCGCGCTTGCAGGCTCGACCTCGTCGATCGGCACCGGCGCGCGGCCGAGTTCGTCCGCGCTCTTCAGACGGAAGAGGCCACGGATCGTCTTGAGGTGATTCTCCTGCTCGTTCACGAGGCGCGCATAATCGTCGTAGCGCTCCTTCGCGTTGAGGCGCACCGCATGCTGCAGCGTCGCCACCGTGTCGGGGTTCCAGGCATGCTCTTCGCCGCGCAGGCGATAGGCGTATTCGCCACCCACATCGAGAGCCTTGCGGTAGATCGGAGCATCGCCGAAAGCGTCCCGATGCCGGCGCACGGTCTCTTCAGCGACCTCGCCCATGCCAATGCCTTCGATGGTGGTGGCGGTGCCGAAGAAGTCCCGGTTCACGAATTCGGACTTGAGGCCCACCGCATCGAAGATCTGCGCGCCGCAGTAGGATTGGTACGTGGAGATGCCCATCTTGGACATCACCTTGAGGATGCCCTTGCCGATGGACTTGATGTAACGCTTCACGGCCTCGCCGGAATCCACCTCTTCCGGCAGCTCCCCGCGGGCATGCATCTCGCTGATCGTCTCGAAGGCGAGATAGGGGTTGATCGCTTCGGCGCCGTAACCTGCAAGGCACGCGAAGTGGTGGATCTCGCGCGGCTCGCCGGATTCCACCACGAGGCCGACCGAGGTGCGGAGCCCCTTGCGGATGAGGTAGTTGTGCACCGCCGCCGTCGCGAGAAGCGCCGGGATCGGAACGCGGTCCGGGCCCACCATGCGATCGGACAGGATGATGATGTTGTAGCCGCCGTGCACCGCTGCTTCCGCGCGGTCGCAGAGGCGGTCGAGCGCCCCATCCATCGCCGCGGCGCCGAGTTCCGCGGCGTAGGTGATGTCGAGGGTCTTGGTGTCGAAGCGGTCCTCGAAATGGCCGATGCAGCGGATCTTCTCGAGGTCTTCGTTCGTCAGGATCGGCTGGCGCACCTCGAGCCGCTTGCGGCGCGAGGTGCCCTCCAGATCGAGGATGTTCGGCCGCGGTCCGATGAAGGACACGAGGCTCATGACGAGCTCCTCGCGGATCGGATCGATCGGCGGGTTCGTGACCTGCGCGAAGTTCTGCTTGAAATAGGTGTAGAGCAGCTTCGCCTTGTCGGAGAGGGCGGAGATCGGCGTGTCCGACCCCATGGAGCCCACCGCCTCCTGGCCGGTCACGGCCATGGGCTGCATGAGAAGCTTCAGGTCTTCCTGGGTGTAGCCGAAGGCCTGCTGGCGATCGAGGAGGCTCACATCCGTGCGTGACTCGCGGGCCCGCACGGAGGGCAGGTCCTCCAGCACGATCTGGGTGCGCTTGAGCCAGTCCTTGTAGGGGAGCGCGGTCGAGAGCTGCTGCTTGATCTCGTCGTCCGAAACGATGCGGCCCTGATCGAGGTCGATGAGGAGCATCTTGCCGGGCTGGAGGCGCCACTTCTCGACGATGCGCTCCTCCGGGATCGGCAGCACGCCCATCTCGGAGGCGAGCACCACGAGCCCGTCGTCGGTGACGATGTAGCGGGCGGGGCGCAGGCCGTTGCGGTCGAGGGTCGCGCCGATCTGGCGGCCGTCCGTGAAGCAGATCGCGGCCGGGCCGTCCCAGGGCTCCATGAGGGCGGCGTGGTACTCGTAGAAGGCGCGCCTGTCCTCGCTCATGAGCGGATTGCCGGCCCAGGCCTCCGGGATCAGCATCATCATGGCATGCGCGAGCGGGTAGCCGCCGCGCACCAGGAATTCCAGCGTGTTGTCGAAGCAGGCGGTGTCGCTCTGACCCTCATAGGAGATCGGCCAGATCTTGGAGATGTCGTTGCCGAAGAGCTCCGAATCCACGGAGGCCTGGCGCGCCGCCATCCAGTTCACATTGCCGCGGAGCGTGTTGATCTCGCCGTTATGGGCGACCATCCGGTAGGGATGCGCGAGCTGCCAGGTCGGGAAGGTGTTGGTGGCGAAGCGCTGGTGCACCAGAGCGATGGCGCTCTCGAAGCGCGGATCCTGCAGGTCGAGGTAATAGTCGCCGAGCTGCGTGACGAGCACCATGCCCTTGTAGACCACCGTGCGCGAGGACAGGCACACGGGATAATAGCCGGCGGTACGCGGGTCCTTGAGATTGTAGACCGCGTTCGAGATCACCTTGCGGGCAAGAAACAGGCGGCGCTCGAAGGCGTCGCCGTCGTCCATGCCCTTGCCCTTGCCGACGAAGATCTGCCGGTGCTTGGGCTCCGTGGCTTTCACGCTCGTGCCGAGGTCCGTGTTGTCCACGGGCACCTCGCGCCAGCCCAGAAGCTGCAGGCCCTCATCCGCGATCGCCTTGGTGACGATCTCCTCGACGATGCGGAAGCCCTCCGGGTCCTGGGGCATGAACAGGTGCCCGACGCCGTATTCGCCCGCGTCCGGCAGCCAGATCCCGGCCTTGGCGCATTCCGCGGCAAAGAAGCGATGCGGGATCTGCACGAGGATGCCGCAGCCGTCGCCCATCTTGGGGTCGGCGCCCACCGCGCCGCGGTGGTCGAGGTTCTTCAGGATCGCGAGGCCCTGCTCGACGATAGCATGCGAGCGGCGGTTCTTCATGTCGGCGATGAAGCCGACGCCGCAGGCATCGCTCTCATGTGCGGGGTTGTAGGCCCCCTCGGCCGCGGGCAGGCCAGGATCGCGGACCACCAGCGGGGCGAAGCCCGCATCGCGCTTCGGCGCAGCGGCAGGGGGCTGGGGCTCCAGGCTCGTGGTCTGCACGTGGCTCATGCGCTGTCCTCGGTTGCGCTCGAAGGCTTGGTCTTCGGTGTCCAGTGGCGCCTAAACGCCCTGGCCGGTCTCATCGACGGAGCAGGGCCTAAAGGGCCCTGAGCTCCTGGGCTCGTGTCGGGCGGGGCCTCTCGTCAGAGATGGAGCGCCCGCACCTCGCGGGCGTCTTGCGGCTGAGTTCAGCCGGCGTGCGCCCGTTCCGCCCGCAACACGCGGGCGGCGTTTTTGGGATCTCGTTTGGTCCGCAGGGGACGAAACATCGCTATCCTCAAGGCCTCACGGCAGGCGCCCTTTGGCGCTGCAGATGGGACAGCATCACTGTCCTAACTCGCTGGACGTTGCCAGAATTCAAAAGGGGGCACAAGAGGGATTTGTCGCTCGTGGCGCCAAAAAATTTCATGTGACCGATAAGTCGCGCAATAAAAAGCTCGGCTCGGGCTGGCGGGGCGAAAGTCTAAGGCGTTTTCCGCGCCCGGCGTCTGGGCCCGGTGGGACCCACGATGCCCTGCGGTTCACGTCCCGCCTTGACACCGAGAGGCCGCTGGGGCGGTTTGCGGCGAACAACCGGACCGGACACCATGAACTTCGTCAGCGACAATATCGTCGGAGCCAGCTCCCCCGTTCTCGACGCCGTCGTGCGGGCCAACGCCGGCCCTGCCGCCGCTTACGGCGCGGATGAGCTCAGCAAGCGGGTGGAGGCCACCTTCAGCCGGATCTTCGAGCGCGAGGTGCAGGTGTTCTTCGTGACCACAGGCACGGCCGCCAATGCCCTGGCGCTTGCCGCAGCCGTGCCGCCCTGGGGACTCGCCGTGTGCCACCGGGAAGCGCATGTGATCGACGACGAATGCGGCGCGCCGGAATTCTTCATGCACGGCGCGAAGCTCGCTGGCCTTCCGGGTGTCGGCTCCAAGGTCGCGCCGGAGACCCTGTCGGCCTACCTCAACGGCCTGCCGGCTTCGATCAAGCAGATGCCGCCCAAGGCGCTCTCGATCTCGCAGGTCACCGAAGGCGGCCTCGTCTACGCCCTCGGCGAGATCCGGGCGCTCTCCGCCGTCTGCCGCGCCCGGGGTCTTGCCCTGCACATGGACGGCGCGCGCTTCGCCAATGCCCTCGTGGCGCTCGGCTGCAGCCCCGCCGAGATGACCTGGAAGAGTGGCGTTGACGTCCTCTCGTTCGGGGGCACCAAGAACGGCTGCTTCATGGCCGAAGCCGTGGTGGTGTTCGATCCCGCCCTGGCCGAGAGCCTCGCCTATCGCCGCAAGCGCGCGGGGCAGCTCATCTCCAAGGGCCGCCTGATCGCGGCGCAGTTCGAGGGCTATTTCGCGGACGACCATTGGCTCGCCAATGCCCGCCATGCGAATCGGATGGCGGGGCTCCTCGCGGAGGGGTTGGCCGAGTTGCCCGGCGTTCGCCTCCCCTGGGCGGTCGAAGCGAACGAAGTTTTCCCGATCGTGCCGCGCGCTCTCGATGCCGCTCTGAAGGCAGGCGGCGTCGTCTATCACCCCTGGGCCACGGCAAGCCTGCCCGAGGGCGAGCGGGTCGGACCCGACGAGACCCTGATCCGCCTCGTGACCTCGTTTGCGACGCAGGAGAGCGAGGTCCGGCAGGCCCTCGACATCGCCCGCGCCACGCTGCGGCGGCAGGCGGCGGAATAGGCCGCCTCATCGGCGCCGCAATCGGCCCCAACAACCTCTCTCAACAACCGTTTGACTCGGTGCCCGCCAAGAGGCGCCGGTCGATGACCAGGACGAGACAATAAAAAAGCGCCCCGGATCAACCGGGGCGCTCTTCGTTTCAGCGGTGCTGAACTCGGGAAGAGACGCGATGGACGCGGCCTGGTCAGCCACGAGAGCTTGCGGCCGACCAGGGATGCGAGGCGCGATTACGCGGCCTGCTGGGTCTCGGCCTTGGCCTCGATCGTCTGCGGCGCGCGGCCGGCGGCGATCGGGATCAGCTTCGGCTTCTTGGCCTCGGGGATCTGGCGCACCAGGTCTACATGCAGGAGGCCGTTCTCGAGAGCCGCGCCCGTCACCTGGACGCCGTCCGCGAGCTGGAAGCGGCGCTCGAAGGAGCGCGCCGCGATGCCCTGGTAGAGCACGTCGGTATTGCGGTCCTCGGCAGCCTTCTTCTCACCGCGAATCGTGAGGGTGTTCTCCTTCACCTCGATCGCGAGATCGGCGTCGGTGAAGCCCGCCACGGCCACCGAGATGCGGTAGGCGGTCTCGCCGGTGCGCTCGATGTTGTAGGGCGGATAGGAGGGGGCCGCATCGACGCTGACGAGTTGGTCGAGCATCGAGAAAAGACGGTCGAAGCCGACCGTGTTGCGGTAGAGCGGAGCCAAATCGAACTGTCGCATAGCAAATCCTTCTTGAAGCGAGATGCGCGATACCCGGACCTCCCAAAAGGGCAGGGCCGGTGGTGTGCCGCCGTCGTGGCCGGCACATCCAGGAGATGGGGGCGCCCTTTTGGGGCGTCAAGACCGTCATGGTTCTGCGACGGCTTTGCGCTATAACATCCTGCAAACATTCTCGAACCCGGTTCGCCCGTGCCCCCTGAAACAGCCCCGACCAGCCCCTCCGCGGACGATCTGAAATCGCCCATGCTGCAGCCGGTGATCCTCGGCCAGCCGGGAGCCGTGGCGCAGCTTCACGCGACCCCCGACAACCCGATCCCGGGCAACCCCGTGGTCATGGACGTGGTCGCGGCGGACGGGATGCATCTGCGCGTCGCGCGATGGAAGCCGAGCGGGCGCGGCCCCGCCAAGGGGACGGTGTGCATCCTCCAGGGCCGGGCGGAGTTCATCGAGAAGTATTTCGAGGTGGTGCGCGACCTGCGCCGGCGCGGTTTCGCGGTGGTGGCCTTCGACTGGCGCGGGCAGGGGCTCTCGGGCCGGCAGGTGCGCAACCCCCGCAAGGGCCATGTGCGCGCCTTCGCGGATTACCGCCTCGACCTCGACGCGGTGCGCGACAAGGTGCTGATCCCGCATATGCCACGACCCCACTTCGCGCTCGCCCATTCCATGGGGGCGGCGGTGGCCCTCAACGAGGCCGCCGAGGGGCGCCTGCCCTTCGAGCGGCTCGTCGCCTCGACCCCCATGATCGGGCTCTCCATGGTGAAGCGGCCGAAGGTGGTGGCCCGCGTTGCGCTTGCCATGAACCTCCTCGGGTTCGGCCGCTCCTTCGTGCCGGGCGGAGGCGAAACCTCGATCGCCACGAAGCCCTTCCCGGGCAATCGCCTCACCAGCGATCCCGTGCGCTACGCCCGCAATGCGGCTTCGGCTTATGCGGTGGGCGCCGGCGCCGTGGGCGAGCCGACGGTCTCCTGGCTGCACGGCGCCTTCAAGCTCATGGCCCGGCTCGCCGATCCGCGATTGCCGCTGCGCATCCGTCTGCCCACCCTGATCCTCGCCGCAGGCGCCGACCCGGTGTGCGATACCCGCGTGACCGAGCGCTTCGCAGCCCGCCTCAAGGCTGGCCACGCCATCGTGTTCCCGGGCGCACGTCATGAGGTGATGATGGAGCGGGATGCGATCCGCGAGCTGTTCTGGGCCGCCTTCGACGCCTTCGTTCCCGGCAGCTCTGGCCTGAAGGAGGCGCCGGCCGTCGGCGAATATGCCGGCGTGGACGCCACCGAGGAGGCGGACGACCGGGTTCCGGCCGCCGGGCCCGTGGCCGTCGCCTCTTGAGGCTCAGCGGCTCAGCAGCTCCACGGCGGCCGCGTGCACCCGCCGGTCGCCGGCCGCCACAATCGAGCCGCCGTTCGCCGCCGGGCCCCCGTCCCAGGCCGTCACGATGCCGCCGGCTCCCTCGATGATCGGGATCAGCGCCACGATGTCGTAGGGCTTGAGGCCGGACTCGACCACGAGATCGATATGGCCGGCCGCCAGCATGCAATAGGCGTAGCAATCGCAGCCGTAGCGCGCCAGGCGGGCGACGCTCTCGACCCGGTCGTAGGCCCGGAGCGTCTCGCCGGTGAAGAGCCGCGGGCTCGTCGTGGCCATGACGGCGTCTTTGAGGGAGGGGCAGGGGCGCACTCTGAGACGCCGCTCGCCCCCCGGGCCGCGGAACGAGGCGCCCCGGGTGTCGCCGAAGAAGCGCTCGCCCGTGAAGGGCTGGTGCATCATCCCGAAGGCCGGAACGCCGCCCCGGTTGAGGCCGATCAGCGTGCCCCAGGTGGGAAGCCCCGCGATGAAGGCGCGGGTGCCGTCGATGGGATCGAGCACCCACACATATTCCGCATTCGCGCGCTCGGTGCCGAACTCCTCGCCTACGATCCCATGGGTCGGGAAGGTGCGCTTGATGAGCTGGCGCATGGTGGCCTCGCCCGCCCGGTCGGCTTCCGTGACAGGGTCGAAGGCGCCGCCGCGCGATTTGTCGTCGGCCGCGATGGCGGTGCGGAAGAAGGGGAGGATGGCCTGGCCGGAGAGCGTGGCGAGCTCATGGACGAACTGGGTGAAGTCGATGAGCGCCATGGATCACCTGGAAGGGCGGCCCACGCCGCCGGCATGCGCTTTTAGCAACCCGTTTCTCCGCCGCAAGCGGTTGACGGGGCCAATGGTTCAGGTCTTTGGAGGCCATAGGGAGGGCCGCTTCGCCGAAATTCCTCGGTCAACGCCCCACAGAAACGCCAAATGACCCGAACCCAGGCCTCCATCGGCCGTACCGACGGCGCCGTGCTCATGATCGCGGCGCTCATCGCGATCTATGCGGTGAGCCAGTTCCTGCGAAACTCCGTCGGGGTCATCGCCTCCGACCTCGCCCGGGAGCTCAACCTCTCGGCCACCGAGATCGGCCTGCTCTCCAGCGTGTTCTTCTTCTCCTTCGCGGCGGCGCAGATCCCCGTCGGGATCGCCATCGACCGCTACGGGCCGAAGCGCACCATGGTGGCGACGGGCGCTCTGGCCGTGGTGGGAACCGCCCTCTTCGCACTGGCGCCGAGCCCCGGCGTGCTCATCCTCGCCCGCATGCTGATCGGGCTTGGCTGCTCCACCTTCTTCATGGCGCCGCTCGCGATCTACGCCCAGCGCTTCCCGCCGGAGCGCTTCGCCCTGCTGACGAGCCTCCAGATGGGCTTCGCGAATCTGGGCACGCTCGGCGCCACGGCGCCGCTCGCGGCGTCCGCGGCGGCCTTCGGCTGGCGGAACTCGTTTCTCGCGGTCGCGGTGCTCACCGCGCTTATCGCCGTGCTCGTGATCGCCGCCGTTCCGCGCGATCCCGCCCGCTCGGGCGCGAAGGAAAGCTGGGCGGAAGCCTTCCGTGGCGTCGGCCGAGCCGTGCGGGTGCGCTCGTTCTGGCCGGTGTTCTTCGCCCATCTCACGGCCTATTCGTCCTTCGCCACGGTGGTGGGCCTGTGGGCCGGCCCCTGGCTTTCGGACGTCTACGGGATCGATCTCGGCATGCGCGGCACACTCATCCTCGTGGGCGCCGCCGCGCAGATCGCGGGCCTGTTCCTGTGGGGCGTCACGGACCGCTACTTCAGGTCTTACCGCAAGCCAGTGCTCATCGGCGGCGCCGCGACCGTGATCCTGTTCGCGGTCGCGGCCCTCGTGCCCATGAGCCTCACCCTGGCGGTGATCTGGCTCATGGTGTTCGGCTTCTTCGTGGCCTTCACCCCAATCCTCACCGCCCACGGCAAATCGCTGTTTCCCCGTGAGCTCACGGGCCGGGGGATCACGCTCATGAACATCGGCGCCATCGGCGGCACCTTCCTGTCGCAGACCGCGACCGGCATCCTGGTGGACGTCTTCGGCCGCTTGCCGGGCGGGGGTTATCCGCCGGAAGCCTACCGCGCCGTGTTCGGCGCCCTCGGCGCTTGGCTGCTTCTATCGCTGGTGTTCTACATCCGCGCCGTGGATCCGCACCCCAGCCATGCGAAAGGCGCATAACATTTTCAGGCCGAGCTTCTTACTTTTTGTGCACTGCGATGTAAATGTTGCATTGCGATATCGCGATGGCGTCGCGGTATCGCTGCCCTTCTTGGGCGTTTCCTCCCTAAACTTCGGGCCGCTGGCAACAGCGGCCTTTTTTCTTGGTTTGAAACGGTCAAGCTGAAGCAGGGAGAAGGGCCTACTCGGCCGCGATGCGGCGGGGGGTGAGATCGCCCTCGATCTCGCGGGTCACGAGGGCGAAGACCTCGCGGAGGTCCGCTGTCAGCCGCGCGGAGCCGGGCTTCTTCGCCATGGAGCGCTCGTCCATGTAGAGCGACCGGTTGATCTCGATCTGCAGCGCATGGCGCCCGAGTGCCGGCTCGCCGTAATGCTCGGTGATGAACCCGCCCGCGTAAGGCTTGTTGCGCACCACCGAATAGCCCCGGGAGCGAAGCGCCACATCGACGAGGTCCGTGAGGATTCCGGCGCAGCTCGTCCCGTAGCGGTCGCCCAGCACGATGTCGGCCTTGGCGGCGTCCTCCCGGCTGATGCTGGAGGAGGGCATGGAATGGCAATCGATCAGCACCGCATGGCCGAAGCTTCGGGCCGTGCGGGTCACGAGGGTGCGTAGCGCCCGGTGGTAGGGCTTGTAGAGCCATTCGATCCGCCGCAGGGCCTCATCGACGGGGATGCGGGTGCGGTAGATCTCCTGCCCGTCCGCCACGATGCGGGGGATGGTGCCGAGCCCGCCCGCGACCCGCATGGAGCGGGTGTTGGCGAAGGGCGGCAGGCGGCCCTCGAACATGCGCGGATCGAGTTCGTAGGGCTCCCGGTTCACGTCGAGATAGGCTCGAGGGAAGCGCGCCGTCATGAGCGGTGCGCCAAGCGCCACGAGCGGCTCCACGAGCTCGTCCACGAAGGCATCTTCGGAGCGGCGCAGGGCGAGGGCGTCCAGGCGGGAGCTCGCCAGGAAGGCGGCCGGGTAGATCGCGCCCGCATGCGGCGCGTTGAACACGAACGGAATCGCCTGCTGGACCGGCTCGGTGACGAGGAAGGGCGGTTCGAACTCGTCAGCGAAGGCTGGCCGCATAGGCGCGTGATTCCAACGAAACAGGGATGTCGAGGGGGCTAATCTGGAGGGGGAGCCCCGCTCTGTCCATGGCCAATCTGCCGCTTTTGGTCTGTCCATGCCCTTCACGGATCGGCGACCATACCTTGAGGTCCACAGGCCAAAGCCCGGCTTCCGGTGTGATTTTAACCATCCTTCATGCCTTGTTTACCAGGGCCGGGCATGAAGGCGGATACCCTGAACACGTCCCACCTGAGTCGCCCCCATGAAGATTCTTCTGGCCGAAGACGACAACGACATGCGCCGCTTTCTCGCCAAGGCGCTGCAGAACGCCGGCTACGACGTCGTGTCCTTCGACAACGGCCTTTCCGCCTACCACCGCCTGCGCGAGGAGCCCTTCGAGCTCCTCCTCACCGACATCGTGATGCCCGAGATGGACGGCATCGAGCTCGCCCGGCGCGCCACCGAGCTCGATCCGGACATCAAGGTGATGTTCATCACGGGCTTCGCGGCCGTGGCCCTGAACCCGGATTCGCAGGCCCCGAAGGACGCAAAGGTGCTCTCCAAGCCCTTCCACCTGAAGGATCTCGTGAACGAAGTCGAGAAGCTGATGGCGGCCTGAGGGCCGTCCGACGGGAAGACCCGCGGGCGCGGCCAAAAGCCCCAAAAAAGGGCCTCGCTCAGCTTGCGTGCCTGCCCGGGAGCCGTTATATCGCGCCCTCACGAATAAAGCGGCACCGCAAGGTCGTCGTTTTGGGGCGCGTAGCTCAGTGGTAGAGCACTGTGTTGACATCGCAGGGGTCGCAAGTTCGATACTTGCCGCGCCCACCATTTGCCTATAGCCGGCCTGTTTCGACATCGGGCCGCAGGAGACCGGACCGATGAAGATCCGCAACTCGTTGAAGTCGCTGCGCGGGCGTCACCGCGACAACCAGCTGGTTCGTCGCAAGGGCCGCGTCTACGTGATCAACAAGACGCAGAAGCGCTACAAGGCCCGCCAGGGCTAAGGCGCGGGCGGCATCCAAGCCGCACAGCACTGTGAATTGACGGCGCATGCCGGGGTCCTAGATGATCCCGGCATGCGCCGTTTTGCACTGCCCCTCGTGGCCTGTCTCGCCGCCGTCCCCGCCCTGGCCCAGGGCGCACGACCACCGGCGCCGCCGGCCGCCAAGCCCGAGCCCCCGAAGGCCGCGACGCCGCGCCCCTCCACCATGGACGATCTCTTCGAGCGCCTCGCCGCCGCGAAGGACGAGTCCGAGGGCAAGGGCATCGCGTCGCTCATCGAGCGCCGCTGGGCGCGCTCGGGCTCCGACACTGCCGACCTCCTCATGAGCCGGGCCGCGGAAGCGGCGCGCGCCAAGGATTACCCGCTCGCGGTCGAACTCCTGGACCGGGTGCTGGTGCTCGAGCCGAAATGGGCCGAGGCCTGGCACCGGCGGGCCAACGTATTCTACCTCCTCGACGATCCCGTGAGTGCCATGGCGGATCTCCGCCGGGCGCTCGCCATCGAGCCGCGCCACTTCAGCGCCTGGGCCGGGCTCGGCCACATCTTCATGGCTTCGGACGACAAGCGCGGCGCCATGGAGGCCTATCGTCGGGCCCTCAAGATCCACCCGCAGCAGGAAACGGTCCGCACCCGCGTGGAGCGGCTGACCCCCGAGGTCGACGGGCAGAACCTCTGATCCGCTCAAGCGCGGTCAGGCTATAGGCGATGCGGCGCGTGCTCACGGTTCTCCTGCTCACCCCCGTGGTGCTGCTGCTCGCGGGCGCGCTCCTCACCCTGGTGATCGCCTGGGTGGTGGAGGCGCGCTATCCCCCAACCGGCCGCTTCGTGGAGGTCGAAGGCGGGCGCCTCCATTACGTGGAAGCCGGTCCGCCGGCGGGCGAAGCCGCCGGCACGGTGGTGATGATCCACGGGGCCTCCTCGAACCACGCCGATGCCATGCTGGCCTTCCGCGAGCGCCTGGCGCAGCGCTACCGGGTCATCGCCTTCGACCGGCCGGGCCATGGCTGGAGCGACCGCATCGCCGGCCGCGAGGCGGGTTTGCCCGCGCGCCAGGCCGCGATCCTGGCCGAGGGCATGCGGAAGCTAGGTCTGAAGAACGCGGTGGTGGTCGGCCATTCCTGGGGTGGCGCGGTCGCGCCGAACCTCGCCCTCGACCACGCGGACGTGACGGGCGGGCTCGTCCTCCTCTCCGCCGTCACTCATCCCTGGCCCGGCGGGCAGATCACCTGGTACTACCATCCGGCGACCTCCTTCATTGGCTGGCTTTTCACCAACACCCTGACGACGCCGCTTGGGCTGCTCCTCGCCAAGCCGGCCGTGGAGGGCGTGTTCACGCCGCAGCAGGCGCCGCCAGATTACTACGAGGCCGCGAAGGTCCCCCTGGTGCTGCGCCCGCGGGTGTTCCGGGCCAATGCCCAGGATGTGGCTGGCCTCCACGCCGCCGTGACCGCGCAGGCGCCACGTTACGGAGAGATCCGGGTGCCCACCCTCGTGATCGGCGGCGAAGCGGACCGCATCGTCTGGACCGACCTCCATTCCCGATCGTTTGCCGCGGCGGTGCCGGGGGCCGAACTCGTGGTGCTGCCCGGCGTCGGCCATATGCCCCAGCACAGCCATGGCGACCTCATTGCCGCGCGCATCGAGGCGCTCATGGGCCGCGTCGGGCAGGGGGTCGCGGCACGGGTGCCTTGAGGCCGCCGGTAAGCTCGGCTTGCAGCCCGCGCACGGCTGCTCTTAGCCGCCTCTTCTTCTCGACACCCCGGACTTGGCCCAGCATGGGAGCGGCGCTCCTGAGCGGGTGAGGCGCCGCCGGGGGCTGATCGTCGTGGATCTTGTGGTGTTCTGGGTCGTGCTCGCGGCTGCGTTCCTGCATGCGGGCTGGAACGCGCTCGTCAAGGTGGGCCTCGACCGCTTCCTGTCCATCGTGTTGCTCGGGCTGGTGCAGAGCGCCATCGCGATCCTGCTCATCCCCTTCTTCCGGCCTCCGTCCGCCGCCTCCTGGCCCTGGATCGTGGCATCCGCGGCGCTGCATACGGGCTACAAGCTCTTCCTCATTCGCGCTTACGCCCATGGCGATCTCTCGCAGGTCTATCCGCTCGCGCGCGGAACCGCGCCTTTGATCGTAGCGATCATCGGGGCCCTCTGGCTCGGCGAGACCGTAACGGTCGCGAAGGCGGCCGCCATCGCAGCCATCGGGCTCGGTGTGATCCTTATGGCGCTTAAAGGCGGAACGGCCTTGAGCCGCATCCCTCCGAAGGCGCTGCTCTATGCCCTCTGCACCGCGGGCTTTACCGCCGCCTATACGGTCGTCGACGGCGTCGGGGCGCGCCTCTCCGGCACGGCATCGGGCTATACGTTGTGGATGTTCGCCCTCGACGGGCTTGCGGTCGGGGTTCTCGCCTTCGCGATGCGCGGCCCCGCCATGCTGGCGCCGATGCTGGGTGCCTGGAAGAGCGGCGTCCTCGCCGGCGTGATGTCGTTGGCGGCCTATTGGATTGCGATCTGGGGCTTCACGAAAGCGCCGATCGCTCTCGTCGCGGCCCTGCGCGAGACGAGCGTTCTTTTCGCGCTGCTCATCGCGGCGATTGCCATGCGCGAGCCGGTCGGCCCGTGGCGCTGGGGCGCCGCCGGGCTCATCGTCACCGGCGTGGTGCTGATGCGGCTGTAGACCTTAAGCTTGCGCCGCGTGGTCCTGGGTCACGAAGGCGATGCGCACCATGTTGGTGGCGCCCGGCGTCCCGAACGGCATGCCGGCCACGATGATGATGCGCTCGCCCACCTTCGTGAACGCCTCGCGGACCGCGAACTTGGCGGCGCGGAAGGCCATGTCGTCGATGTCGTTCGCATCCTTGGTGACGATCGGGTGGACGCCCCACACCAGGGCGAGACGGCGGGCCGTATCGCGGCTCGGCGTCAGGGCTACCACGGTCGCGTTCGGCCGCTCGCGGGAGAGGCGAAACGCCGTCGAGCCGGAAAACGTCCAGGCCGCGAGGGTCCTGATGCCAAGCGTGTCGGCCATCTGGTGTGCGCCGGCCGCAATGGCGTCCGATCCGGTGGCCTCGGGCTCGTTCCTCTGTGCCGTGATGATCGACCAGTAGATCTGGTCGTTCTCCACCTCTTCGGCGATGCGGTTCATAGTCGAGACCGCCTCGATGGGGTAGGAGCCCGACGCGCTTTCGGCCGAAAGCATCACGGCGTCCGCGCCCTCGTAGACGGCGGTTGCCACGTCCGAGACTTCCGCGCGTGTCGGCACCGGCGCGGTGACCATGGATTCGAGCATCTGCGTCGCCACCACCACCGGCTTGCCCTTGCGGCGCGCGGTCTGCACGATCCGCTTTTGCAGGCCCGGCACCTTTTCCAGCGGCATCTCGACCCCGAGATCGCCGCGGGCCACCATCACGGCGTCCGAGACCTCCATGATTTCGTCGAGGCGCGCGAGAGCCTGCGGCTTCTCGAGCTTCGCCATCACGAGCGCCCGGCCGCGCGCCACCTTCTTGACCTCGGCGATGTCCTCGGGCCGCTGCACGAAGGACAGCGCGATCCAGTCCACACCGGCATCGATGGCGGCTTCGAGATCCGAGCGGTCCTTCTCGGTCATGGCCGCGACGGGGATCGTGGTGTCGGGGAGCGACACGCCTTTGCGGTTCGAGATGCGCCCGCCCACCATCACCTCGGTGACGGCCTTACCCTTCTTCACCTCCTTGACGCGCAGGCGCAGCTTGCCGTCGTCGATGAGCACCGAATGGCCGGGCTCCAGGGAGGAGAGGATTTCGGGGTGCGGCAGGTGCACGCGCTTGGCGTCGCCTGCGGTCGCGGAGGCATCGAGGGTGAAGGTGTCGCCTTTTTCGAGCATCGCGGCGTCGTCCGCGAAGGCGCCGACCCGGAGCTTCGGGCCCTGCAGATCGGCGAGGATCGCGATGGGGCGGCGGTACTTCGCCTCGATCTCGCGGATCACGGCCACGCGCTCGCGCAGGCGCTCCTTGGAGAGATGGCTCATGTTGAGGCGGAACACGTCGGCACCCGCCTCGAAGAGCTTCGCGATCATCTCGGGGGACTCGGAGGCTGGCCCCAAGGTCGCAATGATCTTCGTTCGCCTGTCGCGCCGCATCCCCAACCTCCTCAAGCGCCGGAACGCGTGTCCGGCGTCGTTTCTGCGGCCCGCGTCAAGGCGAGCCCTGCGTTCCCGGGCCTCTGTTCAGACCCGGGGTCACTCCGGCTCGGGGCTTAACCGCCCTGCCGGGTCGTATCCGTGAGCTGGATCGTCCAGCTCTTCTGCTCGCCCGTATCGACCTCGAAGAAGCCGCTGCGGTCGAAGCCGCGGGCGAGGCAATCCTCGACGCCGCGGATCGTGAATTCCCGGTCCCGCGTGCACATGAGCGAGCGCCCGCTCCACTCCCCGCCGCGGTCGTAATCCACGGCGTACACATAGTAGAACCGGGCCGCGAGGGGACCCCTCAGAATGGTCTCACACCCGCGGGCATTGAGGTTCCACCACCCTTCGGTGACCCAGCCCTGCTGATCCCGGTAACCCAGCGCCACACCGACCCGGCTCGGGGTCATGTTGCACAGGCGCAGATCCGCCAGAGCCGGGGTCGCGGTCACGCCGCCCGCAAGGAGGAGGCCGGCGAGAAGGGATCGCGTCGGGAGGGGGAAGCCGGGGTTCATCGAGGGAGGGTGGCGATCCGGTGCCTGGAGGGGTGGTCTTCGACCCCTTGTGGGCAAGAAGTCCGGCCGGATCAAGGCCCGGGGCCGGATGCGCTCCAGCCCACGGCACCGTGACGCCAGGGCCGAGGCTCGCGCGTGCTAGGCCACCGGGCCCTGACGCCGGGGGCGGGCCACCCAGATCCCGGCGAGGATGAGCGCGCCGCCGAGGGCCTGCACCAGGGTGAGGGCCTCGTTCAGGATCAGCCAGCCGAACACGGCGGCGGCCACGGCTTCGAGGAAGATCACGAGCGAGGAGAAGATCGGGGGCAGGCGCCCGAGCGCCACCGCGAGCAGCCCCTGGCCGCCCGCATGGCTGATGAGGGCCATGGCGACGAGCGCCGCGATCCCTTGGGGCGTGCGGGGCACGATGCCGTGGTCCGCGACCCAGGCGGCCACGAGCGCGACCACGAGCAGGAGCGCCGCCGTGATGACGCTGGCCTCGAAGGTGACGCGGGCGGCGCCCGACTCCTCTCGGGCGCGGCCCACCGCCAAGAAGTACAGGCCGAAGAACAGGGCGGTCGCGATGCCGTAGAGATCGCCGCGGATGCGGGCCGGGTCCACCTGCAGGCTCTGCCCGATGAGGGCCCCGCCGCCGAGGAGGCAGAAGAGGAGGCCCGCCACCGTCGCCGACGCGATGCGCTGGCGCAGCACGAGCCAGCTCACGAGGATCACGAAGACCGGGGCGGTGGTGGCGAAGAAGGTGGCGTTCGCGACCGTCGTGTTGAGGATCGACAGGTGCCAGAAGAAGAGGTCGCCCGTGAAGGCGAGGCCCGCGAGCACGATGCCGCGGGAATAGGAGCGGCGCGGCGCGCCGGCCGGAGCCCGCGCTTCCTCGAAGCGCATCCAGGCGTAGAGCACGGGCAGCGCCAGGGCCACGCGCCAGAAGGCGCTCGCGAAGGGGCCCACATCCGCGGCCGCGAAGCGCACGAAGATCGGCGAGATGCCCATCGCCGCGGCACCGAGGCAGAGCGCCAGGAAGGGTCCGGCGAGGCCGGGCTCGCTCTGCGCAGGGGTGTGGGTGGCGGCCATGGGCTGTGGAGAGTGGTAAGTGTGAGGACGGCTCAGGGGCAGGCGGCACCCGTACAACCCTTCGGGCCGGTGCCCGGCGGTTCGCCGCGTTGTCAGGCCCCCTATGGCAGGTTAAGCCCCGGCCGAGCAACCCACCCCGTCAGGCGCGCCCGATGCTTCCAACCGCCCGGCCCCAGACCTCCGAGGCCCAGCGCCCGACCGCTGCGCGGCTCGAAGCCCTGCCGCACGAGCCTTATCCCGTCGAGATCGTCGAGGGGGCGGTGGAATCGGGCGCGCTCATCTTGTGCGATCACGCCTCGAACGGGGTGCCGGCGGAACTCGGCGATCTCGGGCTGCCCGAGGTCGAGTTTCAGCGCCACATCGCCTACGACATCGGCGCCGCCGCGGTGACGCGTTCGCTCGCCCGCCTTCTTGGGGCTCCAGCGATTCTCACCCGCTTCTCCCGCCTCGTCATCGACCCCAACCGCGGACGCGACGATCCGACCCTCGTGATGCGCTTGTCGGACGGGGCCGTGGTGCCGGGCAACGCCCGCGTGGACGACGGCGAGGTTGCGCGCCGCATCGCTCGCTTCTACGACCCCTACGACGCCGCGATCACGGCCGCCCTCGACCGGGCCATGGCGGCCGGCCACCCGCCGGTGTTCGTGACGGTGCATTCCTTCACGCCGATCTGGCGCGGCTGGCCGCGGCCGTGGCAGGTGGGCATCCTTTGGGATGCCGACGACCGCTTCGCGCGCCCGCTCCTCGATGCGCTCGCCGCCGAACCCGGCCTCACGGTCGGCGACAACGAGCCCTATGACGGTGCGCTCGCCGGCGATACGGTGGACCGGCACGCGACCGCACGCGGCCTTGCCAATGCGCTCATCGAGATCCGGCAGGACCTCATCGCCACCGACGAGGGTGCGGAGGAATGGGCCGAGCGCTTCGCCCGTCTCCTCAAGCCCCTCATCGCGCAGCCTCATCTGCGCCAGCCGAAAGCCTATCCGTCCCGCACCCGCGAGCGCCTGCGCCGCCAAGAGGAGTGCTCCCCATGAACGCCATCGATCCAGCAACCCAGACCGAACTCGAAGCGGCCGCCTTCCGCCGTCTCGTGGAGCATCTGCGTCAGCGCACGGATGTGCAGAACATCGACCTCATGAACATGGCCGGCTTCTGCCGCAACTGCCTGTCGAACTGGCTCAAGGACGCTGCCGACGAGAAGGGCGTGCCGCTCTCGAAGGAGGAGAGCCGCACCCATGTCTACGGCATGCCCTACGAGGAGTGGAAGGCGCGGCACCAGGGCGAGGCGAGCGCCGCGCAGGCGGCCGCCTTCGAGAAGAACAAGCCGTCCCACTAGGGTGTTGCGAGCCGCTCGACCGGCGGGGTGGCCCGCGCCGCCCGCGTCACCCTCGAGGCTAGCGTCAGCACGGCGGCGCTCCTGCTCGTGGTCGCGCTCTTGGCCGGTTGGGCGGCGCCGCCGTTAAGAAGCGCTCAACCGTACGCCTCTACCAATGGGACCAAGCGGGCGCGCCGAGCGCTCTCCGACTCACCACAAACACTGCGGGGGCACCCATGGACGACGCAGCCTTCAACACCGAATCCGTCGCAGCCGACCAGCTGAAATCCTTCATCGAGCGCATCGAGCGCCTTGAGGAGGAGAAGGCTGGGATCGCCGGCGATATCAAGGAAGTCTATGCCGAGGCCAAGGGCAACGGCTTCGACACCAAAGTGCTGCGCAAGATCATCTCGATCCGCAAGAAGGATTACGCGGAGCGCCAGGAGGAAGAGGCGATCCTCGAACTCTACATGCAGGCCCTCGGCATGGCGTAGGGCGCGGCGGCCGGCGCTTCGACCAACATCCGCCTGCACCGTCGCAGATCTGCCAGCCTCCCCGGCCAGAGCCGCGGGAGGCGTTTTTCAACCTGCCCCGACTGCGCCGTGCAGGCGGGCATCATGCGTATGCGCCCTATCGAAGTTCGGTCAAACCCTGCCGCAACTGGGCCATCGGAATGTTCTCGCGCGGCAGCGGGAAGGGTGCCGCGGAGCGCCTCGACAGGGAGAAGACGTCCCCCGCCACGGCTTCGACTTGTGTGCGGGCCCACAGGCTCTCGGGTCGGCATTGCCAGCGGCCCCCCGGCTGGGCCGTGACAGGGTTGTAGGTGTTGTCCCCGTAGAGAAAGCAGATCGCAGGAATGCCCTGGATCGCTCCGGTCTTCCAAAGACCGGGTAGGACAACGCGATTGCCCGGATACCAAAGGTAGCTTCGCCCTCCGGGAGCCATGTATTCGATCTGGGAGCCGTGGGATGGACTCCAGCTGCGAAAGGTTTTTCCGGCGATCGCGTTCTGCGCAAGTGCGGCTGACGAAGCGAAGATCAACGCACAGGCGATCGCTGCGAGTTTGGCTGAGGGACGGTTCATGCTGACGGCTCCCGTTTCACTCACCAACCACAACGGCAAGTTTAGGTTTCCGCCACGAGGTCGTCGACCATACGCCGCAGCGGTGTGCCTGACCCAGGTGCGCTCGGACGACAACGAGAGCGGTCAACGCATCGCGTTCGCAGGAATAAGCCCGACGAAAAAGGCCCCGGCGACAAGCCGGGCTTTCTTGTGCGTGCCGCCGGATCACTCCTAGCGGGTGACGGCCTTCACGGCGGGCCCGGTGAAGCGGCCCGTGGTGAGATCGGCTGCCGGCTTCGTGGAGAAGCCGCCCTGCGGCGCGGAGCCGGCGGAGAGCGAGGTGCCGGCCGGGGCATCCTGGGTCTTCACCTGCGCGAGCCTGATGGTCGCCTGCGAGGAGGCGGGGGCGCTCGGGGCGGTGCTGAAGAGAGCGCGCAGGCTCGCGCGATCCTCGGCCGAAGCCTCCCGGCTCGCGGCGGGGTAGGCCGCAGGGCTCCGAGCCGGCACTGCAGCCGGTGTCGGCGCGGGAGCCGGAAGCGCAACGGGGCCCGCGGAGGCCACCTGGATCGGCCGGGCGGTCGGCCGCGGCGGCGGCAGCGGATGGGCCAGGGCGATGAGGGCGGCGCCCGTGGAGACGGGGGTCTCGCCGGGAGCCGGGCCGTCCCGCCGCAACGCGGGCGCGGGTGCAAAGGCGAGCGCTCCGGGGAGATCGGCCGGGCGGCGGGGCGGGATCGGCGGGAGGTTTTCGGAAGCCGTGCCCGGACCTTGCCAAGCGAGGCGCGGACCCGTGGTGCCGGATGGATCGGCGGCGAGCGAGGCGACCCGCGCTGGGGGTGCATCCTCAAACCGCGGCATGGGTTGCGGTGCGGCCGCGGCAGGCATGGGAGCAGGGGCGGGCACCGGCTCGGGAGCAGGTTGCGAGGCGCGCTGCGCCACCTGCGTGCGCCGGTTGAAGCTCTGGAGGAAGGCGGACGCCGAGGAATCATCCCCAGGGCCGAGGCTCGCGGTGGTCACTGGATCCGTGCGCGGGCGGGCTCGGGCCGTCCGCATCTGGCTGATCTCCTGCGCGTCCTCATCCTCGTCGAGGCCGAAGAGGGTGGCCCAGAACCCCTTGCGTCGGGTGGTGGGGGCTGCCTCGCCCGCATCGGCTACGGCCGTGATGCCGGCCACCTTGCCGCCGCGCGCCAGCACCTCGGCCCGGGCTTCCTCGTAACCTGGCAGCGGGTTGCCGTCCGCGGGCAGGTGCACGGTGCGCCCGTCGGGGAAGAGGCGCACGAGTTGGTCGCGCGTCATCCGCGGCCAGGCGCGCACGGAGCCGACGTCGAGGTGGATGAACGGGGTGTAGGACGACGGATAGTACCCGACGCCGCCGTTCTGCAACCGCATGCCGATGGCGCGGATGCGGTCCACGGAGACGTCCGGAAGGTAGAAGTCCAGTGCCTTGCCGAGCATGTGCTGGCTGTGCTCGGCTACGGCACCGGAGCGGCGGCGCAACATGGAATTGGTCTGTGGCGAGCGGTAGGCCGAGACCACATGGATCGCCTCGTCCGAGCCGGTCTCGCGGTACACCGTCCAGAGCGTATCGAACAGGCGCGGATCCATCCGGGTGGGCTCGTCGCGGCGCCAGTCGCGCAGGAGCCAGTTGAGCTGCTCCAGGGCGCGCTCGTCGTACTGCCCGTTGCGGCGGTAGGTGACCGTGAGGCTTTCCTTGGTGTGGGCGTGATAGATCGTGAGCGTGCGGGTATCGCCGTTCGCGACCGCATCCTGCGTGCCCCGCGTCGCCGCCACCGATACCGTCGCGATGACGAGCAGGGTGAGCCCAGTCCGCCGGGCCACGGGTGTGACGGGGGTGAGGACAACACGGGCGCAGCTCAAGGCGCGCATGGCCGCTGCGCAGCCCGATCTTACAACTCTCACGACGATACTCGCCCCTACCAACCGCGCGATACGCCGCGGCACCCTGAACGGTGAAGGGAGACTTGCCGAAGAGGGTTACCTTGCCGTTAAAGGCACGGCATTTAGGGCAGCATCCCCGTCACAATCGCTTCTGGGCCGTCCCCTTCCTGCAAGTGGGCTGTCTCACGTCGACACTCTGCGTTGCACCGTTCGCTGCCGCAGACCTCGGCTCCCGCTGCAGCTCTGACCGGCCCGCAAGGCCTGCGGCATCATTCAGTGGGCCACCGAATTTGTGGCCTTCTTCGCACTGGCGTGGTCGCCCCGGCGCCACAGGTTCGATGGTCGGTCGCAACGATGTGCTTGCATCATTCCTGCCTCAAGATCCGATGCGGACGAGGAGGTGGCGTGCGCTTGTACCTTATGAAAGCAATACTTGGCGGAGCACCCGCTCTGGACCCTTGGCGCACAACACCATCCTGGGGATGCCGCAGCGCTTACTGCTGCTTCACCGCACGAATCCATCAAGGGCCATCGATAAGCTGGCTGTGTTTGGTGGGTCCCAAACATATCGCGCACGCAATTCTTGGAGCAATTGCGGGGCAATGAGGTGCTCTTACAACCGTTGGCATGGCGACTCCTGTGAGCGCCTCAGCTGCTACCTTAAGGGGGAACTGTCAGGCCCACGCAAACAGGAACTGAAGGCGACGACACACTGCTCGGAACCAGCGGCGCTGATGTTATTCAGGCGCTCGGGGGGAACGACGCCATTCTGGACGGCAACGGTGCCGACGAGATTTATGCCGGAAGCGGCAACGACACGGTGGTCCTCACTGTCGATGGCCTCTCGGACACGCTGCTGGGCGGGGCGGGTGCGGATTCCCTCATGGTGCACGAGACCGCCATGGGCTCGACAGCCGGCAACCAGATCTTCGCCGGCGAGGGCAACGACACCATCGACGGCTCAACCCTTCTTGGAAACCCGGGTAGCACGGTCAACGACACGCTGGCTGGCGGTGGCGGCGACGACTTCGTGCTGGGCGGCACGGGCAACAACGAGCTCTATGGCGGCGACGGCAACGATTACATAATGGATCAGGGTGGTAACGACACCGTCTATGCGGGGCTCGGTGCCGACACCGTGACCAGCGGCTTGGGCCCAGACATCGTGTTCGGCGGCGGGGGCAATGACTACCTCTTGGGCGATGACGCCGACACGATCTTCGGCGGCGAGGGGAGCGATAGTCTGGGAGCGAACCAGGCGTTCGGCGGAGCCGGCAACGACTATGTTGTCGCGTTTGGCACCAATGCTCAGGTGGCCGGCGGCGCTGGTGCCGATACGGTGATCGGCGGCGGCGGCATGGATACGCTTTACGGCGGCGAAGGCGACGACATTCTCCACGCCACGTCGGGCGCGGCCGATCAGGTTTATGCCGGGGCTGGCGTGGACACGATCACGGCTGGAGACGCCGACACGGTCTTCGGCGGGGCTGACGCCGACATGTCCGTGTCGAAGGCGAGACGCAGGCCTATGGCGGGGACGGCAGCGACTCGCTGGCTGTGACGAGCGGGTCCGACGCGGCTTTGCTGAACGGGGGTGCGGGATCCGACACGCTCCAGGGCGGAGCAGGCTCCGACACCCTCCAGGGCGGAGCCGACGAGGTGGGCGACGTGCTGCTCGGCGGAGCGGGTGCCGACCTGTTCTACGGGCGCGATCTCGACACCGTCACGGGCGATCTGAACGGAGCGGATGCGGGTATGGACGTGTTCGACTTCACGGCCGGTAACCTGGCGGACAGCCGCCTGAGCGTGGTGACGGACTTCGACACCGCCGAGGACAAGCTGGTGGTGATCACGGCCGGGAACGCGGTGGTGAGTTCCACGAGCGCCGAGGGCCTGCTGGTCGATATCGACGGCAACGGCCATTGGGACGTGCTGCTGCAGGGCATCAACTCCCTCCCACCCGCCGACGTGATCTAGAACAACAGCACCGCTCCTCCAACACGCCCCTCCCTCGCTTCCGCGAGGGAGGGGCTCTTTGTGATCTGAGCAATCGTCCTCCGGGCTCCCAATAGGGCGCCCCACAGCCGCTCCGTCGCGGCAAAAGCTTCGGTCACGCTGCGATCCGAAATCCGGGCTTTTAGGACTTTGGCGCGGTATGGTCTTCGCTATGTCGACCCAGGTATCGCGGCCAGAGCAAAGCCCCGGCTGCCGACCCTTGACGTGCCGGAGCAAGATGTCCCTCCGCGGGACCGCCAAGGATCTACCCGCCGCACGAGCGGGTCACGTCCGAGCGCATCCTAGAGCCGTGATGTCTGATCGGTTTGACGGACGAAGCCTCGACAATCCTCGACGCTCGCATTTGGGGGCAGCAGGAAGCCCTCCAGGCTGGTCGTCGAAGCGATCCCGGCCTGAAACGCAGAAGGCGCCCGCGAGGGGCGCCTTCGTGCCGTGACACTCGGGTGAGGATCAGCCCGGGAGGCCAAGGGCCTCGCGCACGCGGGCATTGTGGCCGTAGAGGTCGTTGAAGCTCTTCAGCTGGCCGCTCTCGTCCACCGCGAGGGTGAAGTAGGAGAGATGCACCGGCAGCCGGTCCTTCAGGCGCAGATGACGCTCGCCCTTGCCGATGAGCCCGCGCAGCTTCGCCTCCGACCAATCGCCCTGCACCTGCAGAACCGCTTCGGCGAGGCGGAAAGGCTGGTCGACGCGCACGCAGCCATGGCTGAAGGCGCGCTGCTCGCGGGCGAACAGATGCCGGCTTGGGGTGTCGTGCAGATAGACCGCGTGGTTATTGGGGAAGATGAACTTCACGTAGCCCAGCGCATTGCGCTCGCCCGGAGGCTGGCGCACGGTCATGCGGCCGTTGCGGACGATCACCTCGTAGCCGCGCCGCGCCGCATAGGACGGATCGCGGGCGAGACCGGGCAGGATCTCGTTCTTCATGATCGAGGGCGGGATCGTCCAGGACGGGTTGACGATCACGTACTCCATCTCGTCCGAGAAGATCGGCGTTTGCGATTCCAGCTTGCCGACGACGACGCGGGTTTGGTGGACCATGTCGCCCTTGTCGAAGAGGCGCAGGCGATACTCCGGAATGTTCACGAAGATGTGCCGCTCGCCCAAGGTCTCGGGCAGCCAGCGCCAGCGCTCCATGTTGGCGATGAGATCGCCTTCGAGCCGCGCCGGGGACGGGCCGCTCAAGGCCGCCACCGTCGCCTTGTCGAGAACGCCGCTCGCCTTGAGGCCGTGCTCCTTCTGGAACGCCGCCACCGCGGAAGCCAGGCGCTCGTCGTAGGCCGTGTCGTCCTGGCCTGTGGGCTCCATGCCGAAGCGGGCACGGATGAGGGAGGCGCGCGGGTCGCGCATGCCGACCCGCAGGGGCTTGCCGTCGGGCACGCGCACCATGGGGGTGGCCGGACGGGTTTCGCGGATTTCGACGAGCTTGCGCTTGAGCGCCTGGTAGCCCGCATGCTGCGGGTTGTAGGCCGCCAGCGCCGCGTTGGGGTCGGTGGCCGCAGCAAGGCGCTGCAGCACCGCATCCGCCGCCGGCAGGGTGAGCGTCGGCGTAAGGTAGGCCGAGAGACGCGTCGGGTCGATGCGCCCGCCGCGAGCGTCGCGGGCGTAGAGAACGGCAGCGGCGCTCAAGCGGATTTCGGCCTCGGCCCAATCGGCCGCCGGCGCGTCCTTCGTGTTCGCCACGGCGGGGATCGGGTAATCGGCCGCGTCGAGGCCGTCCTCGCCCGCTTCTTTGAGGCGCGCGATCACGCCGTTCGCGGCTGCCGTCCAGGCGCCATCGCGCACCCAGAGCGGCGCGTGATTCGCGGCCTCGTAATAGGCCTGAATGGCCTCGCGCTCCCGCTTCGGCAGGCGCGGGGACACGTTGCGCAGCGTTTCGGCGAGGCGCGCGCTGATGGCGCCCTGCAGCCGGTCGGCTTCGGTGAAGGCGAGGGGCACGTCCGGCAGGGCCGGCAGACCCAAATCCGCGGCGAGGGGCTGCGGGGCCGAGGCCTCCACGGCAACCGGCGGCGGCGGGGCCTCCGCTTCGTTGGGGGCGGCGGAGACCGAGCCCGCCAACAGAGCCGCACAGGCGGTTCCGAGCCAGAAGGCGGCAAAGCGAGGCGCAGGGGGCGTACCTTTTGCGCGCTGTCGCGACGTGCCGACGTCATGGGGGGTTAAGGCAGCCTGACGGGGCGCACCCATAGAAACCTACTCCTCACTCAAGGGGTCGAGGCACAAGCCGACCCCACGACCGTGACACATCGTTCGGGCAGATCCGGTGCGGAACCGCACCTTCGCTGTGGCTAACGCACGAAGATGCAACCCGGCTTCATGGTTGCTCGCATTTTCTTGCGCAAGAAAAGCCAAGCTCTTGCAGCTCCAGGAGTTTTCGTGGTCCAGAGCCGTCCGCGTGCCTTGGGGCAGAGTTGGCTCCACGATTCGAGCGCCCGGCGGGACCCTCGCGCGCCGGCGTAAAGCGCCCTTTAAGAAACGTGGTTGATGCGCCCGGGCGATGGCCTAGGCCACCCGTCGCGAGGTTGTGGGTTGATCCGTTTCGCGGCCGGCCAATATGGTCCTCGGCATTTCTTTCCAATCGAACCGATCGAGCATGACGCGCCCTGTCCTGAGCCCTGCATCCTCCGCCCGTCACCAGCTCGCCGCAGGCGCCGCAGCCCGCTCGGTGGACCTCGGCACCCTGCCGGAATGGGACCTCTCGCATCTCTATCCCGGCCTCGACAGCGAAGCCTTCAAGGCCGACCTCGCGAAGGCCGAGGCCGAATGCAAGGCGATCGCAGAGGCCTATCGCGGCAAGCTCGAAGGGCTGGCGCGGGGCGAGAACGCGGCGCAGGCCCTCACGGATCCGGTGAAGCGCTACGAGGCCGTGGAGGATCTGCTCGGGCGCCTCATGTCCTATGCGGGCCTCGTCTATTCCGGGGACACCACCGATCCGGCGCGGGCGAAATTCTATGGCGACACCCAGGAGCGGCTGACCGCGGCATCGAGCGATCTGCTCTTCTTCGGTCTCGAACTGAACCGGATCGAGGATGCGCTGATCGACTCCGCGATGGCGCAGGATCCGCTCGCGCATTACCGCCCCTGGATCGAGGATTTGAGGAAGGACAAGCCCTTCCAGCTCGACGACAAGCTCGAGCAGCTTTTTCTGGAGAAATCCGTAACCGGGCGTTCGGCCTGGAACCGCCTCTTCGACGAGACGATCGCCTCGTTGCGATTCACGGTTCGCGGCGAGGACCTGCCCATCGAGCCGACGCTGAACAAGCTGCAGGATCCCGACGAGACCGTCCGCAAGGATGCCTCCGACGCGCTAGCCAAAACCTTCAAGGCGCATCTGCGCACCTTCACGCTCATCACCAACACGCTCGCCAAGGACAAGGAGATCTCGGACCGCTGGCGCGGCTTCGAGGATGTGGCCGATGCGCGCCATCTGGCGAACCGCGTCGAGCGCGAGGTCGTGGAAGCGATGGTTTCCGCCGTGCGCGAGGCCTATCCCCGCCTCTCGCACCGCTACTATTCCCTCAAAGCCCGGTGGTTCGGAAAAGACCAGCTCAATCACTGGGACCGCAACGCGCCATTGCCGAAGGTGGAGCAGCGCACCATCGCCTGGGACGAAGCGCGGGACATGGTGCTCACCGCTTACGCAGATTTCTCGCCGCGCATGGCCGACATCGCCCGACGCTTCTTCGACGAGGGGTGGATCGATGCGCCGACGCGGCCCGGCAAGGCGCCGGGCGCTTTTGCCCATCCGACGGTGCCCTCGGCGCATCCTTACGTGCTGCTCAACTACCAGGGCAAACCCCGGGACGTGATGACCCTCGCCCACGAACTCGGGCACGGGGTGCACCAGGTGCTTGCGGCTCCCAACGGCGCCCTCATGGCGCCGACGCCGCTGACGCTCGCGGAGACGGCCTCCGTGTTCGGCGAGATGCTCACCTTCCGCCGCCTCCTCGACCAGACACGCGATCCCGTGCAGCGCAAGGCGATGCTGGCCGCCAAGGTCGAGGACATGATCAACACGGTGGTGCGCCAGATCGCGTTCTACTCTTTCGAGCGCAAGGTGCATCTGGAGCGCAAGAATGGGGAACTCACCTCCGATAAGCTCTGCGAGCTCTGGATGAGCGTGCAGGACGAGAGCTTGGGCCCGGCGATCCGCCTCGGCCCCGGCTACGAGACCTTCTGGACCTACATCCCGCACTTCATCCACTCGCCCTTCTACGTCTACGCCTATGCCTTCGGGGATTGCCTCGTGAACTCGCTCTACGGCGTGTACGAGCGGGCGAACGAGGGCTTCGTGGGCCGCTACTTCGCGCTGCTCTCGGCCGGCGGCACGAAGCACTATTCGGAGCTTTTGGCACCCTTCGGGCTCGACGCCCGCGATCCGTCGTTCTGGCAGATCGGGCTCGGCATGATCGAGGGGCTGATCGTGGAACTGGAAGGCATGGAGAAGGGGGCATAAAGCGCCCGCTTCTCAAGCGGCCACGCGGGCTGCGGCGCGGCTGGCCTGCGTGCGTCCGCCATAGCCCCAGGCTTCGCCCGGCACGTCCTCGACGACCACGTAGCTCGCCTCGTGCAGAGGGCCGAGACGTGCGCGCATCGCGGCGAACACCGCGTCCACATAGGCTGCCTTATCGGTGGGCGTGTTCGTCCCGTCCGTGACCTTGATGGTGAGCGCAAAGCTTGCGAGGCCGTGCTCGGCGAGGCGGCGGCCACCGATGATCCAGAGGGCCGGTGAGGTGAACTCCACCACCACGGAAGTGAGCTCCCTCTTCTTGCGCAGGATCGAGGCGGTGAGATCGTTCACGGCCTCAGCGAGGTCTCTCGCGAGCGCCGCGTCGTCGGTGCCGGAAATCGTTAAGGTGAGCAGCGGCATGGGAGCCTCCTGGGTAGAGGTCCCAGATGGCGACCAGCTTGGCCGTGGATGAGCCCTCGTCCGAGCAGGGGAGCTTTGCTGGAGCGGCATGGCCGTTGACTCTGATCCGGCGCCGTTGAAACCGCAGTGGTGTCGTTGTACATTATGTACAACAAGCTGGAGGCGCTGCGATGAAGCTGGAAGTCAAGAAGATCGGCAACTCGACAGGGCTCATTCTGCCGAAGGAGCTGCTCGCCCGGATGAGGCTGGAGCAGGGCGACTGGCTCTATGTGACCGAAACCACCGAAGGGGTCATGCTGACGCCGCACGACCCAACCTTTGAGAAGGGGATGGACATCGCTAAGCGGGCGATGAAGACGTACCGCAATGCCCTGAAAGAGCTCGCCAAGTGAGCGAGCCGGTCTGGCTTACAACCGATCTCGTCAAGGCCATTCATGCGTACCAGCTCCAAATGTTCGGCGGTCCGCCGGGCATTCGGGACGAGGGCGCGCTGGAATCGGCCCTAGGTCGTGCTCAGAATCGCTGGGCCTACGAGGGCACCGATCTCGCTACGCTTGCCGCAGCCTATGCCTTCGGCATCGCCCGTAACCATCCTTTCGTGGATGGCAACAAGCGCACCTCCCTCCTGGCTCTGGTGACGTTCCTCGGGCTCAACGACATCGACTTCGTGGCTGACGAGGCTGAGGCTGTGGCGATGATCCTCGGCCTTGCTGCCGGCGAGATCGACGAGGCCGGCCTGACCCGCTGGATCCGGGACAACTGGCCCGCCGCCTGAGGCCCTAATGCGCCGCCACGGCTTCGCCCGCGGGCTTGCCGTCGTCCGCCACGAGCCGCGAGGTTCTGAGCGCCCCATTCGCTTCCAGGATTGGGTGGGCGACCGAGGTGAGGTGCGCGGCGACTCGCTTGAGATCGCGCAGCACGTCGAGGTGGAGCGCGCTCGTTTCGATCGAGGCCACCTTGCCCTCGCGCAGGCGCTGGAAATGGCTTTCGGTGGCCGCCCGCTCGGCGGCGCGGATCGCGTCTTTTTCGGCCACGAGCGCGCGGGCCATCGCGAGGTCGCGGGTCACGAATACGGAGACCGCGAGGCGCATCTGGTCCACCACCCGCTGGTGCAGGGCCGAGATTTCCGCCCAGCCGGCATCGGAGAACGACACGCCGTTGCGCTGCTTCTTCGCCGCGAGCGCCAGCAGGCCGCGGTCGATGATGTCGCCCACATGTTCGAGGTTGGTGGTGAAGAGGATGAGGTCGAAGCAGCGGCGCGCATCCTCCTCGTCGAGCGGTTGGCGCGTGACACGGGTGAGATAGAGCTTCACGGCCTCCTGGAGCCGGTCGACCTCGTCGTCGAGGCGGCTGATCTCCGTGCGGCGGGTCTCGTGGCCGGGCTGGAAGGTGAGGATCGCCTCCCGCAGCATCAGTTCCACGGTGTCGGCCAGGCGCATCACCTCGCGCGTCGCGTTGCCGATGGCTACCGCCGGCCGGTCGAGCACGCCTTCGTCGAGATAGCTCACGCGCCGCTCGCCCGCCCGCTCGGCATCGGTGACGAAGCGCTCCAGGAGCCGCGCCGCCGGCTCGACGAGGGGCAGGAAGACGAGCGCCAGGGCGAGATTGAAGCCGGTGTGGAAGTTCGCGATCTGCCGCGCCGGCTCCGAGCCCAGCCAATCCGCGAACCTTCCGCCATAGGTGAGAAGCACCAGCGCCAGGAGCGCCCCGATGGAGCGGAAGGCGAGATTGCCGAAGAGCACGCGCTTGGCGGCCGCGGGCGAGCGCAGCGCGAGACCGAGCGGGATCAGCGCCGACCCCACATTGGCGCCGAGCACCAGGGCGAGCGCCAGCGGAATGGAGAGCACGCCGGTGCTGGCGAGCGAGACGATGAGGAGCACCACCGCAACGCTGGAATGGGCGAGCCAGGTCACGAGGGCACCGAGGAGAAGGGCCAGGATGGCGTCGTCCCCGAGGCGTTCCATCACGAGCACGAAGACCCCGTTGCCCCGCAGGGGCTCTGAGGCCGCGACCACCATGCCGAGGGACACGATCATGAGGCCGAGCCCCACCACGAGCTTGCCGGTCTCCCGCCAGGCCTGGGTCTTGGCGAGGGTCGCGAGCGCGACGCCGGCGACGAGCAACACCGGCACGAGAGCCGTGATCTTGCTCGAGAGCGCCTGAACCACGATCGTCGAGCCGATATCGGCGCCGAGCATCACGGCGAGCGCTGGGGCTAGCGCGATGAGGCCGCGCTCGGCAAACGCGCTCACGAGGAGACCCGTGGCCGAGGAGCTCTGCAGCGCCGTTGCCACCGCCAGCCCCGTGCCGCAGGCGCGCACGCGTCCTGCGGTCGCTTGGCCGATCGCCTGCCGCAGGCGGGCGCCGAAGGCCTGCATCACCCCCGTCTTCACCATTCGGGTCGCCCAGAGCAGCAGGGCGATGCCTCCGAGAAGGTTCAGAAGAAGGGTGTGTCCGGCCATCGTATGTGTCACCTCCAAAGCGGAATGATGGGACCAAAAGTGTTTAGCTTGCAAACTATTTTGCGTCCGGCCGCGTGGACTGGAGCCATGCGCCGCGGTAGGGGATCAAAACGGCTTCAGCCCTGTTTTGTTCAGGTTCGGCCCGAAGGAACGTTCGCCCGGGGACAGCTTCTTCCCGGAGGAAGGTCCACGCGGGCGCGGGTTCAAGGCGGGGAGGGGACATGAGCGGCACCGGAGCCATCACCCGTGAAGCCGGGCGCGGCCTCCTCACGGCCCGTCCCGCCCCTGGAGCCAAGGAGGGCCCGAACGCCCGCGGCCTTGCTGCGCTGGGCCTCGGCGGGGCTCGCGACGCGGTGCTCTACGTGCCGAAGAGCTACGATCCGGCGAAGCCCGCGCCGCTTCTGGTGCTGCTGCATGGAGCCGGCGGCGAGGGTCGGCAACTGGTCGACCTCTTTGTCGAAACCGCCGAGGCTAAGGGCACCCTGATCCTGTCGCCCGATTCCCGTAGCCGAACCTGGGACGTGATCATGGGCGGCTTCGGGCGGGATGTGATCTTCATGGACGAGGCCCTCGGCCTGATATTCCAGCGGTTTGCGGTCGATCCAGCCCGCATCGCGGTGGGCGGCTTCTCGGACGGCGCTTCCTACGCCCTGTCCATCGGGGTTGGGAACGGCGAGTTGTTCCGGCACATCCTGGCCTTCTCGCCCGGCTTCGCGGCGCCGATCGAAGCCCATGGCTCGCCAAGGATCTTCGTGTCGCACGGCGTCGACGACCGGGTTTTGCCCATCGATCCCTGCAGCCGCCGCCTCGTGCCGGCCCTCCAGCGGGCGGGCTACGACGTGGACTACCGCGAGTTCGACGGCGGCCATGTGGTGCCGCCTGAGATGGTGACAGCGGCCGTGGCGCGCTTCCTGGCGTGAGCCCGAGGCCCCGCCGCAATCGCCCGCTCCCTCGGGTAAGGCCGCCCGACGCTCGCCGCGCTCGTCCGCTTCCTGGCGTGAGCCCGAGGCCCCGCCGCGACGGGGTGCCTCTCTGGTGATCCCCCGGCTTGAACCTATCTGAAGAGCACAGCTTTCAGAGGGTTTCATGGCCGAGTTCGACAGCGAAGCGAACCGCTTCTCCGCCCGCGCGGCGCGCTATGCGCGGGTCGGCGCCAATGTGGGGGGCGTGGCGGCCCGGATGGCGGGCTCCCGGTTCTTCGGGCAGGGGGGCGATGCCACGAGCGCGGCGGCTCTCGCCCAGGCGCTCGGCGGCCTCAAAGGCCCGATCATGAAGGTGGCGCAGCTTCTCGCCACCATCCCCGACCTTCTGCCGCCGGAATACGCGGCCGAACTCCAGAAGCTCCAGTCGGAGGCGCCGCCCATGGGCGCGGCCTTCGTGAAGCGGCGCATGCAGGCGGAGCTCGGCCCCAGCTGGCAGGCGCGCTTCGGCTCCTTCGATCTGAGGCCCGCGGCTGCAGCGTCCCTGGGCCAGGTCCACCGCGCCACCACCCAGGACGGCACGCCGCTCGCCTGCAAGCTCCAATACCCCGACATGCAATCCGCCGTGGAAGCGGATCTGCGCCAGCTCGAGGTGGCCTTCGCGATCCACCGCCGGTTCGATCCCGCCATCGACACCCGCGAGATCGCCAAGGAGATCGGCGAGCGGGTGCGCGAGGAGCTCGATTACGAGCGCGAGGCGAAGCATGTGGCCCTCTACACCCACGCCCTGCGGACCATCGACGAGGTGCGCGTGCCCTTCGTCCACCCGGATCTCTCCACCAAGCGGCTCCTGACGCTCGGCTGGCTCGAGGGCGAGAAGATCCTGAACTTCGCCCAGGCCGAGGAGGAGATCCGCAACCGGCTGGCCGTGGCCATGTTCAAGGCCTGGTGGCACCCCTTCAGCCACGCGGCGGTGATCCACGGCGACCCGCATTTGGGGAACTACACCGTATTCTCGGAAGGGGGCGAGGCGCGGGGGATCAACCTCCTCGATTACGGCTGCATCCGCATCTTCCACCCGCGCTTCGTGGGCGGGGTGGTGGATCTCTACCAGGGCCTCCTGCACGGCGAGCGGGACCGCATCGTCCACGCCTACGAGACCTGGGGCTTCCGCAACCTCTCGGCCGAGCTCATCGACATCCTCAACATCTGGGCCCGCTTCATCTACGGGCCGCTGCTGGAGGACCGCACCCGCACGGTGGCGGACGGGGTCGCGCCTGCCGAATACGGCCGCCGCCAAGCCTTCGAGGTCCACAAGGCCCTGAAGGAGAAGGGTCCCGTGACGGTGCCGCGCGAATTCGTGTTCATGGACCGGGCGGCGGTGGGCCTCGGCGGGGTGTTCCTGCATCTCAGAGCCGAGCTCAACTACCACCGCCTGTTCGAGGCCGAGATCGAGCGGTTCTCGCTGGAAAACCTCGCCGACCGCCAGGCGGAGGCGCTGGCCATCGCGGGGCTCCCGCCCGTTCAGGCGTGAGCCGTCGTTTGGTGCCGTAACGGCACCTCGAAAGTTGTCCTCCTGGACGGCCCGTAGTGATTGCGGCTCCCCGCCGCATGCGCTAAACGCGCCGCAAAGAACCAATGTGGAACCAGGGCACGATCATGGCCGACACAAAACATGCGCCTTTCGGGGGTTACGGTCCGGACATGGATGGACCGGCCCACGAGGCTACCTACCGCGGCTTCGTCCGCTTCGCTGAAATCGGCACCGCCGTGGTGCTCTGCTGGGTGCTGGCGCTGGCCGTCGGCGGCATCAAGCATGCGTGGCTCTCCGCGATTCTCGGTGTCATTCTCTCCAGCGCGGCCGGCGCGGCCGGCGCCATGTCGCCCGCGATCAACTGGCGCGGCGCGGCAGCGGTGGCCGTTCTCCTCCTGCTGATGCTGCTCTTCTACTAGGGCTCCCGCGGCCCGCGCCGCGAGCCTCGGACGCTCCGACCCCTCACGCAAACGCCGGGTGATTGACCTCAATCTCCCGGCGTTTTGCCTTGGACCCTTGCAGGTGTCCGATAAATCAAGTCGATTAGACCTGAAGGCCAGATGGGCGCGCCCGCGCCCGAATCCGGGGATCATGCATGCGGATTGCCGTTCTCTCCGAGTCCGACAAGGTCGAGACTCGCGTTGCCGCGACGCCCGAGACGGTGAAGAAGTACAAAGCCCTCGGAGCGGACGTGACGGTGCAGGCCGGGGCCGGCGCCACCGCCGGCATTCCTGACGCGGATTTCGAAGCCGCCGGAGCCACGGTCGCGAAGGACGCTGCGGAGGCAGTCCGTGACGCCGACATCGTGCTCGGCGTGCGCCGGCCCGATGCCGCGAGCCTCAAGGGCGTCAAGGATGGCGCCGTCGTGGTCGCGATCATGGACCCCTATGGCCAGGACGCGGCTCTCAAAGGTCTCGCGGACGCCAAGGTCTCGGCCTTCTCCATGGAGCTGATGCCGCGCATCACCCGCGCGCAGGTCATGGACGTGCTGTCCTCGCAAGCCAACCTCGCGGGCTACCGCGCCGTGATCGACGCGGCCGCGGAATACGGCCGCGCCATGCCGATGATGATGACGGCCGCCGGCACGGTGCCGGCGGCCCGCGTCTTCGTCATGGGCGCGGGCGTGGCGGGCCTGCAGGCCATCGCCACCGCGCGCCGCCTCGGTGCGGTCGTGACCGCCACCGACGTGCGCCCTGCCGCCAAGGAGCAGGTGGAGAGCTTGGGCGCCAAGTTCATCGCGGTGGAGGACGAGGAGTTCAAGCAGGCCGAGACCTCGGGCGGCTACGCCAAGGAGATGTCGGCGGAGTACCGCGCCAAGCAGGCGGAACTCGTCGCCTCCCACATCGCCAAGCAGGACATCGTGGTCACCACGGCGCTGATCCCCGGCCGCCCCGCCCCGAAGCTCATCACCCGCGCCATGGTGGAGAGCATGAAGCCGGGCTCCGTGATCGTGGACCTCGCGGTGGAGCGCGGCGGCAACGTGGAGGTCGCGAAAGCGGGCGAGACCGTGGACCACAACGGGGTGAAGATCGTGGGCCATCTCAACGTGCCGGGCCGCCTCGCGGCGTCGGCCTCGAGCCTCTATGCCCGCAACCTCTACGCCTTCGTCGAGACGCTGGTCGATAAGGGCCCGAAGTCGCTCGCCGTGAAATGGGACGACGAGCTCGTGAAGGCCACGAACCTCACCCGCGACGGCGCCGTCGTGCACCCGAACTTCAAGCCGGCCGAAGCGGCCGCGCCATCCGCGTAAGAGGGGCTCGCCTCGATGACCTCGCTCACTCTCTCATCGCGGTTCGGCACGGTGACGCCGATCCTCTCCCGTCCTGCGCTGGTCTGAGACCGAACAGGAGCGCCATCCCATGACCTCACTCACTCCTGAACAAGCGATCCAGCAATCCCGTGCCGCGGCCGATGCCGCGCAGCGCGCCGCAGATTCGGCTCAGGCCATCGCCGATCAGATCGCCAATGTGGTGGCGGTCTCGACGCAAGGCGCCATCGACCCCACGGTCTTTCGTCTCGCGATCTTCGTGCTCGCGATCTTCGTGGGCTATTACGTGGTCTGGCAGGTGACGCCGGCTCTCCACACCCCGCTCATGTCGGTCACCAACGCGATCTCCTCCGTGATCGTGGTGGGCGCGCTCCTCGCCGTGGGCGTGCCGCTCACCGCCGAGGGCACGGGCCTCGCGCGGATCTTCGGCTTCATCGCTCTCGTGCTTGCCGGCATCAACATCTTCGGCGGCTTCCTCGTCACCGAGCGCATGCTCGCGATGTACAAGAAGAAGGGTTGAGGACCCCATGACCCGCCCTGACCGTCCCCTCCTCATGTCTGCGAAGGGTTGAGATCTATGTCGGCCAACATCTCAAACCTTCTCTATCTCGTCGCCGGCGTCCTCTTCATCCTGGCGCTGCGCGGCCTCTCGCATCCCACCACCTCGCGCCAGGGCAACATCTACGGGATGGCCGGCATGGCGCTGGCGATCCTCACCACGCTCGCCTTCGCGGCGCCGAACGGCGCCGGCGGCTGGGCCCTCGTGGTGCTGGGGCTTGCCATCGGCGGCGGCGTCGGCGCGGTGATCGCCCGGCGCGTGCCCATGACCGCGATGCCCCAGCTCGTGGCCGCGTTCCACTCCGGCGTCGGTCTCGCGGCCGTGTTCGCGGCGGCGGCAGCGCTCTATGCGCCGCAGGCCTTCGGGATCGGCGGCATCGGCACCATCAAAGGCGGCTCGCTTTTCGAGATGGGGCTTGGCGTCGCCATCGGCGCCATCACCTTCACGGGGAGCGTGATCGCGTTCCTGAAGCTCGACGGGCGCATGTCGGGCAAGCCGATCCTGCTGCCGCAGCGCCACCTCATCAATATCGGCCTCGGGCTCCTGCTCGTGGTGCTCCTCGTCGCCTTCATCACGACCGAGAGCCGCGCCGCGTTCTGGCTCATCGTGCTGGTGTCGTTCGCGCTCGGCGTCACCCTCATCATCCCGATCGGCGGCGCCGACATGCCCGTCGTGGTGTCGATGCTGAACTCCTATTCCGGCTGGGCGGCCGCCGGCATCGGCTTCACGCTGGGCAACCTCGCGCTCATCATCACGGGCGCGCTCGTGGGCTCCTCGGGCGCGATCCTGTCCTACATCATGTGCAAGGGGATGAACCGGAGCTTCATCTCCGTGATCCTCGGCGGCTTCGGCGGCGAAACCTCGGGCGGACCGGCGGGCGCCGCCGAGACGCGCCCCGTGAAGCAGGGCTCGGCGGACGACGCGGCCTTCATCATGAAGAACGCCGGCAAGGTCATCATCGTGCCGGGCTACGGCATGGCGGTGGCGCAGGCCCAGCACACGCTGCGCGAGATGGCCGACCTTCTGAAAAAAGAGGGCGTGGACGTGAAGTACGCCATCCACCCGGTGGCGGGCCGCATGCCGGGCCACATGAACGTGCTGCTCGCGGAAGCCTCAGTCCCCTACGACGAGGTCTTCGAGCTCGAGGACATCAACGGCGAGTTCGCGCAAGCGGACGTGGCCTTCGTGATCGGCGCCAACGACGTCACGAACCCCGCCGCCAAGACCGATCCGCAATCGGCCATCTACGGCATGCCGATCCTCGACGTGGAGCGCGCCAAGACCGTGCTCTTCATCAAGCGCGGCATGGGGTCGGGCTATGCGGGCGTCGAAAACGAGCTGTTCTTCCGCGACAACACGATGATGCTCTTCGGCGACGCCAAGAAGGTCGTGGACGAGATCGTGAAGAACCTCTGATCGGGGGCCGGCCTCACCGTCGGGAGCTTCCGATCCCGTCGGACCGGCGCCATCTCGGGAGCCTCCGATCCGCGCGAACGCAGCCTCCATTCACCGAAGCCGGCGCCCCTGACGCCGGCTTCGTTCGTTGACGCCCATGCGCTTTCTCGTCGGCCTCATCCTCCTCGGGCTCGCCCTCTACGGGCTCGTGGTCGCCTTCTTCTGGTGGAAGCAATCGGCTCTCCTCTATCCGGCCGGTCGGGAGCGCGCGAGAGCCGCCGAGGCGGGCCTGCCCGACTTCGGGGATGTGAGCCTCGCCACCCCCGACGGCGAGCGGATCGTCGCCTGGTACAAGGCGCCTCAGCCCGGCCGGGCGGTGCTGCTCTATTTTCATCGCAATGGCGGCCCGCTCCTCAACCGGCGCTTCCGCGCCCGCATGCTCACCGAGGACGGGCGCGGGCTGCTGCTCGTGAGCTACCGCGGCTATTCGGGCTCGACGGGGGCGCCGAGCGAGGAGGGGCTGCGCATCGATGCCCGGACAGCCTATGATTGGCTTGCCCGCTCGTTTCCGGCGGCCCGCATCGTGCTCTACGGCGAGTCCCTCGGCACCGGCGTTTCCTTGCGGCTCGCCACGGAGCGCGAGGTGGGCGGCGTGATCCTCGATGCGCCCTACACGTCGACGGCCGATATCGCCGGCCACCACTTCGGCTTCCTGCCCGTCACCTGGCTCATGCGCGATCAGTACCGCTCCATCGATCTCGTCCACCGCCTGCGCGCGCCGCTTCTCGTGATGCACGGCGAGCAGGACGGGGTGATCCCCGTGGCCTTCGGCGAGCGCCTCTTCGCCGCTGCGCCGGAGCCGAAGCGCTTCGTGCGCCTGCGGGGCTCCCACGTGGAGAACCTGGAGAGCGGCGGCCTGCCTGCCGTGCGCGCCTTCCTGGCCGAGGTCGAAGCCCGATCGTCATCCCCACCGAGTGCCGCCCCATGACCAACCCTACTCTTCGCACCGCCCTCCCGCGCGACCGCGAGGCGGTCGTGGATTTCATCCTGGCGCTGAACGTTTTCGAAGCCGACCTCACGGGCGACCGCAAGCGCGAGCGCGGCGCGGCCAACGCGTATTACGACGAGCTCATGCAGCGGCTCGCGAAGCGCGACGGGCGCATCGTGCTGGCCGAGATCGACGGCGTCGCGGTCGGCGTCATGGGCTTCGCGCTCGACGAGGATGCGGCCTACGTCACCGACGACGTGCGCCGTCACGGCACCGTGACGGACCTCATCGTCGACGAGGAGTGGCGGGGGCGAGGCATCGGGCAGGCGCTGCTGCGCGAAGCCGAGCGCCTCACCCGCGAGGCGGGCTTGCGGCGCCTTCTCATCGGCGCGCTCGTCGCCAATGAAAAAGCCGAACGCACCTACCGGGCGTTCGGCTTCGAGCCTTACGTGTCTGTGCTGGTGAAGGCGCTGGACTAGCGGCGCGAGCGCCCGCCTTAGCTGCGGAAGAGCCCGCCGCCGCCGCTCCCTCCCGCGCCGACGCGGGATTGGCCCTGCCGCGCGAGGGCGTTGCCCGGATCGACCGCGAGCGCGCGCTGGAAGCTCACCTGCGCCTCCGTGCGGTCGCCCTGGCGCTCGAAGGCCACGCCGCGCCAGGCCCAGGTGTCGCCAAGCTTGTTGTTGACGTTGAGCGCCGCGTTGAAGTCCTCGATGGCCTTCGTGTACTCGCCCGTCTCCACGAGGCTCTGCCCGCGGGCCGCGTAAGGGGCGGCCACATAGGCGTTGCGGTCGATGGCGGCGTCGAAGTCGAGGATCGCCTGGCGGTGGTTGCCCATGCGCTGGTGCACGAGGCCGCGGGCGTGGAGCGCCTCCGCGGATTCCGGCGTCAGGCGCACGGCCACCTGGAGGTCCGTGAGCGCCATGTCGAACTGGTTCTGCACCCGGAACAGGTTGCCGCGGCCGATATAGGCCGGGCCATAGTTCGGGTCCGCCTCGATGGCGCGGCTGAAATCCGCCATGGCCTGGTCGTTGCGGCCGGTCTGGCGGAAGGCGAGCGCCCGGTTCACATAGGCCGGGGCGTAGTTGGGGTCGATCTGGAGGGCCCGGCCGAAATCCGCGATGGCCTCCTGGTAGCGCCCGACGCGGGCCTGGGCGGCGCCGCGGGTGTTGTAGGCGGAGGGGTCGTTCGGGTTGCGCTGGATCACTTCCGTGAGCGAGGCGACGTTCACCTTGCTGGTGCCGGCGGTGTCGTCCTCCACCACCGCCACGCTTTGCGCCACCGGCGCCGTCCGGCTCACGGTTTCGCAGCCCGCAAGGGCCAGGCCCACGAGGGCCAGGGGAGCGATCCGACGAATCGAGGGGTTGAGCACGCGCATCTCCGTCCGCAGGGCTGGGAGAAAATGGCAGCGACGCTTAAAGGGGGGGTTAAAATCCCCGGCCTCTAAGCCGCTGATCGACGTGGCGTCCTGTCCCGCCGCTCCCGAAAGGCGCCGGAAACAGCAGGCAGGCCGCCTGGAACCGGCGCGAAGCCTTCAATCGTGGGCGATCGGAGACCTCGGCCGTGGTGGCCTCCTTACCATGACGGCCAACTTTGGCAGCATCTTGGATTGCCGCACCCGCGGTACGCCCTTCTTGGTCTGCGCTGGCCCGGACATCCCGGCCCCAGAGCTTCGGCGGCGGCCGCGTCCGCAGCTGAGGATGCCCGTGACCCTGGGTGGGGCCGTCCAGGGCGACCAGATCAAGCGCGACGAGGCCGTGGGTCTCGCCAAGAGCTTGTTTGACGACAAGCGCACCCAGGTCCTCGCGAGCGGCGCCAGGATCGTCCCGCCGGCCTACAAGGACCTCACGTCCGCGCGATGATCGCGGCGGCCCTGCTACAGTCGAAGGTGGAGAAACGAGAGCCGCCCGACCGCAGCGCAGTCGGACGGCTTCTGCTGCACTTATCGGCGCGAGGTGTCAGATAGGGCTGAGACAGCCACCGATAATGGCCCCCTCAACCGCGCCCATGGCAGCCATCCCCGCCCTCAACAGGCCGCCGTTCTCGGGGCACGCCTTGTAGACCGAAACGCCGCCGATAACGCCACCGACGATGGCCCCGATGATGCCGTTGCCGGAAACCTGATCGAGTTCAGCGGCATCAAGTGCCCGCATCTCAAGTGCAGCAGCCTCGTCGGTCTGCGCCGTCGCTGAAGAACGAAACTCTCGCATGACAAAATCCCCCGATGTGCTGTGACCTTATTGTTGTTCGGCCGTTGTCGATGGTAAACGGAGCAAGGACCGGAGGAAGGCCGCCAGTTCGGCTAGGCCAAGTCGTATGCTCAGGTGAACGATGAGTTCAATTCGCGTCAAGCAGGGGACAACGCGGTAGGCTGAGCGTATATCGGGTTGGCAACTTAGAATAGATGAAGTCGTCCCCGACGACGAGCGTCCCCAAGATCCATCGCCTTCATCCACCGCTAGACTTGACCAATGAAGCTCATGGCTGCTCGGCGCCCCGAGCTTCTCTCGCCCGCTTGTCGGCCTCGCACCCCGCAGTGTGCTGGTGGATGTTCACCATGACGGTCGCCTGGCGTCCGCAGCACTTCGAGCAGACGAGGTAGAGCGCAAGACCCTCGCCATTGGGGATGAAGCCCCAGATCCCGTCGCGGGGACATGACGGGAACACAGCTTCCAGCATGGGCTGCTTGCGCTGCTGGACCGTTCGTCAGCTTCACCGATGCCTGAATCCGTTAGCTTGCGTCGACGGGCTTCAGGCCCGCCGGCAGGGCTTGGCCCTCGCACCAAGCGGCAACCGTTCGGGCGAACAGATCGGGCGCTTCTCCGCTCCACCCATGGCCGACGCCGGGCACGAGGTAACCTTCCGCATGGGGAAGAGCCTTCACGACCGCGGAAATGGATTGGCGGATCAGGCGCTGCTCCCCCTCGCCTGCGAGAACGAGGGTGGGGCTGGCAGCGTCCTCGAGATCCGGATCGACGCCAAAGGTCATCAGTTCGTTGCCGATGCGCAAGAAGGCGCGCGGCGACATCGCTTGCGCCGACCGTCGATACCCCTCCCACCGTTCGGCCGGGATGCGCAGCGCCTTGGCCTGCGCCCGCAAGAAGAAGTCCCGCTTCATCAAGGGCAGCATCAAGGGGCCGGCCAGACGCATCAGGCGCGGATAGGGGAAGGGCAGGACGTTGAGGCCGCTCAGAACCACCCGGTCCACCCGCTTGGGATGGCGGGCGAGAAGCCGGAGGGCGGCATAGGCCCCGAGCGACAGCCCAACGACGTGAACGCGGCCGTCGGTGGTGTGGTGGGCGATGAGGTCGGCGAGCCTGTCGACGGTGTCGTCGAGCGAGTGCCATGGCATCGCCGCGCTCCCGCCGTGCCCGGGCAGATCGGGCACGAGACAGCGCGAGGACGGGAGCCGTTCGACGATGGGCTCCCACATCCAGCCGCTTGTGCCGACGGCATGGAGGAACAGGATCGTGGGCGCCTCAGAGGGGCCGGTGACATTCAGGTGCATGATGACGGGGAGCGGTCGCGGGTTGGATCCGGCGACCTGGTTTGGGGAGGGCTCCCCAAGCGCTCATCGCTCCGGGTGCAGGACGGTGATGCGTTCGAATGCCGTACGACGCGACGCAGAGCTCAGCGGATCGAAGAGAGATCACGCGAGCGGAAGCTTGACGATCCGGCCCCGAGCGCGCCGATCGAGGCGACAGGCGTTCCGGCGTCCCCGAACGGGTCGCAGTCGGCGGGAACGGGGCGTCGCCGGCAAACGTTGCCGTTGCAAGCCGAAGCCTTGGTAGCGTCCTTACCATGGCGGCCGAGTTTGGCAGCGTCTTGGATTGCCGCACCCATCCTCCGACCTCGCGCCCGAACGTCGTGAACCGCTGAAGCGGCCGGTCGGCGCCGCCACCCGGCTGGCCTGGGCCGCTACGAGCCGAGCGGGTGCCTGTCCCGTGGCTTGTGGCCGGCGAGTTTCACCTTCTAAACAATTAGTTAACGTGGATGGCCTCGCGCTCGCAAAGCCGCTAAGCTTCCCCGGTCGCGAAGGAGGACGCCTCCTGCCGCAGACGGCATTCGCTGCCGGAGGAGCCCAGAGTGGCCCTCCTCGACAGGGAGGAAAAGCCATGCCAGCCGCTGTGTGGCTGATGGTAACGGGTCTCCTGGTGGGGCCCGGCACCGCTATGGCTCAAGACCTTTTGGAGCCCCGAATCGGCGGCGAGGCTCTGCTCGTCAATTGCATGCTCTACGAGCCCACCTGCCTCAAGGCGCCCGCGGCCCCCCTCGTTTCGCCACCGGCTCCCGTGAACACAGCCGATTCGGAGGAAGCGGCGGACGATCCGGTCACCACGTCGTCGACGGTGTCGATCCCCTGGCGATCCACCTTGGCCCCTAACGCCCTCGGTGGGGCAGGCGAGGCGGCCGCCGCCAATTCAGTGGTCCGCGTCCGAGGCGTGGGGCCGGGAGCGACCGGATCCGCTCGTCCCCGCCAGGGCGTGGTTCTGCGGGTGAAGGGTTAGCGCTCGGCGCTGCTGCCTTCTGGGACACTCGGGCATGGGTTGGAAGGGCCCGTCGTTCCGAACAGGGCTCCAGCCACCCTGCAGTTGAGGGTTGCGGCCGAAACGATCACCACGCTGGACCGATGGACGGTACGGGACTGGTTTGAGTCCCTGATGCAGCCTGCCCCAAACGCATTCGGCGCCCGCTTTGCAGGGGGCGCCGATGGCAGACATAGACGCCCGAAGGCGAGGGGGTAGAGAAAACCGAGCAGCCCCCTTGGGGTGGGCCGCTGCGAGGCCTTCCTAGCGGCCGGCGCGGGCCGGAGCCACCACGCGCGGCTTCGAGGGGAGGAGACCCTCGCGCTGCATGCGCTTGCGGATGAGCTTGCGGGCGCGGCGCACGGCCTCGGCCTTCTCGCGCGCCTTCTTCTCGGAGGGCTTCTCGTAGTGACCGCGAAGCTTCATCTCGCGGAAGACGCCCTCACGCTGCATCTTCTTCTTCAGGACGCGAAGCGCCTGATCAACGTTGTTGTCCCGAACCAGAACCTGCACGCCAAATCCTCGTCTGTGCCGTTTGCGCTGTTGAATAGGATCAAGGAGGCGCGGGTTCCGCACCTCGAAATCTGGGGCGGGTGCTTAACAGAACAGGCCCGCCCTGTCCAGGCACATCCGCTCAAGAACCGAGCCGACCAGCCAAGCCAACCCCGGGCGGGCTGGGCTTCACCCCTCTTCCGGCCAAACCCGGGTGACGTGCCCCATCTTGCGCCCCGGCCGCGCTTCACCCTTGCCGTAGAGGTGGAGATGGGCGCCCGGCTCGGCCAGGAGGCTTGGCCAGTCCGCGATATCGTCGCCGATGAGGTTGCGCATCTCCACCCGCCCGCGCCGGCGCGGGGAGCCGAGCGGCCAGCCGCAGACCGCCCGCACATGCTGCTCGAACTGGGAGGTCTCCGCTCCCTCGACCGTCCAATGGCCGGAATTGTGGACGCGCGGCGCGATCTCGTTGACCACGAGGCGCTCCCCGCCGCCGTCCCGGGACAGGAACATCTCGACCGCGAGCACGCCCACGTAATCGAGGGCGTCCGCGATAGCCCGTGCGATCTCCACGGCCCGGGCCTCGGTGGCCGCCGACACACCGGCCGGCACCCGGGTCACGTCGAGGATATGCGAGCGATGCTCGTTGGCGCACAGATCGTAGGCCGCAAACGCCCCGTCCGCCGTGCGGGCCGCCACCACCGAGACCTCACGCTCGAAGGGCACGAACCCCTCCAGGATGCAGGGCGCTTCGCCCAAGGTCGCGAAGGCCTGCGCGGGGTCGTCCCCCTCGCGCAGGATCAGTTGGCCCTTGCCGTCGTAGCCGAAGCGGCGGGTCTTGAGCACGGCGGGGCGGCCGAGGCTGTCGAGAGCCCGGGCGAGGTCCGCGGCACCGCCAACCTCCGCGAAGGGGGCGGTGGGGATGCCAAGCCCGCTCACGAAGCTCTTTTCGGCCAGCCGGTCCTGGGTGGTGGCGAGCGCCAGGGCGTTGGGTCTCAAGGGCGCGATGGCGCTCAAGGTCTCGGCGGTCCGGCCCGGCACGTTCTCGAATTCGAACGTCACCGCATCCACCGTGCGGGCGAAGCGGCCAAGCGCCTCCTCGTCCTCGTAGGCCGCGACCGTGCGGTCCGCCGCCACGTCGAAGGCGGGGCTGTCCGGATCGGGGCAGTAGACGTGGACCTTGAGGCCGAGCTGCGCAGCCGCGAGCGCCATCATGCGTCCGAGCTGCCCGCCGCCGAGGATGCCGAGGGTTTGACCGGGGAGGATCATGCGGCCCTCCTAGCGCGCACCAGACCGTGGGCCCGGGAGGGCGGGAATCTGCGGACCCACGGCCTCAAGCCTCGTTCACGGGCTGCTCGGCCACGCTCTCGCTCTGGCGCGTGCGATAGGCGTCGAGGCGCTCACGGAGTCCATCGTCATGGAGCGCCAGCACCGCGGCGGCGAGCAGCGCCGCGTTCACGGCGCCGGCGCGCCCGATCGCCAGGGTGCCGACGGGAACGCCGGCCGGCATCTGCACGATCGAGAGCAGGCTATCCTGGCCCGAGAGCGCCTTGGATTCCACCGGCACCCCGAAGACGGGGAGCGGGGTCATGGCCGCCGCCATGCCGGGCAGGTGCGCGGCCCCGCCGGCACCCGCGATGATCACCTGAAAGCCCGCGTCCCGCGCGCCCTTGGCGAAGGCCACGAGGCGGTCGGGGGTGCGGTGGGCCGAGACGATGCGGGTGTCGTGGGGCACGCCCAGCGCATCGAGGGTCTCGGCCGCATGGCGCATGGTGGCCCAGTCGGACTGGCTCCCCATGATGATCGCAACGGGAACGGGGTACGCCATGGGGGCTCCGGCTAGACGTGCGAGGCCGCGGGGCGTGGGTACGCCATGGGGGCTCCGGGATCGACGTGCGAGGCCGCCATAAGCGAGCGGCGCCGGCCCGGCAAGGTGCTCAGGCGATGATGTCCGGGGTGAGCTGGTCTTCGAGGCGCAGAATGCGGTCCTTGAGGAAGAGCTTGCGCTTCTTCAGCCGCTGAACCTGCAGCTGATCCCCCGCCACCATGCGCTCCAGGGCTTCGATGGCGGTGTCGAGGTCCCGGTGCTCCTGCTTCAGGCGAGCCAATTCGGTCTCAAGCTCATCGGTCTCGTCCGTCGTGAAATCCAACGCTCGCGGCTCCCGGCGCCCGGCTGCAATGAAGGGGTAAAATCGGGGTGAAGTATGCGCGCGGGCGTGCTCGAGAGCAAGCCTGCCGGGCCCGCTCGATGCCGCATTGCAGCAACGAATGCCTTCGACTCGGGGGGCTTTTTATGGCACCTTTCCTGGGTCGGAACAGACGAACAGGAGGAACCGACATATGCCTCTGCAGAACCATCTGACGGAACTCGAGCGGAAGCATCAGGCCCTGGAACGCGAGATCCAAGACGCCCTGACGCACCCATCCATCAGTGACCTCAGGCTGGCAGAACTCAAACGCAAGAAACTTCAGCTCAAGGACGAGATCGCAAAGCTGAAGGGGGCCTCCAACCGGACGGTGCATTAGCCCGTTTCGACACTCCAGATTCCAAGCGGGAGGCCGCTGTCCCGGGCGACGGGCAGCGGCTTTCTCGTTTTTGCGCCCGGAGCCTCCTAGGGGGGCTCACAATGCGCGTGCCATCTCGCGAAGCCTGAACTTCTGGATCTTGCCTGTGGAGGTTTTCGGCAGCTCCGTGAACACCACGGTGCGCGGGACCTTGTAGGAGGCGAGGTGCCCGCGGCACCAGGCGATGAGCTCTTCGGACGAGACCATCTCGGAGGGCTTCAGCTCCACGAAGGCGCAGGGCGTCTCGCCCCACTTCTCGTCCGGCCGCGCCACCACGGCGGCGGCCTGCACGGCCGGGTGCTTGTAGAGCGCGTCCTCGACCTCGATGGAGGAGATGTTCTCGCCCCCTGAGATGATGATGTCCTTGGAGCGGTCTTTGAGCTGCACATAGCCGTCGGGGTATTTCACCCCAAGATCGCCTGAGTGAAACCAACCGCCGGCAAAGGCCTTCGCGGTCGAGGCGGGGTTCTTGAGGTAGCCCTTCATCACCACGTTGCCGCGAAACATCACCTCGCCGAGGGTCTCGCCGTCCGCGGGCACGGGTTCAAGCGTCTCGGGGTGGAGCACGTCGAGGGCTTCGAGCACGGGATAGCGCACGCCCTGGCGTGCTTTCTTCGCCGCCTGCTCGGAGGCGGTGAGCGCGTTCCAGTCCCGGTGCCAGTCGTTGACGACGGCGGGGCCGTAAACCTCCGTCAATCCGTAGAGATGGGTCACGTCGAAGCCCGCCTCCTTCATGGCCGCGAGCACCGCTTCCGGCGGCGGCGCGGCGGCGGTGAAGAACTGCACGGTGTGGGGCAGCGCGCGCTTCTCGTCCGCGGGCGCGTTGAGCAGCGTCGACATCACAATCGGCGCGCCGCACAGATGCGTGACGCCGTGATCGGCGATCGCATCGTACATGGCCTTAGCCCGCACCTGGCGCAGGCACACATGGGTGCCGGCCACCACCGAGATCGACCAGGGAAAGCACCAGCCGTTGCAGTGGAACATGGGCAGCGTCCACAGATACACCGGATGCTTGCCCATGGAGCAGGTCACGATGTTGCCCATGGCGAGGAGATACGCGCCGCGATGGTGGTACACGACGCCCTTCGGATCGCCCGTGGTGCCGGACGTGTAGTTGAGCGCGATCGCATCCCATTCATCGGCCGGCGGCCGCCAGGCGAAATCGGGATCGCCCTGGCTGAGGAACTCCTCGTATTCGAGCTCGCCCAAGCGGTCGCCAGGGCCCACAAATTCGGGATCGTCGTAGTCGATCACGAGGGGCCTCACCTTGGCGAGGTCGAGGGCCGGCGCGATGGTCTTCGCAAATTCCCGGTCGGTGATGAGCACCTTCGCCTCGCCGTGGTCGAGGGAAAAGGCGATGATCGCGGGGTCGAGGCGGGTGTTGAGGGTGTTGAGCACGGCCCCCGTCATCGGCACCCCGTAATGGCATTCGAGCATCGCCGGGGTGTTGGAGAGCATCACGGCCACCGTGTCGCCGCGGCCGATCCCACGCTGCGCCAGCGCCGAGGCAAGCCGCCGGGCGCGGGCGTAGAAGTCGCGATAGGAGCGGCGCAAGGAGCCGTGGACGATTGCCGTGTGATCGGGGAACACGGAGGCCGCCCGTTCGAGGAACGAGAGCGGCGTCAGGGGCTGGTAGTTGGCGGGGTTCTTGTCGAGATCGATGTCGTAAGGCGTGCGCTGCATGCGCGGGCTCTCCGGCCTTTTGGTTCGCCCGACCGTAAGCGGGCGCAGGGCGTGGTGGCAACTAGAGCAGCGCCACCGCGCCGTCGTAGACGAGCTTTGCGCCGACGCAGACGAGCAGGATGTAGATGATGGTGTAGAACCGTTCTGCAGGAACGCGCCGCACGAGCCATACGCCGGCCCAGGTGGAGGCGATGGCGAGCGGGAACAGAACCGCCGAGGTCCCGAGGTTCTCGTCGGTGAACTGGCCCAGCGCGATGTAGGGCGGCACCTTAATCCAGTTGATGAGCGCGAAGAACACCGCGCTCGTGCCCACGAGCGTGTCGCGCGGCAGGCGCTGGGGCAGCACGTAAATCTGGAAGGGCGGCCCGCCCGCATGCGCAATCATGCTGGTGAAGCCGGTCACGACACCCCAGAACAGCCCGCGCGGCACATCCGCCGGCGCCGCCGCAATGGTGGCCTCCCGCCGTTCCACGATGAGGCGGCGGATCGCGAAGGCGATGGAGATCACGCCGACCGAGAGCGTCACCGCCGCGTCCGACACCCGCGCGGCGAGGAGGTAGCCGATGAGCGTGCCGACGATCGCGCCGGCGATCAGGATCACGATGTTGCGCCGGTCCCAACTGCGCCGGAAGGCCCAGACGCTGACCACATCCTGGACGATGAGGATCGGCAGCGTGATGGCGGCGGCCTGGACGGGCGAGATGAACAGCGCCATCAGGGGCAGGGACAGCAGGCCCACGCCCGAGAACCCGCCTTTCGACAATCCGAGAAGGATCACGGCCGGGGTCGCCGCGGCATAGAACAGGGGATCGGTAATCATCGGGCCGCGGATTCGCCGTGGATCGCGTCGGGGGAGAGGGGATCGGTCATCATCGGGCGGCGGATTTGCCGTGGATCAAGGCGGGAGGGCAGGGCTCGTCGAAAGTCGCCGCTGACCGCGGCGCCCGGGGTTGCTAACACGCCCACTGCAGCCATCCCATGCTAAAAGGCATGCTCGGAACACATGAGGGACTGTCATGACGGCACAGGCCAGGGCTGAGCAAGGCGCCACAGGCAGCCGCTATCGCGAGGTCTATGCGCGCGCGAAGGCCGACCCGGAGGGGTTCTGGGGCGAGGCTGCGCGGGAGATCGATTGGGTCAAGCCCGCCGCCCGCGTGTTCGATCCGCAAGCCGGCGTCTATGGCCGCTGGTTCACGGGCGGCGAGGTGAATGCCTGCGCCAACGCCGTCGACCGGCACGTGGCGGGCGGGCGCGCCGAGCAGGCCGCGATCCTCTACGACAGCCCCGTGACGGGCACGAAGCGCACGGTCACCTATCGTGACTTGCAGGACGAGGTCGCGACGCTGGCGGCCGTGCTCCAGGATTGCGGCGTCGCCAAGGGCGACCGGGTGATCCTCTACATGCCCATGATCCCGGAGGCCGTGTTCGCGATGCTCGCCTGCGCCCGCATCGGCGCAGTGCATTCCGTGGTGTTCGGGGGCTTCGCGGCGAAGGAACTCGCGACCCGCATCGACGACGCGAAGCCGACGGTGATCCTCTCGGCCTCCTGCGGCATCGAGGGCGCCAGGGTGGTGGCCTACAAGCCGCTGCTGGACGAAGCCATTGCGCTCGCGTCCCACAAGCCGCAAACCTGCTTGGTCCTCCAGCGCCCCCAGGCCGAAGCCGCGCTCCAGGCGGGCCGGGATCGGGATTGGGCCGAGACGGTTGCGGCCGCGCGGGCTGCGGGCCGGAAGGCCGATTGCGTGCCGGTGGCGGCCGCCGATCCGCTCTACATCCTCTACACCTCCGGCACCACCGGGCGCCCGAAAGGCGTGGTCCGCGATACGGGCGGCTACATCGTCGCGCTCAAATGGTCCATGCGCGGCCTCTACGGCGTCGAGCCCGGCGAGGTCTATTGGTGCGCGTCCGATGTGGGCTGGGTGGTGGGCCATTCCTACATCGTCTACGGGCCCCTGCTCCACGGCTGCACGACGATCCTCTACGAGGGCAAGCCCGTGGGCACGCCGGACGCCGGCGCCTTCTGGCGCGTGGTGTCCGAGCACGGGGCCGTCGCGCTCTTCACGGCGCCGACCGCCTTTCGCGCCATCAAGAAGGAGGACCCGAACGGGGATCTCCTCAAGGGGCGCGATCTGTCGAGGTTCCGCGCGCTTTTTCTTGCCGGCGAGCGCGCCGACCCCGACACGGTGCAATGGGCCGAAAAGATCCTCGGCGTGCCGGTGATCGACCATTGGTGGCAGACGGAAACCGGCTGGGGCATCGCGGGCAATCCGATGGGCCTGGGCGCCCTGCCGGTGAAGTACGGCTCGCCCACGGTGCCGATGCCGGGCTACGACGTGCAGGTGCTGGACGAGGGCGGCAAGCCCGTCGCCCCCGACACCATGGGCACCATCGCGATCAAGCTGCCCCTGCCGCCGGGCTGCCTGCCGACCCTGTGGCAGGCGGACGAGCGCTTCCGCGAGAGCTATCTCACCACGTTCCCAGGCTACTACAACACCTCGGATGCCGGCTTCCTCGACGGGGACGGCTATGTCTACGTGATGGGACGCACCGATGATATCATCAACGTGGCAGGCCACCGCCTCTCCACCGGCGGCATGGAAGAGGTTCTGGCCTCGCATCCGGCCGTCGCCGAATGCGCCGTCATCGGCGTGAAGGACGCCCTCAAGGGCGAGGTGCCCTGCGGTTTCGTGGTGTTGAAAGCCGGTGTCCGGATGGCCCCGAACGAAGTCGAGCGCGAGCTCGTCGCCCTGGTGCGCGACAGGATCGGCCCCGTGGCGGCCTTCAAGCTTGCGCTCACGGTCGGTCGCCTGCCGAAAACGCGCTCGGGCAAGATCCTGCGCGGCACCATGAAGAAGATCGCCGACGGCGATGCCTGGGCCATGCCCGCCACCATCGACGATCCGGCGGTGCTGGACGAGATCGCGGAGGCGCTGAAGAGCCGGGGTGTTTCCGCTTAAGCGGAGGCCCGAATGGGCGTCGCGGGTTAACCCTGCGCCGCCACGGAGGCGTTGAGCCCGCGCGCGAGGCGCTCGATGCGCTCCGCCGCGCGGCCGACGCCCTCGGCGAGGCGCGCTTCGAGGAGTTGCGCCTGCTCGTCGCCGGCGCTGGCGAGGTTGCGCTCGGCGGCAAGCTCCGCTTCGAGCGACGCGATCCGCTTCCTGGCTTCCGCGAGATCGTCCGCGAGGGTGATGGCCGCCATCACGTGCAGGCGCATGTCGCCGATTTCGCCGAAGGTCTTGCGCATCTCGGCGATCTTGCCGTCGAGGAGCTGGGCCAGCCCGGCGAGATGGGCCTCTTCCCCGTCCGCGCAGGCCATGCGGTAGGCCTTGCCGGCGATCGTCACGGTCACCTGGGGCATGGCGCTGTCCTCAAGCCTCTTCGTCGGCGGGGAACTCGGCCTCCGCCCGGTGCAGCACGTCCTGGATCGTCAGCATCGCGCGCTGAACCCGCTGGCCCACGTCCTGGGCGGCGGCTTCGGCGCGGTTGAGGCGGGCGAGCGTCCCGTCGAGCTCCTGCGCAAGGCGGGAGCGGTCGTCCTGCATGATCTGCAGTTCGGTTTCGAGATCCCCGCGGCGCCGCTCGGCATCGAGCCGCCGCGCCACGGACGCCTCGAGAAGGCCGATGGCCGTGTCGAGGCGGCGCAGGGCCTCGTCGAGGGACGAGGGACCCCGGGTCCGAGGCCTGACGGCGTCGTCGAGGGTTGGAATCATGGCGCCTGAGGGCTCCGGCGGGATGCGCGAGCGGGGCTCGTCTGGAATCAGAAGCCCCACCCTAGGCGCGCCCGCCGGGCCCCGCAACGTACCGCTGGGGGAGGGCTCCGCGGCCGCCCGAGCCGGTCTCGGGTTGCTTGCGCAGGCGGCGGGCGGTTGCCTGGGCGCGTGTTCGGGAAGGGGCAGGCGCCTGTCCGGCCGGGCGTTCGGTGGAGCGGGAAAGCGCCGGGCGGCTGCCTTTGACTCGGGGGTCACGCGTGGTAAGGAGCCCGCAATTTCGCGGGGCCTCCCCTCGCGCCCTCCCGTACACTTGGACATCGCGCCCGTGGCCAACACCGCTTCCGCCGATCGCGTCACCCACTCCGATCTGGCGAATGCGGTGCGCGCGCTCGCCATGGACGGCGTCGAACAGGCCAAATCCGGCCATCCGGGCCTGCCCATGGGCGCGGCCGACATCGCCACCGTCCTCTATACCCGCTTTCTCAAATACGACGCCGCCGACCCGCGCTGGCCCGACCGCGACCGCTTCGTGCTCTCCGCCGGCCACGGCTCCATGCTGCTCTATGCGCTGCTGCATCTGACGGGCGTGGACGGCATGACGGTGGACGAGCTGAAGCGCTTCCGCCAGCTCGATTCCAAGACGCCGGGACACCCGGAAAACTTCATGACGCCGGGCGTCGAGACCACCACGGGTCCGCTCGGCCAAGGACTTGCCACCGCGGTCGGCATGGCGCTCGCCGAGCGCATGTTGAACGCCGAGTACGGCGACGAGATCGTCGGCCACTACACCTATGTGTTGGCCTCCGACGGCGACCTCATGGAGGGCATCTCCCACGAGGCCGCAGCCTTCGCGGGGCACCTGAAGCTCAGCCGCCTCATCGTGCTGTGGGACGACAACGGCATCTCCATCGACGGGCCGCTGTCGCTCTCCGATACCGTCGACCAGGTGAAGCGCTTCGAGGCTTACGGCTGGAACGCCGTTCGCGTCGACGGCCACGACCCCGAGGCGCTGTCCGCTGCCATCGCGGAAGCTCAAAGCTCCGACCGCCCGACGCTCATCGCCTGCAAGACCACCATCGGTTACGGCGCGCCGAAGAAAGCCGGCACCTCCAAGGCCCACGGCGAACCGCTGGGCGCCGAGGAGCTGGCCGGCGCCAAGGCCGCGCTCGGCTGGACCCATGCTCCCTTCGTGATCCCGGACGCGATCCGCGGGGCCTGGAACGAGGCCGGCCGCCGCGGCTCCCAGGAGCGCGCGGCGTGGGCGAAGCGCGTGGCCGCCCTGTCGGCTGAGCAGCGCGCCGAGTTCGAGCGGCGCATGCGCGGCGAGCGACCCGCAGCCCTTGCCAATGCGGTCGAGGACCTGAAGGCCCGGCTTGCCGCCGAGCCCCAGACGGTGGCGACGCGCAAAGCGAGCGAGCTGGCGCTCGAAGCCATCACGGCCGCGATGCCCGAACTCGTGCTGGGCTCGGCCGATCTGACGCCCTCCAACAACACCAAGACCAAGGCCGCGCAACCCGTGCAGCCGGGCTCGTTCGGCGGGCGCTACATCCATTACGGCATCCGTGAGCACGGCATGGCGGCGGCCATGAACGGCATGGCGCTCCACGGCGGCTTCGTGCCGGCGGGCGCCACCTTCCTGGTCTTCACCGATTACGCGCGCCCCGCCATGCGCATCGCGGCGCTCGCCGGCATCCCGGCGGTCTACGTGATGACCCACGATTCCATCGGGCTCGGCGAGGACGGCCCGACCCACCAGCCCGTGGAGCACCTGGCGGCGCTGCGCTCCATGCCGAAGATGCGGGTGTTCCGCCCGGCGGACGCGGTCGAGACCGCGGAGTGCTGGCAGCTGGCGCTCGAGCGTACGGACGGTCCGACGACGCTGGCGCTCACGCGCCAAAACCTGCCCCAGGTGCGCAAGGATGCGGCGAACGGGAACCTCTGCGCGACCGGCGCCTACGAGCTCTCGCCGGCGAACAGCAAGGCGCGCGCCACGCTCTTCGCCTCGGGCTCCGAGGTGGAGATTGCCTTGGAAGCTCAACGGCTTCTGGGGGAACAAAGCTTCGCCGTTCGCGTTGTATCGGTGCCCTCGCTCGACCTCTTCTTGGCCCAACCCGAACAAGTCCGCCGCACGATCATTGGCGATGCCCCCGCGAAGGTGGCCGTCGAAGCCGCCGTGCGCTTCGGCTGGGACGCGCTCATCGGCCCGGACGGGATCTTCGTCGGCATGCAGGGTTTCGGCGCCAGCGCGCCCTACAAGGAGCTCTACCGCCACTTCGGCATCACCGCCGAGGCGATCGTGGAACGGGTTCTGAGGACGCACAATCTCTAGGGCTCGGTCGCACCGGAGGGTGGCGAAACGGGCTGCAGGGCTCGGTCTCATCGTCGGAGCGGTGGCGGAACGGGCTTTGAGACCACACATCCCATGAGGCCCCGAGAGGCCTCGTCCGCTTTGAAGGAGTGAGCACAATGACGGTGAAGGTCGCGATCAACGGGTTCGGACGCATCGGGCGCAACATCCTGCGCGCCATCGTGGAAAGCGGCCGCACCGACATCCAGGTGGTCGCCATCAACGACCTCGGCCCCGTCGAGACCAATGCTCACCTCCTGCGCTTCGACTCCGTGCACGGCCGCTTCCCGAGCGACGTGCGGGTCGAGGGCGAGAACATCGTGGTCAACGGCCAGACCATCCGCGTCACCGCGATCAAGAACCCGGCCGAACTCCCCCACAAGGAGCTCGGCGTCGACATCGCCATGGAATGCACCGGCATCTTCACCTCGAAGGAGAAGGCCTCGGCGCATCTGCAGGCCGGCGCCAAGCGCGTCATCGTCTCGGCGCCCGCGGATGGCGCCGACCTCACGGTGGTCTACGGCGTCAACCACGACAAGCTCACCAAGGATCACGTGGTAATCTCGAACGCGTCGTGCACCACGAATTGCCTCGCGCCGGTGGCCAAGGTCCTCAACGATGCGGTCGGCATCGAGAAGGGCTTCATGACCACGATCCACTCCTACACCAACGACCAGCCGTCGCTGGATCAGATGCACAAGGACCTCTACCGCGCCCGCGCGGCGGCCCTGAGCATGATCCCGACCTCCACGGGCGCCGCGAAGGCCGTGGGCCTCGTGCTCCCCGAGCTCAACGGCAAGCTCGACGGCGTGTCGATCCGCGTGCCGACCCCGAACGTGTCCGTGATCGACTTCAAGTTCGTGGCGAAGCGCGCGACCTCCAAGGACGAGATCAACGAGGCCGTGAAGCGCGCCGCCGACCAGCAGCTCAAGGGCGTGCTCGGCTACACCGACCAGCCGAACGTCTCCATCGACTTCAACCACGATCCGCATTCCTCCGTGTTCCACATGGACCAGACCAAGGTCATGGACGGAACGCTAGTGCGCGTGATGTCCTGGTACGACAACGAGTGGGGCTTCTCGAACCGGATGGCGGACACCGCCGTCGCCATGGCGAAGCTGATCTGACGGGGGCGGTGATGGCTGCCTCCGCATTCAGAACCCTCGATCAGGCGGATGTGAAGGGCAAACGCGTCCTCGTCCGCGTCGATCTCAACGTGCCGATGGAGAACGGGCGCGTCACCGACGCGACCCGCATCGAGCGCATCCTGCCCACCATCCGCGAGATCGCGGACAAGGGCGGGCGCGTGGTGCTGCTCGCCCATTTCGGCCGGCCCAAGGGCCGCGATCCGAAGGAGACGCTGAAGCCCGTGGGCGAGGCGCTGTCCGAGCATCTCGGCAAGCCCGTGGCCTTTGCGGACGATTGCATCGGCGAAGCGGCGGCAGGAGCCGTGAATGCGCTCAAAGACGGCGACGTGCTCCTTCTCGAGAACACCCGCTTCCATGCGGGCGAGGAGAAGAACGATCCGGCTTTCGTGGCCGAACTCGCCAAGCTCGGCGACGTGTACGTGAACGACGCCTTCTCGGCCGCGCACCGGGCACACGCCTCGACCGAGGGCCTCGCCCGCAAGCTGCCGGCTTATGCCGGCCGCACCATGCAGGCGGAGCTCGAAGCGCTGACCAAGGGCCTCGAGGCCCCGCAGCGTCCGGTGGTGGCGATCGTCGGCGGCGCCAAGGTCTCGACCAAGATCGACCTGCTCGAAAACCTCGTCTCGAAGGTCGATGCCCTCGTGATCGGCGGCGGCATGGCCAACACCTTCGTGGCCGCGACGGGGCTCGAAATCGGCAAGTCCCTGGCCGAGCGCGATCTCGCCGCGACGGCGCTGCGCATCGTCGAGAAGGCGCGCGAGACGGGCTGCGCCATCATCCTGCCGGTGGACGGGGTCTGCGCCTACGAGTTCAAGGCGGGAGCGCATAACCAAACCTACGGCATCGACGCGATCCCCGCGGACCAGATGATCCTCGACGTGGGCTCGCAATCGATCGAGCGCATCAACGCGGTCATCAACGATGCCAAGACGCTCGTGTGGAACGGCCCCCTCGGCGCCTTCGAGATCCCGCCCTTCGATCAGGGCACGGTGGCGGCGGCCATGCACGCCGCGGAGCGCACCCGCGAGGGCAAGCTCGTGTCAGTAGCGGGCGGCGGCGATACCGTCGCGGCGCTCAACCATGCGGGGGTGGCGGACGCCTTCACCTACATCTCCACCGCCGGCGGCGCCTTCCTCGAATGGATGGAGGGCAAGTCCCTTCCCGGCGTCGAGGCCTTGAGAAACCACTGAAAAACGGGCGGTCCGGTCGACAAAAGGCCGGATCGTCGCCATTCTAAAGGTCAGAAAACCCCTTCTTGAGCCTGCGCGCCGTGACCGACAACGTGGAAAACATGACGTTGGAGATCCTGAAAGCGATCCAGTCGGATCTGGCGAGCTTTCGGGCAGAGTCGACGGGACGTTTCGAGAAGATTGAAAAAATCCTGCGCGACCAGCGTCGCAGCTCGGCCGGCATGCTCGTCATGATGCGCGCCACCGCTGGTGACTTCGACGAGCGCGTCCGTGAGATCGAGGAGCGGGTGGCCGCCCTCGAAGGCCGCACCCAATAAACCCGCCAACACGAAATACATCGGGAGGACAACCCCATGGCCCGCATCACCCTGCGTCAGCTTCTCGACCACGCCGCCGAGCACTCCTATGGCGTGCCGGCCTTCAACATCAACAACATGGAGCAGGCGCTCGCCATCATGGAGGCCGCGAACGCGGTCGATGCGCCGGTGATCATCCAGGCGTCGCGCGGCGCGCGTTCCTATGCCAACGACGTCATGCTCAAGCACATGATGGACGCGGTGACGGAGATCTATCCGCATATCCCGGTCTGCGTGCACCTCGACCACGGCAACGAGCCCGCCACCTGCATGACCGCGATCCAAGCCGGCTTCACCTCGGTGATGATGGACGGCTCGCTGAAGGCCGACGGCAAGACCCCGGGCGACTGGGATTACAACGTGGGCGTCACCCGCAAGGTGGTCGAGATGGCCCATCTCGGCGGCATCTCGGTCGAGGGCGAACTCGGCGTGCTGGGCTCGCTCGAAACCGGCGAAGGCGAGGCCGAGGACGGCCACGGCGCCGAGGGGAAGCTCTCCCACGACCAGCTCCTCACGAACCCCGACGAGGCCGTGAAGTTCGTGGCCGAAACCAAGGTGGACGCGCTTGCCATCGCCATGGGCACCTCGCACGGCGCCTACAAGTTCTCGCGCAAGCCCGACGGCGCGATCCTCGCCATGAACGTGATCGAGGAGATCCACGCGAAGCTCCCCAACATGCACCTCGTGATGCACGGATCCTCGTCGGTGCCGCAGGAATTGCAGGACATCATCAACCAGTACGGCGGCCAGATGAAGCCCACCTGGGGCGTGCCGGTCGAGGAGATCCAGCGCGGCATCAAGAACGGCGTGCGCAAGATCAACATCGACACCGACAACCGCATGGCCATGACGGGCCAGATCCGCCGCGTGCTGCAGGAGAACCCGGGCGAGTTCGATCCCCGCAAGTACCTGAAGCCCGCCATGGAGGCGATGGCGAAGCTCTGCAAGCAGCGCCTGCAGGAGTTCAACACCGCGGGCCAGGCCTCCAAGATCAAGCGCGTCTTCACCCTCGGCGAGATGGCGAAGCGCTACCAGACCGGCGAGCTCGACCCGACCTTCGCGACCACGAGGGCGGCGGCGGAGTAAGATCCCTCCCCACTCAGGGGAGGGTGCCGGCGAGACGCCATGGCCCCATTCCCCTCCCCCCTTGTGGGGGAGGGTAGGGAGGGGGGTCCGCGTTCCGCAGGAACGCTCGCGGAGCGAACTCTTCTCGTGACATCCGCTCTCGTGACCATACCCCTCTCTCCAGCTCTCCCCCACAAGGGGGGAGAGGGCAAGTCGCGGAGTCCCTCAGACCAATCAGGCTTTCGCCGCATTCCTCTTCCAAACGGGGCCTCGCAAGACGGCCCCGTTTTCGTTTATGAGCGGGGCCGTCCCTCCTTCAAAGCGTATGTCCCGCCATGGCTGAGCCCGCCGCTCGTCTCTATCTCGTCACCCCCATTCTCGAAGACGCCGCCGCTTTCGCGCCGCGGCTCGCGGCAGCCTGCGCGGCCGGCGAGATCGCTGCCGTTTTGGCCCGCTTCGCGCCCGCCGACGAGCGCACCCTCGTCAATGCGGTCAAGGTGCTGGCGCCCCTGGTGCAGGAGGCCGGCGCTGCGCTTGTCATCGACGTGCCCGGCGAGATCGACCGCGCTGCGGTCGCGACCCGCGGCGGCGCCGACGGCGTCCATGTGGCGGGCCTCTCGCTCGTGCGCCCCTTGCGCGAACGGCTGAAGGCCGAGCGGGTGCTGGGCGTCGGCGCCATCCGCTCCAAGGACGACGCCATGAGCGCTGGTGAGGCCGGTGCCGATTACCTCATGTTCGGCGAGCCGCGTCCCGACGGCTCCCTGCCAGCCCTGGAGGGCGTGGCGGAGCGCGCCGCCTGGTGGGCCGAAATCTTCGAGACGCCCTGCGTGGCCTATGCCCCGAGCCTGGAGGCCGTCGCCACGCTTGCCGCCACGGGCGCCGAGTTCGTGGCGCTGGGCGATGCGGTCTGGACCCATCCCGAAGGCCCGGCGGCTGCCGTGCGCGCGGCTCTCGACGCCGCGGCTTCCGTGGAGGCCGCCTCCTGATGCGGCGTCCCATCGCCCTCCTGCTGCTGGGCCTCTGGGCCGTGGCGCCGGCGCAGGCGGCCCCCGAGCCCGACCTGGCGTATGGGGCCTATCAGCGAGGGCTCTACGTGACGGCGCTGCGGGAGGCCACGAAGCGGCTTGAAGCCAATCCCGAGGATGCGCCCGCCATGACGCTCCTGGGCGAGCTCTTCAACCAGGGCCTCGGGGTCGCGCAGGACCCCGTCAAGGCCGCCGAGTGGTACCGCCTCGCGGCGCAGCGGGGCGATGCCCACGCGCTCGCATCCCTCGGCCTCATGGCGATGGACGGGCGCGGCATCGCCAAGAACCCGATCCAGGGCCTCTCGTTTCTCGAACAAGCCGCCGCGAAGGGCGAGGCGAGCGCGGCCTACAACCTTGCCCTCCTGAAGCTCTCCACCGGCTCCCAGGCCGATCTCCTGCGGGCCGTCGAACTCCTGCGCAAGGCGGCCGAGGCCGAGATCGGCGATGCCCAGCATGCGCTGGGCGTTCTGTATCTGCGCGGTCGCGGAGTGAACCGCGATCCCGCGGAGGCCGCCCGCTGGTTCGAGCGCGCCGCCCGGAACGGCAATCTCGCGGGCGAGGTCGAACTCGCGATCCTGCTCTTCAACGGCGACGGCGTACCGAAGAACGAAGCGCTCGCCGCCCGGGGCTTCCGCCGCGCGGCGCTGAAGGGCAACGCCATCGCCCAGAACCGCCTCGCCCGCCTCTATGTGGGCGGCCGCGGCGTGCCGCAAAACCGCGTCGAAGCCGCGGCCTGGCACCTCAGCGCGGCCGCGCAGGGGCTTGCCGATGCCTGGCTCGACAACGCGCTCAAGGATCTCTCGCCCGACGACCGCGCCCGGGCCGAGAAGATCGCCGCGGAGCGCTCCGCCGCCCTCTAGGGGAACCGCGCTCCCCGTTCCGCATTCCCCGTGACTGCTTGACGCCCCGGCTCCCCCATGGTGTGGAGCCGGGCCTGCCCGCTCTTTTCCATTGTCCGCAAGGGACCTCATCAATGATCCGCTCGCCCGTGATGACGCCTCCGTCTCCCAGGCGTCCGCGATCTCCCTCCGGTCCTGTGGTCGTCTAGTGCCGTTGCCTGTCCCCTCTTCTTCGAGAGTCCACCGATGATCCGTTCGCCTGTAATGACCGTGATGACCGACGCCGTAATGAAGGCGTCGCGTTCGCTGAAGCGCGATTTCGGCGAGGTCGAGAACCTGCAGGTTTCCCGCAAGGGGCCGGGCGACTTCGTGTCCGCGGCGGACCGCAAGGCGGAGCAGATCCTGCGCGACGCGCTCGAAAAGGCCCGCCCCGGCTACGGCCTCGTCATGGAGGAGAGCGGGATCGTGGAGGGCACGGACCGGAGCCACCGCTGGCACATCGACCCCCTCGACGGCACCACGAACTTCCTCCACGGCCTGCCGCAATTCTGCATCTCGGTCGGGCTCGAGCGCGACGGGCAGATGGTGGCCGGCGTGATCTACGATCCAGCGAAGGACGAGATGTTCATCGCCGAGCGGGGCCAAGGGGCTTACCTCAACAACCGCCGCATCCGCGTCGCCGCCCGCTCCGACATGGCCGATGCCCTCGTGGTGTGCGGCTTTCCCCATGTGGGCCGGGGCAACCACCCGCAATTCCTGAAAGAGGCCGCGGTCGTGATGGCCCAGGCCGGAGGCATGCGCCGCCTCGGCTCCGCGGCCCTCGACCTCGCCTACGTGGCCTGCGGGCGCGTCGACGCCTATTGGGAGCGCGGGCTCAATTCCTGGGACATGGCGGCCGGGATCATCATGATCCGCGAGGCCGGCGGCTTCGTCTCCGACGCGGACGGCGGCTCCGATCCGCTGAAAACGCAGAGCATCGCCTGCGGCAACGAAACCCTGCATCGCGAACTCGTCAAACTGCTGAAGCAGGCCAACCGCTAGGGTTGGTGCGGGAGGCTCCGTCGCGGTCAGCTTGCGCGGTCAGCTTGATCGCTCGCCGCGACGCAGCCACATTGGGGCAGGCTTCAACCGGGACTGCCGACGCAACCCGCGTCGGATGCAGGCCCCGACCAGGATCATCATGGACAGGGACGCGCAACCCCTCACCCCGCCGCGGATCTACCTCATCCGCATGGCCGTGTTCCTGGTGCTCGCGGGCTTCATTGCGTTCATCCTGTACCGGCAGATCTGGTCCGCGTTCATGGCCAATCCCGGGCTCAACGGCCTCATCCTCGGCCTCATGGGCATCGGCATCATCCTGGCCATCCGGCAGGTGTGGCGCCTCTTTCCGGAGGTGCGCTGGGTTAACACCCTGCGGCAGGCCGAGGAAGGCCTGGTGCCGCAGGCGGCCTCGCCGACGCTGCTGGCGCCCATGGCGGCGCTCATCGCCAACCGCTCGAGCCGGTCGGCGCTCTCGGTCGCCACCACCCGCTCGCTTCTCGATTCCGTGGGTGCCCGCCTGGACGAGAGCCGCGAGATCCTGCGCTACCTCGCGGGCCTGCTCGTGTTCCTCGGGTTGCTGGGCACCTTCTGGGGTCTCATCGAAACCGTGGGCTCGGTGGGGCGCATCATCGCCTCGCTGCGCACGGGGCAGGACGCCGCCGTGCTCTTCGATGAATTGAAGAACGCGCTCGCAGGGCCCCTCCAGGGCATGGGTCTCTCGTTCTCGGCCTCGCTCTTTGGCCTCGCGGGCTCCCTGGTGCTGGGCTTCCTCGATCTCCAGGCCGGCCAGGCCCAGAGCCGCTTCTACACGGAGCTGGAGGATTGGCTCGCCATCTCCACGACCGATGCGGGCTCCGAACTCGCGCTCCGCGCCGGGGCCGGCGGGCCCGATCTCACGGCGGTGCTGAACCGGCTCGCCACCACCCTCAACGACAGCGGCAGCGGGCGAGCGGCGACGCAGGCCATGGCGAACCTCGCCGAGGGTATCCAGGGTCTCGTGCAGCATATGCGCGCCGAGCAGCAGATGATCCGCGATTGGGTGGAGGCCCAGGCCGCCCGCGAGAAGGAGCTGAAGCAGGTGCTCGACCGCCTCTCCCGCGAGAGGATCGGTTGATGCGGGCCGCACCGGGCGTCGTGAGGGCGAACCGGCTTGAGGGGGCCGAGAGGGGGGCCGAGAGCGCGGCGGCCGGACCTGATCGGCCGATGCGCGTCGCGCCGATGGGAGGCCGCTCATGCCTGCCATAGGAGGCCGTCAGCGGGGACGCCAACGCGAGTACAATTACTGGCCGGGCTTCGTCGATGCCCTGTCGACCCTGCTGCTCGCCATCATCTTCATGATTTCCGTGTTCATGCTGGGCCAGTTCTTCCTCGCCCGCGAGCTGTCGAGCCGCGACACGGTGCTCGACCGCCTGAACCGGCAGATCGCCGAACTCACGGACCTCCTCGCCCTGGAACGTTCGGGACGGCGCTCCCTGGAGGAGAACGTCGCGGGCCTGCAGACCACGTTGCGGGCCGCGGAAGCCGAGCGCTCGCGCCTGCAGGGCGTGATCGCCTCGGGCAGCACCGCGGAAAATCGCGCGGGCGAACTCAACGCGGCCCTCGAATCCGAGCGTCAGGCCACGGGCCGGGCGTTGAGCCAGGTGGAGCTTCTCAACCAGCAGATCGCCGCCATGCGCCGGCAGCTCGCGGCCCTGGAAGACGCGCTCGCGGCCTCCGAGGCGCGGGACCGGGAGAGCCAGGCCCGCGTAGCCGATCTCGGCAGCCGCCTCAACGTGGCCCTCGCCCAACGGGTGCAGGAACTCGCCCGCTACCGCTCCGACTTCTTCGGGCGCCTGCGGCAGATTCTGGGCAACCGCACCGACATCCGCATCGTCGGCGACCGCTTCGTGTTCCCCTCCGAACTCTTCTTCGAACGGGGGCAGGCGGTGGTGCGCGGGGAGGGCGCGGCGGAACTCGACCGGATCTCGGCGCTCCTCCAGGAGCTGGAGCGGCAGATCCCGCCCGATATCCCCTGGGTGCTGCGCGTCGACGGCCACACCGACCAGCGGCCGATCGCAACCTTCCAATTCCCCAACAACTGGGCGCTGTCCGCCTCCCGCGCCATCGCGGTGGTGCAGTACATGATCTCCCGCGGGGTGCCGCCGCAGCGCCTCGTCGCCGCCGGCTTCGGCGAGTTCCAGCCCATCGACCCCGGCACCACGGAAGAGGCCTTTACGCGCAATCGCCGGATCGAGCTGAAGCTCACGGAGCGCTAAAAACCGCCCCAACCGCCGAGCTTGCCGTCAAGCTTTGAGGCGGCGGGTCACACCTGCGTGATTTTGCCCGGAACAGCTCACCTTGGGCCTGCGTTCTACTTCGCAGATAGGCTCTAGGAGTTCGTCATGTTCAAAGCTTTTCTGACTTCGTCTGCCGCCGTGGCGATCCTCGGCGCTGCTGCTCTTTCGGCTGCCCCGGCTCAGGCCCAGGGTTTCGGCATTTCGGTCGGCCCCGGCGGCGTGCGCGTGGGTGACGACGACCGGCGCATCGAGCGCCGCGTCATCGAGCGTCGCTCGCAGGCCCGTCGCGTGATCGTCGAAGAGGACAACGACGACGAGGTGTGCGAGACCCGCACCCGCCGCGTCCTGGTCAACGGCGTAATGCGCACCCGCAAGGTCACGACCTGCAACTAAGCATCCGCCCCTCGTGACGAGCGGCCCGGCTCCTGCCGGGCCGTTTTCGTTTGCGTCCTGCTACCGCCTACCCAATCGAGATTGGCAGGCGCGGTGCGCTTACTCGGCAGCTTCCGCTCTGCCCTCGGTGGTGAATTGCAGCCGGGCTAATCGAGCATAGAGCCCGCCCTTGGCGAGCAGGCTGTCGTGGGTGCCGTCCTCGGCGATCCGCCCCTGGTCGAGCACGAGGATGCGGTCGGCGGAGCGGATGGTGGCGAGGCGATGGGCGATTACGAGGGTGGTGCGCCCCTGCATGAGCCGGTCGAGCGCCTCCTGGACCGCGCGCTCGCTTTCCGCATCTAGCGCCGAGGTGGCCTCGTCCAGCAGCAGGATCGGCGCGTCCTTCAGGATCGCGCGGGCGATCGCAATGCGCTGGCGCTGCCCGCCCGAGAGCGTCACGCCCCGCTCGCCGATGGTGGTGTCGTAGCCGTCCGGCAGGGCGGCGATGAAGGCATGGGCCGAGGCGAGCCGCGCCGCCTCGCGCACCTCCTCGTCGGACGCATCGAGGCGCCCGTAGCGGATGTTCTCGGCCACCGTGCTCGCGAAGATCGTGGGCTCCTGGGGCACCAGCGCCATGCGGCTCCGCAGGGCCACCGGATCCGCCTCCGCGACCGGCACGCCGTCCACGAGAACGCGCCCGCCTTGCGGGTCGTAGAACCGCAGGAGCAGTTGCAGCACGGTGCTTTTGCCCGCTCCCGAGGGGCCGACAAGGGCCACGCGCTCGCCCGTGCGCAGGGCAAAGGAGAGCCCGTCGAGGGCGGCCTGCGCCTCCCGGGTCGGATAGGCGAAGCGCACGTCCTCGAAGGCCACCGTGCCCGGCGAGGGCTCCGGCAACGGCCGCGGACGGGCGGGCGCCGCGATGGCGGGCTTCGTCTGGAGGATTTCGCCGAGGCGCTCGGCGGCGCCGGCGGCTTGGGCCAACTCGCCGTAGACCTCGGAGAGCTGGCCCAAGGAGCTCGCCGCGAACACGGCGTAGAGCACGAATTGCGACAGGCGCCCCGCCGTCATGGTGCCGGCGAGCACCTCCTGGGCACCGTACCAGAGCACGCCGACTACGCTCGCGGAGACGAGGAAGATCGCGGTGCCCGTGAGCAGCGAGCGCGCCTTGGTGGAGACCCGGGCCGCGTCGAAAGCCTCCTCGGCGGCGGTCGCGAAGCGCGAGGCCGTGAAGCGCTCCATGCCGAAGGCCTGCATGGTCCGGACGGCCCCAACCGCTTCCGCGGCATAGGCCGAGGCATCGGCGAGGCGGTCCTGCGCGGCGCGGGAGCGGCGGCGCACGGTGCGGCCCGAGACGATGAGCGGAACCACGATGACCGGAATGGCGAGGAGCACGAGGGCGGAGAGCTTCGGGCTCGTCCAGATCATCAGCGCGATGGCACCGAAGAAGAGAAAGGCGTTGCGGAGCGCGATCGAGACGCTGACCCCGAAGGCGGACTTCACCTGGGTGGTGTCGGCGGTGAGCCGCGAGACGATCTCGCCCGATTTCGTGGCGTCGAAGAAGGCGGGATCGAGGGTGGTGAGATGCCGGAACACGGCGGCGCGCAGGTCCGCGACCACCCGTTCGCCTAGCGTGATCACAAAATAGGAGCGGGCCGCGCTGGCCAAGGCCAGCACGCCGACCAGGAGGATCAGCATGCCGAAATAGGCATCGATGAGCTCGCCGCTGCCTTCGGAAAAGCCGTGATCCACCACCCGCCGCACCGCGAGGGGCACAGCAAGCGTGGCCGCGGAAGCGACCACGAGGGCCGCGAGCGCCGCCGCGATGCGGCCCTTGTAAGCGAGGCCGAAGGGCACGAGCGGCCTCAAGGCGCTCAGGGCCGCCTTGGGGCGGGGCGAGATGTCGGACGGGGCGGCCATTGGAACCGTTCTAAGGCGTCAGCGCCCCGCCTTGAAGGGGGAAGGCTGCCGCAGAGGGCTTGGGCAGCAGGCGGCCCGCTTGTTTCATCGTCTCAAGTGAGCTATAGGCCCGCGATCTTTCCAAGACAGGCTCGAATACAGGCTGCGGGCCGCCGCATCGGTCGGCCGCACAGAGGATTTTGCAATGGCGCGCAAGGACACGGACCACCCCGACTACCACTTCATCAAGGTGGTGATGACCAACGGCACCGAGTACACCACCCGGTCGACCTACGGCAAAGAGGGCGACACCCTCAACCTCGACATCGACCCGAACACCCACCCGGCCTGGACCGGCGGCACCCAGCAGCTGCTGGACCGCGGCGGCCGCCTGTCGCGCTTCAACTCGAAGTTCGGCAATCTGGGCCTCGGCAAGAAGTAAGGCCGGCCCCCGGGCCTCGTCTTTCCAGCAAAAAGCCCCGCTCTAGCGGGGCTTTTTTCGTTTCGGGTCGCTGCGCCCGCCCGCAGATGTCAGCCCTGCTCCGCACCGAAGGCGCGGGCGATGAGGGATTGCTGGGCCGCCACGGGGTTCTCGGTCGGCTGTGGTGCCGGCGGGCGCTCCTCCTCGATGAGGAGATCGATGTGGAGCACGCGGGCGTGGAGCCGGGCCGAGAGGCCGACCAGATTGCGGAAGCCACGCGGCAACTCCTCGAAGGCGGCCGGGTCCGTGGCGCCCGCCGTCGCCTGGGCGCCGGTCCGCAGCTTTTCGCGCTCCTGGAGCACCTGGGCGGGTCTGATCTCGCCCTCGGAGGCCGCGCGCTGGACCAGAAGCCAGGAGGCGATCTGCATCAGCCGCGTGGTGAGCCGCATGCTCTCCGTGGCGTAGACGAAGGAGGCCCGGGAGCCGAGCTGCCCGGATTCGCGGCGGCCGGCCCCGTCGAGGTAGGTCGCGGCCTGCTCGACCAGCTCCATGCCCTCCCGGAACAGCGCCTTGAAGGCCTCGGAGTGCACGAAGGAGCGGCCGAAATCGGCGGGCTCTCCGGCACCGTGCCTGAACAGGTCTCGCTCGCCCAAACTCGGCTCCCCTGGAAGGCTCCCGCGGCTGAGGAGCCCGGAGCGATACGCGTCATGGGGTGCTTATAGAGCGGCTCCGGGACGGGCGCCGCAGTAAGGCTTCTTTAACCTTAACCCTGTGGAGGATCGCTCGAATGCAAGGCATTCCGTCAACCCGGGCGCGGCTTGCGTCGAAGCCCGGGCCGAACGCGGGGCGTTCCGGTGGCCGGGCGACGCGCTGCCGATAGAAAAAGAGCCGCCTTGCGGCGGCTCGAAAGTCCTTAACAGGGAGGCGTCAAACAGAGTGGACAGGAGCCACTCGACATCCAGAAGCCTGGACGCCCCAAGAGGTAAATCTTAACCGTTAAAGCCTGGTTAACGGCCGCGCTTCAATGCAGCCGAAAGCGGGGCTCGCGAGCGCTAGACCTTGAAGAAGGCGCTCGCGGCCGCGCGCGAGTCTTCCTTCGCGGCGCGGGCTTCTTTCAGCCGCGCGATCTCGCGCTCCAGCACCGCAATGCGCTCGTCGAGTTCGTGAATCGAGAGGGTCGAGAGGTCCTGGCCCACTTCGTGGCCGGCGGGTTTCACCCGCGGCTCCAGGTCGGCGAAGAGATCGATGGCCATCTGCACCCTCCTGTGAACCGCTGCAAGGTTAGTGCGAGGAGGCGGGCTTGCCAACGCCGTGCCCGCCCGCCTGTGACGACTTGTCATCGTCGGCCCTGCCGTGCCATCGCGTGCGGACAGCCCTGCTCCCGCGCGGCCGGCCCTGCCGGGCCGTCGAGGAGCGGTACCAAGGAGGATCGTCCATGACTGCCTTGCCCTCGACCATGCGCGCCGTGACCGCCCCGAAGGGCGGCGGCCCCGAGGCTCTGGAGATCGTGGAACGGCCCGTGCCGGAGCCCGGCGAGGGCGAGATCCTCGTCCGCATCGCGGCCGCCGGGGTGAACCGCCCCGACGTGCTCCAGCGCCAGGGCCATTATCCGCCCCCGCCCGGCGCCTCCGACGTGCTCGGCCTCGAGATCGCCGGCGAGGTGGTCGCCGCGGGCCCCGGCGCCGCGCGCTTTTCCGTCGGCGCCCCCGTCATGGGCCTCGTGGCGAGCGGGGGCTATGCCGAGTATGCGGTGGTGCACGAGACTAACGCCCTGCCGATCCCCGACGGTATCTCGGCCCCGGAGGCGGGCGGCATCCCGGAAACCTACTTCACGGTCTGGACCAACGTGTTCGAGCGCGGGCGGCTCAAAGAGGGCGAAACCCTCCTCGTCCATGGCGGTACCTCCGGCATCGGCACCACGGCGATCCAGCTCGCCAAGGCCTTCGGGGCGCGGGTGATCGCCACCGCCGGATCGCCCGAGAAATGCGATGCCTGCCTGACGCTCGGCGCCGATCTCGCGATCAACTACCGCGAAGCCGATTTCGTCCAGGGCGTGAAGGCGGTGACGGGCGGGCAGGGGGCCGACGTGATCCTCGACATGGTCGGGGGCTCCTACATCCCCCGCAACCACGAGGCCGCGGCCGAGGGCGGGCGCATCGTCCAGATCGCGTTCCTCGAGGGCAGCAAGGTGGAGGTGGATTTCCGCCGCCTCATGCTGAAGCGTCTCACCCATACGGGCTCGACCCTGCGCATCCGCAGCGTGGCCGAAAAGGCGCTCATCGCCCGGGCCCTGGAGGAGCGGGTGCTGCCGCTCCTGGCGCAGGGGCGCTGCCGGCCCGTGATGGATTCGACCTTCTCCCTCGACCGGGTCCGCGACGCCCATGCCCGGATGGATGGCGGCGAGCACATCGGCAAGATCGTGCTGACGATGTGAGTTCGGGCACTCGCGATGCCGCTCCCCCTGCACTCTCCCTCCCTTCAGGGGAGGGGTCGGGGTGGGGTGTTGCGCGAAGCGCATCCGGCACGATGGTGGCCAGAACTCGCCTGACGGCGAACACCCCACCCGTCACGCTCACGCGTGCCACCCTCCCCTGAAGGGAGGGAGAGCGCCATAGGACCGGATAAGCCCCTCGAAGCCGCTCCTTGCGGGGAGCTTTCAATTGCAAGCCCGGGCCCGGGTCCCTATAATCGGCTTGTTTCCCTCACATGGTGAGTAGAGATGCTCCGGCTCCCGCCGGGCCGGAGCGCGAGAGCCTTTTGCCGTGCGGCGCTGCCCCAGCGCCCGGCCTTTTTGAGGAGGATTGCATGTCCCAGGGACCGTTGATGCCGAAGGCCACGGCCGTGTGGCTGGTCGAGAACACCTCGCTGTCGTTCGACCAGATCGCCGATTTCTGCAAGCTTCACCCGCTCGAGGTGAAGGGCATCGCCGACGGCGAAGTCGCGGCCGGCATCAAGGGCATGGACCCGGTGGCGAGCGGTCAGCTCACCCGCGAGGAGATCGAGAAGGCCCAGGGCAACGCCAACTACCGCCTCAAGATGGCGGAATCGAAGGTGAAGCTGCCGGAAGTCAAGCGCACCAAGAAGGGCCCGCGCTACACCCCCGTGTCGCGCCGCCAGGACCGCCCGAACGCCATCCTGTGGTTGCTCCGCAACCATCCGGAGCTCAAGGACGCGCAGATCATGCGACTCGTGGGCACCACCAAGACCACGATCCAGCAGATCCGCGAGCGCACCCACTGGAACTCCACCAGCCTCGCGCCCATGGACCCCGTGACCTTGGGCCTCTGCTCGCAGCTCGACCTCGATTTCGAGGTGCAGCGCTCCGCCAAGGATCGTCCGCAGGTGGAGGCGCAGGAGGGTGGCCAGACCCTCATGCCGGCCGAGGTCACCACGGCCCGCGAGGAGGAGCGCGATCCCTTCGCCGACCGCCCCGCCGCGCGCCCGGCCCGCGAGGAAGACATCGACGTGGATTCGGTCTTCGCCAAGCTGAAGCAGCTCAAGCGCTCGGACGAGGACGACGACGAGGAATAGGCACCGTCCCTCCTTGGCCTAAGGGAGGGTGGCCTCGCGAAGCGAGGTCGGGTGGGATGAGAGCTCAAGGCGGGGAGGTGGGTGCTTCCACCCCACCCGTCACCAACGCTGGCGCGTTGGCGCCACCCTCCCCTGGCGGGGAGGGACGAAGGCCCTTCCCTCCGGGGCGCAGAATCCCTACATAAGAGGGGCGGGGCTGCGGGGCGCGTTAGGAGTTCATATTCCCCGGGGCCTTATCGATCCCAACGGGAGCTGTACCTGACCCGGTCCGTGGACCGGGACAAACGGCGCCCACCTACGCTGTAGGTTCCCGGGATCGTTTCTCCGACGGCTATCGTGGCTCCGCACTCATCTTTTCATGGCTGAACCCTCTGCCTCCGACACGCCTGCGGCTCGCAAAGAGCAGCTGCGGCTCGAGGCGTTCGAGCGGCGCAACGCCCTCGAGAAGGCATGGCGCCAGCAGGCCTCCCGCGCCATCGCGGACCAGGTTCTCGCCCTTCCCGAACTTCGCGACCTCCAGCCCGTCGGCGGCTATTGGCCGATCCGCAGCGAGGTCGATCCGCGCCCGATCCTGCGCGGGCTCGTGAAGCGGGGCCAGATCGCGGCCCTGTCGCAGATCCTCCACCCCCACCTGAGCTGGCGCGAATGGCGCCCGGGCGACGTGCTCATCAAGGGCGGCTTCGGCGTGCGCGAGCCCGGCCCCGACGCGCCGCAATGTTTCCCGAAAGCGCTCCTCGTGCCGATCGCCGCCTTCGACCGGCGGGGCGGGCGCATCGGCTACGGCAAGGGCCATTTCGACCGCTCCATCGCGGCGCTCTCCGCGCACCATCCGGTGCTTGCGGTCGGCCTCGCCTTCGGGGTCCAGGAGGTGGAGCGCGTGCCCACCGAGGCGCACGATCAGCCGCTTGCCGTGATCGTCACCGAGACCGAGGTGATCCGACCTTAGAGGCTGGCCTGTTACAGGACCGGACCTCCCACCCACTCCCTCATCCTGAGGAGGACCGCAGGTCCGTCTCGAAGGAGGGCTCCAGAACCCGCGAGCGAACTGGAGCCCTCCTTCGAGACGGACCTGCGGTCCTCCTCAGGATGAGGGAGTGGGTGGGATGAGCTTTTGTGAGCCAGCCTCTTGGGGTGTAAGCGTCGCAAAAGCGCTTTGACGCGGGCCGATCCTCTGACATGAGGGGCCGTTCCTTCGAGACCTCTCATGCGCATCCTTTTCCTCGGCGATATCGTGGGCCGGCCGGGCCGCAACGCGGTGACGGAGCGCCTGCCCGCCTTGCGCGAGCGCTGGCGCCTCGATTGCGTGGTGATCAACGGCGAGAACGCCGCCGGGGGCTTCGGGATCACGGAGGCGATCTGCGACGAGGTCCTGGCCGCCGGCGCCGACGCCATCACGCTCGGCAACCATTCCTTCGATCAGCGCGAGGCCCTCGTTTTCATCGAGCGCCAGCCGCGCCTCATCCGGCCCGTGAACTATCCGCCCGGCACCCCCGGGCGCGGTGCGAACCTGATCGACACCCATTCCGGTCGCCGCGTGCTCGTGGTCAACGCCATGGGCCGCCTCTTCATGGACCCGCTGGACGACCCCTTCGCGGCCGTGGACCGCGAACTCGAAGCCTGCCCGCTGGGCCAGGTCGCGGATGCGGTGATCGTCGACATGCACGCGGAGGCCACGAGCGAGAAGGAGGCCATGGGCTATTTCTGCGACGGCCGCGCCTCCCTCGTCGTCGGCACCCATACCCATGTGCCCACCGCCGATCACCGGGTGCTCCCGGCCGGCACCGCCTACCTCTCCGATGCGGGGATGTGCGGCGACTACGATTCGGTGCTGGGCATGCAGCGGGATGAACCCCTGCGCCGCTTCCTGCAGAAGACGCCGGGCACCCGCCTCGAACCGGCCGCCGGGGAGGGAACGCTCTGCGGCATCGCCGTCGAGACGGACGATCGCACCGGCCTCGCGGTTCGGGTCTCCCCCGTGCGCCTCGGTCCGGGCCTGGAGGAAACCTGGCCTCGGTTCTGGGACTGAACCTGTGGCGGCTCTGCCGCACCGGTCCAGCTTCGCCGTTGGTCTTAGCTCCCGGCGGGCCTGCCGCGCTTCCCATACCTTTGCTTCGCCGCAATCCCCTCCCATCTAGGCGCCTATGACCTCCAGAACCGGCTTGGCCGTGGCGTCCCCGTCGGCGGACGTGGACGAACGCATGACCCCGAACGGCCCAGCCAAGATCGCGCCTGTGGCCGACAACGACGGCCCCGCGGTTGCAAACGGCCCGTCCGCGGCGTCCCTGTCGGCCGACGTGTCGGTTGCGCCCGAGCCCGGGGTTGCTCCCCCGGAAGAGGGGCCCGTCCGTGGCCGGGGCGGCGTCCCCGTCCACCCCCGCAGCGCCTCGGCGGTCCTGCGCTCCGTGATCGAGGCTGCCGAGGGCGAGACCATCACCCTGCGGCAGATCCTGGAGGCCTTCGGCGAGCGCGCCTTCGGTTTCGTGCTCATCCTCTTCAGCCTGCCGAACTGCGTGCCGGCTCCTCCGGGCCTCGCGGGCGTCGTCGGCACGCCGGTGCTGCTCTTCGGCATCCAGATGCTGCTCGGCCATCGCCGGCCCTGGCTGCCCGACTTCATCCTGCGGCGCACCGTGTCGGTGGCCACCTTCCGCCGCCTCATCGACCTCGCCGAGCCCAAGATGCAGCGGCTCGAGGCCTTCTGTAAGCCGCGCCACACCTGGCTCTTCTCGTCCGTCGGCGACCGGATGATCGGGCTCTTCGCCATCCTCGTGGCGGTCTCGGTGCTGATCCCGTTCCCGGGCACCAACTTCCCGCCCTCCATCGCCCTCGTGATCGTCTCCATCGCCGTCATGGAAGAGGACGGTCTTCTCCTCGTCGGCGGCGCGCTCATCGGCTTTGCGGGCTTCGCCTACACGGCCGCCGTCACCGGCGCGGCCTACCACCTCGCCGCCGCGGCGCTGACGAGCTGGTTCGGGTTCTAGGTCTCGCCTCGGCAAGCTGCTCGTGACCCCTCCCCTCAGGGGAGGGGGGAGGGGTGGGGTGTTGCGCGAAGCGCATCCTGCAGCATCGGGCCTAGAGCTCGCTTGGCGGCGAACACCCCTCCCCTGAAGGGAGGGAGAGGGGCTGGATCCCGGCGAAGGCCCTTTGCCTTGGGCCGGTCGCATCCTATAAGCCGGCCATCAGATCACCCGGTGGCCGCCGGCGCCTGGCGCGCGGCCCGAACGGAGCCCTCGATGGCCGGACATTCCCAGTTCAAGAACATCATGCACCGCAAGGGTCGCGTGGACGCGATCCGCTCGAAGCTGTTCTCCAAGCTCGCCCGCGAAATCACGGTGGCGGCCAAGATGGGCCTGCCCGATCCCGCCATGAACCCGCGCCTGCGCGCCGCCATCCTCGCGGCCCGGGCCGAGAACATGCCCAAGGACAACATCCAGCGCGCCATCAACAAGGCCGCGGGCGGCGAGGGCGAGAACTACGACGAGATCCGCTACGAGGGCTACGGGCCCGGCGGCGCGGCCCTCATCGTCGAGGCCATGACCGACAACCGCAACCGCACGGCCTCCGACATCCGCTCCTACTTCACCAAGAGCGGCGGCAACCTGGCCGAAACCGGCGCCGTCGCCTTCATGTTCGATCGCGTGGGCGTGGTGGAGTTCAAAGCGGAGGTCGCCGACGCCGACACGATGCTCGAAGCCGCCATCGAGGCCGGCGCCGACGACGTGGTCTCGTCGGAGGACGGCCACGAGATCTATTGCGAGCAGACGGCCTTGGGCGAGGTCACCAAGACCCTCGAGGCCCGCTTCGGCGAGCCCAAGAAATCGGCCCTTGTCTGGAAACCGCAGAACACCGTGGCGGTGGACGACGAATCCGGCGAGAAGCTCATGCGCCTCATGGAGACCCTCGAGGAGCACGACGACGTACAGAACGTCTACGGCAACTTCGCGATCTCCGACGCCCTCATGCAGAAGATGGCGGGGTGATTAGCCCCCTCTCCCCGCTTGCGGGGAGAGGGGACTTTGGAGAGCCTTTCTTGACCGACCGCATCCGCATCCTCGGCCTCGATCCCGGCCTCCGCAAGACGGGCTGGGGGCTCATCGTGAGCGAGGGCACGAAGCTCTCCTACGTGGCCTGCGGGGTGGTGACCTCGGACGGGGACCTGTCGCTGGCGCTGCGCCTGAAGCAGCTCCACGACCGCATCATGGAGGTGGTGACCTCCTGGGCCCCCGATGAGGTCGCGGTGGAGGAAACCTTCGTCAACAAGGACGCGCAGGCCACCCTCAAGCTCGGCCATGCCCGTGCCATGGCGCTCCTCGTGCCCTCGCTCCTCGGCATCCCGGTGGCCGAGTACGGGGCCAACCAGGTGAAGAAAACGGTGGTGGGCGTCGGTCACGCCGAGAAGGATCAGGTCCAGGCCATGGTCCGCATCCTGCTGCCGAAATCGGACGCGAAAAGCGCCGACGCGGCCGATGCGCTCGCCATCGCCATCGCCCACGCCCACCACCGCAAGGCCACCCTCCTGCGCAAGAGCCTGTTGGTCTGAAACGACGCTTCCTGCGTCGGCTTCTTGCGTCACTTGGGCACGTCGTGCGAGCCTCGCGGTTGCGACTGCTTTATCCTATATGAGGGTAGACAATCCTATTGCCCGCGTGGGGGACGAGCGGGCTCGGACGGGGCTCAACACTCCTAAAAACAAGCGGCAAGCGCGAAGGCGTCCCGACCGCTGCCGCTGCCGTCAGCGCCCACGCATGGGTGCGGCGGAGCGGCTCACGAGGACAGACAGATGATCGGCAAGCTCAAGGGCATCGTGGATGCCTATGGCGAGGACTTCGTGATCGTGGACGTGCAGGGCGTCGGCTACGTGGTCCATTGCTCCGCGCGCACCCTGCAGAAGCTGCCCTCCCTGGGCGAGGCCGCGACGCTCTCCATCGAGACGCATGTGCGCGAGGACATGATCCGCCTCTACGGCTTCCGCTCGGACGCGGAGCGGGAGTGGTTCCGTCTGCTCCAATCCGTGCAGGGCGTGGGCTCCAAGGTGGCGCTCGGCATCCTCTCGGTGCTGGAGCCCGGGCAGCTCGCGACCGCGATCGCCACCGGGGACAAGGCGAGCGTGGCGCGCGGGCCCGGCGTCGGCCCGAAGCTCGCCGCCCGCATCGTGGCGGAACTGAAGGACAAGGCGCCGGCCTATGCTTCCGTCGATCCGGCGCTCATCCGCCTCACCGATGCCGTGGAGGACCGCTCCGCGCCGCAGCCGGTGTCGGATGCGGTCTCCGCCCTCGTCAATCTCGGCTATCCGCAGATCCAGGCCTCCGCCGCCATTGCCGCCGCCATGAAGAGCGCGGGCGAGGGCGCCGAGGCCAAGACGCTCATTCGCCTCGGGCTTCGCGAACTCGCCCGCTGACACCTCTCTGATCGGAACATCCCGTGGCCAACCCGACCCGCCTCGTCACCCCTGAAAAGCGCGAGGACGATCTCGAAACGTCCCTGCGTCCGCTCGCGCTGTCCGACTTCACCGGACAGCGCGCCGCCCGCGCCAATCTGCAGGTGTTCATCGACGCCGCGAAAACCCGCGGCGATGCCCTCGATCACGTGCTCTTCGTCGGGCCTCCGGGCTTGGGCAAGACCACACTCGCCCAGATCGTGGCGCGCGAGCTCGGCGTGAATTTCCGCTCCACCTCCGGCCCCGTGATCGCAAAGGCCGGCGACCTCGCCGCGCAGCTCACGAACCTGGAGGAGCGCGACGTTCTCTTCATCGACGAGATCCACCGTCTCAACCCGGCCGTGGAGGAAATCCTCTATCCCGCCATGGAGGATTACCAGCTCGACCTCATCATCGGCGAAGGCCCGGCCGCGCGCTCGGTGAAGATCGAATTGCCGAAGTTCACGCTGGTCGGCGCCACCACCCGTGCGGGTCTCCTGACCACCCCCTTGCGCGACCGCTTCGGCATCCCGATCCGGCTTGAGTTCTACGAGGTGGACGAACTCGAGAGCATCGTGAAGCGCGGCGCCCGCGTGCTCGGCATCGGCATGTCGGACGACGGCGCGAACGAGATCGCCCGGCGCTCCCGCGGCACGCCCCGCATCGCGGGCCGCTTGCTCCGCCGCGTGCGCGACTTCGCCATCGTGGACGGCTCGCCCACGGTGACGCGCGAGATCGCCGACCGCGCGCTCCGCCTCCTCGACGTGGACCCCGTCGGCCTCGACGTGATGGACCGCAAATACCTCACCATGGTGGCGACGAACTTTTCGGGCGGCCCCGTGGGCATCGAGACCATCGCGGCGGCCTTGTCCGAGCCGCGCGACGCCATCGAGGAGATCATCGAGCCCTTCCTCATCCAGCGCGGGCTCATTCAGCGCACGCCGCGCGGCCGCGTGCTGACGCCCCACGCCTTCCGCCATCTCGGCCTGCCGGAGCCGAGCCGGGACGCGACGCAGTTCGGGTTGTTCGGGGCGGGCGAGGATGAGTAACGGCCGTGCCGTGACCCCCTCCCCCCTTGTGGGGGAGGGTAGGGAGGGGGGTACCGGCACCGAAGGTGAGACGGAGCTGAGCGGGGACCCGCGTCCAGATACCCCCCTCTCCAACTCTCCCCCACAAGGGGGGAGAGGGCAGGATGGTGCTCCGCCTCACCTCTCCGGCGCGCTCGATCACGGCACCCATCGCCTGCCCGTCCGCGTCTACTACGAAGACACAGACTGGTCGGGCGTGGTCTACCACGCGAGCTATCTCCGTTTCATGGAGCGCGGACGCACCGACTTCCTGCGGTTGGCCGGCGTCGATCAATCGACGCTCCATGCGCAAGGGGAGGGGATCGTGTTCGCGGTGCGGCGGATGACGATCGATTACCTCAAGCCCGCGCGCATGGACGACGTGCTCACGGTCGAAACGCGCACCGAGGAGGTGCGCGGCGCCTCCCTCGTCATCGCCCAGCGGGTGCTCCGCGGCGACGAGGTGCTCGTCACCGCCGATGTGCGCGTGGCGGCGCTTGCCAACGGGCGACCCGCGCGCATCCCCGACGATCTGCGACGGGTTCTCGGCGGAACGCCGTAACCCGCCTCGACCGCCCCGACGGCTTCATGTAAGAGCCTCTCACATGAGATGGTCCAAGGGCGACGGCGAGCGCGGCTACCACCACGGCAACCTGCGCGAGGAATTGGTGCGCGCCGCGCTGGCGCTGATCGCCGAGAAGGGCCCGGCGGGCTTCACCTTCGCGGAGGCTGCGCGCTGGGCGGGCGTGAGCCCGGCCGCCCCCTACCGCCATTTCCGCGATCGCGACGAACTCATGGCCGACGTGGCCCGTCGTGGCTTTGAGGCCCTCGAAAAGGCGCTCACCGAGGCCTGGAACGGTGGCCGGCCCGACCTCGGCACCGCCTTCGACCGCATGGGCAAGGCCTACCTCGCCTTCGCGCGCCAGGAGCCGGCCTTCTATGCCGCCATGTTCGAGGCCGGCGTTCCCATGGAGACCAATCCCGATCTCCGCGCGGCGAGCGACCGCGCCTTCGGGGCGCTGCGGCAGGCCGTGGAACAGCTCATCGGCACGCTTCAGGCGGAGCGGCGCCCGCCCTCGCTCATGGTGGCGCTGCACATCTGGTCCATGTCCCACGGCATCGCGTCCATGTTCGCCCGCGAGGGGCGGGGCCGGCGCAGCCTGCCCATGAGCCCGGAGGACCTCCTGGAGGCCGGCACCCTTGTCTATCTCGAAGGGCTGGGGCTCCGCCCACCGGCGCCGAAGCCTTAGCAATTTTTCGAAGCCGTTCCCTTGACACCCGCCCGGGCTCTTCATACCTATGTAAATGTTATTCACATTAACTCGTGAGGAGCACAATGGCGGTCGTAGCGAAGATGGATGAGTTCGGCAGAGGAGCTTGGATCGCGGCGTCCATCCTCGGCTTCATGATTTTCCCGCCCATCGGGTTTGCGGTTCTGATCTACGCTTTTTGGAGTGGACGCATGGGATCCGGTTGGAGCAGCGGCATGGACCGCTATGAGCGCAAGATGATGCACCTGCAGCAGAAGATGGAACGCTTCCGCGCCCGCGGCGGCTTCGGCGGCGGGTTCGGTGGCTTTGGCGGCCCGCCCACCAGCGGCAACCGCGCCTTCGACGAGTACCGGGCCGAGACCCTGCGGCGCCTCGAGGACGAGCAGCGGGAGTTCCAGGACTTCCTGGAGCAGCTGCGCCGGGCGAAGGACAAGGCCGAGTTCGACCAGTTCATGGCCTCCCGCCGTGGCGGCGCCATCGACCAGCCCGCCGCCCAGGCCTAACGCCGGCACCACCCGCGATCAGCGGCCGCCCCCCGGGGCGGCCGTTTGCGTTCGTGCGCTCGTAAACCCCGCGTTAACCGCGTTCGCCCCTTATGAAATCTGGTTCCGGGTGCCCTCGGCCCGCCCGCGAAAACGCCCTCATTTGGACACGTTATCGGGCGAACGAGCGGCACCATAAGGCTCAACAGAACAAGGGTGCGGGACACCGATGCGCCGCCCGGCGCTGGCCCGCAACGAGAACGGGGTATCCCATGAATCCAGCCGACGCCGCTCAAGGCGCGCAAATCGCGCACGACATGTCGCTCTGGGGCCTGTTCTGGCAGGCCCATTTCGTCGTGAAGCTCGTCATGCTCGGGCTCATCGCGGCTTCCGTGTGGTGCTGGGCCATCATCGTCGACAAGACGCTCCTGTTCACCCGCACCAAGCGCTCCATGGACCGCTTCGAGGAGGTGTTCTGGTCGGGCAAGTCCCTGGAGGAGCTGTACCGCTCCCTGGAGAGCCGGCCCGCGAGCGGGCTCGCCACCGTGTTCGTCGCCGCCATGCGCGAGTGGAAGCGCTCCTTCGAGGGCTCGGGCCGCTCGGTCGCGAGCCTGTCGCAGCGCATCGACAAGGTGCTCGACGTCACGATCCAGCGCGAGGTCGAGCGCTTCGAGTCGCGCCTCCTGGTGCTCGCCTCCATCGGCTCGGCTGGCCCGTATATCGGCCTCTTCGGCACGGTGTGGGGCATCATGAACTCCTTCACCTCCATCGCGGCCTCGAAGAACACGAGCCTCGCGGTGGTGGCGCCGGGCATTGCGGAAGCGCTGTTCGCCACCGCCATCGGCCTTTTCGCGGCCATTCCCGCGGTGCTCGCCTACAACAAGCTCCAGGCCGAGGTCTCCAAGATCCAGTCGAGGCTCGAAGGCTTCGCGGACGAGTTCTCCGCGATCCTCTCGCGGCAGATCGACGAGCGCATCGCGCTCGCGGCTTAAGGGCGACAGGCATGAAGACGGTTCGCTGCGTTTTCGTGCGCATTCACATGCAGACCGACGCGATGCATGAGCGCATCGCGCTCGCAGCGTAACGGAGAGACGCCATGGCCGCAGCGGGTGCAGCAGGAGCCGCCGCCGGACGCCGTCGCCGGCGGGCGCGGCGCGGGGGCGCGATCAACGAGATCAACATGACGCCGTTCATCGACGTCATGCTCGTCCTCCTCATCATCTTCATGGTGGCCGCACCCCTCATGACCGTGGGCGTGCCCCTCGATCTGCCGCAGACGAAAGCGGCGCCGCTCAACACGGACGCCAAGCCCGTCACCCTGTCGATCAAGGCCACGGGCCAGGTGTTCCTCGCCGAGGCCGAGCTCAAGGACAACGAGATCGTCGCGAAGCTCACCTCCGCGGCGAAGCAGGGCTTCGAGGAGCGCATCTTCGTGCGCGGCGACAAGAAGGTGGATTACGGCCGCGTCGCGCAGGTGATGTCGATCGTGACCAGCGCCGGCTACAAGCGCGTGGCGCTCGTCACCGAACCCGACCAGCGCTAAGCGTCGAGGCGGCCGTGGCCCTGAAGGTGACGTTCAACAAGCAGGAGCCAGGGTTCTGGATCTCCGGCGTCGCGCATGCCGCGATGCTCGGCACGGCCCTGTTCGCCTTCTCGTCCGCCTCCTTCCCGGAAGCCCAGGAGGGCATCCCGGTCGAGATCATCACCGACAACCAGTTCTCCGAGATCACCCGCGGCGACCGCCAAGCGAGGGAAGTCCAGCCGACCCCAAAGCCCCGCGCCGATCGCGTCGCCGACGTGCAGCAGCAACGCGATCCCGGCGAAGCCCCGAAGGACACGCCCGCGCCCCCGCGCCGTCCCGCCGAGATGAAGGTGGACGACAAGGAGGTCGAGGCCGCAGCCCTCCCGCCCCCGCCGCCTCCCGCCCCGCGCCCCGATCCGAGGATCGAGGCGGCCAAGCGCGAGGAAGCGGCCCGCGCCGAGAAGGCCGCCGCCGAAGCCCTCGCCAAGGAGAAGGCCGCGGAAGCGAAAGCCCAGGCCGAGCGCGAGGAGCGCGCCAAGGCGGAAGCCGAGGCGATCGAGCAGGCGAAGGCGGAAGCCGAGGCCAAGGCCCGCACCGAGGCGCGCCGCGCCGCGGAAGCGCGCGCCAAGGCCGAAGCCGAAGCCAAGGCTGCCGCGGAAGCGAAGGCTAAAGCCGAGGCTGAGGCAAAGGCGGTTGCGGAAGCGAAGGCAAAGGCTGAAGCGGACGCCAAGGCCAAAGCCGTCGCGGAGGCGAAAGCGAAGGCGGATTCCGAGGCCAAGCGCGTCGCGGAGGCGAAGGCCGAAGCGGAGGCCAAGGCCAAGCGGCAGGCCGAACTCGCCGACAAGTTCAATCCGGGCGACATCCGCCAGCTCCTGCAGACGAAGGAGCGCTCGCAATCGACGGGCGCGACCGGCGCGGAGGTCAACCGCACCGCATCCCTCGGCACGGCCACGGGAACCTCGCAGCGGCTGAACCCGAGTCAGCGCGATGCGCTCATCGGGCTGCTCACCGAGCAGCTGCACCGCTGCTGGGTGGTGCCGGTGGCCCTCCAATCCGCCGCCAATCCGCCGGTGCCGAGCCTGCGGGTGAAGCTCAACGAGGACGGTTCGCTCGCGGCCGAACCCGTGGTGATGAACCGCTCGTCCGATTCCCTCTTCGGGGTCGCGGCGGAGAGCGCCACCCGGGCCACCCGGCGCTGCGCGCCCCTCAAGATCCCGGCCCAATTCGTGCCGTATTACAACGATTGGAAGGACCTCGTGGTCAATTTCAATCTGCGGGACATGGGCTAGCCCCTTCCTGCGCTCCCCTCCTGATCACCTCACGTCCCAGGCACCGCACCCATGCGCTTCGTGAAGAAAGCTTTCGGCTTCGGCCTCCTCGCCCTCGGTCTCGGCCTCGCGGCCCTGCCGGCCATCATCGCGCCGGCGCGCGCCGAACTGGTGATCGATCTGCGGCGGGGCAACGTGCAGCCCATGCCGATCGCGATCGCGGATTTCGCGGGCGAGGGCGATCTCGGCCAGCGGGTGTCCGGCATCATCGCCAACAACCTGCAGCGCTCGGGCTACTTCACGCCCCTCGACAAGGGCCGCTTTCCGGAGCGTCCGTCCTTCGACGCCGCGCCGCGCTTCGACGCCTGGCGCGAGGCCGGTGCGCAGGCGCTGGTCACGGGCCGCGTGACCCGCGATCCATCGGGGCGCCTCAGGGCGGAGTTCCGCCTGTGGGACGTCTATGCGGGCCAGCAGATCCAGGGCCAGCAATACTTCACCGATCCCAATTTCTGGCGCCGCATCGGCCACATCATCTCGGATGCGGTCTACACCAAGATCACCGGCGTCGGCGGTTTCTTCGACACCCGTGTGGTGTTCGTGGACGAATCTGGGCCGAAGGAAAACCGCCGCAAGCGCCTCGCCATCATGGACCAGGACGGCGCCAATGTGCGCTTCCTGACCCAGGGCGACAACCTCGTGGTGACGCCGCGCTACTCGCCCGTGAGCCAGGACATCACCTACATGTCCCAGGCCTCGGGCCAGCAGCCGCGGGTGCATGTGATCAACCTCGAATCCGGCACGCGCCAGATCGTGGGCAACTTCCCCGACATGACCTCCTCGCCGCGCTTCTCGCCGGACGGTCAGCGCATAGTCATGAGCCTGCAGCAGGGCGGCAACGCCAACATCTTCACCATGGATCTGGGCTCCCGCACCACCACGCGGGTGACCTCGACTGGCGCCATCGACACCTCGCCGTCCTATTCGCCGGACGGGCGCGAGATCGTGTTCGAGAGCGATCGCGGCGGCCAGCAGCAGATCTACGTGATGGGCGCCGACGGCTCGAGCCCGCGCCGCATCTCGTTCGGCGAGGGCTCCTATTCGCAGCCCGCCTGGTCGCCGCGCGGCGATCTCATCGCCTTCACCAAGCGCACCCGCGGGGGCTTCGCCATCGGCATCATGAAGCCGGACGGCTCGGGCGAGCGCCTGCTCACCGAGGGCTTCCACAACGAGAGCCCCACCTGGGCGCCGAACGGCCAGTACATCATGTTCTTCCGCGATCCGGGCGGACAGGCGGGCGGGCGCCTGTTCATGGTGGACATCACGGGGCGGGTGGAGCAGCCGGTTCCGACGCCCTCCTTCGCCTCGGACCCGGCCTGGTCGCCGCTCCTGAGCGAGGTGCGCTCTTAAACGTCGAGCGCGCCGCTCCCCCGTTCAGCCAAAAGGCCGGCGCCCGATCGCGCCGGCCTTTTTCGTTTTGGGGATGCGGTCGGGTGAGAGCCTATTCGGCCGGCGCGGGGCTGTGGTCCCGCTCGCCGGCTCTGGCCTTGCGGCTGCGGCGCAGCACCCGGCGCTGGCGGTAGGCCCGCATCAGGAGGGCGATGCCGAACCACACCAGCGTGATCACCAGGGGCGAGATCACGACGACGGGGAAGAGGGTCACGAGCACGGCGAGCGCCAGGAGCAAGGCGCCCACCGTCGCAAGGCTGCGCGATTCCGTGCCGGTGAGCGAGCGCGAGCCCGCGATCGCGGTGCCGACCGTGTTGCCGAGCGCGATGGCGCCGCCCGCAAGCCGCCCCACCGTGCGGGAGCGGCTCTGCGGGTGCTTCTGGCGCACCCGGCGCCGCTCGGCCGGGCGCTTGCGCCAACCCGGCACGATCTCGGTCGCATTGGCGAGGTCGGCCAGATACATGGCCTCCATCTCGCGGGCGAAGCCCTCGTCCTCCACGACCACGTCGAGCTCCCAATTGGTGGCCCAGCTCGTGGGGTTGAGGTTCGTGGAGCCCACCCGCGCCCAGCGCCCGTCGGCGACGGCGGTCTTGGCGTGGAGCATGGAGCCGTTCCACTCGAACACGCGGATGCCGGCCTCGATGAGCGAGCGGTAGCCCGCCCGCACGATGGGCTGCAGCATCGGCACGTCGCTGGTGCCCGGCACGAGAAGCCGCACATCGACCCCGTCGCGCGCCGCTTCCGTGAGCGCCTGCACATAGGAGGTGTTGGCGACGAAATAGGCGTCCGTGAGCCAGAGCGTGCGTTCCGCCGTGGCCGCCACGAACTGGTCGAGGCGGTAGGTGCGGTAGACGCCGGGCCTGCCCTGGATCACCCGCGCCGGCACCGTGCCGGCGGGCTCGATCCCGTAAGGATCCCGGATCTCGTCCGCGGGGAGGGGCTCGCCGGCCTGGCCCCAGACCTCGGCGAAGGCCTGGTCGAGATCGGCGACGACCGGGCCGCGCAGCGCAATGCCGGTGTCGCGCCAGGCCTCGAACTCGGGGCCGCCGCGCCAGTGATCCGCGATGCATAGGCCGGACACGAAGCCGATCTGCCCGTCCACGGTGATCAGCTTGCGGTGGTCCCGGCGCACCCAGAACGGCGCCGTGAACCGGGGCGGGTTGAATACGCGCACATCGACGCCCGCGGCCTTCAGCTTCGTCCAGAAGGGCGGGAAGGACCGTCCCGTCGAGCCGAGCCAGTCGTAGAGTACCCGCACCCGGACGCCCGCCTGGGCGCGGTCGATGAGGGCGGCCGCAAAAGAGCGGCCGGTCTCGTCGTCGGCGACGATGAAGTTCTCGAAGTGGATCACGTGCTCGGCCGAGCGGATCGCCTCGAGCCAGGCCGGATAGTTCTCGGCCCCGTTTTGCAGGAGCCGGATGTGGTTGCCGTGGCGCAGCTCGCTCGCCGAGATGCGCTCGAAGGCGCGCTCCAGGCGCTCGTCCCCGCGGGCGGGCGCGAGCCCGAGGTCCACCTCCGCGCTGCCATCGGGCAGGCGCGGCAAAGCCGTCGACGAGCGGAGCTGGGGCAGGCGCAGGAAATTCATACAGCGACAACGCGCGAAATCGGGATTCGGCGCCTTCGGGGGGCGCCTATTCGGCCGTGGACGGCCAAAATTTCCCGTGAGCGCGGTGTTTCGGCGGCAAACGTCACCGCTTTGCCTCAATCGGGCCCGAGATCATCCAGCCAAGGTTCGCCGGAGCGTTTCACCCCCTGTTAACCTTGCCCGCAGCTTTCCGGCTTGCGTGGCTTTTCACCCCCGCCTGGAAGCCCTTCGTCAAGGTTGACGGAACCTCCGCTTAACCATCCACCCGGTAACCAAGTGGCTCATCGTTAGGGTTGATGGTTCTCGCATCGGCCCGGAGCCCAACGGCTCACCATCCGGCACTCCGCCCGTGGAGAGAGGTATGCCCATGATCACGTTCCGTGCAGCGAAGTTCGCCGCCGCCGTTGCGCTCGCCCTGACTGCTGCGGCCTGCTCGAACCAGGATTCCATCACCGGCGGTACGCTCGCCGGCGGCCCCGGCAGCGGCGGGGGCTTCGGCGCCGGCGGCGCGGCCTCGCCCGGCTCGGCGCAGGATTTCGCCGTCAATGTCGGCGACCGGGTGTTCTTCGAGAGCGACTCCACCGACCTCACGCCCCAGGCGGTCGCGACCCTCGACAAGCAGGCCCAGTGGCTCGGCCGCTACCCGCGCTACACCATCCTGCTCGAAGGCCATGCGGACGAGCGCGGCACCCGCGAGTACAACTTCTCGCTCGGCGCCCGCCGCGCCCAGACCGTGCGCGACTATCTCGCCTCTCGCGGGATCGACGGCTCGCGGGTCCGCACCGTGTCCTACGGCAAGGAGCGCCCGGTGGCGGTGTGCAACGACATCTCCTGCTGGTCGCAGAATCGCCGCGCCGTCACGGTGCTCGACACCGGCGCGGGCGTCTAAGCCTTTCTGCCCTCCCCCCTGGCGGTGAGGAGCCTGCCCTCGGGCTTGACCCGAGGGTGGCACCCGAAGGGTGACGGGTGGGGGTGGTGCAGAAGGCACCTCGGTGCTCAACGCGGCACGACCCCCACCCCCGACCCCTCCCCACAAGGGGAGGGGAGCAGGCAACGCCCCACTTTCGCCGCCCGCAACGCCATAAAGCCCGCCATGCTCCGCCGCCTCGCCGCCGCCCTGATCCTCCTCGCCGCCGCGGGCGTGCCTGCCTTCGCGCAGGATGCCGCCGACCTCGTTGTGCGCCTCACCCGCATGGAAAACCAGATGCGGCAGATGGCGGGACAGATCGAGCAGCTGCAGTTCGAGAACCGGCAGCTCAAGGAGCAGGTGCGGCGCTTCCAGGAGGATGTGGAGTTCCGCTTTCAGGAGGGCCGCGGCGGCGCGGTCCGTTCCCCGTCGGCAGCCCCGCCCGCCGCGACGCCAGGCGTGCCGGCAGGGAACCCCGGCGCCGCGCCCGCGCGTCCCGGCGCCACCCCGGGGGCGAACCCCGGTGCCAATCCCGCTCAGCGGCGCAGCGATCCCGTCGAGCCCCCACCCGGGCAGCCCGTCCAGCGCCGGAGCGATGCCTTCGATCCGACCCTCGCCCCGGACGCGCCCGGGGCCCCACGGCCCCTTGGTTCGACCCCGCCCTCGCCTCCGCTGCCCGGCGGGGCTCTGGCGGAGGCGGAGCCCGACGACGAGCTCCCGCCCGGCGTCACCCCGCCCCTCGATCTCGCTCAAGCCGGCCGCGCGCCGGTCGCGCCGCCCCCGGCCCAGGGCGGCGTTCCCCGTTCCGGCCCGAGCGTGGCCGCCACGGGCAGCGGCGACCCCCGCGCCGATTACGACGGCGCCTACGCCTTCCTGCTCCAGAAGCAGTACGAGCAGGCCGAGATGGGCTTTCGCCGCTTCCTGCAATCGCATCCCCGGGATCGGCTCGTGCCCGACGCCACCTTCTGGCTCGGCGAAACCTATCTGCAGCGCAACCGCCACCGGGAGGCGGCCGAGCAGTTCCTGACCGTCTCGACCGAGCATTCGGGCTCCCAGAAGGCCCCGGACGCGCTGCTGAAGCTCGGCATCTCGCTGAATGCACTCGGCGCCCGCGACCGCGCCTGCGCGGTGTTCGCGGAGCTCGACCGCAAATATCCGCAGGCCGCCCCCACCGTGCGCCAGGCCTCGGACCGCGAGCAGAAGCGCGCCCGCTGCGTGTGAGCGGCCGAGACCCCGACCCGCTCTTCGCACCGCTCGCGGAGGCCCGCGGCCTTCTCGCCGCCGTGTCGGGCGGCCCGGATTCCATGGCGCTCCTCGGCCTCCTGGCCCGCTGGGCCGCCGATGGCTCCCGTCCTCCCGTCACCGTCGCGACGGTCGATCACGGCCTGCGTCCCGAATCCGCCGAGGAGGCCGTCCTCGTGGCGCGGTTCGCCGCGGGCCTCGGTCTGCCGCATCGAACGCTCGCCTGGAGCGGCGAGAAACCCGCCCGCGGGCTCCCCGAGGCGGCGCGCGAGGCGCGCTATGCCCTGCTCGTGGCGCATGCCCGCGAGATCGGCGCGTCCCACATGGTCACGGCCCATACCCTCGACGATCAGGCCGAAACGGTGCTGATGCGCCTGGCCCGCGGCTCTGGCCCGGCCGGGCTTGCCGGCATGCGGCCCCTCGTGGAGCGGGACGGCATCCTCCATGCCCGCCCCCTGCTCGGGCTCCCGAAGGCGGATCTCGTTGGCCTGTGCCGGGAAAACGGCTGGCCTTTCGTCGAAGACCCGACCAACCGGGACGACCGCTTCGCCCGCCCGCGCTGGCGCCGCCTGAGGTCCGCCCTTGCGGCCGAGGGGCTGACCCCCGAACGCCTCGCGCGCTTGGCCGGGCGCATGGGCCGCGCCGAGGATGCGCTTGAGGCCAAGGCCCGGGAGGCTCTGGCCCGCGCCGCAGGGGAGGGAGGCACCCGCCTGTCCCTGCACCGGCTCGCGGAGGAGCCCTCCGAGATCGCATTGCGCGCGCTCGGCCTGGCCGTCGCCGAAGGGGGCGCCTCCGGCGAGCCCCTGCGCCTCGAGCGCTTGGAGGCCTGCACGGAGGCGCTGCTCGCGGCTCTCCAGGCCAGCGAGCCGCTGCGGCGCACGCTGGGCGGCGTGGTGCTCTCGCTCGACCGTTCCGGCGATCTCTCGATCGTCCCCGAGCCCCCGCGCCGACGGGGCCGGGCGGAGAACACGTCCCCGTGATCGGCGCCCGTGAAATCGTGCGCTCCGCTGAACTTCGGGCCGGCCTTGACCGTTGATCGAGAAGCCAGCGAAACGACGAAGCACGCGGGGTGCGTTCAGGCCCCTGCACGCCTTCCCGTACCGATGACGCAGCCTGTGCCGCATTCCCTTGGCAAGGGGGTGGCCCATGCCTAGATTGAAGAGACCTCAGCAGGCGGCCGTATGCCGTCCTGCAACCCTCCCTCAGGGACATGCCTGATCGATGAACCCGAATTTCCGCAACTTCGCCCTGTGGGTTGTCATCTTCCTTCTGGTCCTGGCGCTCGTGACGCTGTTCCAGAACCCCGGCCACCGCACCGGCGGCAGCGACATCGCCTACAGCCAGCTTCTCAACGAAGCGGAAGCCGGGCGCATCTCCAACGTGATCATCTCAGGCCCCGAGATTTCCGGCACCTTCACGGACGGCCGCACCTTCACCTCCTACGCCCCGAACGATCCGTCGCTGGTCACCAAGCTGCAGCAGAAGGGCGTGCAGATCACGGCCCGTCCGCAATCCGACAACACGCCCTGGTTCGTGGCGCTGCTCGTCAACATCCTCCCCTTCGCGCTCTTCATCGGCGCCTGGATCTTCCTCTCGCGCCAGATGCAAAGTGGCGCCGGCCGCGCCATGGGGTTCGGCAAGTCGAAGGCGAAGCTCCTCACCGAGGCCCATGGCCGCGTGACCTTCGAGGACGTGGCGGGCATCGACGAGGCCAAGGAGGACCTGCAGGAGATCGTGGAATTCCTGCGCGATCCGCAGAAGTTCCAGCGCCTCGGCGGCCGCATCCCCCGCGGCGTGCTGCTCGTCGGCCCGCCCGGTACGGGTAAGACCCTCACGGCGCGCGCCGTGGCGGGCGAGGCCAACGTGCCCTTCTTCACCATCTCGGGCTCCGACTTCGTCGAGATGTTCGTGGGCGTTGGCGCCTCCCGCGTCCGCGACATGTTCGATCAGGCGAAGAAGAACGCGCCCTGCATCATCTTCATCGACGAAATCGACGCGGTCGGCCGTCACCGCGGCGCCGGCCTCGGCGGCGGCAACGACGAGCGCGAGCAGACCCTCAACCAGCTCCTCGTGGAGATGGACGGCTTCGAGGCCAACGAGGGCGTCATCATCATCGCGGCCACGAACCGCCCCGACGTGCTCGATCCCGCGCTGCTGCGTCCCGGCCGCTTCGACCGCCAGATCGTCGTCCCGAACCCGGACGTGGTCGGTCGCGAGAAGATCCTCAAAGTGCACGTCCGCAAGGTGCCGCTGGCGCCGGACGTGGACCTCAAGGTGCTGGCGCGCGGCACTCCCGGCTTCTCCGGCGCGGACCTCATGAACCTCGTCAACGAGGCGGCCCTGCTCGCGGCGCGCCGCGGCAAGCGCATCGTCACGATGAACGAGTTCGAGGACGCCAAGGACAAGGTCATGATGGGCGCGGAGCGCCGCACCCTCGTAATGACCGACGACGAGAAGCGCCTCACGGCCTATCACGAGGCCGGCCACGCGGTGGTGGCGCTCAACGTCCCCGCGACCGATCCGGTCCACAAGGCCACGATCATCCCCCGCGGCCGGGCGCTGGGCATGGTCATGCAGCTGCCTGAGCGCGACAAGCTCTCCATGTCGTTCGAGCAGATGACCTCGCGTCTCGCCATCATGATGGGCGGCCGCATCGCGGAAGAGATGATCTTCGGCCCCGAGAAGGTGACCTCCGGCGCGCAGTCGGACATCGAGCAGGCCACGCGGCTCGCCCGCATGATGGTGACGCGCTGGGGCTTCTCCCCGGAGCTCGGCACCGTGGCTTACGGCGAGAACCAGGAGGAGGTGTTCCTCGGCATGTCCATGGGACGCCAGCAGAACATCTCGGAGGCCACCGCCCAGACCATCGACAAGGAGGTTCGCCGCCTCGTCGAAGCCGGCCTCAACGACGCCCGCCGCATCCTCACGGAAAAGCAGGACCAGCTCGAAGCTCTGGCCCGCGGCCTCCTCGAATACGAGACCCTCTCGGGCGACGAGATCCGCAACCTCCTCGACGGTAAGCCCCCGGTTCGCGACTCCTCGGAGCCCGTGATCCCCTCCCGCGGCTCCCCGGTCCCCTCCGCGGGCCGTCCGGGCCGTCCCCGGGAATCGGACGGTGGTCTGGAGCCGCAGCCACAGGCTTAAAGATTCCGAACGGATCGGCCAGAACGCCCGCCCTCACTGGCGGGCGTTTTCGTTTGGACCGCCTCTCGGGCTTGAAGATGCGGCCCTGAGGTCAAGCTTCGATCACGAGAAGCGGAGCCGCCCGAAAGCCGCTAGGCGGCGGGGCGGGATCGCGCGATGCTGACCTCACGCAACCGCTGACCTCACCCACCCGCTAACCTCACGCATCCGCTGACTTCATCCACCCGCTGGCCTCGCCCCCAAGGAGCCTGCCCATGATCCGTTCTTCCCTGCTCTGCGCTCTCGCAGCCGCGGCCCTCGTCGCCGGAGCGGGCGCCGCCCGCGCCGAGACCGCCCAGCAGCCCTATGCCGGCCTTGAGGTTCGCAGCGTCAAAGCCCTGTCGGAGCAGCAGATCGCGGATCTGCGCGCCGGCCGCGGCATGAGCCTGGCGCTCCCGGCCGAGCTCAACGGCTATCCGGGCCCGCTCCACGTGATCGAGCACGCGGAGGCGCTCCGCCTCACGCCCGACCAGCGCACCCGCACGGAGCAGCTCTTCGCCGCCATGAAGGCGGAAGCCGTGCCGCTCGGCGAGCGCCTCATCGGGCAGGAGGCGGAGCTCGACAGGCTGTTTGCGACCAAGACCGTCCAGCCCACGAGCCTGGAGGCGGCCACCGGCGCCATCGGTGCCACCCAGGGGGCGCTCAGAACGGCCCATCTGCGCTACCACCTCGCCATGATGGAGGTGCTCACCCCCGACCAGGTCCGCCGCTACGGGGAGCTGAGGGGCTATGCGGGCGGGCGGCATGGGGGCGGCCACGGACACGGCGGGCACGGCCAGAGCGGCGGGCACGGAAACGCCCGGCCGCACTGAGCCGCGGCGGCGGATGTCATATTCCGTCATCCTTTGTGATAGCCTGCGGCCCGGGCGTGGGGTTGACCCGCGGGGGGAGGTTGGCTTTGAAAACCGGAAAACGGGTGAAGGGCGCGGCCTCGCGCCCCGATGCGGGGACCACAGCTTTGCGCAAGTATTTCGGAACCGACGGCATTCGCGGCCGCGCCAACGGCGTGATCACGCCGGAACTCGCCCTGAAGGTGGGCCAGGCCACAGGCCTCTCCTTCCATCGCGGCGATCACCGCCACCGGGTGGTGATCGGCAAGGATACCCGCCTCTCGGGCTACATGATCGAAACCGCCATGGTGGCGGGCTTCACCTCCGTGGGCATGGACGTGCTGCTGCTCGGCCCCATCCCAACGCCTGCGGTCGCAATGCTCACCCGCTCCATGCGCGCCGATCTCGGCGTGATGATCTCGGCCTCGCACAACGCGTACGAGGATAACGGGATCAAGCTGTTCGGGCCCGACGGCTTCAAGCTCAACGACGAGGTCGAGAAGCGCATCGAGGCCCTGCTCGATTCCGACCTCTCCGCGCGCCTTGCCGGTTCGGCGGATCTCGGCCGCGCCAAGCGCATCCAGAGCGTGGATGCCCGCTACATCGAGTTCGCCAAGCGCACCCTGCCCCGGCAGGTGAGCCTGGAGGGCATGCGCATCGTGGTTGATTGCGCCAACGGCGCCGGCTACAAGGTGGCGCCGGAAACCCTCTGGGAGCTCGGCGCCGAAGTGATCCCGCTCGGCGTCGAGCCGAACGGCTTCAACATCAACCGCGAGGTGGGCTCGACCTCCCCGGACGCGCTGATCCGCAAGGTGCGCGAGCTGCGTGCGGACGTGGGCATCGCCCTCGACGGCGACGCCGACCGGGTGCTCATCGTGGACGAGAAGGGCCACGCGGTCGACGGCGATCAGCTCATGGCGGTGGTCGCCCGCTCGTGGCTCGAGGACGGGCGCCTCACCCAGCCCGGCGTCGTCGCGACCGTGATGTCCAATCTCGGCCTCGAGCGCTACTTGAGCGGGCTCGGCCTCAACCTCGTGCGCACGGCGGTGGGCGATCGCTACGTGCTCGCGCACATGCGCGAGCACGGCTACAATCTCGGCGGCGAGCAATCCGGCCACATCATCATGTCGGACTACACCACCACGGGCGACGGCCTCGTGGCGGCCCTGCAGCTCCTCTCCGTGGTGGTGCGCCGCCAGCGCCCGGTCTCGGAGGTGTGCCACTCCTTCGATCCGCTGCCGCAGATCCTGAAGAACGTGCGCTACAAGAGCGGCCAGCCGCTGCAGAACGACAGCGTGGTGACCGCGATCGAATCCGCCCGCCAGCGGCTGGGCAATGCGGGCCGCCTGGTGATCCGCCCCTCCGGCACCGAGCCGGTGATCCGCGTCATGGCGGAAGGCGACGACCGCGACCTCGTCATGAAGGTGGTGGACGACGTGGTGGACGCGGTGTCGAGCGCAGCCGCCTAAGCACCGCGCACGATCCATAAGAAAAGGGCGCCGTGAGGCGCCCTTTTTCGTTGCCGACGGGGACCCCTCTACTCGGCGGGTTCCACGCGGGTGTCGCGCTCGCCGTGCGGGCGGATGCCCGTTTGCGCGCGCATCTTCTCCAGCATGTCGCCCACGTAAGTGGCGGGCTTCGTGAGGCCGCCGACCAGGAGGTAGATCGAGGGCACCACGAGTACCGTGAGGATCGTGGAGAGGGCGACGCCGCCGACGATCACGGTGCCGATGGCGTTGCGGGCTTCCGCGCCCGCGCCCGTGGACCACGCGAGCGGGATCGCGCCGCCGATCATGGCGATGGAGGTCATCAGGATCGGCCGCAGGCGCAGCACCGAGGATTCGATCACGGCTTCGCGCACGCCCATGCCGCGTTCGCGCAGCTGGTTGGCGAATTCCACGATCAGGATACCGTTCTTCGTCATCAGGCCGATGAGCAGGATCATGCCGATCTGGCTGTAGATGTTGAGCGATTGTCCGGTGATCGCGAGCGCCGCCAAGCCGCCCGTGACCGCGAGCGGCACGGTAAGCATGATGATGAACGGGTTGATCCAGCTCTCGAACTGCGCGGCGAGCACCAGGAACACCACGAGGAGCGCCATCGCGAAAGTGACGTAGATGGCGCCCGAGGAGTCGCGGAAGTCCTTGGAGGGGCCCGTGTAGCCGATGCGGGCTTCCGGCGGCAGGTTCTCGCGTACGATCCGCTCCAGGGCGTCGAGACCCTGGCCGATGGAGACGCCGGGGGTGAGCGAGGACTGGATCGTGATCGAGCGCAGGCGGTCGAAGCGGTTCAGCGTCTGCGGCGCCGCCGATTCCGTGAGCGTCACGAAAGAGGAGAGGGGCACGAGCTCCCCGTTCGCGGCGCGCACGAAGGTGTTGGCGAGATCGCTCGGCGTGGCGCGGTCCTGGGCGCGCGCCCGCATGATCACGGGGTACTCGTCGCCGCGGTTCACGAAGGTGGAGACCTCGCGCTCGCCGAACATGAGTTCGAGGGTGCGGCCGATCTCCTCGATGGACACGCCGAGGTCGGCCGCCCGCGCACGGTCGAGGCGCACGCGGATGTCGGGCTGCGACTCGCGGTAGTTCGAGTCGAGGTTGACGAACAGTCCCGTCTCCTGGGCCTTCTGCATGACCGTGTCGCGCCAGGCGCGCAGGGTCTCGTAATCCGGCCCTCCGAGCACGAACTGGATCGGCTGGCCGAAGCCGCCGGCGCCGCCGAAGGAGGGCGGGTTGAGCGGGAACACGCGGGCGCCCGGCAGGTTGCCGATGTCGCGGAACAGGCGCTGCACCACGTCCTGCTGCTTCATGGTGCGCTGCTCCCAGGGCACGAGGCGCACGATCACGATGCCCTCGTTGACCGGGGAAGGACGGGCGAAGCCCGGCGCCACCTGGCTCAGCATGGAGGCGATGATGCCCTGCTCCTGCATCGGCATCAGCAGGCGCTCCACCTCCTTCACCCGCTCGCGGGTGTAGTCGAGGCTCGCGCCCTCGGGCGCCGTGATGCGCACGATGACGGCGCCGCGGTCTTCCGTCGGCGAGAACTCCTTCGGGATCGCCTGGAAAAGCTGCACGGCCCCGAGCGACACGAGGCCGCCGATGAACAGGATCACCACGGGGATCTTGAGGGCCCGCGACAGCAGCCAGCGATAGCCTGCGTTCATGCCGGTGAACACCGGCTCGGTCCAGCGCTGGATGCGGCCATGGGCCGGCACCATGAGCTTGGAGCACATCATGGGCGTCAGCGTCCGCGCCACGACGCCGGAGAAGAAGATCGCGGCCGCCAGCGTGATCGCGAATTCGCGGAAGAGCTTGCCGGTGTTGCCGGTCATGAAGGCCAGCGGCACGAACACGGCCATGAGGGTGGCGGTGGTCGCGATCACCGCGAAGCCGATCTCGCGGGCGCCGTCGAAGGAGGCGAGCAGCGGCGGCTGGCCCTCCTCGATGCGGCGGTGGACGTTCTCGATCTCCACGATGGCGTCGTCCACCACGATGCCGATGGCGAGCACGATGGCGAGCAGCGTGAGCACGTTGATGGAGGCGCCGAAGAACGACATCACCATGAAGGCGGCGATCACCGACACCGGGATCGCCACCATGGCCACGATGGTGGAGCGCCAGTCGCGTAAGAAAACGAGGATCACGAGGATGACGAGCGCCACGCCCTCGATGAGGGTCTTCAGCACCCCATTGATGGAGGCGCGGATGAACTGGCTCTCGTCGTAGAGAACCTCGGCCTTGGTCTCCGGCGGCAGGGCGTCGGCGAGGCTCTCGAGTTCCTTGCGCACCGCATCGGCCACCGCCAGCGTGTTCGCGGTCGACTGGCGCACGATGCCTAAGCCGATCGCGGTCTCGCCCGACTGGTAGAACTCGAAGCGGGTGTCCTCGGCGCCCACCTCCACGCGGGCCACTTCGCCCAGGCGCACGAGGTAGCCGTTCTTGTTCGAGACGATCACCTGCTGGAACTGCTCGGGGGTGGCGAGGCGCGAATCCGTCTTCACGGTGAGCTCGCGCTGCGAGGATTCGATGCGCCCGCCGGGAAGCTCCACGTTCTGGCGCCGGATGGCGGTTTCGAGATCCTGCACGGTGAGGCCGCGGGCCGCGAGCGCCGCCCGGTCGACCCACACCCGCATGGCGAAGCGCCGCTCCCCGTTGAGGCTCACATTCGCCACGCCGGGGACGGTGGACAGACGGTCGGCGTAGACGCGCTTCAGGAAGTCGGAGAGTTCGAGCGCGTCGAGGCTCTTCGAGGTGACGCCGATCCACATGATGGCCTGGGCGTTGGCGTCCACCTTGCGGACCACGGGCGTATCGACGCCGTCGGGCAGGCGGCCCGTCACGCGGGACACCGCATCGCGCACGTCGGACGTGGCGCCTTCCGGATTGCGGGCGACGTCGAACTCGATCGACACGGACGAGCGGTCGTTCTGGCTCTGCGACGTGATCTGCCGGATGCCCTCGATGCCGGCCACCGCGCTTTCGATCACCTCGGTGACCCGGCTCTCGATCACCTCGTTGGAGGCGCCGCGATAGACGGTAGAGACCGACACCACCGGCCGGTCCACGGCCGGGTATTCGCGGACGGGGAGGTTCAGGAGCGAGGCCAGGCCGCCGACGATGAGCAGCAGGCTCACCACGACGGCGAAGACGGGTCGGCGGATGAAGAGGTCGGAAAGCTGCATGGCTCTCTTGGGGTCCCTATGGGGGCGCCTTCCCTGTCCCGAAGATCGGGGAGGGGAGATCGCTAGCTGCGGTCCGCCGCATTGGCGGTGCCGACGGGGTTGAGCGTGGAGCGGGCGGCCGGCGGAGCCCCGGGTGTCGTCGCGGGATCGCGGCGGGCGGCCGGCGGAGGCGGAGCGCCCACGGGGCGCGCGTTCACGGTGGCGCCGGGGCGCACGCGCTGGAGGCCGAGCACCACGATGGTTTCGCCCGGCTGCAGGCCTTCCATGACCTCGATCTGGCCGTTCTGGCGCTGGCCGATGCGGATGACCCGCCGCTCAACCTTGTTGTCCTTCACGGGATACACGACGTGGCGCAGGCCCTCGCTCACGACGGATTCCTCGGGAACCACCACGGCGTCCTCCTTGTTGGTGACCTCGAGGGCCACCGACAGGAACATGCCGGGCTTGAGAACCTCGTCGCCGTTCGGGAAATCGGCGGTGAGGCGCACCGTGCGGGTGACGGGATCGACGCGGGTATCGACCACGGCGACCTTGCCCTCGAACACCCGGTTCTGGAACGCGGCCGAGCTGGCCTTCACGACCTGACCGGCCTTGAGGCGTCCGAGCAGGTTCTCGGGCACCGAGAAGTCGAGGCGGACCTTGGAGAGATCGTCGAGAGTGGTGATGCGGGTGTTGGGCGCCACATAGGCGCCAAGCGACACCGAGCGCGTGCCGACGCGGCCCGCGAAGGGCGCGCGGATGATGAGGTCCTCCAGGCGCGCTTCCGCGGCCTTGCGGCGGGCTTCCGCGGAGGCGATGGCGCTCTCGAGGGTTCGGACCTGGGCCGTGAGGTCCTCGACCTGCGCCTCCGTGCCGGAGCCGGAGGAGCGCAGCTGGCGCGCACGGTCGAGGCGGGTGGCGATTTCGTTGCGCTGGGCCGAGGCCCGGCGGCTCTCAGCCAAGGCTGCCTCGATATCGGCGCGGCGCTCCACGGCATCGAGGGTGACGAGCACGTCTCCCGCCTTCACCTTGGCGCCTTCCTCGAAGTCGATCTTGTCGATGATGCCGGCGACCTTGGCGGTCACGGTGATGGATTCGAAGGCGCGGACGGTGCCCACGGCCTCGCGGGTTTCGACGATGCGCCCGGTCTTCACGGTGCCGACCTCGACGATCGGCGGCGCGCCGCCTCCGGGGCCGCCCGGCCCGCGAGCCCCCGGCGCTCCGGGAGCGCCGCCCGGGCGTGCACCGGGCTGGCCGGCCTGGGCATTCTGCTGCGGCGGGGGGAGAACCGCGTTCACGCCCGGCACCTGACCGATGATCCCGCGATAGGGCTCCAGGTAGCCTTCCTTGTTGGCGAACCACGCCCCATAGCCGAGCCCGCCCAGGACGGCGATCACGGTCAACTGACCCCACACACGCATGCTCGATCCTTCAGAACCCTGGCAGGAGGCGGCGGCGCATCGACGTTTGCGCAAGCGACCGGACCCGCTAACCCGCGCGGTCGCCCACCTCATGGAACCTGCTCTAGCACAATATACGCCGGAGCACCCGATAGGATCAGAGGAACACGCGGTTTTGTAGCCCTTCCGGCATTACAACTTCGTCATGAAAGCGTGCTCCCTCTCGCGGCCCGCGGGGAGGGGGCCGGGGTGGGGGCTGGTCGGTTGAGCGCGATGCCCGTCGTTCCGGTCGCCGCGGGAGCGGCGGGCCGGAACCCAGGGGATCTCTCCGGATAGGGCTCGCCACCTGGGTTCCGGGCTCTCGCTCCGCTCGCCCCGGAATGACGGTGGGCGGGGAGACGGCTCGCTTCACCGACAAGCCCCTCACCCTAACCCCGCTCGTGAGGAAAGGGGATGAGGGCCATGCTTGACCGCGAGGCCCGGCTCGCCCATACCGGTCGGCGGGAGACCCTTCCCCACCGAAGGGCGCCCATCTGGAAGGATGGATACAGCATGAGCACCAAGCCCGCCGCGCGCCCTCGCGCGCCGTTTTTCTCGTCCGGCCCCTGCGCGAAGCGCCCCGGATGGAGCCTCGATCAACTCAAAACCGACGTTCTCGGCCGCTCGCACCGCGCGAAGCTCGGCAAGGACCGCCTGAAGCTGGCCATCGACCTCACCCGCGAGGTCCTGCAGGTGCCGGCCGATTACCGCATCGGCATCGTGCCGGCCTCCGACACCGGCGCCGTCGAGATGGCCATGTGGACGATGCTGGGCCAACGCCCGGTCGAGATGCTGGCCTGGGAGAGCTTCGGCGAAGGCTGGGTCACGGGTGCGGTGAAGCAGCTCAAGCTCGACGCCCGCGTGATCAAGGCGCCCTACGGCGCGTTGCCCGACCTCTCGCAGGTCGACACCAAAGCCCGCGACGTGGTGTTCACCTGGAACGGCACCACCTCCGGCGTGCGCGTGCCGAACGCCGATTGGATCGCGGCGGACCGGGAAGGCATCATGATCTGCGACGCCACCTCGTCGGCCTTTGCGCAGCGCATGGACTTCGTCAAGCTCGATGTGGTGACCTTCTCCTGGCAGAAGGTGCTGGGCGGCGAGGCCGCGCACGGCATGCTGATCCTCTCACCCCGGGCGGTGGAGCGCCTGCAGACCTATACGCCTGACCGCGCGCTGCCGAAGATCTTCCGCCTCACCTCCGGCGGCAAGCTCACCGAGGGCGTCTTCCAAGGCGAGACCATCAACACGCCCTCCATGCTCGCGGTCGAGGACTACATCGACGCCCTGCAATGGGCGAAAGGTCTCGGGGGTCTGGATGCCCTCGTGGCCAAGGCCGACGGCAATGCCCGCGTGCTCGCCGATTGGGTGGAGCGCACCCCCTGGGTCGCGAACCTCGCGGCCGATCCCGCCACCGCCTCGAACACCAGCGTGTGCCTTCAGATCGTCGACGCGGACGTGAAGGCCCGCGGTCCCGAGGCCGTGGCGGCGGTCGCCAAGGGCATCGCCTCCGCGCTGGAGAAAGAGGGCGCGGCCTACGACATCGGCGCCTACCGCGACGCCCCTCCGGGCCTGCGCATCTGGTGCGGCGCCACGGTCGAGGCTTCCGACCTCGAAGCCCTCACGCCCTGGCTCGACTGGGCCTTCGCGCAGGAAAAGGCGAAGCTCGCGCAAGCGGCCTAGAGCTCCCTCTCCCCGCCTGCGGGGAGCGGGCTGGGGTGAGGGGCCGGTCGATTGAGCACCGCGCCCCGACGACCCTCAACGACATATCCGCAAATCTCAGCGCGACCCCTCGTGAGCGCCGCGCTTTTCCGTCCAGCCCCTCACCCTAACCCTCTCCCCGTGAACGGGGAGAGGGGATCGACAGGTGCCCCATGCCCCAACCCCGCGTTCTCATTTCCGATGCCCTCTCGCCCGCCGCCGTGCAGATCTTCAAGGATCGCGGCCTCGACGTGGATTTCCAGCCGGACCTCGGCAAGGACAAGGACAAGCTCGCTGCCGTGATCGGGCAGTACGACGGCCTCGCGATCCGCTCCGCCACCAAGGTGACGGCAAAAATCCTGGAGCAGGCCCAGAACCTGAAGGTGATCGGCCGCGCCGGCATCGGCGTCGACAACGTCGAGATTCCCGCCGCCACCGCAAAGGGCATCATCGTGATGAACACTCCCTTCGGGAACTCCATCACCACCGCCGAGCACGCCGTCGCGATGATGTTCGCGCTCGCCCGCCAGATCCCGCAGGCCGATGCCTCGACGCAGGCCGGCAAGTGGGAGAAGAACCGCTTCATGGGCGTGGAGCTCACCGGCAAGACGCTCGGCGTCATCGGCTGCGGCAACATCGGCTCCATCGTGGCCGACCGCGCCATCGGGCTGCGCATGCGCGTCGTCGCCTACGACCCCTTCCTGTCGCCGGAGCGCGCGGTGGAGATCGGCGTCGAGAAGGTGGAGCTCGACGAGCTTCTGCGCCGCGCCGACATCATCACGCTCCACGTGCCGATGACCGAGAAGACGAAGAACATCCTCTCGGCGGAAAACCTCGCCAAGACCAAGCGGGGCGTGCGGATCGTCAACTGCGCCCGCGGCGGCCTTGTCGATGAGACCGCTTTGCGCGCGGCGCTCGATTCCGGCCATGTGGCGGGCGCGGCCTTCGACGTGTTCTCGGAGGAGCCCGCGACGCAAAACCCGCTCTTCGGCCACCCCAACGTAATCTGCACGCCGCATCTCGGCGCCGCCACCACGGAAGCGCAGGAGAACGTGGCGCTCCAGGTGGCCGAGCAGATGGCCGATTACCTCCTCCAGGGCGCGATCCAGAACGCGGTGAACTTTCCCTCGATCACCGCGGAAGAAGCCCCGCGGCTGAAGCCCTTTGTGGCACTCGCCGAAAAGCTCGGCTCGTTCCTAGGCCAGCTCACGGAAGCGCCCATCAAGGGCATCCGCATCGAGTACGAGGGCGCGGTCGCGGAGATGAACACCCGCGCGCTCACCTCCGCTGCGGTGACGGGCGTGCTGCGCCCGTTCCTGCAAGACATCAACATGGTGTCGGCGCCGGTGGTGGCGCGCGAGCGCGGCATCACCATCGAGGAGGTGAAGCGCGAGAACGCGGCCCGCGATTACGAGAGCTTCATCCGCATCGTGGTGGATGCCGAGGACATGCCGCGGCACGCCGGCGGCACCGTGTTCCAGGACGGCAAGCCCCGCGTCGTCGAGATCCGCAACATCGCGGTGGACGCGGAATTCGCGCCGCACATGATCTATGTGCGAAACGACGACAAGCCGGGCTTCATCGGCCGCTTCGGCACGCTCTTGGGTGAATCCGGCGTCAACGTCGCGACCTTCGCGCTCGGCCGCAACGAACCCGGCGGCGACGCCATCTGCTTCGTCTCCGTGGACCAGCCGGTCTCGCCGGACCTCCTGCGCCAGATCGAGGGCATCCCGCAAGTGAAGCGCGCGCGGGCGGTGCGGTTCTAACCGCACGTCCCTCTCCCCCGGAGGGAGAGGGACAGCACGCGAAGCGTGCAGGGAGAGGGGGAGGTGAGGGCCACAACCCCAGCAATCTCTCAGCTGCGCCCTGGTTGAAGGGAGTGGCCTGACGTCCCCCTCTCCCGACCTCGCTTCGCGAGGCCACCCTCTCCCTCCAGGGGAGAGGGCTTAGCCCCTTCGCTGCTCCGCCAACCAAATCCCACCCAACACCAGCGCCAGCGCGAGCGCGTGATAAACGTGGAACGGCTCGCCCAAGAGCACCACGGCAAGCAGCGCGCCGAACACCGGGACGAGGTTGACGAAAATGCCGGCGCGCCCCGGCCCGATGAGCTCCACGCCACGCATGAAGAAGATCTGCGACAGGAGCGAGGGGAAGAGCCCGACATAGAGCGTGATCAGAAGGCCCTGGAGCGTCGGCCATTGCACCTGGCCGGTGGCGATCTCGTAGCCTAAGAGCGGCAGGGAGGTGAGGAACGCGACCCCTGCCATCAGCGCGAAGAAGGCAAGGCCCGGCACCTGGGGCCGGTTGCGCAGGCCGAGCGTATAGGCGGCGTAAAGCGCGCAGGCGATCAGCATCCAGACATCGCCGATGTTGAAGGCAAGCGCGAGGAGCGTGCCGATGTCGCCTTTCGTGGCCACGATCGCGACGCCGAGGAGCGTCACGGCCATGCCGACGAGCTGCAGGCCGCGGATGCGGGTGCCAAAGACCGCGAGCGCGCCGAGCAGCACCAGCACGGGAATGGCCCCCTGGATGATGGTGATGTTCACAGCCGTCGTGTGATGCGCCGCGGCGTAGAAGAGCGCGTTGAAGCCCGTGAAGCCGAGCGCGCCCATCCAGACGATGAACCGCCAGCGGGCCCGCAGTTGCGGCCAGGCCGCCGCCACGTCGCGGCGCGCCACGAAGCCCATGAGAACGGCGGCGATGACCCAGCGCAGGGTCGTGAGCGCCATGGGCGAGATCTCGCCCACTGCAAGGCGGCTCGCGATGGCATTGCCGGCCCACATGAGCGTGGTGAGCGTGAGCAGGAGATAGGGCTGGCCGAAGAGCCCGGAGCGCTTCGTCGCCGGCGTCGACGACCTTGGAGCAGGCGCTTGCATCCGTTACATCCGGTTCGTCGGCATCAGGGCGCAGGAACCCTCGTCAAAGCCGGCGCGAGGACGGGGACGCATGGCTCTAAGGCTTCTGGTGGTGGAGGGCAACACGCGCGAGGCGCGCCTGGCCCACAAGGCGGCCTACGGGTTGATGCCGAGCGAATCCTATGCCGCGACCCTGCAGGCGATCGAGCCGCAAGCCCTGTGCGACCTCGCCTTTCCGGCCGACGAGGGCGCGAACCTGCCCGATCCCGCGGGCCTCGCCTCTTATGACGGCGTGGTGCTCACGGGCTCGGCCCTCAACCTCTACGACCGCACGCCGCCGATCCTGCGCCAGATCGAACTCATGCGCGCGGTCTATGCCTCGGGCACGCCCGCCTTCGGCTCCTGCTGGGGCATCCAGATCGGCGCGGCGGCCGCGGGCGGGGACGTGGCCAAAAGCCCGCTGGGCAGCGAGATCGGCTTTGCCCGCCGCATTGCGATGACGGCGGCGGGGCAGGGGCACCCGCTGCTCGCCGGCCGGCCCGCGGCCTACGATGCGCCGGCCTACCACCTCGACATCGTGAGCGCGATGCCGGCGGATTGCACCGTGCTGGCGCACAACAACCTCGCGGCGATCCAGGCCGCGGAAATCCGTCACGACGGCGGCACCTTCTGGGGCGTGCAATACCATCCGGAATTCTCGCTCGGCGAACTCGCCAGCATCCTCGGCCGCCGCATGGAGGCGCTCGTCCGCCACGGCTTCTGCGATTCGCTCGAGGACGCCTCGTCCTATGTCGCCGACCTCGCGGCCCTCCACGCCGATCCCGGCCGCACGAGCCTTGCCTGGCGCCACGGCCTCGACGCGGAGGTGCTCGACCCCGTGCGCCGCACCCGCGAAATCCGCAACTTCCTCGACCACCGCGTGAAGCCCGAGAAGAGCGCGCGGGGGCGGGCTTAGGAGCATGGGGCTCGCTCGGCCAGGGCTGGATGAGGCCCGGCCATTTCTGTCGAGCAATTTAGAAAGCGGCACCTGGCCCCTCCCTCCCTTCAGGGGAGGGTGGCACGCGGAGCGTGACGGGTGGGGTGTTCGCCGCAGGCGAGCTCTAGGCCCAACGCGGCAGGATGCGCTCACGCGCAACACCCCACCCGTCGCCCTGCGGGCGCCACCCTCCCCTGAAGGGAGGCAGAGGCGCACGAGCAGCGACTCGCACCCCCTGTCATTCCGGTCGCCGCGAAGCGGCGGGCCGGAACCCAGGAGCAGGATCAGGAGAGGTCTCGCCATCTGGGTTCCGGGCTCGGCTGCGCCGCCCCGGAATGACAGCTGCGGAGCAAGCGGGCAGCGTCTCTCCTGATCCTATCCCTTACAATAAGCCTATGGTGTGCTTGTGTGGGGGTGTCCTGTTCTG
>DASZAZ010000069.1:0-61205 GCA_035944635.1 Microvirga sp.
TTGCGCTCGCTCGCGAGGCGTTCTGCCAGAACGCTGCCTGCGAAGCCGGCGCCGACGATCAGCCAGTCATACATGGGTGGTGTCTCCAGGAGCTTTGGACGCGGGATAAGGAATCGGCCGGGCGCTGAACCCGGCCGATGACGTGTTTCAAACGACCATGGGGCCTACTCGGCGGGGGTCGTGGCGTAGACCGGGAGCGTCGCGGGGGCGCGGTCGGCGCCGTCCATGGCGTCCGTGATGAGCTTGTTCATGGAGGACCAGGTCTTGTCCCAGGAGCCGGACGCGAGGTGGCGGTCCACCCGCTGCAGCCACGGATCCTTGGGGCGATCCAGGAGCGCTTCGACCTTGCGCACCACTTCGAGCGGCGTCTTGGCGATCTCGACGAGACCCTTCTCGCCGTAGGGGCGCACCACGTCGGTGATGGGGGTCGACACCACCGACACGCCGGCGGCGAGGAATTCGGGCGTCTTGGTGGGCGAGATGAACCGGGTGGACTCGTTGAGGGCGAAGTTCATGAAGCCCACGTCCCAGCCCGAGAGGTACTTCGGCAGGTCCTTGTAGTCCTTGCCCCCGAGCCAATGGATGTTGTCGCGGCGCGGCAGGGAAGCGGGATCGATCTTCACCACCGGGCCGATCATCACGAACTGCCATTCGGGACGCAGCTCCGCGACCTGGCCCAGGAGCTCGATGTCCATGCGTTCGTCGATGACGCCGAAGAAGCCGAGGCGGGGGCCCGCGATCGGGGCCTGGTCCGCGGGCTCCTCCTTCGCGGAGCGCGCCTTCACGAAGTGCTCGAACTCGATGGAGGAGGGGAAGCAATGGACGCTGTGATGGCGGTTGCGCTTCGCCTCGTAGAGGCTCATGCCGCCGGTGAACACGAGATCGGCGCGCTCGAACAGGGCGGTCTCAAGGTCGAGCAGCTCCCGCGAGGCGCCGCGGAAGAGCGAGAGCTCGTCCATGTTGTCGTAGATGCACAGATCGCATTCGAGCTCGCTCGAGAAGGCGAGCGCCATGGGGGTGTAGTACCAGAACACGCGGGGGCCGGCGGATTCGCGCCCGATGAGCGTCTCGATGAGGTCGCGCTGCTCCAGGATCACGTCCTCATGGCTCATGCCTTCCGGCAGCATCGGCACCGCGATGGTCACGCCCTGCGGACGCTCGGACAGATCCATGTGCGGGGCGATCCCCGCCTTGAACATGGGCTCCTCGATGACGAGGACGCGGTAGTTCTTGGTGGCGCGGCTCAGGAGATGCTGCGGCCGCTGCCACACGAAATCCCAACGCAGATGGGAGAAGCACACGAGCAGGGGCATTCGAGAATCAAGCCCAGCGGAGAGAGGAGCACGCGGCTGGGGTGTCGAACGCTCAAGCATGGCGCCATCCTTGTTTTTGCATGTGACCGCGTTCGGGCGCAGACGCCCGTTGCGTTTCGAATTGGTTTGTAGTGGATCGGCGAGGCGGGAACGGAAGCCGGCACGATCACGCTACTAACGCGTTCGCCTCAATCCGGTTCCCGCTCAGCTGCGGAAGCTCACGGTCAATCTCCCGCGACCATAGCACAGGCAACACTTGTGAGATGCATAAAAGACGCGCCCGCAAGACATGCTCTTGCTTGCGCGAAGCGCGCGATGCCTTCGCAAGACGCTGCGTCAGGGGGCGGCTATTTCTTTTCCAGCATGAGCGTACCCTGCTTCTGGATCATGGCCTTCGCCTTGTCGGCCACCATGGAGAGCAGCCAGGGCAGATTGACCTCGACCCGCACGCTGTCCTCCATCACGTCCACATGGCCCGTGACGGTCTGGCCCATGGCGCCCACGTTGAAGCTCATGCGGTCGCCCTCCCAGCGCTGATCGATGGAGGCGAGCTTGTCGCAGAACTGATTTTTGAGCTGGCCCACGCCGTCGCGCAGGCGCCGGGTTGCCTCGGCCTTCCCGTGCTGATGGGGAATGGTCACGATCAGCGGTTTGGACATGGGGCGCTCCGGGGTTCGTTGGACCACCGGAACAAGCGGGAGGCGCCGAGGGAGGTTCCCGGGCGCAGGGATCAGAGCATCTCGACCGTGCTGGCCCGCACCACGATGGCGTCCTGGCGGAAGCGGCGTTCGAGATCGGCCCGGTAGCCCTGCCACCAGGGCCGGTCGAGGGTGTCTGTCATGACCTCGAACACGACGATGTCGTCGCGGTCCGTGCGCCCACCCTCCTTCCAGACCCCCTCCGCGGGGGCGCGGGTGAAGGTGGTGATTCCGCCGAAGCGCTCGGCGAGCTCCGTGCGCACGCGCCCATAAGCCGAGCCCTCGAAGGCGCGGCCCTCGTTGTCTCTCAAGGGGAGCAGGATCTGAACGAGATGCATGCCCGCCGACATAGGGCCGCCGGGACGGGCGCCCAGCGATCCGCCGCGTCAGATCGAATGCGCGAGGCGCAGGCCGGGGCGAACATCCGGCATTCCGGCCCGCTTCGGCTCGCCACGGTGGGACGGCTTGGAGACGCGCCAGGGACGCGTCCCCGAGGCTTGGAAGGCCTCCGAGGCGCGCAGGCGCCGGGCGGAGCCGTCCGCCTGCACTTCGTCGATCACCACGAAGCCGAAGATGGTGAGCCGCGTCGCCATGACCTTCGTGGAGCGGTCGTCCGCCGCCACCGGCAGCGAACCGGCCGCATAGACCGCATCCATGAAACCGCGCTGATCGAGGCCGGGCGCCGCGAGGGATCGGGGCGCGCGAAAGCGCAGCACGTTGGCCGGCGGGGCCGATAGGGAACTCATACGCAACTCTCTCGTCCGAATCGCGGAGGAGAGTCGCCGGACAGCCCTTAAGAACCGCCTAAAGGCATCGTGACGCGCAGCCTCTCGAGAATGAGCTCGGAACGCCCCTCAATCGAGCGTCTGCAGGGAGACGTAGGCCGAACCCGCCGATTTGAGGCCGAGCATCTGCGCGGGGCCTGCCGCGAGATCGATGATGCGTCCGCCATGGAAGGGGCCGCGATCGTTGATGCGCACCACGACGGAGCGCCCGCTGCCCACATGGGTGACGCGCACGCGGGTGCCGAACGGCAGGGTGCGATGGGCCGCCGTCATGGCGCCCGCGTGGAAACGCTCGCCGCTGGCGGTGCGGCGGCCGTGGAAGCCGGGACCGTACCAGGAGGCCCGTCCGCTTTGCATGTTGCGGGCGATCTCGCTGGCGATGGCCGCGTCCTGCCGCGCGGTCTGCGTCGGCTCGAGGGCCGTGCTCGGCACGGGCACCGTTCCGAGGGACGCCACCTTGTAGCGGGCCTTCGGCAGGGCGGGTTTCGCGGCCTGGACGGGAGCCGCGGAAGCGGCCTCGACGGAGGCCGCCACCACGGGCGCGCCGGTCTCCCCCGTCGTCAGCGACTGCGTGGCCACGGGCGTGGTGTTGCAGGCTGCGACGAAGAGGAAGGGCGCCAGCAGCGGCGCTCGAACAAGGCTCTTCTTCACGGGCGTTCCCTTGTGATTTGGTTAACGGCCAGGCTCCCTTATAAAAAGGCAACAATAAGGCATGTACAGGCCCGGGAACATCGTCCCATTTATGCTCAAGCTGCCACATTTGTCTCCGTACGACCTCCGTGACTTGAGGCGACGTTGCGTCAAGCCAATGGCAAAGCTTGACCGCCGGCGCGGCAATTGGGACCTTGAGCATAAGCACTGGCGGCTGCTGATCGGGTCTCATCTTTCGGGGTGCGCCGGTGATCCAGGGGCCGCGTCCGGTGCGTAGAGGGGTGCACCTACCGCTTCGCTCCCCAGCTGATCCGAGGCTTCATCACCAATGCTGCATTCGTCCGCTTCGTCGCGCGTGGCCGTCGTGGGCGCAGGACCGGGAGGCCTCGCGGCCGCCCTGCTTCTCGCCCAGCAAGGCCTTCAAGTTACGGTGTTCGAGAAAGAGAGCGCGGTCGGTGGCCGCACCCGGACCGTGGAGGCGCCCGGTGGTTACCGCTTCGACATCGGCCCGACCTTCTTCCTCTACCCCCAGATCCTGTCCGAGATCTTCGAGGCGTGCGGCGAGCGCTTGGAGGATCACGTCGAGCTGAAGCGCCTCGATCCGCAATACCACCTCATCTTCGAGGGCGGGGGCGCCATCAAGGCGACCCCCGATCTCAAGCGTCTCGAACAGGAGATCGCCCGTCTCTCGCCCGCGGATGCCCGCAACGTGGCGCGCTTCATGGCCGAGAACCGCGTCAAGCTGAGCGCCTTCGCGCCGGTGCTGTCGCAATCCTTCTCCAAGATGACCGACATGGTCTCGCCGGCCATGCTCGCGGCGCTGCCGCATCTGCGCCCGGCCGCGTCGGTGGATCGGGACCTGAAGCGCTACTTCCAAGATCCGCGGGTGCGCCTCGCCTTCTCGTTCCAGACCAAGTACCTCGGGATGTCACCCTTCCAGTGCCCGAGCCTGTTCACGATCCTCTCGTTCCTGGAATACGAGCACGGGGTCTTCCATCCCGTGGGCGGCTGCGGCGCGGTCTCCGAGGCGATGGCCGCGTTGGCGCGCCGCATGGGCGTGGACATCCGCCTCAACACGCCGGTCGACCGCATCCATTACGAGAACGGCGAGGCGAAGGGCATCGAGGCCGGCGGCGAGCGTTTCGCGACCGGTTCCGTGGTGGTGAACGGCGATTTCGGCCACGCGATCCGCCGCCTCGTTCCGGAGGCCATGCGCCCGCGCTGGTCGGACCGCAAGCTCGCCAAGACGAAGCTCTCCTGCTCGACCTTCATGCTCTATCTCGGGCTCGAAGGCGACGTGGGCGACCTCGCGCACCACACCATCCTCCTGTCGCGGGAATACGAGCGCAACATCCACGAGATCACCAACGGCATCCTGCCGGATCAGCCCTCGGTCTATGTGCAAAATGCGGGCGCCACCGATCCCACCATGGCGCCGAAGGGCCATACGAGCCTCTACGTGCTGGTGCCGGTGCCGAACCTGCGGTGCGGCCTCGACTGGCCGGCGCTGAGCGCGCAATACCGCCAGATCGCCCTCGACCGGCTGAAGGCGCTGGGCCTGAAGGACGTGGAATCCCGCATCCGCTACGAGCGCGTGGTGACGCCGCGCGCCTGGGAGAGCGAGTTCTCGGTCTTCGAGGGCGCCACCTTCAACCTCGCCCACAACCTCACCCAGATGCTCTACTTCCGGCCGCATAACCGGTTCGGGCGCAACGTCTATCTCGTGGGCGGCGGCACGCATCCGGGATCGGGCCTGCCGGTGATCTACGAGGGCGCCCGCATCACCGCGCGCCTGCTCATGGAGGATCTGGAGCGTCGCCGCGCCGGCGAGACCGCACCCACCCCCCTCCCGGCCCCCCTCGGCGAAGCCGCGGGAGCCTGATCCAGACCCTACCTTGTTGGAAGTCCGCCATGGTTCGATCTCTGCTGCTCGCCTCCGCCCTGACGGCCGCATCGCTCACCGGAGCGCTCGCCCAATCAGCGACCCTCGTGGTCCGGGCCGACGGCATCAAATCCGCCGAAGGCAGCGTGTTCGTCGGCGTGTGCAACAAGAGCTTGGAGGAGCGCGAGTGCCCCTTCGGCGACCGCAAGCCGGCGCGGGCGGGCACGGTGGAGTTCCGCATCCCCAACGTGCCGCCGGGACGCTACGCCGTCGCGGTGTACCACGACGCCAACGGCAACGGCCGTCTCGACCGCTCCGCGATCGGCTTTCCGCAGGAGCCCTACGGCTTCTCCAACGACATCGGCCGCACGAGCATCCCGACCTTCAACGCGGCACTCGTGACGGTGAACGCCCCCACATCCACGATCACCGTTCCGGTTCGCTGAGAGGCGGCTCGACGGCATCCATCCTCACCCCTACTATTCCCCTGCGTCAGGCTCGATCCCTGACCTCCAAGGACAGCAAACACCATGGCTTCACATTCCTCCGTTGCGGTGATCGGTGGCGGGCTCGGCGGCCTGGCGGCGGCCTGCGTCACGGCTGCGCGCGGGCATCAGGTGACGCTCTACGACAAGAACCCCTGGCTCGGCGGCAAGGCCGCGGTCCTGCACGAGGGCGGGTTCCGCTTCGACATGGGCCCGACGATCCTCACCGTGCCGCGCGTGCTGGAGCGCATCTTCGCGGAAGCCGGGCGCTCCGTGCACGATTACATGGACCTGCGCCGGCTCGACCCGCAATGGCGCTGCTTCTTCGACGACGGCACGCAGATCGATCTTGAAGAGAACATCGAGCGCATGGCGGCCGAGATGGACCGCTTCGCGCCGGGCTCCGGGTCGGGCGAGGGCTACAAGCGCTTCCAGGGCATTTCGGCCCATCTCCACGACGTGTCGAACCGCTTCTTCTTCTGGAAGCCGGTGGAAGACCTCTTCGACACCATCAACATCCGCGCCAACCTCAATCCCTCGACGCTGAAGGACGTGCTGTCCCTGCGCATGGGATCGTCGGTCGCGGGCACGATCCGCAGCAAGGTGAAGGACGAGCGTCTCGCGCAGATGCTCGACCACTTCGTGCAATATGTGGGTTCGTCCCCCTATGGCGCTCCCGCCGTGCTCTGCGCCATCGCGCACATGCAGGCCGCGGACGGCGTATGGTATCCCATGGGCGGCACGCGGGCGGTGGCGGAAGGCCTCATGAAGCTCGCGGGCGAACTCGGCGTCGTCCTCAAGCCGTCGAGCGATGTGGGATCGCTGAAGGTCGAGAGCGGCAAGGTCACGGGCCTCACGCTGGCCGACGGCACCGCAGCGGCTTACGACAACGTGATCTCCAACATGGATTCCGTGCGCACCTACCGCGAGCTCGTCGGCGGCGAGGTGGGCGAGCATTACGCGCGCAAGGATTTCGAGCCCGCCTGCTCGGGCGTGGTGCTCTATCTCGGGCTGAAGAAACGCTACGATCACCTCCTGCACCACGACTTCGTGTTCTCCCGCGATCCGCACGAGGAGTTCGACGCGATCTACCGCCGCGGCGAGCCGGCGCCGGATCCCACCTGCTACATCGCGGCCCCGTCTTCGACCGATCCGAGCGTGGCGCCGGAGGGTGGCGAAGCGCTCTACGTGCTCGTGCACACGCCGTATCTGCGCCCGCATCACGACTGGGGGCAGATGTTGCCTGCCTATCGTCAGGTGATCCTCGACAAGCTGAAGCGCACCGCCGGCATGGCCGACATCGAGGATCGCATCGTGGTGGAGCGTCACCTCACGCCGCAGGACATCCATGATCGCTACAAGGTGCTGAACGGCGCGATCTACGGGCTGGCAAGCCACGGCCGCTTCATGGGCGCGTTCAAGCCCGGCAACCGCTCGCGCCAGGTCAAGGGGCTGTATCTTGCCGGCGGGGCCGCGCATCCCGGCCCCGGCATGCCGATGGTGATGATGTCGGGCTGGATCGCGGCCGACGCCCTCGATGCGGACGTGCGCGGGCGCGCGCCCGCGCCGGCTGCGGAAACACCGGCAGCCGTTCCCGCCTTCGCGGACTTGCGCAAGGCATCCTAGAACCTACCTTCGGGGCTCCGAACAGAGCCCCGTCAGCACCTCATGGCCCCTCTCCCGCCGCCCGAAGCCGCGCCGACCGGACGGAGGACCGTCGTGTCCCCGACGAGCCGGCGCTCGCCGCACGTGCACCGGTTCATGGTGGCCTATTTCGGCCGCTTCTTCCGCAAGCACATGAATGCGCTGCGCCTCGCGCTGTGGGGCGTGCCCGCGGTGCCGCCGGGGGCAGGGCCGGTGGTGGTCTATTCCAACCATCCGGCCTGGTGGGACGCAGTGGTCTATATCCTCGCCGCCGACCGGCTGCTCCCCGACCATGAGAGCTACGCGCCCATCGATGCCGCTATGCTGCAGCGCTACGGCGTCTTCGGCCGCATCGGGGCCTTCGGCGTCGATCTCGAAACCGCCCGGGGCGCCGCGGCTTTCCTGAAAGCGGGCGCCGACATCCTCTCGCGGCGCGACCGCGCCTTGTGGATCACGGCGCAGGGCCGCTTCGTGGACAACCGGCAGCGGCCGCTTGGCGTCAAGCCGGGCGTCGCGCGGCTCCCCGAGATCGCGCCCGACGCCCTCGTTCTGCCGCTCGCCATCGAGTACGGCTTCTGGATGGAGCGGGGCGGGGAGGCCTTCATCGCCTTCGGGGCGCCCATGCGGGCCCGCGATCTCCTCGACCTGCCGCGCCCGCAGCGGCTCGCGCGGCTGGAGGATGCGCTCACCCAAACCCTCGAGCGGCTGCAGGACGACGTGTCCTCCCGCGATCCGGCGCGCTTCCGCTCCGTGCTCGAGGGCCGCGCCGGCATCGGCGGGATCTACGACGGCTGGCGCCGCTTCGCCGCGGCGCTGCGGGGCCGGCGCTTCGACGCTTCGCACGGGGCCGCCGCCCGGGAGAAACCCACCGCATGATCCTCCTCGGCTTCATCGCCCTTGCGCTCGCGGCCCTGCCCGCGATTCTCGCCGCCGTGAACCTCGCGGCCCTGGCGCGCACGCCCCGCGCAGCCCCACGACCCGACACCCTCGTGTCGATCCTGATCCCCGCCCGCAATGAGGCCGCCAACATCGGCCCAGCCCTCGACGCGGCGCTCGCGAGCACGGACGTCGCGGTCGAGGTGCTCGTCATAGACGACGGCTCCACCGACGACACCGCCACCATCGTTCAAGCCCATGCCGCCCGCGATCCGCGCGTGCGCCTCCTCTCCGCCCCGCCGCTGCCCGAGGGCTGGACCGGCAAGATCCACGCCTGCCACCGCCTCGCGGAGGCCGCGCGCGGCACGCATTTCCTGTTCGTCGATGCGGATGTGCGCCTGAGCCCGCATGCCGCGGCGGCGCTGGCGGGCCGGGCGGAAGCGGGCGGCGCCCGCATGGTGAGCGCGGTGCCGCGGCAGATCACCGGCACCTTGGGCGAACTCCTCACCGTGCCGATGGTGAACTTCACCCTGCTCGGCTACCTGCCCATGCCGATGATGCGGAAAGACCCGAACCCGGGCCTCGGCGCTGCTTGCGGCCAGCTCCTGCTGGTCGAGGCCGAAGCCTATCGGGCGGTCGGCGGCCATGGGTCCGTCCGCACGCTCCTGCACGACGGCATTCAGCTGGCGCGCGTGTTCCGCCGCGCCGGCTTCATGACCGACCTCGTGTTCGGCCACGACCTCGCGACCTGCCGGATGTACACCCGCTTCGACGAGGCCTGGGCGGGCTTCGCCAAGAACGCCCATGAGGGCATGGCGACGCGCAAGGCCCTGCCGGTCTGGACCGTCCTGCTCTTCGGCGCCCATGTGCTGCCCTTCCTGCTCCTCCTCCTCGCCCCCTCGTGGCCTGCGGCTGCGGCGGCCCTGCTCTCGCTCGGCACCCGCGCCGCCGTGACCCTGAAAACCCGCGAGAACCCCCTCGCGATCCCCCTCCACCCCGCCACCGTTCTGGTCGGGCTCGCGATCCAGTGGAGCGTGCTCCTGAAGCTCGGCCGCGGGCGCCAGGCTGGCTGGAAGGGCCGGCTCTACCCGGTCGGGTGAGTTCACCTTGGTGCGCAGAGCGGTTGGAATGACGGGTTCGACCCGGTAGGATGGGGGTCATGGCCCAAACCGCTGCCCCAGCCCCCGCGACCTCTGCCCCCGCGACCCCCACCAAGGCCCCGGGCGACGAGAACTTTCCCGTCGCGTCGCTCATCCTCGCCCCCGCCCACCGGGCCAAGGTGCTCGCCTTCTACCGCTTCGTGCGCGAGGCCGACGATATCGCGGATTCCGGCACGATCGCGCCGGAGGAGAAGATCGCGCGCCTCGATCGCATGGAGGCCGCGCTCCTCGCAGGCGACGCCGCCGTCCCCTCGGCCGTGCCCCTGCATGCCCAGGGCATCGGCTCGGATCAGGCCCGCATCCTCCTCGACGCCTTCCGGCAGGACGCGGTGAAAACCCGCTACGCCGACTGGGCGGAGCTCCTCGATTATTGCCGCCGCTCCGCCGACCCGGTCGGCCGCTTTCTCCTGCGCCTCCATGGCGAGGGCCCGGAGGCCGATGCGCCCTCCGACGCGCTGTGCACGGCACTCCAAATTCTCAACCACCTCCAGGACCTGGGAAAGGACCGGGATGCCCTCGACCGCATCTACCTGCCCGTGCCCTGGATGGAGCCTGCCGGCGGCGAGGCCGCGTTTTTCGCCCCCTCCAATGCCGCGGCGCGCCGGGCTGTGCTCGATGCGGCCCTCGATCAGGTCGACGTGATCATCGACACGGCGCGCGGCCTCCCCGGGCGCGTGCGGGATCGGCGCCTCCGTGCCCAGTGCATCGCGACCATCGGGCTCGCCGACGCCCTGAGCCGGCGGCTGCGTCGGGACGATCCGCTCCTCATGCGGGTCGAGGTCAGCAAGGGCGATGTGGCGAAGGCCGGCCTCGGCGGCTTCCTCGGCACGTTCCGCTCCGAAGCCAGCCGCGACGCGGCCATCACGAGCGACATCGTGCGCCGCTCGTCCTCCTCCTTCCGGCTCGGGATGCAGAGCCTCTCGGCGGACCGCAAGCGCGCGATTCACGCCGTCTACGCCTTCTGCCGCGTCGCCGACGACATCGCCGACGGCCGCGCGCCGCTGTTCGAGAAGCGCCGCCTCATCGACCAATGGCGTGCCGAGATCGACCGCCTGCCCGGCGCTCCGACGACCCCCATCGGCCGCGAGCTCGCCTACGCCGCCACAGCCTTCGACGTGCCGCTCACGGAGTGCCACGCCATGCTCGACGGCATGGAAACCGACTCGGCCGAGCGGGTCCGCATCGCGGACGATGCCGGGCTCGACCTCTACGTCAGGCGCGTCGCGGGGTCCGTCGGGCTGATGTCGATCCCGATCTTCGGGGCGCCGGAAGCCCGCGATTTCGCCGTCGGCCTCGGGCGCACGCTCCAGATCGTCAACATCCTGCGGGACGTGGACGAGGACGCCGCCATCGAGCGGGTCTATGTGCCGCTCGCACGCCTCCAAGCGGCCGGCATCGAGGACGGACCGGCTCGCATGATCGTGGCCGATCCGCGCTTTGCCGCCGTGTGCCGCGACCTCGCCGAGGAGGCGAGCGCCGGCTTTGCCGCCGCCGATGCGGCGCTGGCGCACCTGAACCGCGCCGCCTTGAAGCCTGCGATCCTCATGAAGGAGGGCTATCGCCGCATCTTCCTGCGCCTCATGGAGCGCGGCTGGGCGACGCGCGGCGAACGCCAGCGTCTCACCGCAGGCGACCGGCTCCACATGATTTCGCTCGCCCTGAGGCCCGCGTGATGACCGGCCGCACCCATATCGTCGGGGCCGGCGTCGCCGGTCTCTCGGCGGCGCTCGCGATTCTGCGCGCGGGCGGCCAGGTGGCGGTCTACGAGGGCGCCCCGCAGGCCGGCGGTCGCGCCAGGACCCTGCAGCCCGCGGACGGTTTTGCCCACGACAACGGCACCCATGTGCTCTTCACCGGCAACCGCCCCGCGATCCGCTTCCTCGACGCGGTGGGCGCAAGGGGCGATTGGATCGAGCCCGAGCCCGGCGCCGTCCCGGTCTTCGACGTGCGCAACGGCCGCCTCAACCGGGTCGGGCTCTCGCCGCTCTCCTGGCTGAAGCCCGGCAGCCGGCCAGACGGGCTCACCTTCAAGGGCGTGCTGCGGCTCATCCGCCTCTCGCTGCCGCTCGGAGACCGTCCCATCGGCGCGATCATGGGCGACAGCCGCCTCGTCGAAACCCTGGTCGAGCCCCTCACGGTGGCGGTGCTCAACACGCCGGTGGCGACCGCCTCCTCCCGGCGCCTGGGACTGGCCATGCGCCGCCTCGCGCAGCCCGGCGCCGCGCGCCTCCTCGTCGCCCGACAGGGCTTGTCGCCGGATCTGATCGAGCCGGCGGTGCGCACCCTTCAGGCTGCCGGCATGCCGGTTCTCACGGGCCAGCGCCTGCGGAGCGTCGAACAGACGGACGGACGCGCCACGGCCCTCGTCTTCGCCGATCGCACCGTCGCGCTCGGGCCCGAGGATCGCGTGATCCTCGCGCTGCCGCCTTGGGAGATCGGACGGCTTCTGCCGGGCTCGGCGGTGCCGAACGCCTTCGAGCCAATCCTCAACGTGCATTACCGGGTCGCGGGCCCGGAGCGTCCGCGCTTCATCGGCCTCATCGGATCGCTCGCCCAATGGGCGCTCGTCCGCGACGACCACACCAGCGTCACGGTTTCGGCCGCGGGCGGCGCGGTGGACCGGGATGCGGAGACCATTGCGGCGCAGGTCTGGAGCGAGATCGCCCCCGCCATGCGGGCGGTGGGCCTTGCCGCTTCGGACGCCGTGCCGGACTTCCGGGTCGTGAAGGAGAAGCGCGCCACCATCCGCCAGAACGCCGGCCCGCTGCCGCAGCCGGCGCTCAGGCCCCTGGCGAACCTGGCCCTTGCCGGCGACTGGATCGGTGCCCTGCCGGCCACCATCGAGAGCGCCGTGGTCGCGGGCGAGCGGGCGGTTCGGGCGCTCGACGGTCCCGGTCCGCGCTCGCGGGCAAAGCCTCAAGCGGATTCCGTCGTGGCGGCAGCCTCCTAGAGGACGCCCCGCAGCGGCAAGCGGATTCCGCCGTGGCGGCAGCCTCTTAAGAAGCGGCTCGCACCAGGCCGAGCCGCTCCCGCTGCGTCCAGCGCCACAGCATCAGGGCCGCCACGACGAGCAGACCGAGCGCAAGACCGATCCAGATGCCGGTGCCGCGCAAGGGCGTCCAGAAGCCTAAGGCCACGCCCACGGGCAGGCCGATGCCCCAATAGCCGAAGAGCGCGAACATCATCGGCACCCGGGTGTCCTGCAGCCCGCGCAACATCCCGGCGCCCACGGCTTGCGCGCCGTCGGCCAACTGGAACAGGGCCGCGAGGAACAGGAAGGACACCGCAAAGGCCACCACCGGTGCGTTCTTGGGGTCCGCGAGATCGAGAAAGACCCCGACGAGCGCGTGGGGCACCAGCACCATGAGGAGCGCGGTGAACACCATGAAGCCGACGCCGAGGGCGAAGGCCGTCCAGCCCGCGCGCGTCACCCCGTCCCGATCCCCCGCCCCGAAGGCCAGTCCCACGCGCACGGTGACGGCCTGGCCCACGCCCATGGGGACCATGAAGGTGAAGGAGGCGATCTGGAGCGCGATGGCGTGCGCCGCGAGTTCGCTCGCGCCGATGCGGCCCATGAGCAGCGCCGCGGCGTTGAAGATCGTGACCTCGAAGGCGAGCGTCAGCCCGATCGGCAGGCCGATGCGCCACAGCGCCCGAAAGCGCGCCCAATCGGCGCGCCAGAAGCGCCCGAAGAGGTGATAGCGCCGCAAGCGCCGGTCGAGGACTACGACGAGCGCCAACCCCAGGAACATGAAGGTGCTCGACAGGGTCGTGGCGATGCCGGCGCCCGCGAGGCCGAGGCGCGGAAACCCGAGCTGGCCGAACATCAGCACCCAGGCGATGGCGAGGTTCAGGGGGATCGCGAGAAGGCCGACGACGAGGGCCCAGCCGGGCCGCTCGAGCGCCGCCAGGAACGAGCGCAGCACGAGGTAGAACAGGAAGGGCAAGAGGCTCCACATGAGGCTGCGGATATACCCGCCCGCGGCGGCCGCGAGCGCCGGCTCCTGACCCATGGCGAGCAGGATCGCCTCGCCCCACCAGGCCACAAGCCAGATCGGCACCGCGATGGCACACGCCGACCACAGGCCCTGACGCACCGTGCGCCGAATCTCCCGGACCGCGTGGCGACGACGCCCGAGTTCCTCCGCCACGAGGGGCGAGGTCGCGGAGACGAGGCCGATGCCGAAGATCATGAGCGCGAAGTACAGGTTCGTCCCGAGCGCGCCGGCCGCGAGCGCGTCCGCGCCGAGCCAGCCCATGAGGATGACGTCGGAGGTCATCAGGGCGTTCTGGGCCACGTTCGTCAGGACGAGTGGCCAGCTCAGGGCGAGTGTTGCCTTGAGTTCCTCCAACCAGTCGGATCGGCTGCCGGCGTTCTCCTGCGCCAGGGTTGTCGTTGCGGTACTCATCGGGGCTAGCTACGCCATATCCGACTTTGGTGCTATGCCGGCAGCGCAACGAACGGCTGCATTGGCGGGCCGGAACGCTCTGCCGCCACGGCCGACGCGGAACTCCGAACGCTCGCCGGCACCGACGGCGCGGAACTCTGCAGGAACGGGCCCGTTCCTCACGAGCCCGTGAGTTTGGAGTGTCCCCATGGCGCAGGCTGCGCCCCTCGTTCCCTCAGCGCAGGATTTCGACCAGCCGCCCCTGCTGCACAACGCGGAGGGACGCCTGCGCACGGTCGGCGTCGAGATGGAGTTCTCCGGGCCCAGCGCCTTCGAGACGGCGCAAGCCCTCGCGCACCACCTCGGCGGCGAAGTGGTCGAGGAGGATCCTCACTTCTTCCGCGTGCGCCGCACCTCCATCGGCGATCTCGCGATCGAGCTCGACAGCCGGATGATGCATCCGGAAAAGAAGGACACCCTGCTGGGCGGGGTCGTGCCCCGGATCGCGGCCTGGATCGGCTCCGCGGCGAGCGTGCTCATCCCCTGCGAGTTGGTGACGGGGCCGATTCCCCTCGACCGGCTGCACGAGGTCAATGGGGTCATCGCGATCCTGCGCGATATCGGCGCGAGGGGCACGCAGGATGCGGCCTTCTTCGCCTTCGGCCTCCATTTCAATCCGGAGACGCCCGCCAAGGACGTCGACACCATTGCGGCGTTTCTCAAGGCTTTCGTGCTGCTCGATGCCTGGCTTCGCCGGCAGGCAGCGCCAGACCCCACCCGCGAGATGCTGGGCTTCGCCGATCCGTTCCCGCCGGATTACGTGCGGCGCCTCGTGGCCCCGGATTACCGGCCGGATCTCGCCCGCTTCATCGACGATTATCTCGCGGCCAATCCCACCCGCAATCGCGACCTCGACATGCTGCCGCTCCTTCTCCACCTCGACGAGGACCGGGTGCGCGCGGCGCTCCCGAACGAGAAGATCCGCGGCCGGCCGACCTTCCACTACCGCCTGCCGGATGCCCGCGTGAGCGATCCAGGCTGGAGCATCGCGCCGGACTGGAACCGCTGGGTGGCCGTCGAGCGCCTGGCCGCCGACCAGGAACGGCTCGAAACTCTCGGCCTCACCTATCTTGCCTACGAGGGCGAGGAGAAGAGCTGGGCCGATCTCGTGGAGCGGGTCGCCTTTCGATGACCCGCCCGCATCGGAGTGCCCGATCCGGCCGGCACCCGCACGGCCGGGATGGACCCCGGCTCGTGAAACGGACGGGCCTCCCATGAGCCGGCCGCTGATCGGCGTGACGACCTCCCGGCGGGGCGGCTGGCGTTCCTATCTCATGCACCGCCTCGCCCTCTATCGCGTCGGAGCGCGCTCCGTCCGCCTCGTTCATGGGCGGCCCGCGCCGAGCGAACCGCTCCAGGGCCTTATCATCGGAGGCGGCGACGATATCGGCGCCGAGATCTATGGCGGTCAGGTGCTGCCGGATGTGCGCCTCGACCCAGAGCGCGACACCCTGGAGCTGAAGCTCCTGGAGGCGGCCTTGCCCGCGCGGTTGCCGGTGCTCGGCATCTGCCGCGGCTCGCAGATGATCAACGTGGCGCTCGGCGGCACGCTCCACACGGACATCTACGAGGTCTACGAGCACGCCCCGCGCATGCGCACCGTGCTGCCGAAGAAAACCGTATCCATCGTCGAGGGCTCGCGCCTCGATCGGGCGCTGCGCTGCAACCCCTGCCGGGTGAACGCGCTCCACCATCAATCCGTGGACCGGCTCGGACGGGGCCTGCGGGTGGTGGCACGGGACGAAGCCGGGATCGTGCAGGCCATTGAGGGCGAGGGCCAAGCCTTCATCCTCGGGGTGCAATGGCATCCGGAGTTGCTGGTGTGGAAGCGCCCGCAGCAGCGGGTGTTCGCCGCCCTCGTGGATGCGGTTCGCGAGGCGGAGGTCAGCCTTCCAGCTTTGGTGCCGGCGTAAGCCTCACGACGTCGAACGCCGCGCGTCCGTGAGGCGCGAGGCCAACCCGTGTAAGCCTCAAGGCGTCGAACGCCGCTTGTCGGTGAAGAGCGACACCACGTTGTCGGGCTCGGCCGGCGCCGCGAGGTGCCGCTGGAGCGCGACGTTGAGCGCGCGGCTCGTGATCGGCTTCTGGATCAGCGGGAATTCCGTATCGGCCGCCACGACGGTGGGATTGCCCGTGATGAGCACCACGGGCAGTCCCGGGTGCCGGCGCCGGATCTCGCGGCCGAGCGCGACGCCGTCCATGGTGCCCGGCATGGTGACGTCGGTGAGGACGAGGCTCGGGCGGCGCGTCTTGAGCGCCTCCAGGGCCTCCTCGGACCCGATCGCGATGCGGGTAGCGTAGCCCAACTCGTCGAGCATGCCCTGGAGCGCCAGCGCGACCTCGACCTCGTCGTCGACGAGCAGTACGTCGGCGGAGGAGGGCACCAGCTCCTCGTCGTCCATGAGATCGTCGAGGACCGGCGGCGTGCCGATCCGGGCCGGCAGTTCCGCGCGCGGCAGATAGATCGAGACCGCCGTGCCCTGGCCGAGCGTGCTGTTGATTTCCACGGAGCCGCCGAGCTGCTCGGCAAAACCGTGCACCTGGGAAAGCCCGAGCCCCGACGCGCGATTCGCATCCTTGGTGGTGAAGAAGGGCTCGAACACCTTGTCGATGTCCTCAGGCGAGATGCCGCGGCCGGTGTCGCGCACGGTGATGCACACGAACTCCCCGACGAGATCCGCGACCTGCGCGCGGCTGCCGTCGAGCCGGACGTTGCAGGCCTCGATCGTGATGGTGCCGCCATCCGCCATGGCGTCGCGCGCATTGACCGCGAGGTTGACGATGGCGGTTTCGAGTTCGTGCGGATCGACCTCGGTGGCCCACAGATCCGGCGGGATCTCGAGGCGCACCTGCACGGCGTCGCTCAGCAGGGAGCGGTCGAGGAGGTCCGCGATGGAATCGAGGTGCTCGGCGATGTCGATGTATTGCGGGTGCAGGTCCCGCTGGCGGGCGAAGGCGAGGAGCTTCGACATCAGCCCGGCCGCCTGATCCGAGGCCACGAGGGCTGCGAGCAGCTTCCGGCGCAGGAGGGGCTGCTCCTTGATGTGCTTCACCACCGAATCGATGTTGGCCGAGATCACCATGAGCTTGTTGTTGAGGTCGTGCGCGATGCCGCCGGTGAGACGGCTGATCGCCTCCATCTTCTGGCTGTGGCGCAACTGGCGCTCGGCCCGATGACGCATGGCGGTTTCGGCACTGAGGCGATCCACGGCCTCCGCGGCGCGCTCCTCGAGAGCCTGGTTGATCTGAACCTGCAGGGCGTCGGCCGAGCCCTGCGCCGGCCCGGCCCCGGGCGTTTCGGCCTCGGGCGCTGCGTCCTGAGGCGCGAAGACGTCCGGCGCGCCTCGGCTCCTGCCGCGCACGACCGCGAGCGCCATGGCCGAGGCGGCGAGGCCCGCGGCTCCGCCCCCGAGGATCCAGACCCGCGGCGCGTCGAGCGCCGCCAGGGTCATGAGCAGCACGATCACAGCCGCAAGGCCCCAGATCAGCACCGGGAGGATTTCGTTCTGGGGAGGGGGTGTCCGTCGAGACGGCTGGCGCGCGGAAGACATTGACCTAGAGTTACCGCAGGGTCATGAGCAGGGCCCGAACCTGACATAACGCGACACGGTGTCAAACCGCGCTCCGCAGCCGGTGCGCCGGATCTAGCTTGGCCGCACCGCTGCCCCACTTGGTGGGCACGCCGTTCGGCGCGTTGATTCTGCCGGCGCCCGCCGGAGCTCTAAGCCTGTCTGCCGCGGCCTGCCGCGCTTCACCGGAGATCATCCTTGACCTCGAAGACGAGTTTGGCCGTTCGTGTCCTGGCCCTGGCGACGGCCCTGCTGTGGGGATCGGGCCCGCAAGCCCAGCCCGAGCGCGAGAACCGGGTCGCGCCCATGACCGGCATGGCGCAGCGGCTCGATGTGGAGACGCGAGTGAACGATCTCCTCGCCCGCATGACGCTGGACGAGAAGATCGGCCAGCTCAACCTGATCTCCCACGGCGAGACCCTGAACTGGGACGATCTGTCCACGGGCAGGATTGGCGCGTTGATCAACTTCAACAACGCCCAGGACATCTCCCGCGCCCAGCGCCTTGCCCGGGAGAGCCGCCTCGGCATCCCCTTCCTGTTCGGCCTCGACGTGCTGCACGGCTTCCGCACCCAGTTTCCGGTGCCGCTGGCCGAAGCCGCGGCGTTCAGCCCGCGCATCTCGCGGCTTGCCGCCGAATGGCAGGCCCTCGAGGCCGCCTATGTGGGCATCAACTGGACCTACGCCCCCATGGCCGACCTCTCCCGCGACGTGCGCTGGGGGCGCCTCGTGGAGGGCTTCGGCGAGGATCCCCATCTCGGCTCCGTTCTCACCGCGGCGCGGGTGGAGGGATTTCATGCCGGCGGAATGGCCACCACCGCCAAGCACTTCGTGGGCTACGGCGCCCCGGAGGGCGGGCGCGACTACGACACCACCAACATCACCTCGTCCGACCTGCGCGACCTCTACCTCCCGTCCTTCAAGGCCGCGGTGGATGCGGGCACGGAAGCCGTGATGGCGGCCTTCAACGTGGTGAACGGCCTGCCCTCGATGGCGAATCCGGGCCTGCTCACGGGCGTGCTTCGCAACGAGTGGGGCTTCGACGGCATCGTGACCTCGGACTGGGCCGGCATCCACGAATTGCTCGCCCACGGCATCGCGGCGGACGACGCGGAGGCCGCCCGCAAGGCATTCCTCGCCGGCGTCGACATGGACATGATGGGCCGCTTCTACATCAACCACCTCGCCGACGAGGTCCGCGCAGGCCGCGTGCCGATGGAGCGGATCGACGAGGCGGTGCGGCGGGTGCTCCGGGTGAAGTTCCGCATGGGCCTCTTCGAGCGGCCGATCGTGGACGAGCGCCGGGTCGATGCGATCTTCCCGAGCACGGAGGCCCGGGCCGTGGCCCGCGAGATCACCCGCGAGACGCTCGTGCTCCTGCGCAACTGGAACGACGTGCTGCCCTTCAAGGCGGAAACCCGCTCCATCGCGGTCGTCGGCCCCCTGTCCGACGCCACCCGCGACCAGCTCGGTCCGCACGGGGCCCGGGCCCATGCCGAGGATGCGGTGTCCGTGGTCGAGGGCCTGCGCCGGCGCGCGGCTGGAACGGGCGTCCAGATCAACCATGTGCCGGGCTGCGACCGCTATTGCACCAGCCTCGACGGCCTCGATGCGGCGCTGGCCGCGGCGCGGTCCTCAGACGTGGTGGTGGCCGTCATCGGCGAGTACGAGAAGGCCTCGGGCGAGGCGGCGTCGCGGGCCTATCTCACCCCCGTGGGGCGCCAGCTCGACCTCGTGGAGGCTCTCGTCGCCACGGGCAAGCCCGTGGTGCTCGTGGTCGTCGCGGGCCGTCCCGTGGAACTCGGCCGCGTGGGCGAGCGCATTCCTGCGATCCTCATGGGCTGGTTCCCGGGGACGGAGGCCGGCGCCATCGCGGACGTGCTGTTCGGCGACTTCAATCCGAGCGGCAAGTTGCCCGTGTCCTGGCCGCGCACCGTCGGGCAATTGCCGCTGGCTTACAACCGGCTGCCCACCGGCCGCCCCCCGCTCGCGGCGAACCGCTACACGCTCGGCTACATCGACGAGGGCGTCACGCCGCTGTTCCCCTTCGGGCATGGGCTCTCCTACACGACCTTCGCCTACTCGGATCTGGCCCTCGCGAAACCGTCGTTCGGGGCCAATGAATCCATGGAGTTGCGTGCAACGGTCAGGAACACCGGCACCCGTGCGGGCCAGGAGGTCGTGCAGCTCTATGTGCGCGATCCGGTGGCGAGCCGCAGCCGTCCCGTGCGGGAGTTGAAGGCTTTCGAAAAGATTGCGCTGCAGCCCGGCGAAGCCCGCACGGTCACGCTGAGGGTGCCGGTGCGTAATTTGGGCTTCCATCTCGAGGACGGCACCTACGTGGTGGAGCCGGGCGAATTCCAGGTGTTCGTCGGCGGCTCGTCACTTGCGGACCTGGAGGGGCGCTTCACGGTCACGGAGGAACTGCGGATCGAGGCGGGCCAGCGGAGGGCCGCCCGCTAACCCTCCTTCCGGCGACGTAGCCGGCGGGCAGCGCCGCCCTCCCTCAGGCCGGCACGACGCCGCGGTAGCGGGCGAAGGTCCGCTGCCCGCCGGGGCCGAAAAGCACCACCTCGTAGATATCGGGCTCGCTGCCCTCCACCTCCATGCCGGGCGAGCCGACGGGCATGCCGGGAACGGCGAGGCCCCGCCCCGCGGGGCGCTCGGCCAGGAGGCGCTTGATCTCGGCCGCCGGCACATGGCCCTCGATCACGTAACCGCCCACCTCCGCGGTGTGGCAGGAGGCGAGCCCCTGCGGCACGCCGAGGCGCGCCTTCACCCGGTTCATCTCCCCGGTTTCGGTGACGTCCACGGTGAAGCCCGCCTGGCGCAGGTGATCGACCCACGCCTCGCAGCAGCCGCAGGTGGGATCCTTGGAGACCGCTACCTTCGGCAGGCCCTGCGCGGAGACCGGGCCCGTGACGAGGCCGGCCAGGGCAAAACCCATGAGGACGGTGCGGCGGCTGAGGACGGTTTGCATGCGGATCTCCGATTGACGGAATTGAGGCCTGGCGCGCCTGACCCACGGGTCGAATCCCACGGATCACGGCCTGGCGCGTCGAGCCAACGTGCCACCATGGCTGCCGATCCCGGCATCCTTGCGGCGGCGATGTCGCGGTCTCAAACCGCCGGTTCGGCGGTGCTGCGACCGCGCATCACGCGCCGCAGCACCCGCGAGAGTTCCTCGGCGGCATAGGGCTTGTGCAGCAGCTCGAAGCCGTGGCGCCCCTCCTCGGCCAGGACCTCGCTGTAGCCCGAGGTGAGCACCACCGGCAGCCCCGGATAGCGCCGACGCACCTCGTGGCCGAGCTCGATCCCGCCCATGCCGGGCATCACCACGTCCGAGAACACCGCGTCGTAGGGCAGACCGCGGCTCAGCTGCTCCAGGGCCTCGTGGCCGTTCGTGGCCAGGGTGGTCTCGTAGCCCAGATCCTCCAGGATCTGGGTCGAGAACGCGCCCACCTCCGCGTTGTCCTCGACGACGAGCACGCGCAGGCCGCGCCCGTGCTCGACGGGGCTCGGGTTCGCGGCTCCGGCAGAGGGGGATGCTAGAGCGGCCTCGCCGTCCACCTTCGGCAGGTAGAGCGTGAAGGTGGTGCCGCGCCCCGGCGCGCTCTCCACATCCACGTCGCCGCCGGATTGCTTCGCGAAGCCGTACACCTGGGAGAGGCCGAGCCCCGTGCCCTTGCCGACCTCTTTCGTGGTGAAGAAAGGCTCGAAGATGTGGCTGAGGCGCTCGGGCGGGATGCCGGAACCCGTATCGGACAGGGACACGGCCGCGAGCTCGCTGCGGGCATGGACGCCGGGAACGTCCGGCACCGTGTGGATGCGGATCGTGAGCGTACCTTCGCCCTCCATGGCATCGCGGGCGTTCACCGCCATGTTGACGATGGCGGTCTCGAACTGGCTCACATCCGCTTCGACGATGCAGTCCTCGCAGGCGACATCGGTGACGATGCGGATGCGTGAGCCCACGATGGTACGCAGCATGTCGGTGATGCCGCGAATGCGCGCCGCGACATCTAACACCTCCGGCTTGAGCGCCTGGCGCCGCGCGAAGGCGAGGAGCTGCCCGGTGAGCCGGGACGCGCGGTCCACCGTATCGGCGATGGCGTCCACGTAGCGGCGGCGCCGCTCCTCCGAGAGGTCGGGGCGGCGCAGGAGATCGGTGGACGACTTGATAATCGTGAGGAGGTTGTTGAAGTCGTGCGCCACGCCGCCGGTGAGCTGGCCCACGGCTTCCATCTTCTGGGCTTGCCGCAGTTGCTCCTCGGCCTGCCGCTGCTCCGTCACGTCGCGGCCGATGGCATAGAACACGCCGTCGCCCGGTACGCCGGTCCAGGAGATGGTGCGATAGGTTCCGTCCGCATGCCGAAGCCGGTCCTCGAAGGGATCGATGATCTCCCCCCGCATCAGCCTCTGCACCGCCCGCTTGAGATCCTCGACATCGTCGGGATGCGTGATCTCGTGCATGGGCTTGTTGACGAGGGTTTCCTCGTCGTAGCCCAGCACGCGGCTCCAGGACGGGTTGATGGCAAGCCGCCGGCCGTCATAGCTGAACATCGCCATGAGCTCGTTGGAGTTCTGCCAGATCTTGTCGCGCTCCGCGGTGCGCGCCTCGACGAGCCGCTCCAGATCTCGGCGTGAGCGCGCCAGCACCTCGCGGGCCTCGACGATATCCTGGATGTCCGTGCAGGTGCCGAACCAGCGGGTGATCCCGCCCTTCTCGTCGCGCACCGGCTGCGCGCGGCCCAGCACCCAGCGGTACTGCCCGGACCGGTGCTTCAGGCGGTATTCGATGTGGTAGGGCTCGCCCGTTTCCAGCGAGTGACGCCAACGGGCCCAGGCGCGCTCCTGATCCTCCGGGTGGAACATGTCGTTCCAGCCCTCGCCGTCCGTGGACCCCTGGGGCACGCCCGTGAAATCGTACCAACGCTGATTGTAGTAGTCGTGGTAGCCGTCGGGCCGGGTCGACCAGATCATCTGGTCGATGGAATTGGCGATGGCCTGGAACTTGGCCTCGCTTTCGCGCAGGCGCGTCTCGGCTTCCTTGCGGCCGCTGATATCGCGGAAGTAGACCTCCATCCGGTCGTGGGTGCGATAGACCGTCCCCTCGACCCAGGTGCCGAGCGCCTCGGAATACCCTTCGGCATTCAACACGCGCCGCTCGCCGGGGGGCGGCGGCTCCCCATAAGCCGCCGTGCCGGCGGCTTTCGGGAATGCCTCCCAGATGGTCCGCCCGATCAGCTCGGATCGAGCCTTGCCCGTGATCTCCTCGATGCGCCGGTTCGCCTCGATGAAACGGAAGTCGGCATCGAGCGCGTAGTAGAAGTCGTTCATGCTCTCCAGGATGTCGGAGAGGCGCGCCTCGCTCTCGCGCAGGGCCGCCTCGGCGCCCTTGCGGTCCGAGATGTCGGATACCAGCACGTAGAAACCGTCGAGGGTGCCGTCGGAGAGACGCCGCGGCAGGTAGTGGATATCGGTGTCCCGGCGCTCACCACCCGGCATGGGGGTGAAGGTCTCGAAGCGCACGCTCTCGCCCCGCAGAGCGGCGTCGATGGCGTCGCGGCGCGCGGCATAGGCCTCGTCGCCCAACACCTCGCGGATCGTGCGGCCGAGAATCGCGTCGCGCGGTTTGCCGAACCACGCCTCGTAGGTTTTGTTGACGAACTGATAGCGCTCGTCCCGGCCGATGCGCGAGACGAAGAGCGGCAGCGCATCCGTGAGCTGACGGAGCTGTTCCTCGCTTTCGCGAATGGCCGCTTCGGCGCGGCGCTGCTGCTCGATGTCCACCACGATGGTGGCGGCCGCGATGATCGCACCGCCCTCGTCGCGCACCGGAGCGCTGCTCACGGCAAAGCGCGTCAACTCCGCACCGCTCGGCCCGCCGCGGCGGTAGATCATCTCCTCCTGATCGATGACCTCGCCCTGCTCGAGGGCGCGCACCGTGGGGTAATCGCCCAGGGCGTAAGGCCGACCGTCCGGGTGAACGGCGCCGAAATTCTCGTAGCGCCGGACGCTGTCGCCGTGGGGCGCATGGCCCAAGAGTTCGACGGCCTTGTCGTTCAGCACCACGGGCCGGCCGGTCGCGGCCTCCGTGACCGAGATGCCCACCGGAGCCTGGCGGATGACCGCATCCATGAGCTTGCGCTCGACGCGCAGCTGCGCCTCGCTTTCGCGCAGCGCCTCCTCGGCCTGGGTGCGCTCGATCGCCGAGGAGGCGAGTTGGGCGAGTTGCACCACGATGGCCTCGTCGACCTCGTCGAACCCGCCTTCGATCTTATCCGAGAGCTGGATGAGGCCGAGATTGCGCCCGTCGCTCCCCGTCAGAGCCGTTGCCAGCCAACCGCGCATGGGCGGGTGCTCGTGGGCGTGCCGGCCGAGCCTGCGCCAGCGGGGATGCGCCTCGAGTTCGGCCTGGGTCATGCGGACCGTGAGGTTGCCTTCGCAGACCCACGAGTAGATGCCGGATCCATCCGGCATCCGGCTGTAATCCCGCCAGGACTTGTATTTGTCTGTGAGCGAGACCGCGGTGACGGCCTGCGACCAATCGGGGCTGCGGGTGAGGCTGCAGATCGCCTGGTGCGCTCCGATGAGGTTTCGCGCCGAGTCGGTGATCGCCTGCAGGGTGGAGGCGAGATCGGACGCCCCCATGATGGTGCGGGCAGCCTGCGCGAGCGCCTTCAGCCGCTCCAACCCGGGCGCGTTCATGCGGCCCGATCCACCGGCGTTCGGGAGGCGGGCGTTTTGCGGCTGGCCGAACGATCGCTCGGGATCCGGCTGGGCTGGCGCCGAAGCGTGCAGGGATCGGCGGCTTTTCTTGTTATTGGGGCAGCCATACGTCTGGGGCCGGTGGAGAGGGATTCACCGTTTTGTCTTGCAGGGGGCGGACCCTACGTCAAGCGCACGTCCGGTCCAGCTTTCGCAGCCGGGCCGGACCTGGAGCGGGCCACGGTGGGGAGCGAGGCCTCGCTCTCTCTACCCGGCCATGTAGACGAGGAGCGGTGCCGCGAAGACCGCCCCGACCCCGAACCCGACGAGGCGGGCGCGCAGGTTCGGATGGGCTAGTCGCTGCACCTTGCGGGCGGTGGCGCCCGCTTCCATGGACCACCCGTTCATGCAGGAGCACAGGAGCCGGTGCGCCTGGCGTTCGGAGAGGCCGAAGAAGGTCATGGCGTCGCCGAGCGTGTCGCCTTCGAGGCCTGCGGTGCGCAGGACCGGATCGCGGAAGGCCACGGTGATGGGCGAGTTGTCGGCTCGCAACAGGGGCCGCTCCGCCTTCAGCGTGAACTCGATCTCGCCGAGGGACTTCAGCCGCCGGCCCGGCTCGGCCGCGAGGCATTCGGCCCAGCGCTCCAGGCGCTCGCGGTGGGAGGGCAGCGGGCGCTCGCTCAGGTGAACGTCGGCAACGCTGCGAAGATCTTCGACAGGCCTGTGTTCCATGGACCCTCTCCATGCTGCGCGGCCGTGTCAGTCCGGCACGGCCGACGACTAAGGGCGGGTGACGCTCGGCTGAGTCGGAGGCTTTTTTGCGTCGCGTGGCGGATCGGCGCCAATGCCGTCGGCCGGCAATCGCTCTGCCCGAACGAGGACCGGTTTCAGGTGCTCACCACCGCGGCCATCGTTCATCGACCATGGCAGGCAGGTCGGCGCCGCTACCGGACGGTGATCTGATCCTTGATCCGGTCGTAGGTCGAGCGGTTGAGAATCCGCTTGGTCAGGAGATCCTCGGGCGACGCGTAGGGCCGCCCCTTGATCACCGAACGTCCGATCATCCTGGCGCCGTTCAGCTTATTCAGCTCCTCGACGCTGGCCGTGTTGAGATCGACGAGGCGGCCTGCGGCGGACGGGGCCGGCTCGGGCTTGGTTTCGATGCTGGCCGTCCGCGTCGGCGCAGGCTGAGCCGCAGGCACGGGCGGCGTCGCCGATACGGGCTTCGGCAGGGGAGCCGCGACCGCGACGGGTGCGGGTGCTGCCGGGCTTGCAACGGGTGGAGCAGGATTCGGCGGGAGGGCCGCGACTGGCTGGGGCTGAACGGGCGCCGGGACCGCATTCGGGGCCGCGCCGGGGCTGGTGGAGACAATACGTGGCGTGGCCGCTTGCGCGGGCGCGGCGCTGGCCGTGCGCGCGGGCTCGGTCGCCGTGCCGTTCGGCGCCGCCGATACGGAGGCGGCCTTGCCCTTCTCCCCGGGCAGGCTGTGCAGCACCACCACGAGCAACCCAACGATGCCGATGAGCGAGAGGACCCGGACCAGAATGCTGGTGAGCCGGTCGAACGGCGTACGGGGTGAAGGAATGAGGCTGGTTCGCATGGGTTCTTATTTTGCCAGGACCCTTGTGGCCCTAGAACCCCGTTGTGGCGGGGACGTGGCAAAAGGCCTGGCCAAGCCCCAGGTTTTTCAATGACGTAACGGAAGGCTGCGGGCGGTGTCAGGCCGTTGGCGAAGCCCGGTAATAGGCATCCACCTTGGTGCCGTACTCGTCATCCACGAAGGGATCTTCGCCGGCTCCGTATCGTGGCGCATCGCGCAGCCGGGTTTGATCGAGGTCCACCACGTAACCGCCGAGCCGCGTGTCGTAGGTGAGGGCCCGCCAGGGCAGGGGATGGTAGCTCTCGCCGATGCCGAGAAAGCCCCCGAAGCTCATCACCACATAGGCGACCTGGCCCGTCACCTTGTCGACCATGAAGTTGTAGACGGTGCCGAGCTGATCGGCGCCGGGGTTGAACACCGGCGTGCCCTCGACCTTGCTGGACGCAATGAGACGCCGCGTCTCCTCGATCGCGATGCCCTCGCCCGAGGGATCGAGCTCCAGGGCTCCGGCTTCCCGGATACGGCGTTCGTTGGGCAGTTCCGTCGGCATGCGCGTCCAACCTGCTGATTCGCTGCAGGACAAACGCGAGGCTGCGGGCACCGTTCCGCCCACAGCCAGGCTTCTTGACCGGTGGAGCCGATCCAGCAGCGACGATCCGTAGAGAAGGAGCATGGTGAACCTCTGGGAGCCCGCTGCTGGAGGAGGTCGATACGCGGCCTCAGGCGGCCGCCCGGCCCTCGTAGGCACGCTGGAGCCCGGCGATCTCGAGCTTCACCATGCCCATTATGGCTTCCGCCACGCGCCGTCCCCGCACCGGGTCCCGGTCCCTCATCATGTCGGTGAGCGCCACCGGCACGATCTGCCAGGACAGGCCGTAGCGGTCCTTGAGCCAGCCGCACCGCTCCACCGTGCCGCCCTCCGAGAGCGCGTCCCAGAGGCGGTCCACCTCGTCCTGCGTCTCGCAGGGGATCACGAAGGAGACCGCATGGTTGAACGGATCGAGCGGTCCGGCATTCAGCGCCAGGAACGGTTCACCCATCAGAGTGAACTCGACGATCTGAACCGCGCCCGCCGGCCCGCTCGGGGAGTCCGCCGGCATGGTCGTGACGCTGTCGATGCTCGAGTTCGGCAGAAGCGACACGTAGAAGCGCGCCGCTTCCTCGGCTTTGTCGGCGAACCAGAGATGGGGGATGATCTTACGCATGGGCGGGCTCCTCCCGGCGAGCCGCGGCGGGTGCCTCGTTGTTGTCGAGAATGACCTGGAAGCCGCCGAAGATCATGCGTCGCCCATCGAAGGGCATCTGCTCCGCCATGGCCTGCATGCGCGGATCGCTCATCATCTTCGCTTGCGCGGCATCCCGCACCTCCTTGGAGGGGTACTCGAACCAGCTGAACACGACGACCTCGTCGGCTTCCGCCTTCACGGCACCCCAGAAATCCGTGAGCTTGCCGCGGGGCACGTCGTCGCCCCAGCACTCCACCATGCGCGTGACGCCGAACTCCTTGAACAGGGCGAGCGCCTCGGCCGCGTGCTTGCGATAGAGCTCCTTATTGGCGGCCGGCACGGCGGCCACGAAACCGTCGACGTAACTCATGGGTGTTCTCCCCTTGCGGTGTGAGTGAAAGGCAGCAGCGCGCGAAGGTGCGGCTGGCGCAGCCAGAGGCCGGCCCAGACCGCGACACCTACATAGGCGCCGAACAGGATGTGGCTGAAGAGCGGGCTTCCGACCCGCACATGGGTGGCGATGGCGCCGCCGAGGTAGCCCGTCATGAGGATTGCCCCGAGGAGCGCTGTGCGCGGATGGGCGTAGAGAGCCGTCATCGCGAGCATCATGATGCCGAGCGTGCGCAGCGTGCCGGCATCGGTGGGCCAGCCTAGGTGCTGCATGGTGTCGACGACGGGCTGGAGCGGCACCAGCTTGATGCCCCCGTCGAGGAGGAAGAACGCGATCACGAAAGCGCTGAGCACGCGGCCCGCGAGGCGCATCCCGCGGGTGTTGGGACGAGCCCGCGTCCCTGTGGGCAGATCAGCGATTGCGGTGGGTGCCATGGAGCGGCCTTGTGTTGGCGGGCTGAGAGGTTCGGCTGGCGGGGCCAGCCGATGGGATTGAGGCGCTACGCCGCTTCCATGCTCTGCTGCGCGGCCGCCACGTCCATCCACATCACCTCCCAGATATGCCCGTCCGGATCCTCGAAGCTGCGGCCGTACATGAAGCCGTAATCCTGCTGCGGGCCGGGATCGATCGTGCCGCCGGCGGCGCCCGCCTTGGCGACCGTATCGTCGACACTCGCGCGGCTCTCGGACGAGAGGCAGAGCAGCACCTCCGTGGTGGTGCGCGAATCCGCGATGGCCTTCGGGGTGAAGCCGCGGAACTTGGCGTGGGTGAGCAGCATCACGAAGATGGTCTCGGAGAGGACCATGCAGGCGGCGGTGTGATCGGAGAATTGCTCGTTCTTCACGGCACCGATGGCCTGGTAGAAGGCGATCGCCCGATCGAGATCGGCGACGGGGAGGTTCACGAAAATCATCCTCGGGGCTGGCGTGGTCATGGGGTTTCCTCTGTTGGTGTTTGACACCGTGGAGCATCGAGTTTTAAATTGCAACTATGAAGTCACAAAAAATAACTAAGGAAGCGTTACCGGCCCGCCGCAGCTACGAGGACGCCTGCGGCGCAGCGCACGCCCTCGACCTCGTGGGCGAGCGCTGGGCGCTGCTTGTCATGCGTGAATTGCTGCTCGGGCCGAAGCGCTTCAGCGATCTGAAGAACGACCTTCCCGGGATCAGCGCCAACGTTCTCACGCAGCGACTGGAGGGATTGGAGGCGGCCGGGATCGTGGTCCGCCGCAAGCTCCCGCCCCCGGCCTCCGCCCAGGTCTATGAGCTCACGCCCTGGGGCTACGAGAGCGAGCCGATCTTTCAGGTGCTCGGACGATGGGCGGCACGCTCGCCCCAGCACGATCCGACACTGCCGCTCAGCGCCGTGTCGCTGCTGACCTCGTTTCGCACGATGATCGATCCCGTCCGCGCCAAGGGGTTCAAGGCCCGCGTGGGCCTCCGCATCGGGGACGAGACGTTTCTCGCGCGCGTCGCCAACGGCGCCATCGAGGTCGCGCGGGGCGAACTCGACAACGCAGACGTGGTCTTCACCGGCCCGGCACCCGTGATGGCCGCTGCCGTCTATGGCGGGCAGCCTCTCGAAGGGCTCATCCAGGCCGGGGCTCTCGCGGTCGAGGGCGACCGCGCGATGGCCGCGCGCTTCGTGACCCTGTTCGTCCTACCCCCGAAAGTGGGTGCCACCGCCTGACCGCTCGCCCATAACCCAGGTGCTCAGGCCGCCGCGCGACGGGCCGACCGGATATCCTCTTCGAGGCGGAGCAAGGCCTGCAGGTGGCGCTCGTTCTCGGCCAGCCCAAACGCCGTCGGCAGGGCCGCCGGTCCCCGATCGATGGGTTCGGGAAGACCAATCTTCGCCGCAAACAGACGCTTGCCGTAAGCGAGCATCGTGGGCACCGCATGGGTCATGTAGACGATGAGCGGCAGGATCTCCCGGTGCAGGCGCTCGGCCTCCGCCAGGGCCGCCTCCGAACCCTCGCGGAAGAGCTCGAACATGCGCACCTGCACGGGCAAGCAATCGGGCGCGGGGATGAGGCCAGCACCGCCGGAGCGCATCAGCGCCGGAAACTCCTTGCCGCCGTGGCCGCCGAACACGTCGAAATGGCCACCCGTCTCCTCCATCACGCGGGCGATATCCACGGAATAGCCTTCACCCTTGAGCAGGGTGATGTTGGGATGCTGGCGCGCCAGCGTAACCTGGCCTGGGACCGAGAGCGCCACGTCGAAGTTGACGGGGTTGTTCTGTACAGCGACGCCGAGGCCGTCCAGGGCATCGGCCACGTCGCCGAAGAAGCGGATGAGTTGCGCCTCCGAATACCCCTTGAAGGGCGGCGGCTGCAGGATCACCCAATCGGCACCGGCAGCTTTTGCCGCCCTCGCGAAGGCGATCTGGCCGGCCACAGTGGGTTCGCCGATGGTGACGGCGTAGGGTACGCGGCCGGCCACCATGGCGCCCACAGTCTCGACGAGATGGAGGCGCTCGTTGACGTCCATCTTATGGACCTCGGTGACGAGGCCGAGCACCATGATGCCGTGGGCGCCCGCCGCGATGCAGTGCTCGACCTGGGCGCGCATGGCGTCGTGGTCGAGGCGGCCCTCGCGGGTCCAGAAGGCGTAGAGGACCGGATAGATGCCGAAATAGCGACGGCGCTCGCCCATACCGCCCTCCCTTCAAGCGATGACGTGATCGAAGACGGATTCGTGCGGCTCGACGCCGAGGCCGGGTCCGATCGGCAGGCGGTAGAAGCCGCGCTCGCAAGCCATGGTGCCCGTCACGAAGCGTAGGTTCTTGTCGAAGATGGAGTGCTGGTACTCGTGATAGGGCACGCGCTTCAGCGCCGCGGTGGCATGCAGGCTCGCTGCCATGAACACGCCGATGCCGATGGAGGCGTGCGGGATCGTGTCCACGTGGAAGGTATGGGCCATGCGCCCGATATGGAGGAACTCGGTCACGCCCGTATGCCCCATTTCGGGCTGGATGATGCCCATGGCACGGGCTTCGAAGCGCGGCCGGTACTCGAACACCGTGCGCCATTCCTCGCCGAGCGCGAGCGGCGTGCCGATGCCCCGCGCGACCGCGGCCTGCCCCTCGAGATCCTCAGGCTCGCAGGGCGCCTCGGCGAAATAGAGATCGTGGGCCTCGAGCTTGCGGATGAGGCGGATCGCTTCCGGCGCCGTGAACTTCCAGTGCAGATCGACCATGAGGTCGATGCCAGATCCCACCGCCTCTCGGAGCGCCGCCATCTCTCGCACGATGCCGTCGTCCGACATGGCGGCCGCGAACTTGATCCCCTTGTAACCTTTGGCCACCCATTCGACGGCGAGGTCGCAGCGCTCCTGAAGCGTCGCCTTCGGCAGGCCCGACACATAAGCCGGGATCTCGCGGCGCCGCGCGCCGCCGAGGAGTGCGGCGAGCGGCTGGCCAAGACATTTGCCGAAAAGATCCCAGATCGCGATATCGACACCCGCGAGGCTGTCCACGTAATAGCCACCGAAGAAGCCGCGCACGCGCATGAGGTCGTAGAGGTCCTCATGGATGACCACCGGCTCGCCCGGGTCGCGTCCGATGATGACGGGTCCGAGCACGTCGTCGATAATGGTCTTCACCGCGTGGGGCGCCACGATGCCGTAGGTTTCGCCCCAGCCGACACGGCCGCTCTCGGCGGTAATCTTCACCAGCACCGACATATCGCTCGACGGATAGATCGAGCGGTTGCCCTTACGGACGAGGTAGCCTTTCTCGTTGATGCGCTCGCCCTCACGCAGCGGCCCGAGATAGGGCACATCGCGGGGGATCGAGACGATGAAGGTCTCGACCGAGCGGATGGCATCGAATTGTGCGGAGGTCGACACGGGCAGGTGGGCGTTCATGCGGCTTCCCGATCCAGATGCGGCGGGTGGATGTCGAAGAGAGAGCGGGCATCGGCGAGCAGCGCTTCGAGCTCGCGGATGTCATCCGCGTCCGGTACCGGACCGGCGGCTCGTGCCATCGTCGAGGTCAGCAGGCCGCGGCGGCGCAGCACCTCCTTGGTGGCGCGGACGCGAAACACGGCCTGGAAGGTGAGAAGCGGCAAGCTGACATTGTAGAGCCGGCGCGCCGTCGCCCGGTCGCCCGCGTTCCAGGCGCGCACCAGCGCGGCATGAACATCGGCGATTTCGATCGCCGGCATGGTGCCCGCGGCACCACGCGCGAGTTCATCGACCACGTAACGCCCGCCGGCACCGCCAAAGACCCCGTCGAGGCGATCGCCTGCTTCGGCGAGAATCCGCGTGACGTGTTGGCCGCAGGGGAGCGTCTCCTCCTTGACGAAGCGGATTGCCGGCACGGCCTTCACGACGGCCGTGACCTCCTCGGGCTGGAGCCCTGCGCCCATGGGGGCGGGCGCGTTCTGGAGCATGATCGGGAGCTCGGTATGAGCCGCGACGGGAGCGTAGAAATCCGCGTGCTTTACAGGGTCGCGCCCAAGCCCGTTCGGGGCCATGATCATCGCGGCCTTAGCACCCGCCAGCCGTCCCTCTTCCGCACGGGCGGCGGCGCGGAGCGGATCGGCGTCGCTCGCCCCGACGATGAACGGAACGCGGCCGGCGAGGTGCCGGCCCAAAGCGGCCACGAGGTCGGCGCGCTCCTCGGGCTTCAGGGTTTCGACCTCGCTCGCCATGCCGGGGAAGACGAGACCGTCCACGCCGCAGGAGAGGGCGAAATCCACGAGCCGCAGGAAGGCTGCGGGATCGGCCGCACCGTCGCCGGTGAAAGGCGTCGGCACGACGGGGAACACGCCGGACAATTTCGTCATTTCACGGATCCTGCGGCGCACTCGAGAGAAACGGCTCTCATTTCACGGATCCTGCGGTGACGCCCTGGATGAACCAGCGCTGGAGGATCGCAAAGGCGATCACGACGGGGGCGGAGGCCACGAGCGACGCCGCCATGGCGCCTCCCCAATCGGCGTTGACCTCGTTGAGATAGGAGAGCAGCAACCCCGGCCCGATGGTGCGCTTGTCCTCGGAGACGACGAGGGTGAGCGCATAGAGCAGATCGTTCCACGACCACATGAAGCCGTACAGGAACACGGTCACGATAGGCGGGATCGAGACGGGGAGGATGATGGTGTGGAAGATGCGCAACTCGCCTGCGCCGTCCGCCCGCGCGGCCTCGATCAGCTCGTCCGGAACCTGGCTGAAATAGGAGTAGAGCATGTAGGTCGACACCGGCAGGGCGAAGACGATGTAGGAGAGGAGAAGCCCGCTGCGCGTGTCGAGGAGCCCCAGTGCTGTCAGGATCGGGTAGAGGCTGATGAGGAGAAGCCCGAAGGGGAAAACCTGCGCGGAGAGCAGCAGCAGCATCACGGGTCGGCGGCCGGGATAGCGGAACTTCGCGAAGGAATAGCCCGCATACATGGCGAGCACCGTATTGAGGGCCGCGGCGGCGCCCGACACGACCAGGCTGTTCTTCAGGTGCAGGAGCAGGTTGCCGCGGACAAACGCGGTGGTGAAATGCTCCAGGGTCGGCGCGTGCGGGTAGAGCGTCGGGATGATGCGGTAGAGTTCCCCGTTGCCCTTGAAGGCCGAGATGGCCAGCCAATAGATCGGAAAGAACAGGAACGCGCCGATCGTTGCGAGCAGCAGGCCGAAGACGGCCTTGGCCGCGCCGGAGGTGAGATCAAGCACGGCTCACACTCCGTCGAGCGGACGACGCAGAGCCGGAGGTGAGATCAAGCATGGCTCACACCCCTTTCAGCAGGTGACGCAGGTAGACGTAGGCCGCGGGCAGGATGGTCACGACCCACAGGAGCCCGATGGCGGAGGCCATGCCGACGTCCCATTGATCGAAGGCGCGGCGATAGACCTCAATGGAGAGAACCGTGGTGGCCCGCACGGGGCCGCCGCCGGTGAGCGCGTAAATCGTGTCGAATTGCTGCAGGTTGCCGATCATGCCGAGCACCACGACGACGAGGAGCACGGGCTTCAAGTGCGGCAGCACATGGTCGCGCAGGATGGGCCAGTTGCCGGCGCCGTCCACCCGCGCCGCATCGACCTGCTCCCGGTCGAGGCCCTGCAGGCCTGCGAGAAAGAACGACATGTAGAGGGGGATCGAGAGCCACACCTTCGTGATCACGATCGCGGTCATGGCGCCGGCCGAGGTCGAGAGCCAGGCGGTCGGGAAGGGGATGAGGCCGAATTCGAGGAGGGCTGCGTTCAGCACACCGTAGCGGCTGTTGAAGATCCAGCCCCACACGAAGGCGCAGACCGTGGAGGGCAGCACCCAGGGCAGAAGCGATAGGGCCCGCAGAGCCGTGCGCCCGCGAAAGGTCTGGTTGAGGAGGATCGCCCAGGCCAATCCCAGCAGCACCGTGAAGGCGGTGGCGAATACGACGTAGATTGCGGTTGTCGCGAAGGAGCCGAGCACTTCGGGGGAGGAGAGGATCGTGCGGAAATTGTCGAGCCCGATGAAAACCGGGCTCGGCGTCTGCAGGTCGTAGCGGGTGAAGGCATAAGCCAGCGCCCGCACGAAGGGGAAGGCGATGACGAGGGTGAAGGCGGCGAGCGCCGGAATGAGGAAGAGCCAGCCGATCCGCCGCTCCCCGGCCTTGAGCCCGCCCCGGCGAGCGTCGCCCGAGACCCGCAAAGCGGGCTCGGACGCGACCGGGGCGTGAAGGGCTGCGCTCGCCGACACCGGTTTAGCCCCGCTTCGCCATGGAGGCTTCCATGCGGGTTTGCATGCTGGCCACCGCGGCATCAGCCGTCTTCTGGCCGAGCAGCGCCGCCTGCACCTCTTCGCTGAGGATCGCGGAGAGTTCCGGGGCGTTCGCCCAGATGCCGATCTCGTTCATGAGCGGCACGCCGGTGGCCTCGGACCAGGCTTTGAAGAACGGATCGTTCTGCACGGCCGGGGCTTGGCGGGCGGATTTCGTGGCGGGCAGCGCAGAAAGCGCCACGGGGAACAAGGTCTGCGCGGGGTCCGACATGAGATAGCGCACCCACTTCACGCCGGGGCTGTCCGCCCCTGCCGTCGTCGGCCCCTTGAAGAGCACCACGAGGTGGCCCCACTGGATCGAGCGCGGCGTGTCGCCCGCTTTCAGCACCGGGGTCTTGATCGGCACCGTGAAGGCATCGGCGGCCTCGCCCTTGCCGGAGAAGGAGCGCACGAATTGCCGGGTTTGCGGCGCGTCGATGTAGAAGGCGGAGGCGCCCTGCGCGAAGAGACGGCGGGAATCGGGCCGGTCGATCTCGGGCGCGATGAGGCGGTCCTTCATCAGCCCGACCATGAAGGCCATGGCGGCGCGCCCCTCGGGGCTGTTCACCATCACCTTGCCGTTCTCGTCGATGATGCGCCCGCCATGGGTCCAAACCCAGATCAGCGTATCGAGGGGGATCGAGTTCGGGTTCTTGGTCGCCATGGCGAAGGGCACCGAGTTCGGCACCTTGTCGCGCACGGCCACGAGGGCGGCGCGGAACTCATCCAGGGTCGCGGGCATCTTGGAGATACCGGCCTTTTCCAGCACCTCCTTGTTGGCCACCATGCCGATGGAACCCGTGATGAGCGGCAGCGCGAGCTGCTTGCCGCCGATCTGACCCATGGCCAGCACGGCAGGGTCCATGGCGGCTTCGAGATCCTTGCGGCCGATCACGTCATCGAGGTTTTCCAACTCCGGCAGGGTTGCCATGGCGGGCAGCCAGCGCTCGGAGAGCTGGGCGGTGGTGGGCAGGGTGCGCGAGCGCTGGCGCAGCAGCAGATTCTTCTGCATCTCGCCCCAGGCGGAACCGATCGGCTCCACCGCGATGCCGTTGGCGCTCTTGAAGTCGTCGAGGAGCTTCTGGACGAAGGGCCGGTTCGGGTCCTCCGCATAGGTGAAGCTCATGAAGCTGGGGTTCGTGCCTTGCGCGAAGGCGCCGCGGGTCGAGAACGAGGCGGCCGCCGCGAGGCCCAGAGCCCCGAACTGCCGGCGTGTTAGGTTGGTCATGGCTGTTCCTCCGCAAGAATGTGCGAGCGCATCGGGGTCGGCCGGGCGGACGGCTCGTCTCGTTGACCCGTGGTCCGCGACGCCACGGTTGGGGCTGAGCCGCGCAAGGCGGCTCCCGCATTTCGGAGTGGCGAGGGGCGGCGCATCACACCACCCCCGCATCCACGATGAAGGTCTGGCCCGTGCAGCGCCGGGATTCGCTCGAGGCGAGCCACAGCGCGAGCCGCGCGATATCGGCGGGTTCCAGGTGCTCCTTCAGGCATTGCCGGTCGAGATAGGCCTGAAACTTCGCCGGATCGCTGGCCTGCGCCCGGGCGATCTGCTTCTCGGTGAGCACCCAGCCCGGCGCGATGGAATTGACGCGGATCCTGAGCGTGCCGAGTTCGCGGGCGAGGGACTTGGTGAGGCCCTCGATGGTGGATTTCGCGCTCGTATAGGCGATGACGCCGGCGGCCCCGAACATCCAGGAGATGGAGCCCAGATTGACGATCGATCCGCCGCCTGCCTCGCCCATGGCCGGCGCGACGGCCTGGGCGACGAAGAACTGGTGGCGGGCATTCACGGCGAAGCGATCGTCCCAGAGTTCGGGCGTCATCTCGCGCCAAGTGTGGCGCGCATCGTCGCCTGCGTTGTTGACGAGCACGCGGAAGGTGCCGAGCCGCTCCGCCAGCCGGCCGACGGCCGCGCGCATGGCGGCGATGTCCTTCAGATCCACGATCTCGAAGGAGACCTCGCCCCCGCTCTCGTGCCGGACCGCTTGGCGCGTCCGCTCGGCCGCTTCGGGATTGATCTCCAGCGCGCCGACCCTGGCGCCCTGCCCGGCGCAATGCGCCACGATGGAGGCGCCGATGCCGGAGCCGCCGCCGGTGACGAGAACGGGCAGGCCTTCGAGGTCGGGGTAGCGGGCGCCCTCCATCAGGCGGCACTCCGGATCGGGCGGCGAATGTCGACCCGCCCACCATCGGAGCCGAAGGCATGGACGCGGGCCGGGTCGAGGGAGACCGCAACATTTGCTCCGTTGCGCACGGATGCCTCGCCGTCGAGGCGCACGATCAGGAGCGGCTCGAGGCCGGCCACCGCCACATGGGCGAAGACGTCCGCGCCGAGATGTTCCACCATCGCCACCGTCCCGGCGAGCGCCCCCGGTCCCGCAGCGTCCGCCAAGCGCAGATGCTCGGCGCGCACGCCGATTTCGACGGCGCTGCCCCGCGGGGCTCCGAGCCCCAAGGGAAGTTTCACCCGGCCCAGAACCTCCGCGACACCGTCGTCCAGCAGGGTTGCGGGCAGGAGGTTCATGCGCGGCGAGCCGATGAAGGTCGCGACGAAGCGGTTTGCGGGCTCGCGGTAGAGATCGAGCGGCGATCCCAGCTGCTCCACGCGGCCAGCATTCATCACCACGATCTTGTCGGCGAGCGTCATCGCCTCGGTCTGATCGTGGGTCACGTAGATCATCGTGGTGCCGAGACGCGCTTTGAGGCGCGCGATCTCGGTGCGCATGTCGACGCGGAGGGCCGCGTCGAGATTCGAGAGCGGCTCATCGAAGAGGAAGATGCGCGGCTCGCGCACGATGGCGCGCCCGATGGCGACGCGCTGGCGCTGGCCGCCGGAGAGCTGGCGCGGCTTGCGCTCGAGGAGCGGCGTGAGGCGCAGCGTCTCAGCAGCGGCGTTCACGCGGCGGGCGATATCGGCCTTGGGGGTGCCGGCGAGCCTGAGCGAATAGCCCATGTTCTGCGCGACGCTCATATGCGGGTAGAGCGCGTAGGACTGGAACACCATCGCGATGCCGCGCCGCGCCGGCGGCACGTCGTTCACGATCTCGCCGTCGATCGCGATGGTGCCGTCCGTGACATCGTCGAGGCCGCAGATAAGTCGCAGCAGGGTGGACTTGCCGCAGCCAGAGGGGCCGACGAACACCACGAACTCGCCATCGGCCACATCGAGGTCGATCCCGTGCAGAACCTTCGTCTTGTTGAAGGTCTTGCGCACGTTCCGGAGCATCAGGTTCGCCATGGGTGCTCCTCTCAGCCCGCGTAAGGCATTTCGGGCAACCCGCGGATGCCGGATTGCAGGGCGAAGACGCTGCCGGAGAGGGGCGCTTCCGCGAGCTGCCCGGCCGAGAGGCGGATCCGCGCGCTGGTGATGTAGAGGGTGGTGAGATCGGGTCCGCCGAAGGCGCAGCTCGTGGGTCGCGGAACCGGGAGATTGATGACGCGGTCGACCTTGCCGTCGGGATCGTAGCGGGTGACGCACCAGCCATCCCAATGGGCGCTCCACACGAAGCCTTCCGCATCGACGGCAAGCCCATCGGGAACGCCGACGCCATCCGGCACCTGCACGAAGGTGCGACGGTTCTCGACCGCTCCGCCCTCCAGGTCGAAGTCGTAAACGTAGATGCGCTTCGGACCCGAATCCGTGAAGTAGAAGCGCCGGTTGTCCGGGCTCCAGCCAAGGCCGTTGGACACATGGAAGCCCGTGTCCATGCGCGAGACGCGCCCGTCGGTATCGAGGCGGTAGAGGGAGCCCTCACCGGGTTGGGTGTCGATCGCCATGGTGGCGGCCCAAAAGCGTCCGCGCCGGTCGCATTTGCCGTCGTTGAACCGGTTGCCGGGCTTGTCGGCCTCGGGGTTCGCGATGAGAGAAACTGCGCCGGTCTCGGGGTCGACGGCCTTGAAGCCGTTCTGCATGGCAGCGACCAGCCCGCCGCGCCGGCGCGGCACCACCGCGCCGACGAGTTCCGGCATCGGGCGGGAGGTGAACTCCCCGGTCGCCGGATCGCCGGTCAGAATCGCGGGCGCGAGAATGTCGACCCAATGGAGCTTGCGATCGGCCCCCGACCAGGTTGGCCCTTCGCCCAGGAAGCAGGTCGAGGGGACGGCGCAGACAAGGTCGTCGCGGTCCGGCCCGAGGGGGCGCGGGTTGATGTTGATCGACATGGCGATCTGACCGGCATTGCCGGAGATCCGGCGGGCTGCTTCCATGACGTCCCGTCCCAAGGCGTGCAGACGATCGATCCCGAGCCGAAAGGCCGGGCCCACAATGGCGATGGCGCCGATCGCATGGGCGCGGTGATCGAGGACGGGCGCTGCCACGGAGGCGATGCCCACATGCTGTTCCTCGAGGGAGATCGCGTAGCCGCGCGCCTTGGTGAGATCGAGCTGCTGAGCGAGTTCGGCCCGGTCCACGATGGTGTTGGGCGTGAAGCGCTTGAGCTGAAGCGAGGCCAGCGCCTGCTGGCGGATCGGCGGGTCGAGATGGGCAAGGATCGCCTTGCCGGCACCGCTCGCATGAGCCGCGGCGCGGGCGCCGACCCCGTTCGAGAGGCGGATGAGCTGCGCAGCCTCGCGCTGGTCGACGTAGAGAACCTCGTAGCCGTCGAGGACAGCCAGGCGCACCGCCTCGCCCGTGAGGTCCCGCAAGCGCTCCAGTTCCGGCTCGGCGGCGCTGCGAAGGTCGAACTGCCCCCAGACCCGGTGGGCCATCTCGAAGAGACGGAAGCCCAGACGATAGGTCTGGTCCCGCTCGTCGACCCTCAGCAGGCCGGCCTCGACCAGGGTCGCGAGCATCCGGTGTGCCGTGCCCTTGGCGAGACCGGATCGGTCCGCGATGTCAACGAAGCGAAGGGGCTGGGAACTGTCGGCTACGATGTCGAGGAGGCCCAAGCCGCGCCGGAGCGCCTGCGCGCCGGGAATTTCCCGGCCGGCATCCTGGGCATCTACGCTTTGAACAAGGGACAGGCCCTTCGCTGGCATTGCGCCCATTCCCCCGACTCACATCACATTTTCACAATGTGGTCACGAGTTCCAAAATAACTGGACGGCTGGGGTTTCGTCAACTGCGGTCAGAGTTTTGGCCTCACATTTAGGATGCTGATGGATGCAGCCGCAATCGTGTTCCACATTGTGGAACGGCAGGGCCGAAAAACCGCGATAGAGGAACGTCGCAGTCTAGGGAGCTCGGGGTGGGGCCGCCCAAGGCGTGTGGCAGCCTCCGGGGGCTGCCCAGGGGGTTAAGCGCCGGATCTGACCGGCAGCCCACATCCCCGTCGGGGTCACGATCCGTTTCACGGGCGTCGCGACCCCGAAAATCCCGTGCCGCTCGTGCGGATTGACGGCGCGGATCAGTCGTCGAGGAGCAGACCACCGTCGTACGGCGCGGCTATTCGGCCAATCGCCTCGCGGAGGGCGTCGGAGGAGGGGTTCTCGGTCGATGCTTGCTCGCCGAGGAGCGCACGCAGACGCGCTTCGTCGAGCAGAGGCAGCTCGGCCAAGAATGCTGCGATCAGGCGCAGCGCGAGTGCTCGGTCGGGGTGCTGCGGGTTCTCAGTCACCCGACCGAACTCGTAGAGATGGCGCACGACACCCCAGTCCGCGGGCTCGCGCGGCAGACGAGCCAGAAGATCGCGCTCCTCCGCGGCCACATAGAAGCGGTTCAGTCCGTCAAACAGAGCGAAGCGATAATCCTGCCGCAGCAAGGCCGCTTCCCATTCGATCGCCGCCTGGTGCACGTCGTTCGGCACGACGGCCTCCGCTACGATGATTCGAGGACGCCAGCGCCCCCAGTCCATGCCAGCAAAGACCTCGCCCTCCGCCCCTTCCACATCGACCTTCAGGAAGTCGATCCGCTCGACCCCGTGGGCCTCCAGAAGGGCCGCCAGCGTCGTCACGTTCTGTCGAACGGTCCTGTAGGTGGCGCCGGTGTCGGCCGCCCTGCGGGCATGATGCTCAAGTGTCGTCGAGAGACCATGCAGGCCCTCGAATACATGAAAGTCCACTTCGCCCGTGGCACGCCCGACCAGGCTCTGCACGGCCATGTCGCGAGGTCTCAAATTGCGATAGCGGCTGAAGAGATGAGGCTGCGGCTCGACCACGAGGCCGTGCCAACCACGCAGATAGAACCAGTAGGACACGTTGTCGGCCACGGGGTGGCCGGCGCCGACATCGACATAGAAGCCGGTTGCCTGGTCCCCAAAGGCACAGGCGAGGTGATAATCCTCAAGCCTCTGCGCGTAAGACAGATCCATCGTGCTCGCCGCCCCTCCAGCCCGACCCTACCGGATCGGGCATGCCAGAGGAGAGGGATAGGAGGCGCCTTGCCCTCCGGCAAGCGTCCGCTGGCTGCCGCTCGATGTCCGGAGCCTCAATCGTGGCCCAAGGGCTGAGCGGGCCAAGCTCCGGCACACGCCATCCTGAGCGCTTCGCTGCGCCGCCTTCGCGACAAGGGATAGTTTGCGGATGCAACAAAGCGCACGGTTAGCGTAATCTTTCGGCAATACGGGTGTGAGACGAAGGCTTCCACATTGATCGGGCCTTCGCCATGCCGACCAAGCCACATCCCTCCACGGCATCAGCTGTGATCGCCATCACCTCCGTGACCGCAGCGATCGTGGTTCTCTATCTCCCGCTGTTCCTCGCCTGATTTCCCGTAAATCCACGCCGCCCCTCTCCAGGTCCGGCTGTCGGGTCATGGCAGGGGTGGCGAAGCACAGGCGCCGCGGGGCCACGGTCACTGGCTTAGTGGCTTGCCCATCCCCGGCTCAACGAAGGTCCGCTCGACGCTCGCTGTTCTGGCGCCGCTCGACGATGACGTCGATGCGCCCTCGAGGGCCGATAAACCACGACGCGAGCCAGCCCGTCACGCTGACGATCACGGCACCGAGCAGGGCTGACCCGAAGCCGTCGATTCTGAAGCCTTCGAACATCGTGGCGACCAGCCCGAGCATGGCGGCATTGATCACGAGGAGAAAGAAGCCAAGCGTCAGGATCGTAAAGGGCAGCGTCAGCACGACGAGCACAGGCCGCACGACCGCATTCACGAGACCGAGCAGGAGGGCGGCCCCAAGAAGGGTCCAGCCGCCTTCCACGTGAAGTCCCGAAACCAAAGCCGAGGCCAGCCACAGGCCGAGGGCCGCCACAGCCCACCGCATCAGAAATCCCACGCGTCCTCTCCCTCGCCGACGAGCTCCAGCCCAGCAGGGCCACAAAGCCTAGCTCTCGGTCAAGAAGGCGGAATAGGATCGGTCGGCGTTCTTAAGTGAGGCCTCGCTCGCCAGCGGGGTTGGCCCGGTCGAGCGAGAGGAGATCAGCGATGTACAAGGCTTTTGGCGTCACGGTGACTCTGACGCCGCCCGGCACCACGCAAACGACCACGGCGCCCCTCGTGGTGGTGGCTCGCGACGAACGTGATGCCGAGGCGGTGGCCGAGAAAGCGGCAGGCGGCGAGGCCATCGCCGAGACGCTCCGGGAGCTCACGGCCGACGAGGTCCACGAGCATGGTCTGGATCTCGCCGTTCACGGCAGCGCAAAGGCGCTGCCGATCCTGAAGCTCTGAGCTTGGGCTCTGCGCCCGAGGAGACGAGCCTTACCCGACAAAGAAAAGCCCAGGCTCCGGGCGAACGGGCCGGGATGCCAACGCATCTCCGCCTCGCGCACTACGGGCCTGGGCTAAACAGAGCCAGTCGGGCGCTCGCATCGTGAGGCGAGCGCGAGGCAAGGCCATGCCGGAGTACATCCGTCCTGGCAGGGCCGCAGCGAAGGGGGCGGTCACGCCTGCCCCCTTGCACAGTCCTCAACATTGTCCGCTGGGATAGACTCTAGGTGGGGATTGTGGGGGCCTTTCGCAAGGCCGCCCTGAAGCCCGTCGATCCCGCTTTTGGTACGCTCGATGGGCCAAGCCGGGTGCGGTGCGTGCCCCAATCAGGAAACAGCCCCGCTCCAGCTCGCAGCTAGGCAAAGCGTCGGCACGACAAGGCTCAGTGGCGCAGGCCCGGGGCCTCCTGGCCGGTGCGCTCCACGTATTCCGTGTAGCCCCCGCCATAGGTGTGCACCCCCTCCGGCGTCAGCTCCAGCACCCGGTTCGACAAGGCGCCGAGGAAGTGGCGGTCGTGGGACACGAAGAGCATGGTGCCCTCGTAGCGGGAGAGCGCCTCGATCAGCATCTCCTTGGTGGCGATGTCGAGGTGGTTGGTGGGCTCGTCCAGCACCAGAAAATTCGGCGGGTCGTAGAGCATGCGCGCCATGACGAGGCGCGCCTTCTCGCCGCCCGAGAGTACGCGGCAGCGCTTCTCAGCGTCGTCGCCCGAGAAGCCGAAGCACCCGGCGAGCGTGCGCAGGGAGCCCTGGCCGGCCTGCGGGAACGCGTCCTCCAGCCACTGGAACACGGTGCGGTCGCCATCGAGCAGGTCCATGGCGTGCTGGGCGAAATAGCCCATCTTCACGCTGCCGCCGAGGGCGACCGTGCCCTCGTCGGGCTCGGTGGTGCCGGCGACGAGCTTCAGCAGGGTCGATTTGCCGGCACCGTTGACGCCGAGCACGCACCAGCGCTCCTTCCGCCGCACGCTGAAATCGAGCCCCTCGTAGATGCTGCGGCTGCCGTAGCGCTTGTGAACCTTCTTGAGACTGATCACGTCGTCGCCGGAGCGTGGGGCGGGCGGGAAGTCGAAGGCTACGGTCTGGCGGCGCCGCGGGGGCTCCACGCGCTCGATCTTGTCGAGCTTCTTCACGCGGCTCTGCACCTGTGCGGCGTGCGATGCGCGCGCCTTGAAGCGCTCGATGAACTTGATCTCCTTGGCGAGCATCGCCTGCTGGCGCTCGAACTGCGCCTGCTGCTGCTTCTCGTTCAAAGCGCGCTGCCCCTCGTAGAACTCGTAATCGCCGGAATAGGAGGTGAGCGTGCCGCCGTCGATCTCCAGGACCTTGTTGACGATCCGGTTCATGAACGCCCGGTCGTGGGAGGTCATGAGCAGGGCGCCCTCGTAGCTCTTGAGGAAGCCTTCGAGCCAGATGAGGCTTTCCAGGTCCAGGTGGTTGCTCGGCTCGTCGAGCAGCATCACGTCAGGGCGCATCAGGAGGATGCGGGCGAGCGCGACGCGCATCTTCCAGCCGCCGGAGAGCGCGCCCACATCGCTGTCCATCATCTCCTGGCTGAAGCTCAAGCCGGCGAGAACCTCGCGCGCCCGCCCCTCGAGCGAATACCCGTCCAGCTCCTCGTAGCGGGCCTGCACCTCGCCGTAGCGCTGGATGATCTCGTCGAGATCGTCCGCTTGGGCCGGGTCCACCATGGCGGCCTCAAGCTCCCTGAGCTCCGCCGCGACCGTGCTCACGGGTCCGGCGCCGGCCATGACCTCGGACACGGCACTGCGGCCCGCCATCTCGCCCACGTCCTGGCTGAAATAGCCGATTGTGATGCCGCGATCGACCAGGACCTGACCCTCGTCGGGCTCCTCCTCCTGGTTGATGAGGCGAAAGAGCGTGGTCTTGCCGGCCCCGTTCGGACCGACGAGGCCGATCTTCTCGCCTCTCTGGAGAGCCGCGGACGCCTCGATGAAGAGGATGCGGTGGCTGTTTTGCTTGCTGACGTTTTCGATGCGGATCATGGACGGGGCCGAAGGTTTGCGCGCGCCTTATGCCAGCTGTGACCCCGAAGGGCGAGCGCACCGGGCGGGGCATAATGCCAGGGGCGCGCTCTTGCGCAGGCCTTGCGAGCGCTGCGGGCTTGTGCAGTCGATGTGCCAACCCTGGCTGGAGCCGCCAGAACCTTGGCGCTGCGGGAGATCGGGACGATCCGACCTTCGGTCGCGGCAAGCGGGTTTCCCTTGCGTTCTCGGCACGGCACGAGGATTGCGGCTCGCTTGCGGGGTAAATACGGCCTGGGCCCCACTCGCCATCGGGGTGGTTAAGCCTGGGACGAAGCCTGTTATGGAGCGATCCCGAACGCCCCATGCCGAGCTCAACGAAGCTTGGCTAGAGCCATTCAGCCGCTTTGGGCGTTGACCAGTGAAGGAGACGACGGTGGCGCAGAGCAGCAAGGCAGTACTCAGGCGGGCCTTCCGGCACTTGGAGCACGAGGTGCCCGAGAGTGTGGGGCGGCAGATCCGCAACCTGCGTCACCCGAATGCGCGTTGGATCCGTATCCCTCTGGGTCTTTTGCTCATCTTGGGCGGCGTGTTCTCGATCCTGCCCCTGCTCGGCATTTGGATGCTGCCGCTCGGCCTCCTCCTGATCGCCTACGACGTTCCCTTCCTGCGTAGGCCCGTGGGGCGGTTCACGATCTGGAGCGCGCGACGGTGGGCCTCCTTCCGGCTCTGGCTGAAGCGGTGGCGTGCTTAAGCCGTCCCTCGGCCAACAGGCGTGACCGGAAGCATGTGGCCGCGCTCACCGTCGATTGAGCCTTTGCCAAGCGCTTGAGCTCGCCAGGCTTCACGAGCACGCCTCCCAGCACCTTCAAAACCCCCCTTCGTGCGATGCACCGGCAGTATCGTTGGCTCCTACTTTGACCGCGGATCGAGGGCATCGCGCAGTCCGTCGCCGAGAAGGTTGAACGACAGGACGGTGACGAAGATGGCGAGGCCAGGGAGTACGGCCATCCAGGGCGCCGTGCTCAGGAAGCGCTGCGCCGAATTGAGCATGGAGCCCCAGGACGGTGCTGGGGGCTGCTGGCCGAGGCCGAGGAAGGACAGGCTGGCCTCGGCAATGATGGCGGTCGCGATGGTGAGCGTTGCCTGGACGAGCAGTGCCGGGAGCACGTTCGGCAGGATATGCCGGAAGGCGATGCGCCAATGGGGGTTGCCGATGGCACGGGCGGCTTCGACGTAATCCTCCGCCTTGACCGAGAGAACCTGGCCTCGCGTGAGGCGCACGAAGAGCGGCGTTGCCGTGACCCCGATGGCGATCATCGCATTGGTCAGGCTGGGCCCGAGGAAGGCCGCGAGCGCGATGGCGAGGATCAGGAAGGGGCAGGCCAGCATCGCATCCGTGAAGCGGCTGATGAGCCCATCGATGAGCCCGCCGGCATAGCCGGCCACAAGCCCCACCGGCACGCCGATGGCGATCGCGATGGCGACCGAGATTACCCCTGCGGACAGCGAGGCGCGAGCGCCGTAGAGAATGCGGGTGAGGATGTCCCGCCCGACCTCGTCGGTGCCGAACCAGTTGAGCGCGGACGGAGCCTTACGGACTGCCGACCAGCTCTGGCGCGCGGGGTCGTAGGGCGAGATCATGGGCGCCAGGAGAGCCAGCGCCACCAGCACCAGGATGACGACGAGCGCCACCATGGCGCCTTTGCGCTGAGCAAGACGGCGCAAGGCCCGCCGCGTCGGGCTCTCAACCGCAAGAACCGCTTCGGCCGGTGCCGCGGGGGAAGCAACGGTTGCCGTCATGCGCGCAGCCTCGGGTTGGCGAGGATGTAGCCGAGATCCGCCAGCAGATTGAGCAGGATGTAGGTGGTGGCGGTCACGAGCACGACGCCCTGCACCACTGCGTAGTCACGGTTGAACACCGCGTCCACGATGAGCTTGCCGAAACCCGGGATGGTGAAGATCTGCTCGGTGAGAACGGCTCCAGACAGCAACGTTCCGAACTCGAGGGCTCCAAGCGTGATAATGGGCGTGAGCGCGTTGCGCATGGCATGCTTGAGCACCACGCGTCGTTCGAACAGGCCCTTGGCGCGGGCCGTGCGCACGTAATCGCTCGAGAGCGCCTGCAGCATGGCGCTGCGGGTATGGCGCATGATCACGCCCGCAATGGAGTTGCCGAGCACGAAGGCCGGCATGATCGTGGTGGCGAGGCTCTGGCGCCAGTCCTCCCACAGCGGCACATAGCCTGAAGCCGGCAGCCAGCCGAGCGTCACCGCAAACAGGAGGATCATCATGATCCCGAGCCAGAAATTCGGCGTCGAGATGCCCCACAGGGAGAAGACGTTGACCGCGTAATCGATCCACGTGTCCTTCTTGACGGCCGACACCACGCCAGCCGTGACGCCGATGACCAGCGCGATGATCATTGCCATCACGGCAAGCTGAAGCGTAACGGGAAGCTTCTGGGCGATCAGATCGAGCACGGAAACCTTCAGGCGCATGGACTCGCCCAGATTTCCCGTGAGCACGCCGCCGATCCAATAGAGGTACTGCACCGGCAGGGGCTGATCGAGCCGGTACTGACGGCGGATCTGTTCGATGACCTCCGGATCCTTCTCCTCCCCGGCCATGATCAGTGCCGGATCGCCCGGCAGCAATTGCTGCAGGGAGAAGATCAGCACCGACACGAAGAACAGGGTCGGAAGAAGCTGGATCAGGCGTTTGCCGATGAGGGTGAGCATGAGCTTTGAACTCTGCCGGACGGCCTCGCGGCCGTCCGGATGCCTTGTTGCGTTTCGCTTCGCCTATCGCTTCATCGACACGCCCTGGAGGCGGATCAACCCGTCGGGCATCTGCCGGTAACCCTCCACCTTGTTGGAATGAGCGATCAGCACCTTGCGGTGATAGAGGTAGAGGTAGGGGTTGTCCTTCAGGGTTTCGGCCGCGACGCGCTCGTAGATCGCCTTACGCTCTTTAGGATCGCTCTTGAGGCGTGCCTCGTCGAGGGCCTTGTCGACGTTCGCGTTCGAGTAGCCGCCATAGTTCTGCGGCGCCCCCGTCTTCATGAAGATGTAGAGATTGCCGTCCGGATCCGTGCGGCCGGACCAGTTGAGAAGAAAGGCCTGATAGCGCCCCTCCTCGGCCTCCTTCAGGCCGGTTGCGAACTCGACCAGGCGGATCTTCATGTCGAACCCGGCCTCCGCGGCCATGGCCTGGATCACCTCGGCGGAGGCTTTCGCTTCCGTGGTGTTGGGGACCATGAAATCGACAGCCACGGGGGTCTTCACGCCAGCCTGCTGCAGGAGCTGCTTCGCCTTGGAGACGTCGCGCTTCGGCACCGGGAATTTCTCCTGGTAGTAAAGCTTGTCGGGCGAGATCCACTGGTTGCCGACCACATACTCGCCGTTGAACACCACCTGGTTCAGGGCCTCGCGGTCGATGGCGAGTTCCAGCGCCTGACGCACTCGGGCATCCTGTCCGAGCGGCCCCTTGGCGGGTTCACCCTTGCTCACATTGATCCACATGCCGTTGAAGCCGAGGTCCGTCAGAGCCACCAGCTTCAGGTTCGGATTGGATCGGATCTCGGCAAGGTCGGTCGCGAGCGGGCGCTCGATGAGATCGAGCTGACCGGATTTGAGGTTGGCGAGCTTCACGGTGCCGTCGGTGATGGGCTGGAACACCACGCGGTCGATCTTGATCTTGTCCTTGTCCCAGTAATCCGCGAAACGCTCCAGCGTGATGCGATCCTGCTGCACGCGGTCCACGAACTTGAAGGGGCCGGCGCAGACGGGCTTGGCCCCGAACCGGTCGCCCGCCTCCTTCGCGGCCTTGGGCGACACGATCATGCCGGCGCGGTCCGTGAGCTGCGACAGCAGGGGCGAGAACGGCGTCTTCAGCGTGAGCTTCACGGTCAGCGGGTCCACCACCTCGACCTTGTCGACGGCGGCAAGCTCCGGCTTGCGGAAAGACCCCTGCATCGTCATGTGGCGGTCGAGGGAGTAGCGAACCGCTTCGGCATCCATCGTCTCGCCGTCGTGAAACTTCACGTTCGGCCGCAGCTTGATGATCATCGTCTTGCCGTCGTCGAGCGTCTCGTGGGAGAGCGCCAGCTGAGGCACGGCGTTCGCTTTCTCATCGATGTCGAAGAGCTTGTCGCACAACGATGCGAAGACGATGCGTCCCACATAGGTTCGTGCGAGCGTCGGATCGAGAACGTCCGGGTCCTCATTGAGGCCGATCCGCATCGTGTTTTGCTGCGCCTGGACAGCAGCGGCCGAGATCGTCAATGCAGCGGCTGCCATGAGGCTGGCCAACAGGGCCTTGTTCATCTTTCCGTCTCCCTCTCTTGGGCGTCCTTGCGCCGTTTGGTGCGAGCAACTTACGGGCCAGTTCCGGCGAAGGCGCCGAACAGGCGCTCCAGCCGGGGATCGATCCGTCCTTCGTCCGGCAGACTGTCCTTCGCGGAAGGAAGTTCGCGCCAGAAGTGGCAGGCGGCGGCGTGCCCGGTCCCGTCGTCATCGAGCGGAGGCCGGTCGCGGCGGCAGATGTCGGCTGCGTAGGGGCAGCGGGTATGAAGGTGGCAGCCGGGCGGCGGCGTGATGGGGCTCGGCACGTCGCCCTGCAGGATGCGGCGCTCGCGCCTGGCATGGGGCGAAGCCACGGGAATGGCGGAGAGCAGCGCGCGGGTATAGGGGTGGCGCGGATCGGCGAAGACCTGATCGGCCGGTCCCGTTTCCACGATCCGCCCGAGATACATCACGGCAATGCGGTCGGCGATGTGCTTCACCACGCCGAGATCGTGCGAGATGAAGATGTAGGCGAGGCCGAGCCGCGCCTGGAGATCCTTCAGCAGGTTCAGGATCTGCGCACGGATCGAGACGTCGAGGGCCGAGACGGCCTCGTCGCAGACGATCACCTTGGGCTCGACCGCAAGCGCGCGGGCGATGACGATGCGCTGGCGCTGTCCGCCGGAGAATTCGTGCGGATAGCGCGGCGCCTGATAGGGCTGGAGGCCGACAAGGCGGAGCAGTTCCTGCACGCGCTCCTTGCGCTCCCGAGCCGGCACGATGTTGTGGAGCATCAGGGGCTCGGCCAGGATCTCTCCCACCGTCATGCGCGGATTGAGCGAGGCGAAAGGATCCTGAAAGATGAGCTGGATCTGGCGCCGGTGCGGACGAAACGCCCGGTCGTCCAGGGAGGTGACGTCCTCACCCTCAAGGCGGATCGTGCCTTCCGTGGCATCGATGAGGCGCATCACAAGACGCCCGACCGTGGATTTGCCGCAGCCGGACTCCCCCACGATGGCCAGCGTCTCGCCGGGTTTGAGCGCGAAGCTCACGCCGTCCACGGCCTTCACGGTGGCGAGCGGCCGCCCGAAAGCCGAGCGCTTCGCGACGAAGTGCTTCACCAGGTTCTCGACTTCCAGAACGGCGCTCATGCCATGAGCTTTCCTAGCATCGCACTCATGCGATATGCCTCCGCAGCATCGCGCTCATGAGACCAGTTCTCCAGCATAGCGATCATGCCACGAGCCTCTCCAGCGGTGCGCGCCAGCAGCGCGAGAGATGGCCGCCGGACACGTCCGCCAGCGGGGGCATGTCGGCGCATTGCGCAATGCGGAAGGGGCAGCGCGCCTGAAAGCGGCAGCCCGTGGGCGGCGCACTCATGTTCGGCACGGTGCCCTCGATGGCGGCCAGGCGCGGGCGGCGCTGGTCGAGGCGGGGGAGGGCGCCCAAAAGACCCACCGTGTAGGGGTGCTGGGGAAAGCGGAAGAGTTCCTCCACGGAAGCGCGCTCGACCACCTGCCCCGCATACATGACGACCACCTCGTCGCAAACCTCGGCGACGACGCCGAGATCGTGCGTGATGAGGACGATGGCGGCACCCGTATCCTCGCGCAGCCGGCGCATGAGATCGAGGATCTGGGCCTGGATCGTGACATCGAGGGCTGTGGTGGGCTCGTCAGCGATGAGGAGCTTGGGGTCGCAGGCGAGGGCCATGGCGATCATCACCCGCTGGCGCATGCCCCCGGACAGACGATGCGGGTAGTCATGAAAGCGCGCCTCGGGATTCGGCATGCGCACCCGCCGCAGCATCTCGATGGCGCGCTCCTCCGCCTCCTTGGCCGAGACTTTGCGATGCCGGCGGATCGCCTCGGTGATCTGGTCGCCAACCGTGTACGACGGGTTGAGCGAGGTCATGGGCTCCTGAAAGATCATGGCCATGCGATCGCCGCGCAGGTCGCGCAGCACTGCGGCACGCTCTTGAAGAAGATCGCGGCCGTCGAACAACACCTCGCCCGACACCTCCGCCTGTCCCTTCGGGAGAAGACCCATGACGGCGAGCGACGTGACGCTCTTGCCGCAGCCCGACTCCCCTACGATCCCGAGAGTCCGGCCCGGTGAAACCGAGAAGCTCACACCGTCCACCGCATGGGTGCGGCGCCCGTCCTGGGCCGCAAAGGTTACCTTCAGATCGCGAACCTCAAGGAGCGGGCTCATGCGGCGGTGGCATCCTGGTCCGCGGCCGCCATGGATTCGGCGATCCGCCGTTCGATCTCCGCCCGGTCGGTGATGCCCGCTGGATTGGCTTTCGACGGCATGAAGCGGCGATAATGGAGGAAGCGGCCGCGGGCGACCTCTTCGAGGCGCGCCAATTCGGCGAGCGGATCCGTGTGGTCGTCCACCCGAATGTCGAGGAGGGGATACTCCTCCTCGTCGTGAAGGAGGATGGCGGCCGATTGCTTGCCGCGCTTGTCGCCGCCCGCTTCCTCGCCGGCCTTGAGGGCTGCAAGGAAACGGCGGGCCATCGGAAGGTGGGCGGACGCCGCGAACACGTTCGCGGTCCGCTCGATCACCTGAGGCCCGGCGAGCATGTTGCCGGCCACGGAAAAAGTGTCCCGGATGAGGTGCCCGCACCAATCGACGCAAGCCTCGCCCGTATAGGCGGCAAAGCGCCCGGCGCGATCCATCACATGCACCTGCCGCTGGCCTCGTCCCTCGTCAGCTGTGGTCACCACACGGATGACATCCTCGGCCGACGCGCCGGCCCGCAGCAATTCGAGGCCGCGATAGCCATAGAAGGGATTGACGAAGGCCTGCGTCGCCACTGCGCCGATGCCCGTGGCCACGAAGGGCACCCGCGCTCCGACTGCAAAGGCGCAGGTTGCAACCGCAATCCCGATCTGCCCCGTGGCGGTGTCCCGCGCGACGATCGACCAAGTCATCTTCGCTCTCCTCTAGAAACCAACAGCCTGGCCGTCTTTGCGCGGATCGGAGCCGGCTACATAGCCGCCGGGAATGCGGTGGATCAGCTGGGCGCCGCCAAAGGCGAAAGCGGCATCGGGTGGCTCCACGCTAACCTGATGCCCCATCGCCGCGAGGGCCTCGCGGGTCGAGAGCGGGATCGCCTCCTCAAGCGCCACCTTCAACCCGTTGACGACGCGCCAGCGCGGGGCATCCGCAGCGGTCTGCGGGTCCTGGTCCCAGAGTTGCGTGCGCAGCGTCATCTGGATGTGACCTTGTGCCTGCATGGGCCCGCCCATGACGCCGAAGCTCATGAGCGGCTTGGCGCCCTTCATGAGGAAGCCCGGAATGATGGTGTGGAAGGGGCGCTTGCGGGGGCCGACCCGATTCGGGTGACCCTCCTTCGTGGTGAACCCGAAGCCGCGGTTCTGCAGCGAGATCCCGGTGCCTGGCACCACCACCCCCGAGCCGAAGCCCGCATAGTTCGACTGAATGTAGGACACCATCATCCCGCTTTCGTCCGCAGCCGCGAGGTAGACGGTGCCGCCGTGCGGTGGCGCGCCCGAGGCGAAATCCTGCGCGCGGGAGCGGTCGATCAGGCGGGCCCGGGCTGCAAGGTAATCGTCGTCGAGAAGGTGCTCAGCGGTGACGTTGGTCATGGCCGCGGGATCGGCCACGTAGGTATCTACGTCCCGGAAGGCCAGCTTCATGGCCTCGAACTGCAGGTGCAGCGCCTCGACGCTGTCGGGATCGTGATCGCCCAAGTCCAGATGGCGGAGGATGCCGAGCGCCATGCAGGCGGCGATGCCCTGGCCGTTCGGCGGGATCTCGTGCAGCGCCACATCGCCGAAGGTTTTCGAGATGGTGCCGCACCAATCGTTGCGGTGGTCGGCAAGATCCTCGGCCGTCATGACGGCGCCATGCTCGCGGGCGAAGGCTTCGATGCGCTCCGCCAGGGTCCCGCGGTAGAAGGCTTCCCCTTCGCTCTCGGCGATCAGCCGCAGGCTCGCGGCCAAGGGCCGATGAACGAAGATCTCGCCGGCCGCAGGCGCCCGACCGCCCGGGAGAAATGCTTCCGCAAAGCCGGGCTGATGGCCGAGCAAGGTTTCGGCGCGCTTCCAGAGGGCCGCGATGTTGGGCGACACATGGAAGCCGCGTTCCGCGAGGCTGATGGCGGGTTCGAACAGAACAGCGAAGGGCAGGCGTCCAAAGCGCCTCGACAGATCGATCCAGGCGCTGACGGCCCCAGGCACCGTGACGCTCTCCCAGCCCCGTTCGGGCATGCGACCTTGCGGGAAGCGGTCCGGCGTCCAAGCGGCGGGCGAGCGGCCGGAAGCGTTGAGGCCGTGGAGTTCCTGCCCATCCCACAGAATCGCGAAAGCATCGCTTCCAAGCCCGTTCCCGGTGGGCTCCACGACCACGAGCGCGATGGCGGCGGCAAGGGCTGCATCGACGGCGTTTCCCCCGCGAGCCAGCATGCTGAGGCCGGCTTGGGCGGCCAGGGGCTGGGAGGTGGCGACGACGTTGCGGGCGAGAACCGGCGAGCGGCGGGAGGCATACAGCGGGTCGTGGCGAAACCGCACGCAGGGCACCTTTCAGAGGAGGCAAGGGGTCTTAAGCTAGAACAACATCGTGAGTTGGCAAATCCCGAGCCTCGGCTGAGGCCGTCAAGCCAGAGGAATGGGAAGAAGACGTCGGACGCTTGAGCGGCCCCTAGAGCCGCGCGCAGCCCCCCGAATGAGGGCTGCAAACTGGGGATTCTTGCGCCCACTTGGCGCGTGAGATCCGTCTATCCACAGTCAAGCTCGTGCGGCGGTTGGCGGCCTGTTGCTAGCGCAGCACGACAACTTTGGTGCCGACCCCCACACGCTCATAGAGATCCTGCACGTCCGCGTTCGTCATGCGAATGCATCCGGAGGAGACGGCATACCCTATGGTTTCGGGCTCGTTCGAGCCACGGATGCGATAGAGGGACGAACCAAGATACAGCGCTCTCGCACCGAGCGGATTGCCAATGCCGCCCTTCATGTAGCGGGGCAGGTCGGGGCGGCGGCGCAGCATCTCCGCCGGCGGACGCCAATCCGGCCACTCGCGCTTCATCGTCACGGTCTTGGTGCCCGACCACTCGAAGCCGGGGCGGCCGACGCCGATGCCATACTCGATGGCCTGCCCTCCTCCGAGCACGAAGAAGAGCCGCCGCTGGCTTGTGGAGACCACGATCGTGCCGGGCGCATAGCGCTCTTTCAGCGCCACGAGCTGGCGCGCGGTCGGCGATCCGAGCGGTCGAAAGAGTTGCTCGAGAATGCTCGGGGCCGCCGGTGGCGGTGTGGCCGGGCGCGCCCTTGCAGGCAAGGCTGTGCCTGCAACGATGGTTGCGGCAAGTATCAAGGCGAGAAAGCGAGAGTGGTCCATGGCGCGTCCCGATCGGCGGATTGCACAGGGTTATAGACCAGCATCGCCTGAGACGACGCAGCGTTCTGCAGCAAATTGATAAGATCAACGACCGTTGTTGCAGCTCAGCCACAATGATGCAGCCGATATGTTGAGCACAGTGCCAAAATCGTTGCCTCGACCGCGCCACAATCGAGCGCTGCTGTTGCAGCATATGAACAGCACAGGGAATGGCCATGAGCCTGAATGATCTGAACGAGGTCGCGGAATACGTCGATGCACGCACGCTCGATCTCGACAGAATGGCTGACGTGCTTCGCGAGGTCCTCGCAGGCGAGCCGAAGACATGCTTGAGCGAGATCCTGCATGGGCAGATCGCCCGCTCGGCCGCGATGGAGTCCGCTGGCGATGCGGCCATCGAAGGAGACCAAGGCGAAGATCGCCTCGTACCACAGGCAGCGGTCGAGGAGGTCTAAGCCCCGCGCCTGGCGAGGGGGCAACATTGCCGCCCAGGCGCGCCATCTCTGCCAGCAGCCAAGCTTCCACACGGAGTGGTCCTTCGGCGGATATGGTGCTGCAGCAGGATGCCGAGTGCCTCAGGCTGATACTCATCCTCCGACCGCAGCCAGCAAGGCTTCCCTGCAGCGGACTGAGGGCCCATGCGGCCCCGCCCATGTTGTGCGGACCTATTGAGGCTGCATCCCAGAGCCTGAGCGCCGGATCAACTCACTGCCACCCTCGATGATTGTAAGGGCCATCTTTGTTCTAAGCTGCCCGTGCTGCTCTTCCTGGGCATGAGGGGAGGTGCTGCCGTCCCGTCCAGCCACAACTAAGGGCAGAACAAGCATTGGTGCGGGGCAGGCCGCCAGCAACCGTCCTGATCCGAGGAACGGTATCGGAACGTAAAAGCCAAACGTCACGCATCTGGCGAGTGTTACGTTTCGGCAACGTCCTTTTGCTATCGTGCTGGCGGTAGGTTGAGCGTGGCTGGCTTCGGCGACTACGACTGGCCGGCAGGCACGATGACAGCGCCAAAGATCCACTGGGGGCAAAAACTCATGAGCCAGAGCCGGAGCAACAGCCAAGGCACCGTGCATACCCTGCGCTCAGTCGCGACAGAGCCTGTCGACGCTGCGGCGGTCTCAATGATCGAGATCCTGCAGGAGCATCTGGCACTGGCCCGGGCAGGCAAGCTGCGCTCGCTCGCGGTCGTGTCGGTCTCGGCCGATGGCGGCGCGATCGGCACGCAATGGTCCTGCTCCAACGGGGACAGCGCAAGCCTGATCGGCAAGCTGACCGTGCTCACACACGACCTCATGTCGGCTCGCGAGTAGCACGGTCGGTCGAGGCTCCTGCGCAGTTCTGCAGCAAAGATCTGCGATCTTGTCTGAGTGCCGCAGGATCGGCTCCCAAGCTTTAGTAAACTTAGCCATAAGAGCTTGTTAACCATGCCTTCGCATCGTGGGGCTCCGAACAACGGAGCCAACGCCATGCACATGCCTCGGCAGGACAATGAAGAAGCTCGACTTACAGCTCCCGTGCAAGCGCACCTCGGACGGCGTTTGAGGGCGAGCTACCGCAGCCTCCTGGGTGACCCGGTTCCCCAGGAGCACATCGAACTCCTGCTTGCCCTGCGCGGGGCCGAGCGGGAACGGCGCCAAGCCAACCAATAAGCGACATCGGACAAAAAGAGAGCGCTCCAAGGAGCGCTCTTCTAAAGTCTTCGGTCCGCCTGCAAGGGGAATGCGGGGGATTGGCAAACCGGTATACTGGACTAACTCGGCTGGCGTGGTGCCGTTCCAACGGGGCCGGGCTTTGCGCGTCGTTTGGCGTTCGAGGTGAACCCAGCATCGGCAAACTTGGACCGAAGCCGAGTATCGGCAACAAACTTACTGGGTGCGTGAAGAATTCTGCCCCCCTTTGCGACCCGCCTCTGAGGCAAGGTCTCGGTTTTGCGAGAACGAGCGCTTGTCAGAGGGAACGCTCTTGCCCCCTTTGCTTGCGATCTCACGCTGTTTTTCGGGGCTCATCGACGCAAAGCCGCGCTTTGACGTGCCTCCACTAGCCATCACGATCTCCTCGGTTAACTCACACTTTGTAGTGGTCTAACCACGCCTGCACCCGGTCGTTCCCGGCGAAAACAATCCCGGCGCTTTATGAGGGGCCTCCCATCTTGGGGCCAACGATTGGCGCGTCAGCGAGGCAGGGCTATCGGCGGCTGACCGGTGGCCGAGATCCGGATGATCGGCAGGCCTCCCGAGCAGGCCACTCATCGCCTTTTCCGGCAGGGCTGCCTTGGATGCCATCGGTCTCGGGCGCTCCCGAACGCATCGCTCTCGCCTGATCGAGTCGATTGATCCTCGCGGCTTCAGGACCCCTGCGGGGAACCGCTGCCGAGCCCCGCAATGAAGGCGCGCCGTGTTAGGATCAGAGGCTGTCGTTCGGAGTCGGGTGGCAGTCGCCCAGCGCGGCAATGAGCGTGTCCCGTTGAGGAACTCCTTGCGAACGCAAGGTAACCAGCCGCACCCCTCCAGGGGCCTCGAAAACGCTGGCGGTCCCGGGAAGACTCGAACTTCCGACCTTCGGTTTAGGAAGCAGCGAGTAAGCAGACAAGTTCAAGACCTTAGACTAGAGAAGGCTGTCAAACCGCCTCCTGAACATCAAAGACTTAGCTGGCGATTGTCAAACCCCGGAGAGGGGCACGGCAAGCGCCAAAAAGAAACCGCCGCTCTGGCTGGTACCCGGAGCGGCGGCGAATGGAAGAACGAGGCCCTTGGAAAACCTCTCGCAGGAGAATGCCTCAACGAAAGCTGGACGTCCAGTTGGGTTCCCCGCCGCGAGGCGTTCCAACGTGTCCTGAAGGCGATGGAGGTGGCCCATGCTGGCTAAGCTCCATACTCTCGCGCGTGCTCTTGGTGGCGAGGTATGCCGCGATCAGGTGCTCGCCCCGGCTCTGGGCCATTCGCGCCACGATCGCTCCTTGAGCGTCCGCATTGACCCACGCGCACCCGGCGGGGTGCTTGTGCACTGCTTCGGGTCAGGCGATCCGCTCGCCGAGAAGGACCGCGTCCGCCAGATCCTCGGTCTCGGTGAGTCGTGGATTTCTCGGCAGCATGAGCCCTCTGCCACTCACCCCGCTCCACAAGAGGGCGATGATCGGGAGCGCACGGCCAGAGCCCTCTCCCACTGGGCTGATGCCGAGGACCCGCTCGGAACGGCGGTGGAGGCCTACCTCCAGGGGCGCGGCCTGAGCCTGCCCGATGGCGCAGCTGGTGAGGCAGTTCGCTTCCACCCCTGCTGCCCCTTTGCGGGCGAGCGGGTGCCCGCAATGGTATGCCTGGTGCGGGACGTGGTCACCAACCAGCCGAAGGCGATCCACCGCACAGCACTGACCCACGATGGCGCCAAGGCCACCGTGAACGGCCACAGCCGCCTCTCTCTTGGTCCTGTGGCACGCGGAGCCATCAAGCTCAGCCCTGACGAGGACGTCACCCTCTGCCTTGGCGTGGGTGAGGGCATCGAGAGCAGCCTGAGCCTGCGCTCCGCCCCTGAGTTCGGACCCTCCCCTGTGTGGTCGCTGATCTCCGCCGGCGGCGTCGCAGGTCTGCCGGTGCTCTCTGGCATCGAGAGCCTCTGGATTGCGGTCGACCATGACCCCGCCGGGCTGAAGGCAGCACGTGCCTGCGCCTCGCGCTGGCAAGCTTCCGGTCGTGAAGCCTTCCTGATCACCCCTTCCGCGCCCCGTGCGGATCTCAATGACCTCGTCACGGGAGCCCACCATGCTCAACGCTGACCAGACCTCCTATACCGTCGAACACCTGCCGCCGCTTCCTGCCGCTACTGATGTGGCTCAGGCGCGGCGGCTGGGTCTCACCAGCTCTGCCGCTCTCATGGCCAAGGACCTGCCGCCCATCCGCTATGTGGTGCCCGGCTTCATCGCTGAAGGCCTGACGCTGCTCGCGGGCAAGTCGAAGATCGGCAAGAGCTGGCTCATCCTTGGCACCGCCATTGCGGTGGCCTCCGGGGGCTATGCCTTCGGCTCCGTCAAGGTGGATGAGGGTGACGTGCTCTACCTCGCGCTGGAGGACAATGAGCGTCGGCTCCAAAGCCGCCTCAAGCAGCTCCTGCCGCTGGGGCGTGCTCCTGAGCGGCTGTACATCGACACCACCTGCCGCCGCTTGGACCAGGGGCTGGTGGAGGATCTGCGGGAGTGGCTCACAGCGATGGCGAGCCCGCGGCTGATCATCATCGACGTGCTCAACCGCATCAGGCCAGCGCAGAAGCCGAATGAAGGTGTGTACGACTACGATGTGCGCTCGCTTGAGGGGCTGCAGGGCTTAGCTGCCGAGTTCAGCGTGGCAATCATCGTGGTCCACCACACCCGCAAGGCAGAAGCCGAGGACCCCTTCGACTGCCTCTCCGGCTCCACGGGCTTGCCCGGTACCGCCGACAGCACCTTTGTGCTCGCCCGCGACAGCCAGGGGGTGACGCTCTATGGGCGCGGGCGGGACATCGAGGAGGTGGAGCGGGCGCTCTCGTTCGACAAGCTCACAGGCCAGTGGCTGATCCTCGGGGAAGCCGCCGACGTGCGCCGCTCTGGCGAGCGCGGAGCCATCCTCAACGTCCTCCACGAAGCGCAGGAGCCGATGAGTCCCTCTGAGCTTGCCGATCTCACAGGCAGCACGCGCGGTGCGGTGCGCAAGCTTCTGCACTCGATGGCAACTGCAGGCGAGGTGCAGAAGGCAGGCTATGGGCGCTACGTCCACCCGGACCGCACCGACCTCGTGAAGGAGAAGGGCCGCTCAGGGGGCGGTAACACCCGTAACAGCGGTAACACTGCTGCGTCGTACCGGAGCGCCCGAGACGGAGGTGATGATGAGTGAGCCCCGAGGTGTTACCGGCGTTACCAGTGTTACCAGCCCCCCTGCTGCCGGGAGGTCAAAGGGAGCACGAAACGCGAATGGCGGCAGAACTGGCAGGGCAGAGGAGAGCAGGGGATCACCCCCGCCCGAGACCGGCACTGCTGTCACTCCCGCCTATGAACCCACGCAGCGGGAGCAGGCTGCTATGCAGGCCTACCGTCAGCGTACTGCGGGGCAGCCTCGTGCGCGGCTGAAAGTTACGAGGAAGGGTACCAAAGCCCAGATCACCCCTGACCACCCGAACGAGGCGATCGGAAACGTGCTCCTCATGGAGGCGGTCGGCACCCACAACGCCGATTTCCTCCGAGGACTGCTGAACCAACTGGTGAATGCTGCTAGCCGTGGGCAGGAGCCTGACGGCCCGAGCACGAACTTCATGCTCTCAGTCGTGAAGGGCATCGCTCCGCGGGATCAGGTGGAGGCGATGTTGGCGGCTCAGATGGCAGCCGTGCACATGGCCAGTATGGCCTTTGCCCGGCGGCTAAACCACGTCGAGACACTGCCTCAGCAGGACAGCGCCGAGAGGGCGCTCAATAAGCTCACCCGCACCTTTGCGGCCCAGGTGGAGGCGCTGAAGCGCTACCGCACGGGCGGCGAGCAGAAGGTGACGGTGGAGCATGTGACCGTGAACGCGGGTGGGCAGGCCATCGTAGGTGCTGTCACGCATGCCCCGGGAGGGGGAGGGGCACGCAAGGATGAGGAGACGACCTCATGAACAGTCGTCTAACCATGCATCTGAGCCCGCGCTGCACGGCCACGTCAAAGCGCACGAAGGAGCGCTGCCGCGCGCCTGCCGTGACGGGCTGGAGCGTCTGTCGCTTCCATGGTGCCGGTGGTGGCGGGCCAAAGGGCAGGCGCAACGGCAACTACAAGCACGGAGAGACCACAAGGGAGGCCCTCGAGGACCGGCGGGCACTGAATGAGCTGCTGCGAGCCTCGCAGGCTACACTGTCCGGCCTCTCCGGTGACGAGGGCTGAGCCATGCCGCGTGACCGGCAGCGTCTGACGCTGGAGGATGGGCCCAAGCTCGATCTGGCGCGGCTCATCCCGAAGGGCTCCAGCCGGCCTGGAGCGGTGATCCGTACGACGCCGACCTATGCCTCAGGGCTGGTGGTCCGGGTTGAGATCCGGCTCGATGAGGAGGGCGGCACGCTGGTGGTCTCGTCAGGTGAACGAACCCAGACCTTCACCCTCACAGCCCAGGAGCGGCACTTCGGAGGACGGCAGTACTACCTGATCTGCCACAGAACAGAGAAGAAGGTGCGGGTGCTCTACAGGCCAGGAGGCGCACCTTACTTCGCCAGCCGCCCTGCCTGGGGCCGAGGGGCTGGTTACGCCTCGCAGTTCCTCGATCCTATGGGGCGCGCCTGGCGCACCAAAGCCAAGGTGAAGCAGCGCCTCCTGGGCGATGCTGATCCAGACGAGTGGGACCTGCCGCCAAAGCCGAAGGGCATGCGCTGGCGGACGTATGCACGATGGGAGGCCAAGTACGACAGAGCCGAGGCAGCCCTCAACCGCAGCCTCTGCCTGGCCGTCACTCGCCTCCTGAAAAAGGACACTTAGACAAGAGATTTCGATATGGAAATCATTGGAGCGAAAACCGTCGACGAGCGGACCTCAGGTACGTCCCCGCTATCAGGGACTTCGTACCTCTGTCCAAGTGGTATGCGGGGCCTGCTCATCACAGGTGAGGAAAGACGCCTCGCACAAACCGCTCGTGCCGCGGCGCATGGCAGAAGCGTGCTCTACCACGGCACGCGCTACGCCTCGCTGATTGTGCAGGAAGACCAGCTACGGTGCCCCGACGTGGGCTCCGCCTGCATCTCCTTCACGCGCTCTCCTGAGGTGGCGGCGTTCAGTGCCATGCTGCCACGGGACGACACAACTGAAAGTCCCTCGATCCTGGTGCTGGACAGGATCTCGCTTCAGACCCGCTATCGGCTGGAGCCCTTCCATGACGTCTGGATAGGAGACGGTGATCAGATCCGCGACGAGGCTGAGGAGATTGTCTCCTGCGATATCACCGACCTACACCGGCATCTTGCGGCAGTAGCAACCACGAGCGCTGTTGCAGGACTGGTTCCGTCAGCCGCATTGGCGATCGCGTCACACGAACATGGACAACCTCTGCTCGCACCTCGACAGCTAGCATGCTGGAAAACAGTGCCCTGGTGCTAGGAGCTGACTGTAAGAGTGCACAAGGATCGAGTCTGCTTCGCGCCCATCCTGGCTATGTGAGCTGCGTAACGCTGTTCCCGAAAGCCGACGCTCGTTCCGGCCATGACGTTCAGATTGTTGCTCCTCGAAGGCGGCAACCAAATCAGCTCTCCGGACCCTAGGCAGGCATCGGGGCGGCGCTCTGCGACCCCGCTGTGGATAGCTAGGGCAAGCGGCCGTGTCCGATCACCACCCCGGTATCTGCTTCTACCGATTGGCACCAAATTCTCGGGCTATTCTACTCGGACAGCGCTTCCAGCATGCACACGCCGGCGAAGGCAACGATGCAGGCGGTGACAACTGCGAGCTCCTGCCACACACTCAGATCGCCCATGGCTGCAAGCTCCCTTGTTTTGCGCACCCGCTCGCCCCCGCGGCGCGTCACCCCAGGCTTGTTATTCTTGCGTCAAGCCGGAACGGAGGGTGGTCAGCACCCTCCGCTTTTGGCGTCAGTGCGTCTTGGACGTTGACGCCTGACCCGTGGTGCTGGTCTGGGTTTTGCCTCCCCAGCCCTTTACACGATCAGCTACCCGCTTGAGCGAGCTCGTGAGCGTCTGAGCCCAAGCAGCAACAGATTTCATGGCTTCCTCCTTTGGTATGCAGGCGCAAGCTGCCGCTCAGCAGCAGTGTCTGCCGTCTGAGGAGACACTGCTCCGACTGCGACAAGCTCGCGATCAGAAA
>DASZAZ010000070.1:0-23395 GCA_035944635.1 Microvirga sp.
CAGCTCGCGGACCTCGCCGAGCGCTACCTCGACCAGAAGGCTCAAGCGGAGAGCGCGAACCGCGCGAAATCGGAATTCCTGGCCAATATGAGCCACGAGCTGCGCACGCCGCTCAACGCCATCATCGGCTTCGCCGAGGTCATGGAAAGCGGCATCTTCGGACAGCTCGGCTCTGAGAAGTACGAGGAGTACTGCCGCGACATCCACGCCTCCGGCGAGTACCTGCTGTCCGTGATCAACGACATCCTCGACATGTCGCGGATCGAGGCCGGCCGCGTGAGCCTTGTGAAGCAGCCCGTGGCCGTGAACGACGCGGTTACCCGCGCGCTGCGCCTCGTCAACGAGCAGATCCGCACCAAGAACCTCTCGGTCACCATCGACGTGTCGCCGGATGACGTGACGGTCCCCGCGGACGAGCGGGCGCTGCATCAAATCCTGGTCAACCTGCTCCAGAACGCGACGAAATTCACGGACCAGGGCGGCTGCATCACCGTGCGCACCCGTCTCGCCCGCGACGCCGTGAACCTCTACGTGGAGGACAACGGCATCGGCATCCCGGAGCACGCGCTCCAGAAGCTCGGACGCCCCTTCGAGCAGGTCGAGACCGAGTTCTCGAAGAGCTACAAGGGCTCGGGGCTCGGCCTTGCCATCGCCCGCTCGCTAGCGGAACTCCACGGCGGCACCCTGCGGATTCGCTCGCAGGAAGGCGTCGGAACCATCGTGCTCGTGCACCTGCCGACGACGCAAAGCTCCAGCTCCGACATCGCGCTTGCGGACGCCGCCGCAGCCTGACCTGGCGCCCTCCCCTGCACCCCCCCGCAAGACGCCGCGGCGGCCTAAGCCAGCACGCGGCCGTAGATCTCGCGCACGAGCTTGCGGTTCTCGTTGAGGTGGCTGAGCAGAACCTTCGGGTTCGGCAGACCGACCGCTGCGGCCAAGCGCTTCAGGATCGCCTTCGGCACGGCTGCCGCATCGAACGGCCCATCGATGGTGAGCCGCTGCCACTGAAAGATGTCGCTGAAGAGCTGGTGGGCATGGGCGAGCGTTCGCGCATCCGCCTCGCTCAAGATCCCGGCCGCCAGCGCCTCCACGAAGGTCTCCTCCGTGCTGCGGCCGATGAAAGCGGGGTGGTCGTTGGCGTGGACGAGGGTCAGGGCCTGCGCGATGAAGTCGAGGTCCGTCAGCGCACCCGCCGCGAGCTTCATGTTCCAGGGATCGTCGTCGCCCTTCTCCCGGGCGATGAGGTCCCGCATCGTGCGCACTTCCTTGAGCACGTGCGCGCGCTCGCGCGGGGCCGCCACGATCGCCGTAATGGCATCGTGCGCCTCGGCCATGAAGCCCTCATCGCCGGCGAGCGGACGCGCCCGCGTGAGCGCCATGTGCTCCCACAGGTCCGCTTCGCTCTGCTGATAGGCCACGAAACCGCCGAACTGGGAGGCCACGGGGCCCTTGCCGCCCTGGGGCCGCAGGCGAAGGTCCACCTCGTAGAGCCGCCCGCGGCGCGACGGCACGGTGAGGGCCGCGACGAGGCGCTGCGTCAGGCGGGTGTAATAGACCACCGCATCGAGCTTGCGCGGTCCGGTGCTCTCGCGGCTGCTGTCGTCGTAATCGTAGAGCACCACGAGATCGAGGTCCGAGCCCGCGTTGAGCTCCCGCGTGCCGAGGCGCCCGAGACCGAGGACCGCGATGCGGGCGCCCGGCACCACCCCATGCTCCTGCGCGAAAGCCGTCTGAACATGTTCCAGGGAGGTTCGCACGATGGCGCGCGCGATTGCCGAATAGGCCTCGCCGGCTTGCGCTGGGGACAGGATGCCGGAGAGAAGCCGGGCTCCGGTGAGGAACCGCAATTGCCGGGCTGCGTCGCGGCTGCGGTCGAGGAAATCCTCGTAATCGCCCGCGCCGCTGACGAACCCCCTCACCTGCTCCTCAATGGGGGCCTCCTCCACGAGGGGCACCACGAAGGCCGGGTCGATGATGCCGTCGAGCACGTGCGGGGATTGGGCCACCGCGTCGGCAAGCCGAGGCGCCGTGCCGAGGAGGTCGGCAAAGAGCAGGCGCAGGCGGTCGTGGGACTGAAGGATGGTCAAGAGCTCCACCGCGGCCGGCATCCGCCCGAAGGCCCGGTCGAGCGCGGCGAGCGCTCCATCGGGATCGGCGGTGCCGCCAAGAGCCGCAAGCAAGGCCGGGACCAACTCGGTCAGGACTTCGCGGGCGCGGGCGCTCTGGATCGCGGGGCGCCGCCCGAAATGCCAGCCTCGCACCGTTTCGGCCACCTGCTCGGGGTGGGCGAAGCCCAGACGCTTCAGGGTCGCGAGGGTGTCGGGGTCGTCCGAGGTGCCGGTGAAGACGAGATTGCCCACATCGGAGGCAAGGTCCGACCCCTCCTCGAACAGCAGCGCGTAATGGCGCTGCACGATATGGGCATGCCGGCACACCTCCTTCTCGAAGGCCTTGAGCGTCGGATAGCCCGCGAACTTGGCGAAGCGCTTGATCTGATCGCCCGCACCCGGCAGGCGCTGCGTCTGCTCGTCCGCGACCATCTGGATGCGATGCTCGAGGGTGCGCAGAAACCGGTAGGCCTCGCTCAGCTCGTCCCGCGCCGCGGTGCTGATCCAGCCCTCGTCGTGCAGGGCTATGAGCATATCGAGGGTGCGCCGCCCCCGCAGCGCCGGGCGCCGTCCGCCGAACACGAGTTGCTGGGTCTGGACGAAGAACTCGATCTCGCGAATGCCGCCGCGTCCGAGCTTGATGTCGTGGCCCGCCACCGCGATCTCGTCGTGCCCCCGCACGGCGTGGATCTGCCGCTTCATGGCATGCACGTCGGCGATGGAGGCGAAGTCGAAGTATTTGCGCCAGATGAACGGGCGCAGATCCGCGAGGAAGCGCTCGCCTAAGGAGAGATCGCCCGCCACGGGCCGCGCCTTGATGAGCGCCGCGCGCTCCCAGTTCTGGCCCACCGTCTCGTAATAGGTATAGGCGGAGGCCAACGACACTGCGGTCGGCGTGGAGCCGGGATCCGGCCGCAGGCGGTAATCCACCCGGTGGACGAAACCGTCCGGCGTGCGCTCCTGCAGGAGCCGGGAGAGCGCCTGCGCGACGCGGGTGTAGAAGGTGGCGGCCTCCATGGGGTCCGGCAGCGGCGCGGTCTCCCCGTCGAAGAACACCACGAGGTCGATGTCGCTCGAATAATTGAGCTCGCCCGCCCCGTGCTTGCCCAAGGCCAGAACCACGAAGCCCGATCCTTCGCCCGGTGCGTCCGGATCGGCCAGCCGAATGCGGCCGAGATCCGCCATCTCGGTGAGGATCACGTTGACCCCGCCCCGCACCGAGGCATCCGCGAATTCGGACAAAGCCGCGGTAACCTCGTCCACGCTCCAGACGCCGCCGATATCGGCCAGCGCCACCAGCAGCGCGTGCGCCCCGCGGTTGCGGCGAAAGCCGCGCACGATGTCGGCACGGGTGATCTCGCCGCGCTTCATGGCCCGGAAGGCCTTGTCCTGGCGAGTGACGAGATCGCGGTGGACGTCCTCCGGAGCGCGTGTGGCGAGCTCGGTCAGGCGAACGGGGTCCTGATAGGCGAGATGCCAGAGGAAGGGGGAGTGATCCGCCAAACCCGCGACGAGATCGCGAAAGGCGCCCTCCCCCAGGAGCGGCAGGAGAGAGGCGGCCTCGGGCTCGCGCTCGGCGCGCTCCAAGAGATCGGCAATGCGGCTCTTGGCCTGCCGGGCATTGGCGAGCGGCGGGGCTTGCGTGAGGCGCGCGACGAGGGGGCTTGAGGTCATGGGGGGCTAAGGTTCAAGCCTTGGGACCGGGCGGCGCGGTCACGCGGAGGGGAATCTGGATCACGGCTTGCAATCCTGGCCCGTTATCGTCGAGACGCAAAGCGCCGCCGTGCAGGCGCGCCACGGCGGCCGCGAGGCTGAGGCCCAGTCCGAAGCCCGGCCGCGAGCGGGCGCTCTCCAGCCGCACGAAGCGCTCCAGCACGCGCCCGCGCTCCGCTTCCGGGATGCCAGGACCACGATCCGCGATGGCGATCACCACATCCCCACCCTCCCGCCGCGCCGTCACCGTGACGGGCTGGGCATCGCCCGGCAGGCTCGGGGCGCCGTATTTCATGGCATTGTCGAGGAGGTTCGCCATGGCCTGGCCCAGCAGCTCGCGGCTGCCATGGACCGGCAGGTTGTCCTCGACCGAAACCTCCAGCGGCACGCCGGCTTCCTCAGCCAGCGCTTCGTAGAGCTCGGCGATCCCGCGCACCGCCTCGGCGGCGTCGAAATCTGTGAGCGCCTCGCGGGCATTGCCGGCCTCCAGCCGCGCGATCATCAAAAGCGCGTTGAAGATGCGGATGAGGTTGTCGCTCTCCTCGATATTGGCTTCGAGCGCCGCCTTCAGGGCTTCAGGGGATTCGGCCGTGCGCAGGGCCTCGTCGGCCTTGTTGCGCAGCCGCGTCAGGGGCGTCTTGAGGTCGTGGGCGATGTTGTCCGAGACCTCGCGCAACCCGGTCATCAATTCGCCGATACGGTCGAGCATGGCGTTGAGGTTCTGCGCCAGGCGGTCGAGTTCGTCGCCGGTGCCGGCGATCCTGAGGCGGCCGTTCAGATCCCCCGCCATGATGGTGCGGGTGGTCTCCGTCATGTCGTCGACGCGCTTCAAAACCCGGCGCGTGATGAACCAACCTCCGGCGCAGCCGAGCACTCCGACGAGGAGCAGCGAATAGCCGAAGGCTCGCTGGATGGCCTCGCGCAGGCGTCCGCGCTCCTCGACATCGCGTCCGACGAGCAACCGAAAGCCGCCGGGGAGAAGATAGGTTCGTACGATCGCGCGATGGGGCCGCACGTCCTCGTCGTCGCTGCGCCCGTATTGGATCTCGCGCTGTCCGGGCCGATCGAGGATGCCGGGCGGCGGGTTGTCGATATTGCCCGCGATCCGTTCGCCCGCATTGGTGGTCACGAGATAGAGCGAAGCCCCGGGGTCGCGGGACCGCCGCTCCACAATGGCGACGAGACGGCGCAGGCCGCCGGTGCGGTACTGCTCGGCGAGGCCCGTGATTTCGGCTTCGATGGTGGAGACGAATTGCTGGTCGAGCACGCGCTGGGCGCTCCAGGCCACGTAGGCGAGCGTCGCGAAGGCGAAGATCGTGAAGATCACGAGATAGGCGAAGGAGAGCTTGAAGGCCGTGGTGCGGACGAGCTTGCCGAGCGCGGACATCATCGCTCATCCCTCCCTGCCAAGGGAGGGTGCCCCGCAGGGGCGGGTGGGATGAGAGCGCAGTATGGGGAGGCCGGTGCTTCCACCCCACCCGGCCGCTGCGCGTCCACCCTCCCCTGGCGGGGAGGGATGCCGTCGGACGCGCTCAAGCGGCCGCCCCTTCGCGCACCATATAGCCCGCGCCGCGGATGGTGTGGATCAACGGCCGGTCGAAGCCCTTGTCGATCTTGGCGCGCAGGCGCGAGACGTGGACGTCGATCACGTTCGTCTGCGGATCGAAGTGGTAGTCCCACACATGCTCCAGCAGCATGGTCCGGGTCACCACTTGGCCGGCATTCTTCATGAGGTATTCGAGCAGGCGGAATTCCCGCGGCTGCAGCACGATCTCATGGCCGGAGCGCATGACGCGGTGCGAGAGCCGGTCGAGTTCGAGATCGCCGACGCGATAGGAGGTCGGCTCGCCGGAGGGGCCGCCCGTGCTGCGGCGGCGCGCGAGCACCTCCGCGCGGGCGAGGAGCTCGGAAAAGGCGTAGGGTTTGGGGAGGTAGTCGTCGCCGCCGGCGCGCAGGCCCTTCACCCGGTCGTCCACCTGACCCAACGCCGAGAGGATGAGTACCGGCGTCTCGACCTTCTGCTCGCGCAAGGAGCGGATGAGGGAGAGCCCATCGAGCTTCGGCAGCATGCGGTCGACGACGAGCACGTCGTAATCGCCGCTTTCGGCCATGCCATAGCCGTCGAGCCCATTGTCGGCGTGGTCCGCCACATGGCCCGCTTCGCGGAAGGCTTTGACGAGATAGGAGGCCGCCTCGCGGTCGTCCTCAATGATGAGAATGCGCATGGAGCGCGATCCTAGCGCAGTTTCGCGCCGATCAGCGAGTGGCGCAGAGGCGAAGGGGCCTCGCGGCCAACCGCCCTTGTGGACACTCTCAAGCGCCTCGCGGCAGGCCGACCATCGGAGGGGAAGGTCGGCCTGCCGGGGCCGGAGCACCGGGCACGCAGGGGGGCGACAAAGGAGCCCGGCGTCCAATGGGTGGGCCTCCCCCGAGGGAGGCCCGATCGGGCGCTACGCCTTCGGCTGGCGGGCGACCTCGATGGAGACGGTCCGCTCCTTGCCGTCGCGATAGACCGTGAGCGACACCTGCTTGCCGGGGGCCACGTTCGCGATCTTGCGCGACAGGTCCCGGGCCTCCTTGATGGTCTCGCCCTCGACGGCCACGATGGTGTCGCCGGTGCGGATGCCGGCCTTCGCGGCCGGGCCGTCCGCCACGGCGCTGGCAACCAGGGCGCCGCGGGGCTCCTTCAGGCCGATCGCCTCGGCGATCTCCTTGGTGACCGGCTGCATCTGCACGCCGATGAAGCCGCGGGTGACCGAGCCGTTCTCCTTCAGCGACGCGACGATCTGATCGACCGTGGCGGCGGGGATCGCGAAGGCGATGCCCACATTGCCGCCGGAGGGCGAGTAGATCGCGGTGTTCACGCCCACCACCTCGCCCGCGAGGTTGAAGGTCGGGCCGCCCGAGTTGCCCCGGTTCACCGGCGCGTCGATCTGGATGAAGTCGTCATAGGGACCGGCGCCGATGTCGCGATGCTGCGCCGAGACGATGCCGGCCGTCACCGTGCCGCCGAGGCCGAAGGGGTTGCCGATGGCGAGCACCCAATCGCCGACGCGGGCCTTCTGGGGCGCGAGCTTCACGAACGGGAAGTCGTTGCCGCCCTCCACCTTCAGGAGCGCGAGATCGGTCTTAGGGTCGGTGCCGATCACCTTCGCATCGAGCGAGCGGCCGTCGTCCATGACGACCTGCACCTCGGCGCCGTTGTCGACCACGTGGTTGTTGGTCACCACATAGCCGTCGGCGGAGACGAAGAAGCCCGAACCCTGGCTCTGGCCGAAGCGGCGCGGCTGCTCGCCGCGCGGATTGCCGGGACGAGCCTCGCCGCGGTTCTCGCCCTGCTGGCGGTCGCGGAATTCGCGGAAGAAGCGCTCCAGCGGATGGCCTTCCGGCAGATCCGGCATGGCGAATTGCTGGCCGCGCGGGCCGCCTTCGCGGTTCGCGACATTCTGAACCTTCACGCGCACGGAGACGACGGCGGGCTTCACCCGGTCGATCACGTCGGCGAAGGAGGGCATGGCGATGGGCTGCGAGAGCGAACGCAGCTCGGCATGGGCGGGCGTCGAGGCCACGAAGCCGGTCTGGACCGCGCCGCCGGCGAGAAGAGCCGCCACCGCAGCGGCGCCGAGCCAACGGGCGCCACGCTTGCGAGCGGAAGAAGAGATCGTCTGAGACATGGTGTTTTCACCCCTGTGGAATTCATGCGAATTCGACAAGACTGAACATAAGGATGCGCCCCTTACAGCCGCCTCGCCTCGGGATGAAAACTTCGTAAGGTTTGGAGGAGCCTAGACCGCGTCCTGCCGGCGGCGCTCCCGCAGCAGCCGCTCGAGCGCGGCCTGCTCGGCGGCGTCGAGCGGTTTCGCTTGGGCGGGGCGCTGGCGCACGGCCGTGTAGAGGCCGAAGGCGCCGAGGGAGAGGACGAGGATCGGGGTCAGCCATAGGAGCAGGGTGTGGAGCCCGAAGACGGGACGCAGCAGCACGAATTCGCCGTAGCGGGCCACCACGTAGTCGCGCACGTCCCTGTCGCTGTCGCCCGATTTGAGGCGCTCGCGGACGAGAACGCGCAGGTCCTTGGCAAGGGGCGCGTCGGAATCGTCGATGGACTGGTTTTGGCACACGAGGCAGCGCAGGCCAGCCGAGATGTCGCGGGCGCGCCGCTCGAGGGCCGGATCCTTCAGGATCTCGTCGGGCTGCACCGCGAAGGCGGGGCCTGCGACGAGCATCAGCGCGAGGAGCGGCGCGAGCCAGCGGCGCATGGGACTACTCCGCCGGGGCCAGAGTGGTCTGAGGCGCCCTGGCCTTGACGGGCGCGCCGATGCGGAAGCGCCGATCCGTCAGCGAGACGGCGCCGCCGAAGGCCATGATCACCGATCCAAGCCAGATCAGAAGGATGAGGGGCTTGTAGTAGAGCCGCACCCCGATGGAACCGTCCTCCAGCGCGTCGCCGAAGCTGGCATAGACCTGGCTCGTGCCGATGGTGAGAATGCCGGCCTCGGTGGTGGGCATGTTGCGCGTCACGTAGAGGCGCTTGGTGGTCTCCACCGTTCCGACCTCGTGCCCGTCGCGGGTCACGCGCATCAGCGCCGCGTCCTCGCGGAAGTTCGGGCCGGTGCGGGGCACCACGCGCTCCAAACGGGCCTCGTAGGGGCCGGCCTTGATGCGGTCGCCGATCTTCATGGTCGCGATGGTTTCGATGCTCCAGGCGCTCGCCGCGATACCGATCACGGTCACGCCGACGCCCGCATGGGCGAGCACCGTGCCCCAGGTCGAGCGGGGCAGGCCCCGGGCACGCTGGACGGCGACGCCGAAGCCCCTGCCGCGGCTCCAGGAGCGGGTGACGATCTCGTTGAAGGAGCCGAGCACGAGATAGATGCCGAGCCCGATCCCGAGCGGCGCCGCCACCGGCCCGCCGATCGTGAGCGCGAGGAGCACCAGGGTGGCCACGATGGCGAAGCCCAGCACCGCGAGAAGCCGTTGGCTCGTGCCCAGAAGATCGCCGCGCTTCCAGGCCAGCGTCTGCCCGAAGGGGACGAGGAGCAGGAGGGGGATCACGATGGGCAGGAAGGTGAGATTGAAGAAGGGCGCGCCGACCGAGATCTTCTCCCCCGTCAGCGCCTCGAGCGCGAGGGGGTAGAGGGTGCCGATGAACACGGTCGAGCAGCCCGTCGCGAGGAGCAGGTTGTTCATCACCAGTGCCCCTTCGCGGGATACCGGCGCGAACAGGCCGCCCTGTTGGAGCAGGGGCGCGCGCCAGGCGAAGAGCGCGAGCGATCCGCCGATGAACACGATGAGGATGCCGAGGATCACGACGCCGCGGGCGGGATCGACGGCAAAGGAGTGCACCGAGGTGAGCACGCCGGAGCGCACCAGGAACGTGCCGAGCAGCGAGAGCGAGAAGGTCAGGATCGCCAGCAGCACCGTCCAGACTTTCAGCGCGTCGCGCCGCTCCATCACGACCGTGGAATGCAGCAGCGCCGTGCCGGCGAGCCAGGGCATCAGCGAGGCGTTCTCGACCGGGTCCCAGAACCACCAGCCGCCCCAGCCGAGCTCGTAATAGGCCCAGTAGGATCCCATGGCGATGCCGAGGGTCAGGAACACCCAGGCGCCGAGCGTCCAGGGCCGCACCGCGCGCGCCCACACGGCATCGATGCGCCCGTCGATCAACGCCGCCATCGCAAAGGCGAACGAGATCGAGAAGCCCACATAGCCGATGTAGAGGAGCGGCGGGTGGATCGCGAGGCCGGGATCCTGCAGGACGGGATTGAGGTCCTGGCCTTCCAGCGGGGCCGGGAACACGCGCGTGAACGGATTCGAGGTCGCGAGCAGAAAGCCTAGGAACGCCACGGTGATCGAGGCCTGCACCGCGAGCGTGTTGGCTCGAAGCCGCGGCGGCACCGCGTTCTTGGCCACGGCGACGATGCCGCCGAAGAGCGCGAGGATCAGCACCCACAGGAGCATGGAGCCCTCGTGGTTTCCCCACACACCGGTGATCTTGTAGATGAAGGGCTTTGTGGAATGCGAGTTCTGGATGACGTTCAGAACCGAGAAGTCCGAGTTGGCGTAAGCGAGCGTCAGCGCCCCGAAGGCGAAGCCCACGCAGGCCAGCACCGCGAGCGCGGTCGGCGCCGCGACGCCCATGAGGACCGGGTCGTTGGTGCGGGTGCCCCAGAGCGGCACGGCGAACTGGATGAGCGAGAGCCCGAGAGCCAGCGCGAGCGCAAAATGTCCTGCTTCGACCAGCACGCTTGTCGAGGTCCTCTCCTGCCCCGCCTGTTGTGGGGATTTTTGCCGATGTTGCCAGGGGCCCTGACGCCGCAGGGCCGCGTTGTCCCAGCGGTGAAAAAAGCCCCTTGGCGCTGCCGAGCCGCGTTGTCTCGGAGCTGAATGCCTCCCGGTGCCGCAGGACCGCGTCGTCCCAGGGGCCGGTCGCCGGCCCGGCGCCTACTGGGTTTGCGCCGGCTGGCCTTTCGCCTCGCCTTGCCAATGACCCTGGTTCTTCAGGGCGTCGGCCACCTCGCGGGGCATGTAGTTTTCATCGTGCCGCGCCAGCACCGTATCGGCCTTGAACACGCCGGTGGGTTCGAGGACGCCCTCCGTGACCACGCCCTGCCCTTCCCGGAACAGGTCGGGCAAGATGCCCTGGTAGCGCACCGGCAGCGAGCCGTGCGCGTCCACCACCTCGAAGGTGATGAGCTGGTTTTCACCGCGCTTGATCGAGCCCTCCTTCACGAGCCCGCCGAGGCGAAAGCGCGTGCCGGGCTGCACGCCCTTGGCGGTCACGTCAGCGGGCGCGTGGAAGAACACGATGGTGTCGCTCATGGCGTAGAGCACGAGGCCGAGCGCCAAGGCGAGGACGCCACCGGCCATGCCGATCAGGGTCAGACGGCGCGTTTTGCGGGTCATGGTTTGATGTCGCTCGTAATCTTGAGATCACGCGCCATAGCATCGATCCGGGCCACCGCGCTTTGATCTCCCGCAAGGGCCTGCCGGGCCTTGCCGAGCGCCGCTTTGGCCTTGTCGGCCTGGCCCAGAACCACATAGGAGCGCATGAGCCGCGCCCATTCCTCGGCGCTGCCGCCGCCGGTCTCCAGGCGATCGGCCAAGCCCTGCACCATGCCCAGGATCGCCTCGCGGTCAGGCGTGGCTTGAGGCGCGGGCGCCGTCCCGTCGAGGCGGGCCAGTTGCTCCTTCACGACCGGGGTCCAGGGCGCGTCGGCCGGGGAGGAGGCAAGGATCGCGGCATATTCCGCGCGGGCCTTCCCGGGATTGCCGTCCTGCTCGGCCGCCCGGGCGAGGTAATAGCGCGCCTTGGCGAGGTTGCCGTCGAGCTGGAGCGCCTGCTGGAAGGCCTGACGAGCATCGGCCGGCACGATGCCGTCCTGGGCCGCCACGAGGGCCTCGCCCCAATTGGCCAGGCGGGTGGCCTCGGGCCCGAGCAGGCGCACGGCGGATTCGTAGGCCTTGGCGGCGTCCTCCGGGCGTCCGAGCCGCAGGTAAACCGGAGCGACGACTTCCCAGCCGCGCCCGTCGCCCGGGTTCTGCGCCAGATGCGCCTCGATACGCGTGAGCGCGGAGGCGAGGTCGATTTGCTCGCGGCTCTCGGGCAGGCGCGCGGTCTGCGCCTGTCCGGTCAGATGGGGCGAGCCGTAGGCGCCGTAGACCGCAAGCGCCAGGAGCGGCACGATCGACAGGGCGAGGGCCGAGACGGCGCGGCGGCGCCGCAGGGCCGGCTCGCCCACCGCGTCGCTCCCCTGCCCGTCCAGGGCGGTGACGCGCAGCAGGCGCCGCCCCGCTTCGGCCTTGGCGGCCTCGGCCTCCTTGTCGGAGAGCAGGCCGCGCTCGCGGTCGCGATCGATCTCGGCCATCTGGTTGCGGTAGAACTGGGTGTCGGGGTCCACCGCGAAATCTCGATCTCGATGGCGCGACAGGGGCCACAGCACGGCCATCACGGCCGCCGCCGTCATCGCGCTCAAGATGATCCAGATCGTCATGGGGCTTACTTAGCTTGCAGGCCCCCCACACACGATGCCGGTTTCAGGCGACACGGTGTCGCTTGGAAACAGCACGGGCCGGCCGCACGCCGGTTGGCCACCACCGCGACCGCCTATGAAAAAGGGGCCCGCGGGCCCCTCTCCATCACGCCGTCCGCAGCCGCGATCAACGGCAGACCCGCACGCGGCGCACCACCAGGTCGCCCCAGGCGTTGATCTTGCGGCGCACGATCACGCGGCAATCGTCGTAGGGCGCGAAGACGGGCCGGCCGTACACCGGACGATCCCAGCCGTGGCGACCGTGAGCGTAGCGCTCCTCGTCGTGATCGCGATAGCCGCGACGCTCGACGCGCTCCTCGTCGTGTCCGCGATAGCCGCGACGCTCGACGCGCTCCTCGAAACGCTCCTCGTGATGGCGCCGGGGGCGGTACTCCTCCCGCTCCACCACAGACTCGTAGCGGTCGCCCACGGCCTCGCGGCCGATATAGGTGTAGTCGGCCGCCTGAGCGCCGCCCGCGAAGGCGATGAGCGCAAGGCCTGCAGCAATGGTGGTCCGCACCGGGGTCATCGAACTCTCCTCAAGGGCCGGACTCGCCATCCGAGTCGGCCGATGTGGGCACGATGCCCCAGCCTCGTTGAAGGCTCCCCCAACGCGGTTTGCAGCCGCCGTTCAGATTCGGTGTCGTGCGCGAGGCGCCGCTAGTGCGCGGTGCCGAGCGGCCGGCGCGCCTTCCAGCGCCCGTAGAGCGTCAATGCCGCCCCGACGAGCCCGCCCGCCGCGACGAGACCACCGGCGAGCACCTCGCGGTCCTCCTGGCCGAGCGTCAGGCCGAAGGCGCCGGCCACCGACGCGCCGCCGGCCACGAGAGCGCCCCAGGTGACCCGCGAGCGGTACCAGGGCTCGCCGTTGGTGGCGTGCGCCACCGCGTCAGCCACCTCCTGCAGCCGCGGATCACCCTCCACGCGAGCGGCGAGGTCCCGCTCGATGTCGGGCGCGTCGCGGGGCGCGAGCGGCACCGCGGGATCGGCCGCGGCCTCGCGGACTGCATCCGCGATCAGATCGAGCACAAGATGGGGAAGCGACATGGGGATCATGGAGTTCTCCTGTGGCGAAGGGGTCAATGGCGGCGGGCGGCAAAGCGGGCGCCGAGCCAAGCGAAGGCGCGGGCGAGCAGCGAGGGACCCTCCGGGGGCTCGGGTGCAAAGGGCGTGTCGCGGATCGCGAGCCACCAGGCATGGCGGCGCGCGAGGCGCTGCGCGTAGCCGTGGCGCGCGTGGTGCGGGCCGTTGTAGCCCCGCGCGAAGGCGGTCCAGTCGTGCGTGCGCAAGGCCTCGTCGAGACCGCGCGCCTTGATGAACCGCACCATCGCTTCGAGGTGGTTGTCCTCATCCAACGTGAAGTCGCGGATCATCGCCTGCACGGTCGAATAGCCCGCGAGCCCATGGTTCTCGCCGAGGATCTGACCCAATCCCCACGACGCGGATTTCAGCGCCGCGGTCTCGTCGATGGCGATCGCTTTCAGGAGCACCGGATAGCTGTCGGCAGGATAAGGTTTCGTGCCCCAGCGCTCGTAGGCGAGCCCCAAAGCGGCCGCTCGATCGCGCAGAGGTCCGGGGCCGAGATTGCGCCAGAACCGGTGCGGCTCGAACAGCATCGCGAGGCGTCCCTCGGCATCGCTGCCGCCGCCCGCGGTCTCGACGTCGATCACCGCATGGATCTCGTCCTCGCCGCAGCCGATCGCCCGTGCGATGCGCGGCAGGTCGATGTCCTCGAGGCGTTTCTTGGGCCCGGCGAAGGCAAGCGCTGTCGCCGCGCCGGGTGGCACGCTGTTCAGCATGATGGGTTTCCTTGTGTTGGGCTTCAGCGCCCGAGGAGGGTCACGGTTCCGGCGTCCAGGCTGCCTGCGAGAGGCCGCACGCGGAGCGCGTTGATGGGCGCCGTCGTGTTGAGGGCCGACACGATGGGCGCCGTCGATCCCGTGTTGAGGGCGCCCAGGTAACGGCCCCACATGATCTTGCGGCGGCCCGCTGCCGCATAGTCCGGCAGGAACACCGCCCCCCAGAGAGGCTGAGTGGACCCGACTGCGGCCGATGCGACCGCCACCGTGTTGGGAAAGCTCGCGCCGTTATTGTCGGAGTAGTCGACATTCACGCCCGTGGCGGTGCCGCTGTCGTGCGACAACCCGTCGACCAGAAGCATCAGCTCGGAATAGGTCTGCGGGATGCCGGTGAAGCTCACATGGGCTTGAGGGGCGCCCACCGCTTGCGAAGCGATCACGGTCCAGACTCCGATGCCGTTCGCCCCAGCGGGCCCGGCCGGCCCCTGGGGTCCGGTCGAACCTGCAGGTCCTGGCGTGCCAGTAAGTCCCTGCGGCCCAGCCTCGCCCGCATCTCCCTTCGGCCCCTGCGATCCTGTGGCTCCGGCAGGTCCCGGCACGCCGGCCGCTCCTTGTGGACCTGCGGGACCGGGAGCGCCCACGGGGCCGACGGGGTCTTGCGGACCGGGGAGGATGATTTCGACCACGACCGCTTCGTGGGCTCCGGCATCCACCTCGACGATCAGGGGTTCGCCGGCAACCTCCACGATCCAATCAGTCATCGTTGATCCCTCCCTGGCCGATGAGATGGCCTGCGAGGACGATGCTCTGGCGGCCACCGGGGAGGCGGCGCTCCCATTCGTATTGCGCGATGCGGCCCTCCGGGATCAGGCGCGTCTCGGCCGGCACCGGCTGCCAGACGATCTCGCCGTTGGCCGGATCGAGGGTGAGGCCGCCATCCGCAGAGGATTTGCGCAGCGACCCCTCGGGCCACACCATGGTGAGCACGAAGGTGCTGCCCGCAAGATCGAGGGGCGTGCGAACCCCGTTCGCGTCCTCGGTTTTGAGGCGGATGGCGAGAGGCGTGCTGCCGCCTCGCCGCACGGTGAAATCGTATGTGCCCGGCTTCATGCACGGCTCCATGAAAAAAGCCGCCCGGAGGCGGCTTCGATGAACATTATGGGATGTGAAGGGCTAGGCCGCGTCGCCCGGCAGTTCGAGCACGGCGCGTAAGCCCCCGAGCGGCGCTTCCGCGAGCTTCAGCGAACCACGATAGAGCGCCGCCACGTCGCCCACGATGGAGAGGCCGAGGCCGGAGCCCGGCTTCGTCTCGTCGAGCCGGCGCCCGCGCTTCGGCATCTGCTCGCGGCTCTCGGGCGGCAGGCCCGGGCCGTCGTCGTCCACATGGATCGCGATCCAGGAGCGGTCGTCCTCGCGCCGCACCTCCACGGTGACCGACACCCGCATGGCCGCCCATTTGCAAGCATTGTCGATGAGGTTGCCGGCCATCTCCTCGAGGTCCTGCCGCTCGCCGCGAAAGCGGGCGCCGGGCGGGATGGCGGTTTCGATGGCGAGATCCTTGTCGCGATAGATCTTCGCGAAGGTGCGCGTGAGCGCGGCGATCACGGGCTCCACCTCCGTGACGGAGCCCAGCGTACCCGCAAGCGCCGCCGCCCGGGCGCGGTCGAGGTGATAATTGACTTGGTCGCGCATCACGGCCGCCTGCTCGCGCACCTTGGCGGCCACGTCATCCGGTGCGTTCTCGACCTCGTTGACGATGACGCTGAGCGGCGTCTTGAGGGCGTGCGCCAGGTTGCCGACCTGCGTGCGGGCGCGTTCCAGAATCTCGCGGTTGGTGTCGAGGAGCAGGTTCAGGTCCTGCGCGAGGGGCGCGATGTCCTGCGGGTACTCCCCCGGAATGCGCTCCGCCTCGCCGCGACGGATGGCCGAGAGGCCCGCCCGCAGGTTCTTCAAGGGCTGCAGGCCGAAGCGGATCTGCAGCAAGGTCGTGAAGCCGAGCGCGAGGCCGAGCAGCGCGAAGGTAACGACAAGCGCATAGATGAAGCGGCGCATGTCGGCATCAATCTCGTTCGCGGCCCCCGCGACGCGGATCACGTAACGGCCGTCTTCGCCGAGATCGATGTCGCGCTCGACGATGCGCAGCAGCCGCCCGTCGGGAGCCGGGCCGTAGCCGCGGCGGATGTCGCCCCTCCGGTCCTGATCCGCCGTCCGCACCAGGCCTGGAAGGTTGGCGCCGAAGAGCGATTTGGAAGTGCGGATCTCGCGCGGCGGCGCATCGGGGCGCTCGACCTGCCAGTACCAGCCGGACAGGGGCAGCTCGAAGCGGGGATCGCCGATGGGGCTCAGCTCCCGATCCGGCGGGCCCGGCGCCACGAGATCGGAGGCGAGATTGCTGGCATAGACGAGGAGGCGCTGATCGAAGGAGCGCTCCGTGTTGTCGCGGTAGAGGGCGGTGAGAATGAGCCCCGCGATCAGCAGGATCGCGAAGCTCCAGAACAGGGACGACGCCGCGAGGCGAACCGCGATGGACCGTCCGCCCAGAACGTTCAGAGCCGGGAGAGCCATTGCTCTTCGGCCCTATCCTTCGCCTTTCGGGCCGTCCAGCAGGTAGCCGAGCCCGCGCACCGTCTGGATGATGTCGACGCCGAGCTTCTTGCGCAGGCGGCCGATGAACACCTCGATGGTGTTGGAATCCCGGTCGAAATCCTGGTCGTAGAGGTGCTCGGTCAGCTCGCCCCGCGAGACGATGCGGCCCGTGTGATGCATGAGGTAGGAGAGCAGGCGGTATTCGTGGCTCGTGAGCTTCACGGGCGCGCCGTTCACCACCACGCGGCCGGAGCGGGTATCCAGCCGCACGGGCCCGCAGGCGATCTCGCTCGTGGCGTGGCCCGTGGCCCGGCGCAGCAGCGCGCGCACGCGGGCGAGAAGCTCCTCCATGTGGAAGGGCTTCGTGACGTAATCGTCCGCGCCGGCATCGAAGCCCTGCACCTTGTCGCTCCAGCGGTCGCGGGCGGTGAGGATGATCACGGGCATCTTGCGCCCTTCCCGCCGCCAGGCATGGAGCACGGAAACCCCGTCCTGCTTCGGCAGGCCGAGGTCGAGGATCGCGGCGTCGTAGGGCTCCGTCTCGCCGAGGAACTGTCCTTCCTCGCCGTCGAAGGCCCGATCGACCGCATAGCCCGCATGTTCGAGGGCCGTCACGATCTGCTGATTGAGGTTCTTGTCGTCCTCGACGACGAGCAAACGCACGCTGGATCACTCTCTTGTAGGGAGAACACACGAAGGCCGCGCGGCCGGGATGGCTCCCGACGCGCAGCCCTCGTGCTTGGAAGCGGGTCGACGCCCCTTATGCAGGAGCACCGGCCGCCGGACGAAGTCTAGTGCATGGACCGGATGCGTCCCGTGGGGGCATCGATCATCACCTGGATCAGGCGCCCATCTTTGCTGAGCGCCATGATCACGTAAACCAGCGTGTTGTCGGTCCGGCACAGATTGGCCCGCACCACGTCCGCCTGAGGCATCTGCCGCTGCACCAGCATGACCGCGTTCGCGGGCGGCATCAGCGCCTGCGTGGAGATCACCTCGCGCATCTCGCCCGGCGCCAGGCAGTTGCGGAGCACCGCAGCCCCTTGCGCATGGGCTGCGCCGAGAATGCCCCACCAGGCGAGGAACAGCAGAACGACACGCATGAGAAGAGATTGCGCCCAGGGCACTGAATGGAGCCTGAATAGCCGCATGAGGGCGCCTCCGGGGCCGATTGGCGAGGGGATGTGGGGCGCCGCGCAACCGTGTCCACCCGGATCCTACAGCTCCGCATCGGCCGTCGCATGGACCGCCGCGAGGGTGCCGGCCGCGATCGTGGGCGCCGCGGCGGTGGCGATGTAGGCGGCATCCCGCGTCGCCGGAAGCGTGGCGGACGCCACGGCCGCGACCCCACCCGCCGACCATTGGCCGTTGGCCGCGGAGGGGTTGTAGAAGGCGAGCACGGGCGCGGCCCGCATGGGCACGGGAAAGGCCCAGCGCAGCACGGGGATGGCGTTCGCCACGACCGCATGGGCGACGAGGGCCCCGGAGAGGCCTGCATTCTGGGCCGGCGCCACCGCGGGCGGAAAGGTCTTGGCGAAGTAGCGCTGGCAGAGCGCGAGCGTCGCCCCGGCAGGCAGCCGCTCGAAGGGGCCGGGCACCGCCCCGAGCTGCAGCGCCGGACGGGCGAAACTGACACCAGAGCCCGTGAACGTAACGGCGACGTCGCCGGTCGCGCCCGCCGGCATGGCGAGCGTCACGGAGCGGCGCCCGGATCCGGCGGGGATCGTCCCGCTCGCGCCCGCCACCGTGACCCCGAGCGGCCCCGACGGGTCCTCGACCGAAACGCAGACCGTCCGGCCGGCGAGGCCCGGCGCCTCCACGACCTGCGTGAGCGCGCCCTGGAGCGTGAGCGTGCCATCGGCAGCCTGGGCGAGGGTGCAGCCCCCTGCCCCGCCCTTCCAGCGGTCGAAGCCGTAAGCCCCGGCGGCGAGCGCCCCGCCCGCGAAGCCGCGCTGGTTGACGCCGCATTCCGGGTTGATCAGCAGGTTCGCGGTCTCGCGCAATCCCGCGGCCCCGCTCGGGAAGGCAACGGCGCCGGTGCTCCGGTCGATCCGTAGCGCCTCCCGCCAGGTGCCCCCATCCGCCGAAACCCGGATCGTGAAATCGTCGCTGCCGACGAGGCCCGTCTCGGCCCGCCCGCCATAGCCGCTCTGATAGAGCTGCGAGAGAACGTTGCCCGGCCCGTCCTTGTTGAGGACGAAGCGCAGATCGCCCGTGCCGCCCTCGCCTGCCCCGAGGGCGGTGAAGAGCGCCGCATTGAGCTTCGCGGCCACCCGGTTCGCGGCATCCGCCGCGGTGCCGATTCCGAGGCGCTCCAGGTTGTCGAGGGCGCCGATGAAACTCCCTAAGCCGATCCAGGCGGCGCCGTCGAAGACGACGATCCGCTCCTCGTTCTCCACATAGGCGCGCCACCCCGCCTTCGGCTGCAGGAAGCGCCAGATGCCGAGATCGAAAAACGCGATCCGCCCATCCTGCCCCGCGAAGGCGCCGTTCGCGCCGGCGCCGACGAGGTAGCGGTCACCCTCTTCCGGCGCGCCCGGCGGAACGGTGCGGTTCCGTTCCTTCACGGCGAGGTGCACGAGCGCATCGACAAGCGCCAGCGCCTCGTTGTGGGTGACATGCTTTTGCGCTTGGGCTGCCGCCAGCAGCGGCAGCGCCAGATGGGGCGTATCGGTCATCGATTGTCCTCGTCAGCATTTCTCCCTCTCCCCTTGAGGGAGAGGGACAGCGCACGCAGTGCGCAGGGAGAGGGGGAGGTCATTCCACCGTCTTCAACGGCAGGGCCACTGCACGATTGCTGAGGAGAGTGGCACTCACGGCCCCCTCTCCCGACCCCTGCTGACGCAGGGGCCACCCTCTCCCTCCAGGGGAGAGGGATCAGATCGCGAGCGTCGCCGACGTTGCGAAGCCGCGTCCGACGAACGTGCTCACCTGCGCGACGCGCACATGCAGCAGCGCCTGCTGCGCGCCCAAATCGACGATCTCGGCCGCGTTGTCGTAGAGCGCCGCGGGCTCGGTGCTCGTGAGGGTGCGAACGACGCTCGCGCCTTGCAGGATGTCGATCTCGTAGCGCTCCGCCTCTTCGCCGAGCGGCACGTCCACGGGTTCCCACGGATCGCCGTCCCGGCGGGTGCGGCGGATCCAGCGGAGCACGATGCCCGCGGCCTCGCGCCGGGCGCTCACGCGCACGGGGCTCAAAGGGCGCAAAGCTTCGGGGCCCGCGGTCGCCGTGAACTCCACAGCTGATGCATCCGCATGATCGCGGCCCGCGGGCGCGGCGCGATAGCGCCAGGTCTGGCCGAGATCGGCGAGGCTCGCGGTCAGCGGCACGACGGCCGAGTCGAGCCGCACCAGCAGCGCGCCCGCCGGCACGGTTCGTGCGGCTTCGGGCTCGCTGCCGGCAAGACCGCGCAGCATCCGCGCGAGGCGATAGGTGCGCTCGCCGATGAGAGCGCTGCCGGCTGCGGAGAGGATCTCCCAGCGCCCGTCCGGCCCCTGAAGCGCGAAGAGGTTGCCGCCCGCCAGCGCCGCTTCGTCCGTGATCGCAGGGATGGCACCGGAGGACAGCTCGACGTCGAGATGCGCGGCCCGGTCCCAGCGCCCAAGCGGCCCCGGCGGCAGGGCGTTCAGGGTGCGCCCCATGAGGGCCGGAACGGGGAGCGTGCGATAGGGCTCGAAGCCAGCGCCGTCGCCGCGCCAGATCGTGACGGCGCCGGGCCAGGGATCGGACGCCGCCGCCACGTATTGCAGCCCGGCCGGGTCGCTCAAAGAGGCCGGCAGATCGAGCACCGCCACGAAGGGCTGGCCTGCCACCGGCGGTGGCGGGCGCGGCGGGCGGGTGCCCGTGCTCACGGGCGCCGCGAACAGCGCCGGCTCCACGGCCCGCGTCGTCACCCGCCGCACGGGCCCGTCCGCGATACGCACGACCCGGTGGAGGCGCGGACCGGCTTCCACGGGCAAGCTCACCACGTCGCCGGGCTCGATCTCGATCCGGCGCGGGCTCAAGGCGAACTCGGCCGTCTCCCGCGCGGCCCAGAGATCCTGCAGCCACACATCCGCGAGCCGCTGCGCCTCGGCGCGGCGGGTCACCACGGCCACATCGGTGCGCGCCTCGCGCCGGCTCGTGCCCGCGAGACGCCGCGAGCCCACGGCCGCGCGGCGATATTCGTTCTCCCCATCGGTGAAGCCGAGCTCCACCTGATGCGGCAATTCGGTTTCCTGCGCCCGCACGAGGCGAAGCCCGGGCTCCTTTTCGGCCATGACGAGATCGTCCGCCGCGAGGGCGGAGACCGTCCGCGAGCCGCGCCCGCGCCAGCGCAGGCCCTCCGGGGTCGCGACCGGATCGAAGCCGAAGAGGTGACTTAGCGGCTCCAACGCTCCGCGCGCGGAAAGCGGCCGGTCGATCACGTAACCGTCCACGAACCCGTCGAGCGGCACCGCTCCCGCCTCGACGCCGTAATCCGCCAGCACCGCGCGCACGAGCCGGTCGAGGGGCACGCCTTCGAGGCGGCCGTTGATCCAGTGGCCCGTTTCCCAATTGGCGCTGTCGGCCCATATGGTCGCGCAATCGGGAAAGGCCGGAAACGGCCGCGCATCCCAGGCCCACACGAAGGTGTGCGCCGGATCGACCATGCGCAGGCCCGCGGCCGACACCGGACTGGCGCTGCTCGCGAACTCCGGCAGCGCCGGATCGAAGCGCGTCAGGATCGCCTCGAGCCCCCGCGCCTGGACCAGATCGTCGCGGGCACCGTTCGAGAACGGCGGATAGGCGGACTCGGACGATTTCGGATCGGGGAACACGTTCGGCCCGTTCGCGCCCTTGTCGACCGCGGGAATGCCGATCTCGGTGAGCCAGATCGGCTTCGCGCGCGGCACCCACGGCGTAGCGCCGATCTCGACGCCTCCGGCCCGCTCCACATGCGGCTCGCTCCACCAGGAGACGAGGTCCTTCGGCCGGTAGATCCAGGGCTTGTCGTAGGCCCCGTCCGTGATCGGCGTGCGGATCTGCGCCCGGCGGTGGGCCGCGTTCGCATAATGCCACTCGAAGGCTTCGCCCGCACCGAGACGGGCGCGCAGGTAATCCGCGTCAGAGGCGCTACGCCCCGCGGCGAGATCCGCGTGATCGGCGCCGTCGCGCCAGTCGCTGATCGGGGGATAATAGTCGATGCCGACGGCGTCGATGTCCCCATGCGCCCACAGCGGATCGAGGGGAAAGCGCACCTCCGCGCCGCCGTCGCGCACATGGGCACCGTATTCGGTCCAGTCGGCCGCATAGGTGATCTTCGTGCCCGCGCTGACGATTGCGCGCACGTCGGCCGCGAGCTGCATCAGCTCCGCGGTTGCGGGATACGTCCCCGCGCCCGAGCGCACGCGCGTCAGCCCGGCGAATTCGCTGCCGATCACGATGGCTTCGACGCCGCCCGCCTGCTGCGCGAGGTTGGCGTAATGCAGCACGAGGCGGCGCAGGCCCCAAGGGTTGCGAAAGAACGCCTGCACCTCGGCGCCTGCGGCCGCATGGCCATCCGGCGTGCCCGGCCGATCAGGCGCCGGCATGCAGGTGATCCGACCGCGCCAGGGATAGGGGGCCTGCTCTCCTGCGCCGTAAGGGTTCGGCAGGCTGTTACCGGCGGGCACGTCCATCATGACGAAGGGGTAGAGCACGACGCCAAGACCCCGCGCTTTCAGCTCCGCGATGAGCCGCAGCACGGAAGCATCCGACGGCGTACCGCCATAGGCCGGCCGGCCGTCGACGAGGCTCACCGGCAGGGCGTTCGCGCGATCGAGCCCGGCGACGGACCAGGGCTCGGTGGAGGGCTTGCCGTTCGATTCGACGCGGGGCGTCATGGTGCAGGTCCCCGCCCGCAAATCGTCGCCGAACCAGGTCACCACGAGCGAGACGCGCTCGAGGTTCGGGCAGAGCGCCTGCAGGGCATCGAGGGATGCGACGACGTCGCTCCCGCGCTGCAGCTGATGCCGGTTCTCCGATTGCGCTCGGCCCAAATCGGCGAGCTGCATCACGCCTTGCGGATCGTAGGCGAACTCGCCCGCGCCGGGGATGAGGCACACGGCGCGGATCATCTCCGGCAAACCCTCCACGGCCCGCACGACCTCGAAGGAGAATTGCGGCACGCGGTTGCCGAAATCGGCGAGCGGCAGGCGTTCGAACACCGCATAGGCGAGGCCGCGATAGGCGGGCGCGTTCTCGGCTCCCTCCTTCGCGACGATGAGGGGATCGGGCGGCTGGTTTGCCTCGCCCCGATGCACGCGCATGGTCACCGTGGTGAGATCGATCTCGCGCCCGTCCGCCCACACGCGGCGCACGAAGCTGATCGGCCCCTCGCAGAGCCCGACCGCGACGTTGGCGAAATAGCTGTAAGTGGTCGTGACGGTCTTCTGTCCGCCGCCGAAACCCTTGCCGCCGCTCGTCCCCGCACGCCGAGTGTCGGTCGTCACCACCTCTTCGAGCCGCGTCGCCCAAATGAGCTGCCCGCCAAGCCGCGCCCGGCCGTAGACGCGCGGGATCGCCGCGCCCTCCGTCGAGGTGAGCCCGTCCACGTCCTTGAGCCGTGGGCCCTCGACGAAGCGCGTGCCATTGCCCCCGCCGAGGAGCGCCGCATCGACGGCCGCGCCCGCAATCCCGCCGAGCGCGCGCCCGAGGATCGCGCCCACGGGACCGGCCACGACTCCGCCCGCCACGGAGCCGACCGCTTGCAGAACGAGAGGGGCCATTGGGGAACCTCCGTCGATCCCCTCTCCCCGTGAGCGGGGAGAGGGTTAGGGTGAGGGGCCAGTCGAGAGATCGCATCGTCAGAAGGCGGAGCGCCTTCTCCCTCCCCTCAGGGGAGGGTGGCGCCCGCAGGGCGACGGGTGGGGTGTTGCGCGAAGCGCATCCGGCGCGGCGTCAGACAAGCAGAGCCGCCGGACGCTGACCGCAGCGCATCCTGCGATGCTGGGCCTAGAGCTCGCCTGACGGCGAACACCCCACCCCTAACCCCTCCCCTGAAGGGAGGCAGAGGCGCACGAGCAGCGACTCGCTCACCTCCGTCATTCCGGTCGCCGCGAAGCGGCGGGCCGGAACCCAGGAGATCTCTCCGGAGAGGTCTCGCCATCTGGGTTCCGGGCTCGGCTGCGCCGCCCCGGAATGACAGCTGTGGAGCAT
>DASZAZ010000071.1:0-185244 GCA_035944635.1 Microvirga sp.
CACGCAGGTCGCAGGTTCACAGCCTGACCCGCAACCAAACCTCCACAAAGCCCCGCTCGGATCACACCGGCAGGGCTTCCGTGCGTCCGGACGTCATCGGCGCGTCCGGACCTCAGACACAACCCTCCCCCAACACAACACCATGGGTAATCCCCACCTCCTCCAGGAACCGCGCGTCGTGGCTCACCACGAGCAAAGCTCCGTCATAGGCTCTCAACCCATCTTCCACGGCTTCCACCGATTCGAGATCAAGATGGTTTGTGGGCTCGTCCAGGATCAGGAGCGCCGGCGGCCTCGGCGCGCCCAGCACGCAGGCGAGACCCGCCTGCAGGAGCTGACCGCCGCTCAAAGCTGAAACCCTCTGCAGCGCTGCGTCCGCCCTGAACATGAAGCGGGCGAGAGCCGCGCGGCCCGCATTCTCAACCGTTTCGGGGTTGATGCGCCGGAAATTGTCGCGGATGGAGAGCCCGGGGTCGAGGAGGCTCACCTGCTGATCGAGCATCGCAACGTTGACCCCAACCCGAATCGTGCCGCTCCAAGGCCGAAGAGCGCCCGTCACGAGCGCCAGCAGGGTCGATTTGCCGGATCCGTTCGGGCCCGTGATCGCTACGCGCTCGGGCCCGGTGATCGTCAGCGACAGATTCGCGAGAATCGGCCGGCCTGGAACGTAACCTGCCGTCACCGCCTCCATGCTCAAGACGCACCTTATTGGCGGCAAGTCCTGTTGAGGGAAGCGCCACCGAGAGCGGTTGCAGAACTTTGATGCGCTCCCGGGCGCTCGCAGCCGCGGCGAGCGCCCGCGTCCGGCGACGTTCCGCCATGCGGATGTTCTCGGCGCCCGTGTTCTCGCTGTTCTCTTTCAGAATTCCCAAAGCGATGCGCGGGATGCCGCCCTTCTCGCCCTTGCGCCGCCCGACGCCATCGCGACGCGCCTGGCGCTCGGCCGCGGCTTGCGCGCCGCGCTCGATCTCCGCCACACGGCGCTCGGCATCGGCCAGATCGTGCTGCGCCGCTGCCAATTCCAGCGCCTTGCGCTCGCGATAATGGCTCCAGTTGCCGCCGTAGCGCGTGGCGCCGAGGGAGGTCAGCTCCACGATCGCATCCATGCTCTCCAGCAATTCGCGATCGTGGCTCACCACGACGGCCCCCCCTCGCCAGCTCCGCAGCAGATCGAGAACGGCGGCGCGCCCCTCGCGGTCGAGGTTGTTGGTGGGCTCGTCGAGGAGCAGCCAATCGGGATCGGCGAAGACGAGCGCGGCGAGGCTCGCCCGGGTGCGCTGACCGCCCGAAAGAGCCGCGAGCCGGGTGCCGGGGTCGGCAACGAGACCCGTTCGCGCGAGCGCTTCGCCGATTCGCGCCTCCAGCGTCCAGTCGGCTCGGCCCAGTTCGTCGAGGGTGGCTTCGCCCGCTTCCGCGCGCCTCAGAAGGGCGAGATCCGCGGTCGCACCGAAGAGATCCCCGATCGTCTCATCCGCGCTCACCTGCACGATCTGGCGCAGGATGCCGAGCGTGCCGCGAACCGACACGGCGCCCGATGCAGGCGCGCGTTCGCCCGCGATCAGCTTCAGCAGCGTCGATTTACCGACGCCGTTGCGGCCGACGAGGCCGGTGCGCTCGGGGCCGAACGCGATGTCGAGATCGGAGAAGAGGGAGCGCCCGTCAGGCGTGGACCAGGACAGACGAGAGAGGGTGATGGAAGCGGGCATGGACAGCGATCTCCGGGAGCACAACACAAGCGGGCGTTGGGGTCCGAGAGAAATCCATGTTGGCACACACCTGACAGGAGCCGTCTGAGGGCGGCGTTCTAGCTTGAAGCGCGACGACGCTCAAGCGCCGGCTCAGCTTGTTTCAGATCGCCCTCGCGTGCCGTCCAGCGCTTGCAGAGAGCCGCGCATCGAAGGCGGCGCAGAGCACGCGCACGAGGGGGCGCGCCTCTTCGGGCACGCTCACGCGCACACCCTCGCGGCGCGCAAGCCCCTCCCCTGCCAGGCGGTCGACCGCCGCGAGTTCGGGACCGAAGTGATCGGGCGCGATCCCATGGCGACGGCAGACCTCGCCGAGATCCACGGCAAGGTCGCACATGAGGCGCTCGATCACCTCCCGGCGCAGGCGATCCTCCCCGGTGAGGGCAAGGCCCCGCACGGTGGCGAGCTCGCCCGCCAGCACAGCCTTGCGGTAGTCCGGCGTCGAGGACGTGTTCTGGGCATAGCCCTGCGGATAGCTCGAAATTGCGGAGGCCCCGAAGCCGATGAGCACCGGCGCAGCGTCCGTGGTGTAGCCCTGGAAGTTGCGCTTGAGATCGCCCTCTTTCAGGGCCTCCGCCATCGCATCGTCGGGCTTGGCGAAGTGGTCGAGGCCGACGCGCACATAGCCGGCCTCCACCAGCCGCGCAGCCGCGGCCTCGCATTGCGCGAAGCGCTCCTCCGCATTCGGCATCACGTCTTCGGGCAACAGCGCCTGGTGGCGCTTCATCCAGGGCACATGGGCATAGCCGAAGAGGGACACCCGGTCGGGATCGAGGCTGAGCGAGCGCTCCACGGTGGCGACCACGTTCTCCACGGTCTGGTAGGGCAGCCCGTACATGAGATCGAGGTTGAGGCCCTCGATACCCGCATGGCGCAGCCAATCGGCCACGCGCGTGGTTTCCTCGAATGACTGGATGCGCCGGATCGTCTGCTGCACCAGCGGCTCGAAGCTTTGAACGCCGAGGCTCGCGCGGTTGAAGCCGGAACCAGCGCGCGTTTCGATATGGGCCGGCGTCACGGTGCGCGGATCGATCTCGACGGCGATCTCGGCCGCGGGGCCCACACGGAAGACTTCGCGCAGGCGCGCCATGATGCGTTTGAGATCCGAGCCCTTGAGGATCGTCGGCGTACCGCCGCCCCAATGGATGTGGCGCACGTCGAGCGGGTGCGTGAGCCGCTCGGCGACGAGGGCGATCTCGCGCTCCAGGAGCTCCACATAGGCTGCCACCGGCGCGTAGCGCCGCGCAACGGTGGTGTGGCAGCCGCAATAGAGGCAGAGCTCGGCGCAGAAGGGCACATGCAGATAGAGCGACGCCGCCATGCCCGCGGGCAGCCCCGCCAGCCACTGCGCTGCCGTCGCCGGGCCGACCTCGCTCGAGAAATGCGGCGCGGTGGGATAGCTCGTGTAGCGCGGGATGCGCTGGTCGTAGCGGGCGATGAGGTCGGGTTTCATGGTGCTTTCGCCTAATGCACGAGGGCAGCGGCTTCGGGGTGCCGATCGAGGCGGCGGGTCATCACGAGGCCGCTCGGGGTGAAGCCGGCCTCGCGCAGGCTCTCGCGATCGGCGGCGCCGACCGCATCCTCCAGCACGTCGAGGGTCACGCAGGGGCTGCCGAGTTCGTCCGCGAGGCGCTCCGCGCAGGCGATCAGCGCCCGGGGCAGCGTGCCGCCGGGCAACCGCCCCATGACGATGTCGGTGATGCGCAAGGCGCGCCCGCTCTGCAGGGTTTCGCCGAAGCGATAGGCGAACACCGCATGCACGTAGCCGCGGCGGTCGCGGATGGCCACGAGCCCGCCGCAGGAGCGCGGCACGCGGGTCGAGCGTCGCACGAACTGGCGCCACGCCTCCAGGGTCATCTCGGGATGCATGAGGCTCACCAGGGGATAGACCCCTTCCGCCTCACGGGCCCGGAGCGGCTCGGCCTGGTAGAGTTCGTCCGGCACCGGATGCTGTCCTCTCTTGCGTTGCGCAGCGATCCTGGGCGCCGCTCCCGCGAGGGGCATTGATCCGCGTCAACGTCCGGCGGGCCGCGGGGCCTTAGGGATCGTGCTGCAGGCTGCGCGCTCTGTGCGCGCCTGCCCCGTTCAAGCGAGGGAGCCCCCGCTCTCGTGGAGCCCGCCATGCCGCATGCCCCCTGCCCCAACCCGAACGCGTCCGGCGGCTGTGCCGGCTGCCGGGTGCGCCTCATCAGCGTTTGCGCCGTGCTGGCCCCGGACGAATTGCTGGCGCTCGAAGCCATGGCGGGGGACACCGCTTTTGCGGCCAAGGAAACCCTCTTCATCCAGGGCGAGGATGCGGACGCGGTCTATACGATCACGGCCGGCATGGCGCGGCTCTACAAGCTGCTTCCGGACGGGCGCCGTCAGATCGTGGGCTTCGCCCTGCCCGGCGATTTCCTGGGGCTCGCCATGCGGGAGCGCTACGGCTTCTCGGCCGATGCGGTGGAGCCGATCGTGGCCTGCCGCTTTTCCCGGAGCGCCTATTCCGCCTTTGTGGATGCGCGCCCGCACCTCCTGCGCCGTCTGCACGAATTCGCCACCCACGAGCTGACGCTGGCGCAGGATCAGATGATGCTGCTCGGCCGCCGCACCGCGGAGGAAAAGCTCGTCTCCTTCCTGCTGCACATGCGAGACCGCTGGGCGCGGCTCGGACGCGCTTCCGTCACCGTGCCGCTTCCCATGAGCCGGCAGGACATTGCGGATTTCCTGGGGCTTACCATCGAGACCGTGAGCCGCACCTTCACCAAGCTTGCCAAGGACAAGGCCATCGCGATCGTCCCGGACGGCGTGCGGCTCATGAACCTGGAGCGGCTGGAGACGCTGGCAGCGGCGTAATTCACCGTCATTCCGGGGCCGCGTAGCGGAGCCCGGAACCCAGGAGATCACTCCGGATCGAGCTCGCCATCTGGGTTCCGGCCCGCTGCTTCGCAGCGACCGGAATGACGAGGCGTATCCTCAATCGTCCATCAGCATCCGGTATTCCGCCCCGTCCATGTCGTCGTACTGGCCGCTGCGCAGGGCCCAGAGGAAGGCGACGAGGCCGCTGGTTCCGAGGAACAGGGCGATGGGAATCATGAAGACGAGGACGTCCATGGCGGGCTCTCTCAGGCGGTTTTGGTTTGCAGAGCGCGCCCCGTGCGGGCGGTGCCGGCCGTGCGACGCGGGCGCGCCGCCACGGCCCGCATCCCGTTGCGGGCGCGCAGCGCATTCAAGGTCACGACCACCGACGAACCCGACATGGCGAGCGCGGCGATGAGCGGGGTGAGGAAGCCGGCCGCGGCGAGCGGGATCGCCGCCACGTTGTAGAGGGCCGAGAAGGCGAGGTTCTGCACCATCAGCCGGCGGGCCTTGCGCCCGATGCCGAGCGCCGCGATGACCGGCGCGAGGCGGCGGCCCATGAAGAGGCCGTCCGCGGCCGCCTGGCTCACATGGGCTGCGGTGACGGGCGACAGCGAGACGTCCGCGGCGGCGAGCGCCGGCGCATCGTTGATGCCGTCGCCCACCATGAGCACGCGGCGGCCCCCTTTCTTCAGCGCCTCGATGCGGGCGATCTTATCCTTCGGGGTGAGTTCCGCAGCCCATTCCGCGATGCCGAGCGCATCCGTAGCACCCGCGACCGCAGCGGCGCGGTCGCCCGAGAGCACGGTGAGGCGGTAGCCGCCCCGGCGCATGGCCTCGACCGTCTCGACAGCATCGTCCCGCAGGGCCTGGCGGACAAGGAACACCGAGGGCGCCGCACCGCCCTCGCGAAAGCAGATCACGGAAGCCTCCGGGTGCCGCTCCAGCGCCGCCCTCGCCTGCACCTCCGCGCCGCAGAAGCGCGGCGAGCCGAGGCGGATTTCGCAGCCGTCCACCACGGCGCTGACACCAAGCCCTGCGGTTTCACGCGCTTGCGCATAGGGCTGGCGCTCGCCCACCGCAGCCGCTAGAGCGCCGGCCATGGGGTGGCGGCTCGACAGCGCCAGCCGCGCGGCGCGTTCCAGCACGGCGGAATCGTAGATGCCGACGAGGCTGGGCTCGGGCAGGGTGAGCGTGCCGGTCTTGTCGAACACCACCGTATCGACCTCGGCCAGGCGCTCCAGGGCATCGCCCGTGTTGAGGAGCACGCCCTGGCGGAAGAGCGCGCCCGCGGCCACCACCTGCACGGCAGGAATCGCAAGACCGAGCGCGCAGGGGCAGGTGATGATGAGCACCGCCACCGCGGCGAGGATCGCGAAGTGGAAGCCGGCTCCCGCGACGAGCCAGCCCAACAGGGTCAGGGCGGCAGCGGCGTGGACGAAGGGCACGTAGAGGCGCGTGGCCTTGTCAGCCAGGACGAGCGCCGCGGATTTGGCTTCGAGGGCCCGGTTCATGAGGCTCTCGACCTCATCGAGCAGGGTGCCGGATGCGGCGGCCGTGACGCGCACGGTGAGCGCGCCTGTGGCGTTCAGCGCGCCCGCATAGACGCGCTCGCCGGCCGTGACGGCGGCCAGCATGGTCTCGCCGGTCACGAGGCTCTGATCGAGTTCGGAGGAGCCCTCCTCCACGACGCCGTCGACCGCAATGCGCTCGCCCGGGCGCACGAGCACCCGGTCGCCGGGCGCGATGGCCGAGAGCGGCGCATCGCGCACGATGCCGTCCTCGAAGATCTTGGCGGCCGTCTCGCTGCGGAGCGCGGAGAGGTTCTCGGCCAGCGTCCGCGTCTTGCGGCGCATGGTCTGGTCGAGCACGCGGCCGATGAGGAGAAAGAACAGCAGCATCACGGCGCCATCGAAATAAGCATGCGTCGCCGAGTTCATGGTCTCGACCACGCTCATGATCATCGTGAGCACGACGCCGAGGGTGATCGGGAAATCCATGTTGACGCGCCCGGCCCTGAGGCCCCGGATGGCACTCTCGTAGAAGGGCCGCCCCGCATAGGCCGCGGCGGGAAGCGCGATCACGGCCTGCATCCAGTGGAAGAAGTCGCGGGTCTCGGGCGTGATGTCCGACCCGTTGCCGGCCCACACCGACACCGCCATGAGCATGATGTTCATGGAGGCGAAGCCCGCCACCGCCAGCGCGCGGATGAGGCGCTTCGATTCCTTGGTTTCTTCGTCGTCGGCGCGCTTCGGATCGAAGGGATGAGCCTTGTAGCCGAGCCGATCGAGCGCATCGACGATGCGCTCCACGGTGAGGTCGCCGTTCCATTCGACGGCGAGGCGCCGGTCGGAATAATTGAGCCGCGCCTTGGTGACGCCGGGCAGCGCCGGCAGGCCGCGCTCGATGATGCCCATGCAGGCCGCGCAGCGGATGCCCTCGACCGCAAGCTCCACGCGGTTGAGATCGTCGCCCAAGCGGATCACGAAGGGCGAGAGGTCGCGAGCGAAGCCGGGGCCGCGGATCGGCTGGGCATCCGTGGAGGCGGTGGCGAGATCGGCGCAGCACATGGCTGAAAACCTTCAGGGAGACGGCAGGCTCAACGCAGCACCACCCACGTCTTGCGGCGGTTGATGCTCAAGTCAGGGTTACTTCAGAACGACCCGCGTCTTGCGGCGGTAGGCGCGTTCGCCGTCTTGAACCACATCGACGACGAGATCCCATTGACCTGGCGCAAGGTCATGGGCCACGGCCGCATAGGTGCCGGGCTCCGCCTCCGTGAGATCCAGCGCACGGTCGCCGCGCTTGTCGGTGGGCCGCTCCAGGCTGGCATGCACGGTCTCGCCCGTGAGGGGCGCGCCGTTGCGGTGGCGGAGCTCCACGCTCACGCGCACGCTGCCGTCGGCCTCGCGGAGAGCCACGGGATCGAGGCGCCAGCCGCGCGCTTCCTGGGCCTGCGAGCGCGCGAGTTCGCTGTTGTAGAGCTGGCCCGCCTTGTAGGCGCTGTTGGCCTCGGTGCCGGACCAGGTCCGCACCGCCGAGGTGATGAGAAAGGCGTCGGCCGTGGCGATGGTGCCGAAGAAGCACGCGAAGATCGCGAACATCTTGCGGCCGGTGAGCACGGGCTTTTGCGTATCTGCAGTCGTCTCAGGATTCATGGCGGGGGACCATTCCTTGGGGTGATGCGCTCAAGGCGCCTTGAAGAAATCTTCCGCTGAAGCGGCCTCGCCCGAAGCGAGATCGACGATCCGGAAGGTGACGGGGGTGGACCGGTCGAGCCGCGCGCCGGCCGGCGCGAAGACGAGGACGCGCGCTTCCTGCGTGGTGTCGGGGCCGACGCGCACCGCAGCGCGTGCCCCCTCGCCCGGCGCACCCGCGACCTCGACCCGCGCCCCGTCCAGGCCTTCGACCGAGAGGGTGAAGAGGCGCTCCTGAGGCCGCTTGTTGAGGAGGCGGAGCGTGTAGCCGTTGCGGATCGAGCCGTCGGCGAGGGTCACGTAGATCGGGTTGCGATCGTGCAGGACGCTCAGATCCGTGAAGCTGCGAAGCGCGAGCGCCGTCAGCATGGCAAGACCGACGCCGGCGATGAGAATTCCGTAGAGCACCGTGCGGGCGCGGATCACCTTCGAGACCGGCGCCTGGCCCTGTTCGCGGCGGCGGATGTTGGCGTCGGTGTCGTAGGCGATGAGGCCCGTGGGCCGCCGGAGCTTCAGCATGACGCTGTCGCAGGCATCCGCGCACAGGCCGCATTGGATGCATTCCATCTGCAGGCCGTCGCGGATGTCGATGCCGGCGGGGCACGCGGTCACGCATTGGAAGCAATCGACGCAATCGCCGGCGGGCTGGCCCCTGGCCTGGAGCGCCGCGTTCTTCTTCACCGAGCCGCGGGGCTCGCCGCGATCGTAGCGGTAGGAGATCGCCAGCGAATGCTCGTCCGTGAGCGCGCCCTGGATGCGCGGCCAGGGGCACATGAAGTTGCAGACCTGCTCGCGCATATGGCCGGCCACCAGATAGGTGGTGGCCGTCAGCGTGGCGATGGACGCATAGGCGATGGAGAGGGCCTGGAAGGTGGCGAGCTGTTTCACCAGCGTCGGCGCGTCGGCGAAGTAGAGCACCCAGGCGCCGCCAGTCCACCAGGCGATCATCAGCCAGATCCAGTGCTTCGTGAGGCGCAGCGCGATCTTGCGCGGGCCCCAGGGCTCCCGGTCGAGCTTCAGCCGCTCGCGCCGGTCGCCCTCGACCACGCGCTCCACCGCCATGAAGAGGTCGGTCCACACGGTCTGGGGGCAGAGATAGCCGCACCAGATCCGGCCCGCGACGGCGTTCATGAGGAAGAGGGTGAAGGCCGCGAGGATCAGGAGGCCGGTGATGAAATACACCTCCTGGGGCCAGAGCTCGATGAAGAAGAAATAGAAGCGCCCGTGTGCCAGATCGATCATCACGGCCTGGGAGGGCTCGTGCGGGCCGCGGTTCCAGCGCAGGAAGGGCAGCAGGTAGTAGATCGCGAGCGTCAGCCCGAGCAGCATCCACTTGATGCGGCGGAAGCGGCCCTTCACGCTCTGCGGCTGAATCTTCTTGCGCGCTTCGTAAAGGACGTAGGTGTTCGGCGCGGCGGGGGCATCGGCCATGGTACGAACCTGTGGCCCGCGGCGGGGGTGGCGGGCATGGGGCTCGTTCTACGGGTGCCGGAGCAAGAGACCTTGATCTGGCGCAAACGCCCATCCCTCCCTGCCAAGGGAGGGTGGACGCTGCGCAGCAGCGGCCGGGTGGGATGGAAGCTCAATGCTGAGAGGTTGGTGGTTCACCCCACCCGCCCCTGCGGGGCACCCTCCCCGGGCGGGGAGGGATAGCCTCAGCCCCTTCCCAAAGTCTCGATCAGCAATTCGGCAAACCGCGCCGCATCGGCATCGAAGGCCACGTGGCAATTGGGGGCGCCGGTGCCGCGGTGGTGGGTGTCGATCACCGTGCGCCCGACCGTGAGCGCCCCTTGGGTCTCCACCGCCACATGGAGGTGGCGCGTCGTGACCAGCGCGGGCTCGACCAGGAAACCAACGCAGAGCGCATCGTGAACCGGGGCGGTGCCCGGGATGTCCATGGGCTGGATCTCGTCATGGACCTCGATGCGGTGGCCGATGCAGGCGGCGGCCGCGTGGCCCGCGGGGGTGCCGAGTGCCGCCATGCGCCGGCAATGGTCCCGGCCGATGAGGGCCCGGTGGGTGGCGTCGAGGGGCACGAGGGTCATGCGCCTGAAGCCCGCCTGGAACACCACCGCAGCGGCCTCGGGATCGCACCAGATGTTGAACTCGGCCGCGGGCGTGATGTTGCCGATGGCGTGGCCCCCGCCCATGATCACGATCTCGGGCACCCGCGCGGCAAAGCCCGGATCGAGGGTGAGCGCCGCCGCAATATTGGTGAGCGGCCCCACGGGCACGAGGGTGATCTCGTCCGTGGCGGCACGATACGTTTCGACCAGGAACTCGACCGCCCCTTTGTCGGCCTTCCGCCGCTGCGTCGCCGGCACCGGCAGCACGGCGGGGTGGATTTTCTTGGCCAACACCTCGTCCTTGCGCGGGATCGGGAAATCGGGCCGGGCGAAGGGCTTGGCCTGCCCCTCGTAGACGGGAATATCCGAGCGCCCGATGGCATCCAGCACGCGCAGGGTGTTCTCGGTGCAGTGATGGACCTCCACGTTGCCGTTCACCGTGGTGCAGGCGAGGAGTTCCAGGTCCGGGTGGAGGGCGGCTAGCATCACCGCGATGGCGTCGTCCGTGCCCGTATCCACATCGAGGATCAGCTTGCGGGGCATGGGATCGCGGCTCCGGTTCGAGGTTCGCGCGTGCTATCGCGCATGCTCGTGCTACGCTCAAGCCATGAGCGAAGGCGCGGCAACACCGGATGGGAGGGGTTCGTGGCTTCGGGCCCTCCCCCGCGCCGCCCTGGCCCTGCTCTACCCACCCACCTGCGTGGCCTGCGGGGCGGCCACGGGCGAAGCCCATGGCCTGTGCGCCCGCTGCTGGTCGGCGCTCCGCTTCATCGAGCGGCCCTATTGCGAGCGCCTCGGCACGCCGTTTCCGGTGGATTACGGCGAAGGCCTGCTCTCGCCCGCCGCCATCGCCGACCCTCCGGTGTTCCGCCGGGCGCGGGCCGCGGCGCTCTACGACGACACCGCCCGGGCGCTGGTGCATCGGCTCAAATACGGAGACCGGCTGGACCTCGCCCCGGCGCTTGGGCGCATGATGGCCCGCGCGGGGGCGGAGCTTCTCGCCGAGGCCGACGTGATCGTCCCGGTACCCCTTCACCGCACCCGCCTGTGGTGGCGGCGCTTCAACCAGGCCATGGTCCTGGCGCAGGCGGTGGGGAAGCAGGGCGGCGTCCCCTGCAACCCCTTCCTGCTCGCCCGCGTGAAGCCCACCACGCCCCAGGTCGGCCTCTCCAAAGCACAGCGCGCCGAGAACCTGCAGGGCGCCTTTCGTGCCCCGCCGGAGGCGCGGGCGCATCTGAAGGCCAAGTGCGTCCTCCTCGTGGACGACGCGCTCACCACGGGCTCCACGGCCAACGCCGCCTCCCGGGCCCTGCTGCGGGGCGGAGCGGAGAGCGTGGACGTCCTCGCCTTCGCCCGGGTGGTGGCCGAGGCGTGACGCTGTGAATTCGGCGGGAAGGCTCCTATATCCCGCTCCGACAGCGAACCCGGGAGCCCTCCATGCCCGCGATCACGATCTACACGAAGAGCTGGTGCCCCTATTGCTCCGCCGCCAAGGACCTCCTCAAGACCAAGGGCGCGGCCTTTACCGAGATCGACATCGAGGCGAAGGCGGGCGCCCGGGCCGAGATGATCCAGAAGGCGCAAGGCCGCTCCACCGTGCCCCAGATCTTCATCGGCGAGCGCCATGTGGGCGGCTGCGACGACCTCTACGCCCTGGACCAGGGCGGGCAGCTCGATAAGCTGCTGCAAGCCTGATCCGCGCCATGCCTGAGCGCTCGTCCGCAGCCCTGCCGTGCGCGGCACGCCTTGGACGAGGGCGGGCAGTTCGATAAGCTGCGGAAAGCCTGATCCCGTTTCGCGAAAGTGCCCTCATGACCGCGCCTCGTTTCACCGCCGCCTGCCTGCAGATGCGCTCCGGGCGCGACCCGCTCAAAAACCGCGACGATGCCGTGGCGCTGGCCCGCGAGGCGGCCGCCGCCGGCGCCCATTTCGTCCAGACGCCCGAGATGACCTCGCTCTTGGAGCGCGACCGGGCGGCCTTCCGCGAGAAGGTGGGGCCTGAGGGCTCCGATCCGACCCTGCAGGCGCTCCGCGACGTTGCCCGCGAGCGGCGGATCGTGGTGCATATCGGCTCGATCCCGGTCCAGGCCGGCGACAAGGTCGCGAACCGGGCCTTCCTCATCGATGCCGCCGGCGAGATCGTCACGTCTTATGACAAGGTCCACCTTTTCGACGTGGACCTGCCGAACGGGGAGAGCTGGCGAGAATCCGCCACCTATTCCGGCGGCGACCGGGCCGTGCTTGCCGAGACTCCCTGGGGGCTGCTCGGCCTCACGATCTGCTACGACGTGCGCTTCGCGGCCCTCTACCGCGCCTTGGCCGAGAACGGCGCCTCGTTCCTCTCCGCGCCCGCCGCCTTCACCCGCCAGACCGGCGAGGCGCACTGGCACGTCCTCCACCGGGCGCGCGCCATCGAGACCGGCTCCTTCATGATCTCGGCCGCGCAAGGCGGGAAGCATGAGGACGGGCGCGGAACCTATGGCCATTCCCTCATCGTCGATCCGTGGGGCCGCGTGCTGGCGGAGGGCGGCACGGAGCCCGGCGTGGTCATGGCCGAGATCGACACGGCCCTCGTGGCCGATGCGCGCTCGCGCATCCCGACCCTGAAGCACGGCCGTCCGTTCCGGGTCGAGGTGGCCCAGTCCCCCCGAAAGGTGGATGCGGCGTAAGGGACTTAAACTCTTGGCATTGGACGCGAAAAGCCCATCTGGGGGCTTCGCGTTCAGTCCCACCGGTCCCGATGATCAAATACGCCCTCGCCTGCGACCAAGCCCACGAATTCGAAAGCTGGTTTCCCTCGAGCGAGGCTTACGAGAGCCAGCGCAAGCGCGGCTTCGTGACCTGCCCGATCTGCGACTCCCCCAAGGTCGAGAAGCAGATCATGGCCCCCCGCGTCGCCCGCACCGACAAGGGCCGCCCGGCGCCGATGCCCGAAGCGCCCGCACCCGAACCCGCTCAGCCGGTGGCTGTCCTCTCCGAGAAGGAGCGGGAGCTTCGCGCCATGCTCCGGGCGATCCGCGAGCACGTGACCAAAACCGCCGAAAACGTGGGCGACCGCTTCGCGGACGAGGCCCGCAAGATGCATTACGGCGAGATCGAGCACCGCTCGATCTACGGGCAGGCCAATCCGGTCGAGGCCCGGGAACTCTGGGAGGAGGGCATCGAGGTCCGCCCGCTCCCGCTGCTGCCGGACGACCGGAATTAAGCGGGCGCACCGACCGTAAGGGGGGCCGCTGTCGCTACGCTTTCATTGACTCCATGGTCAGGAGGCGCTGCGTGGACCGTTTCGTCGTGATTTCCGGCTGCTCGGGCGGCGGCAAGTCCACGCTGCTCGCCGAACTCGCCCGCCGCGGCCATGCGGTCGTGGAGGAGCCTGGACGGCGCATCGTGCAGCAGGAAATGGCGGGCGACGGCGCGGCGCTGCCCTGGGTGGATGAGGCAGCCTTCGCGCGCCGTGCCGTGGCCATGGCCCTTGAGGACCGCGCCTCGGCCTTCGCCCACGCAGGGTGGGTGTTTTTCGACCGCGGTCTCGTCGATGCCGCGTCGGGCCTCCAGCACCTCACCGGCGAGCCGGCTCTCGAGACCTTTGGACGAAGCCATCGCTATCACCGGCGCGTGTTCCTCACGCCGCCCTGGCCGGAGATCTACGCCACGGATGCCGAGCGGCGGCACGGCTTCGACGCGGCGCTCGCGGAATACAGCCGCCTCCTCGCGGCCTATCCGGCACTGGATTACGAGGCTGTCGTTCTTCCCAAGATCGGCGTCGCCGCGCGGGCGGATTTCGTTCGTGCGAGCTTGGGGGCGTGAGGTGGCTCGGAACCTGGCCTCAATCCTCGCCGTTGCGGTACAGCCTCCGGGACCCGTGCCGTGACCGTCTTCTTCACCAGCGACACCCATTTCGGCGACCCGCGGGTGCTGCGCATCGACCGGCGCCCGTTCCCGAACATTCCCGCCCATGACGAGGCCCTCATCGCGCGCTGGAACGAGGCGGTCGCGCCGGACGACGAGGTCTGGCACCTCGGCGACTTCGCGCTCCACGTGAAGCCGGAGCGAATCGCGGACCTTCTCGCCGCCCTCAACGGCCGCAACCACCTGATCACCGGCAACAACGACGGCGCCGCCACCCTCGCGGCCCCCGGCTGGGCGAGCGTACAGGCCTATGCGGAACTCAACGTCGGCGGCACATGGGTGGTGATGTGCCACTATGCGTTCCGCACCTGGAAGAACATGGGCCGCGGCTGGATCGACCTGCACGGCCATTCCCACGGCAAGCTCAAGCCCCAGACGCGCCAATACGATGTCGGCGTCGATGCCTTCGATTTCCGCCCCGTGACGCTCGACACGATCCTGAACAGCCGGCGCAAACGGCTCGTCCCGTCCTCGCCCGCATCCTGAGGAGGCCCGTAGGGCTCTCTCGAAGGATGAGGGTTGCGGGTGGAAGCAGCAGCAGCAACTCACACCGAAACGTGAGCGTGAGGCTGTTTACGGCCGAGCGAATGGTTCTCCCTGCCCCCTTTAACGTGAGTAGATGAACGCTTAGACCGGGACGTCAGTCCAACCGCCATGAGGTTCTGATGTCCGACGCCCGCCCGATTCGCCTGCGCCCGCGCTCAGTGCTGCGCTCGTTTCTCGACAGCGAGGCCGCGGCCGGTATCATCCTCATGGGCGTGGCGGCGGCGGCGCTGCTCGTCGCCAATTCCGGCCTCGCGCCGCTCTATTTCGGTCTCCTCAAAACCTACGTGTTCGGCCTGAGCATCGGGCACTGGATCAACGACGCCCTCATGGCGGTGTTCTTCCTGCTCGTGGGCCTCGAGATCAAGCGCGAGTTCCTCGACGGGCAGCTCGCCACCTGGCCGCGCCGCGCGCTGCCCGGCATCGCGGCTCTCGGCGGCATGGTGGTGCCGGCAGCGATCTATGTGGCGGTCAACTGGAACACGCCCGAAACCCTGCGCGGCTGGGCGATCCCGGCCGCCACCGACATCGCCTTTGCTCTCGGCGTGCTGGCGTTGCTCGGCTCGCGCGTGCCCGCGTCGCTGAAGGTTTTTCTCACCGCCCTCGCGATCCTCGACGATCTCGGCGCCGTGATCATCATCGCGCTGTTCTACACCGCCGATCTTTCCGCCCTCATGCTCGGCGGCGCCGCGATCGGCATCGCCGTCCTGATCGCGCTCAACGTCGCCGGCGTCACGCGCCTCACACCCTATCTCCTGATCGGCTTGGTGGTGTGGTACTTCGTGCTCAAATCCGGTGTTCACGCCACCATAGCGGGCGTCGCCGTCGCGCTCACGATCCCGCTGCACGCCACGCCCGGACGGCCGGAATCGGTGGAATCGCCCCTCCATCGCCTGGAGCACGCCATCCATCCCTGGAGCGCGTACTTCATCATTCCCGTGTTCGGCTTCGCCAATGCGGGGGTGTCGTTTGCGGGGCTCTCACCCTCCGTGCTGCTTCAGCCCGTGCCGCTCGGCATCGCGCTCGGCCTTTTCGTGGGCAAGCAGATCGGCGTCTACGCCTTCTCGACGCTGGCGATCCGCGTCGGCCTCGCCGACGTGCCCGCGGGTGCCACGCGCCTGCAATGCTACGGGGTGGCGCTGCTCTGCGGCATCGGCTTCACCATGAGCCTGTTCATCGGCAACCTCGCCTTCCCGACGCAACCGGAGCTGATCGACGCCACCAAGATCGGCGTGCTCGCGGGCTCGCTCCTCTCCGCCGTGGTGGGCTATCTCCTCTTGCGGGTGGCACCGCGCGAAATCCCCGCCCAGGTCTCGCGCCCGGCCGCGGCGGAGTAGCGGGAGGCTGCTCGATCTTGCCATCGTGGGAAGGAGCGGGAGGTCCCTTGACCTTCCCATGGTGGGAAGGTGCATCGAAGCGGGAGCCCTAAGGAATCAGGAGGTTTTCCGATGCACGTTTTCCAGATCCCCACCATGACCTGCGGCGGCTGCGTGAAGGCCGTGACCCGGACCCTTCAGGGGGTCGATCCGCAGGCCACGGTCGAGGCCGAGCTCGCGCGCCATGAAGTGAGGGTCCGCTCGTCCGCTTCGGAGGCCGCTCTCAAGAGCGCGCTGGAGAAGGCAGGCTACCCCGCCATCCCCGTGGTGCCGGCGCTCGGCTGACCCGATTTCGAACACCATGCGCGGGCGCGACGTGCTCTTCCAAGCGCGAGCGCCCGGCTGGCCTGTCCCAACCACCGCCCTTCAGGAGTTCTCCCATGAAACCGAACACGATCCTCGTCGCGCTCGCCGTCGCGGCCCTGCCGGCCCTTGCCATCGCCCAGGGCGGTCATACCGGACACGGTTCTCACATGCCGGCCTCCGGCGGCCATGGCGGGCACGGCTCCCATGCGGCAGCGCCGGCCTCCCAGGCCGACACGCCGGCCACGAAGGCCTATCGCGAGGCCAACGCCAAGATGCACAAGGAGATGGATATCCGCTTCACCAACGATGCGGATGCGGATTTCATCCGCGGCATGATCCCCCACCACCAGGGCGCCATCGACATGGCCAAGGTGGTGCTCCAGCACGGCAAGGACGAGCAGACCAAGAAGCTCGCCGCCGACATCATCCGCGAGCAGGAGCGGGAGATCGCGCAGATGCGCGAATGGCTGAAGAAGCGTGGCCTTTGATCCGTCCCGCTCCCCGAGGGCTCGTCGCCGCAGAAGCTCGTCAGTCCCGCTGCGCCAGCGCCATGTAGTTGACTGCGGTGTCGCGAGCCAACGACCATTGATCCCGCAGGGGGTTGTAGACGACCCCCTGCAGGTCCGTGACGCTGAGCCCGCCGGTTTCAATCGCTGCCGTGAGCTCGTCCGGCGTCACGAACTTCTCCCACTGGTGCGTGCCCTTGGGCAGCCAGCCGAGCACGTATTCGGCGCCGACGATGGCGAGCGCGAAGGCACGCAGGGTCCGGTTGATCGTCGCCATCACGAGCAATCCGCCGGGCTTCACCGCCGCGCAGCAGGTGGCCGTGAACGCACGCACATCCGTGACGTGCTCCACCACCTCCATGGCGAGCACCACGTCGAAGCGCTCGCCCCTCGCCTCCACGGCCTCCACGGTCTCGCCACGGTAATCGACCGCGAGGCCGGAGCGCTCCGCATGGAGCCGCGCGACCTGGATGTTGGTGGGCGCCGGATCGAGGCCCGTGACCTTGGCTCCTAAGCGGGCCAGCGGCTCCGACAGCACGCCGCCGCCGCAGCCCACGTCGAGGATCGACAGGCCCTCCAGCGACCGGGGCGAGCGCGGATCGCGCCCGAAGCGCGCCGCCGCCGCGTCGCGGATATAGGCGAGGCGCACGGGGTTGAACTTGTGCAGGGTCCCCATGGGCCCCTTGGGGTCCCACCAGGTTTCGGCGATCCGCTCGAAGCGGGCGACCTCGGCGGGGTCGATGGTGTCGGTCATGGGTGCCTCATTGAGAGCCCTCTCCCCTGGAGGGAGAGGGTGGCCCCTGCGTCAGCAGGGGTCGGGAGAGGGGGAAGTCAGGCCACTGTCTTCAACGATGGCGCCGCTGAGAGATCGCTGGGGTCGTGGCACCACTCCCCCCTCTCCCTGCGTGCTGCGCACGCTGTCCCTCTCCCTCCAGGGGAGAGGGACCAAGGCCCCGCGTTGACAGCCCGACCCCCCGTCGTCATGTATACGCGCCTTTTCGCGGGGGCGAAGCCCGCTGCGGACCCCTTCCCCATCCCGAGCCCTTATCTTCAGCCCATGCCCCGTCTTGTCATGAAGTTCGGCGGTACGTCCGTCGCCACGGTGGAACGCATCCGCAACGTGGCCCGGCACGTGAAACGGGAGGTCGAAGCCGGCTATCAGGTCGCCGTGGTGGTCTCCGCCATGGCGGGCAAGACCAACGAGCTGGTGGGCTGGTGCAAGGAGGCCTCGGCCCTCTACTCCTCCAAGGAATACGACACCGTCGTGGCCTCGGGCGAGCAGGTGACCTCGGGGCTTCTCGCCATCGTTCTCCAGGACATGGGCATTCCGGCCCGCTCCTGGCAGGGCTGGCAGATCCCGATCCACACCTCGGACGCCCACGGCTCGGCGCGCATCGCCGGGATCGACGGCACCAACCTCGACAACGGCTTCAAGGCCGGCGAGGTGGCGGTGATCTCGGGCTTCCAGGGCATCCACCCGGAAACCGGCCGCATCACCACCCTCGGGCGCGGTGGCTCGGATACGAGCGCGGTCGCGATCGCGGCCGCGATCCAGGCCGAGCGCTGCGACATCTACACGGACGTGGACGGGGTCTACACCACCGATCCCCGCATCGTGAAACAGGCCCGCCGCCTCGACCGCGTCTCCTTCGAGGAGATGCTGGAGATGGCCTCCCTCGGCGCCAAGGTGCTCCAGGTGCGCTCGGTGGAACTCGCCATGCTCCACCAGGTGCCCACCTATGTGCGCTCCTCCTTCGACGACCCGGCCGACCCGAAGCTCGGCACCCTCATCTGCGACGAGGATCAGATCATGGAACAGCAGATCGTCACCGGCATCGCCTATTCCAGGGACGAGGCCCAGATCACGCTGCGCAACGTCGCCGACAAGCCCGGCATCGCGGCCTCGATCTTCGTGCCGCTCGCGGACGCCAACATCAACGTGGACATGATCATCCAGGTGGTCTCGGACGACGCCCAGACCACGGACATCACGTTCACGGTCCCGGCCGCCGATTACGAGCGCGCCTGCGCGGTGCTGCACGATCACAAGGACGAGATTCATTTCCAGGCCCTCCAGGGCGCCACCGACGTCGTGAAGGTCTCGGCCATCGGCGTCGGCATGAGGAGCCATGCGGGCGTGGCCGCGAAGGCCTTCAAGGCGCTGGCCGAGCGCGGCATCAACATCCGCGCGATCACGACCTCGGAGATCAAGTTCTCGGTACTGATCGATCAGGCCTATACGGAGCTCGCGGTTAGGACGCTGCACTCCCTCTACGGCCTCGACAAGGCTTAAAAAAGGTCGGTCGGGGCTCTGCTCCGGGGAAGCCCCGAAGGCTTAAGACCCGATTGGGCCTTGCCGTTGGGGAGCCCCCCTCGCTATACGGCCCGGGTCGCCCGTTGACGCGACCTCCCGATTGCCGCGACACTCCCTTTTGACGAAGCCGCGGGCCTTGAACCCGCCGGCCGGAAACAGAGAAGCTTATGCCAGCCGCTCTCGGCGGTCCGCGCGTTCTCCTGCGCCGCCTGCGCGAGATCATGGCGGAGCCGGTCAGCGCGCAGGACCGCCTCGACAAGATCGTGATCCTGATCGCGGCCAACATGGTCGCGGAGGTGTGCTCCGTCTATGTGATGCGCGGCGACGGCACCCTCGAGCTGTTCGCGACGGAAGGCCTCAACCGCGAGGCCGTGCACCTCACCACCATGCGGGCGGGCGAGGGCCTCGTCGGCCTCATCGCGTCCACCGCCGAGCCCCTGTCGCTCTCCGACGCCCAGTCCCACCCAGCCTTCTCCTACAAGCCGGAGACCGGCGAGGAGATCTACCACGGCTTCCTGGGCGTGCCGCTGCTCCGCGCCGGCAACACCCTCGGCGTCCTCGTGGTCCAGAACCGCACCCACCGGGTCTATGCGGAAGAGGAGATCGAGGCGCTCCTCACCACCGCCATGGTGCTGGCCGAGATGATCGCGTCGGGCGAGCTCCAGGCTCTCGCCCCCGCCGATACAGGCACGGCGCTCCGCCGACCCCTGCACCAGCGCGGCGTGTCGCTCGCCGACGGCGTGGGCCTCGGTCACGTGGTGCTCCACGAGCCGCGCGTCGTGGTGAAGAACCTCATCGCCGAGAACGTGGACGCGGAGGTGAAGCGCCTCGACAAGGCCATCGGCGAGGTCAGGGCCTCCATCGACGAGTTGATCGAGCGCGGCGACGTCGCCCATCACGGCGAGCACCGGGAGGTGCTGGAAACCTTCCGGATGTTCGCCCACGACCAGGGCTGGCTGCGGCGCATGCGCGAGGCGGTGCTCTCGGGCCTCACTGCGGAAGCCGCGGTCGAGCGGGTGCAGTCCGACAACCGCGCCCGCATGCTGCGCCAGACGGACCCTTACCTCCGCGAGCGCCTGCACGATCTCGACGATCTCGCGAACCGCCTGCTCCATGCGCTCGTCGGCCGCAACATGGTGACCGAGCGCGCGCTTCTGCCCGAGAATGCCATCATCGTGGCCCGCACCATGGGCCCGGCGGCGCTCCTCGATTACGACCGCTCGCGCCTGCGCGGCCTCGTGCTGGAGGAGGCCGGCCCGACAAGCCACATCGCCATCGTGGCCCGGGCGCTCGGCATCCCGGCCGTGGGCGAGGTCCAGAACGCCACCTCCCTCGTGGAGCCGGGCGACGCCATCATCGTCGACGGCGGCGCGGGCGAGGTGCAGGTGCGCCCGCGCCCCGACGTGGAGGCGGCTTACGCCGAAAAGGCGCGGTTGCGCGCCCGCCGGCAGGAGCAGTACCGCCGCCTGCGCGACGTGCCGGCGATCACCCGGGACGGGGTCGAGGTCACGCTCCAGCTCAATGCGGGCCTGCTGGTCGACCTGCCGCACCTGCAGGAAACCGGCGCCGCCGGCGTCGGGCTGTTTCGCACCGAGTTGCAGTTCATGGTCGCCGAGCGCATGCCGACCGCGAGCGAGCAGCAGGCCCTCTACCGCACGGTGTTCCAGGCCGCCGAGGGCCTGCCGATCACGTTTCGCACCCTCGACATCGGCGGCGACAAGATCCTCCCCTACATGCAGTCCATCGAGGAGGAGAACCCGGCGCTCGGCTGGCGGGCCATCCGCATCGGCCTCGACCGCCCGGCGCTGCTCCGCGCCCAGGTGCGCGCGCTCCTCAAAGCCGCCGCGGGCCAGCCCCTCAAGATCATGTTCCCCATGATCGCCACCTGCAACGAGTTCGCCCGCGCCAAGGCGGTGGTGGAGCGGGAGAAAACCTATCTCGCCCGCCACGGCCACCCCCTGCCTGCCGAACTGAAGCTCGGCGTGATGCTGGAGGTGCCCTCCCTCCTGTTCCAGATCGAGGAGATCTGCCGCGCGGCGGATTTCATCTCGGTCGGGTCCAACGACCTCATGCAGTTCCTCTTCGCGGTGGACCGCGAGAACCGGATGGTGGCGAACCGCTTCGATCCCTTGAGCGCTCCGTCGCTTCGCGCCTTGAAGCTGATCATCGATCAGGCGACGCGCCTCGGCTGCCCCGTGACCGTGTGCGGCGAGATCGGCGGCAAGCCGCTCGAGGCCATGGCCCTCATCGGGCTCGGCTACCGTTCGCTGTCCATGTCGGCCGCCGCCATCGGCCCCGTGAAGGCGATGATCCTCGGCCTCGACGCCGGCCGCATCGCCCAGATGATCCATCAGGAACTCGCCTGCGACGGCAGCGGCGAAACGCTGCGCCCGAAGCTTACCCGCTATGCCGAGCAGCATGGTATCCCGACCTAGTCCCGCCCCGTTCGCCCTGGCGAGCAGCATGGTATTCCGATCCAACACCCGCATGTTCGCCATGCCGAGCGGCATGGTATCCCGATTAGACCGCCTTCCCGGCCCCCTCTCCTCTAAAGACCCATGTCCCTCGCTCCTCCCGTCGAACGCCTGAACGCGATCCTGGCCCGCCACGACATCGTCATGGCGACGCTGAATGCCGGCCCGGATCCGGAAGCCTTCGTGGCGCTCTCGCGCGAACTCGCCGAGCTCGACCCCGTGGTGGACGCGATCCGCACCTACCAGGCCGCGGAGGAGAACCTGCGCGGGATCGAGGCCATGATCGACGATCCCACCATGGACGCGGAGATGCGCGCGCTCGCCGGGGACGAGAAGCCGGAGGCCGAGGAGCGGCTGGAGAAGGCCGGTCAGGCGCTACGCCTCATGCTCATCCCCAAGGATGCCGCGGACGAGAAGAGCGCCATCCTCGAGGTGCGCGCCGGCACCGGCGGCGACGAAGCGGCCCTCTTCGCCGGCGACCTCTTCGCCATGTATTCGCGCTACGCCCAGCTCAAGGGCTGGCGGGTCGAAATCATGTCGGAGAGCGAGGGCACCGCGGGCGGCTACAAGGAGATCGTGGCCGAGATCAAGGGCCGCGGCGTCTTCGCCAAGCTCAAATTCGAAAGCGGCGTCCACCGGGTCCAGCGCGTGCCCGATACGGAAACGCAAGGCCGCATCCACACCTCGGCCGCCACCGTCGCGGTGCTGCCCGAGGCCGAGGAGGTGGACATCGCGATCAACGAGGCGGACCTGAAGATCGACACCATGCGGGCGCAGGGCGCCGGCGGCCAGCACGTCAACAAGACGGAATCGGCGATCCGCATCACCCACCTGCCCTCCGGCATGGTGGTGTTCGTGCAGGACGAGCGCTCGCAGCACAAGAACCGCGCCCGTGCCATGGCGCTGCTGCGCGCCCGCCTCTACGAGGCCGAGCGCACCGCCAAGGACGCGGCTCGCGCCGCCGACCGCCGCTCGCAGGTGGGCTCCGGCGACCGCTCCGAGCGCATCCGCACCTACAACTTCCCGCAAGGGCGCGTCACGGACCACCGCATCAACCTCACCCTCTACAAGCTGGAAGAGGTGCTGAGCGGCGAGGCCCTGGACGATCTGATCGACGCCCTCATCACCGAGCACCAGGCCTCGCTGCTCGCCGATCAGGACCGCGCGGCTTAAAAAAACGGCCCGTCCTGCGGCGGGACGGCCGGCGAGTCTGAATGCACAAGGTGGTCGGGGAGGCCCCATGGTCGAAGGCCTGAGCCACATCACGCTCATCACCCGCGATCTCGCGCGGATGAGCGCCATCCTGGAAACGGTGTTCGACGCCCGCGAGGTGTATTCGTCCGGCGACCAAACCTTCTCGCTCTCGCGGGAGAAGTTCTACCTCGTCGGCGGGGTGTGGGTGGCGATCATGGAAGGCGAGAGCCTGCCGACGCAAACCTACAACCACATCGCCTTCAAGATCCCGGCCGCCGAAATCGACGCCTACCGCGCCCGGATCGAGGGCCTCGGCCTCGCCTTCCGCGAAGCCCGCCCCCGGGTCGAGGGCGAGGGCCATTCCCTCTACTTCTACGACCCCGACAACCACCTCTTCGAACTCCACACCGGCACCCTCGAGGAGCGGCTGCGGCGCTACGGGGCCGCGGGAGCCTGACGGGATTCGAGCCTCAGTGCTCCTTCACGGCGTGCGGTCGACCGGCCTAACGCCTCGGGCGTGGACAAGCGCCTGAACCCGATCGAGCACCTTCCGGAAGAGCGTCCGTGAGAGGGTGCCATAGACGATTGTTGCGGGCTCCCGGCCCGGGATCGGCCGCAGATCGGGACCGGGCCAGGCGAAGACGTTGAGTTCGGTGAGGACGATCCAGCACCGTTCGGCATCGAGCCCCAAGCGGGCCCGCTCCGCATCCGGCAACTCGACAGCGTTCCGCGGATCGTCCGGAGCCGAATGGGTGATCGGCAGCACGATGCACGATCCTTCCTCCGGAACCCGGCTCAGGAGAAGAGCCACGGGCCTGTCCTTGACGCCTTCGTCACGGTCCTGTTCGGCTTCGCGGCGCCAGAGGTAGCTGTAACGCAGCACCGTGCCGGCGATGGGCGGGTCCTTTGGGATCACGGAGCCGACCCTTCAGGTTTGGGGGTCCTCCAACTCGTCCGGCACTTTGGCCTCCAGGATCGCGCTCGCCACCGCCTCCGGCAACTCGTCCATGGCATAGGCCTGCCGGTCGCGCCTTCTCAGGCGAAGGAACTCGTCATAGGAGAGCAGGACGGTTTTCGGGCGGCCGTTCTTGGAGATCAGCACGGGAGCCCTGATAGCCTCATCTTGATAGAAGCCGAACTTCTTCTGGACCTCGGCGGCTGGGATCGGCTTCGGCTGGCTCGGCTTCGTCATCGCTGGCCTCCGTAAAGAGTTTTAGACGCTCTTACGTATTCTACGTATTTTACGCAAAATCCACAACGTAAGCCTGTTCGAGACCTAGGGTGGACCTTCCCTCTTCGACCCCCCCCGCCGACGCCTTGCGCGCCTTGCGCCGCGCCTTCGAGGCGGCGGGCCTCGATACGCCAGGGCTCGATGCCCGGGTTCTCCTGCTGGCAGCGCTCGGGCTCGAGCCCGCGGACCTCGTCACCCGCCCGGAGGCGCCCTTGGGCGAGGCGGGTGCGACCGAGCTTGCGGCATTCGCCGCCCGCCGCCTTGCCGGCGAGCCGGTCTCGCGCATCCTCGGCCGCCGCGAGTTCTGGGGGCTCGATTTCGCCCTCTCCCCCGACACCCTCGTGCCGCGCCCGGACAGCGAGGTCGCGGTCGAGACCGCCCTCTCCCTTCTGCCCGCGGGACCTGCCCGGCTCCTCGATCTCGGCACCGGCTCGGGCTGTCTTCTCGTCGCCCTCCTGCACGAGCGCCGTGACGCTCAAGGCATCGGCATCGACCGCTCCCCCGGCGCCCTGGCGACAGCCCGGGACAACGCCCGCCGCAACGGCGTCGGCGACCGGGCGGCCTTCGTCGCGGCGAACTGGGCCGCTCCCCTCGCGGGGCGCTTCGGCCTCGTGATCTCGAACCCGCCCTATATCGCCTCGCCCGTGATCCCCACCCTCGACCGGGAGGTGCGGGAACACGATCCGGCCCTCGCCCTCGACGGCGGCGCGGACGGGCTCGACGCCTACCGGATCATTGTGGCCGAGGCCCCTCGGCTTCTCGAACCCGGCGGGCACCTCGTCCTCGAAATCGGCTACGACCAGGCCGAGGCCGTGCGGGCGCTCGGGACGGCGGCCGGCCTTGCATTCGGCTGCCTTGCCCACGATTTGGCAGGAAACCCCCGGTGTTTGGCTTTCCGGGCGCCGGCCGGCAGTCCCTGATCCGGGTTGATCGGGACCAGCAGCTGCCTCCGACGGGTTCCCGGCAAAATGCGGTCCCGCCCTCAAAGGACCATGATCGCGGCCTAGAGAGGCTTTGGATCGCCTCCAAAAACCGCTTGTTGGACCCCTCCGAACCCGCTAGATTCAGGGTCGGAGATCGTCACAGGTCCTGGCATTCGGCGGAATAAATCGGGCCAAACGCCCGCCGAGAGGACGAAACGATATCAGCCGCGCTTCGGCTTAGGGGCATTCTCGAACGAAGCCTGCGCGGGATTTCGAACCCGACACCAAAAGGACAATCCGGCTGCTGAGCCGCATTGAACGACTGCCAAGAGCCACGCGAACGGAGAGCGATAAGCCCGTTCAGCGGAGTGTGACTCGCATCGCGTGGACGAGAAAACCAGCGAGGGTCTAGAGTTTACGATGAGACCAGGACAAAACCGGCGGATGCGCGGTCGCAACCGCAACAATAAGGGGCCGAACCCCCTCACGCGCTCCTACGAGTCGAACGGCCCGGATGTGAAGATCCGGGGCACGGCTCAGCATATTGCGGAGAAGTACTCCCAGCTCGCCCGGGACGCTCAATCGAGCGGCGATCCGGTGGCGGCCGAGAACTACCTTCAGCACGCGGAGCACTACTTCCGCATCATCGCAGCGGCGCAAGAGCAGCTGCGCGAGCAGTACGGCTATCAGCGTTCCTTCGACGAGGACGGCGAGGAGGAGGGCGGCTTCGCCCCCGGCGAGCGCGGCTACGCCAATGGCGAGGACGGCGATTTCGGCCAGCAGCCGCAGCCCTTCGAGGCGCGGCCCTTCGAGAACCGCCAGGATAACCGGGGTGACAATCGCGGCGACGGCCGGGGTGACGACGAGCGCGGCGACCGTCAGGATCGCGGCGAGCGGCCCCAGCGCTTCGACCGGGGCGATCGTCCCGACCGCGGCGACCGCCCGAACCGGTTCAACCGCGACCGCCAGGATCGCGGGCAGGACAACCGTCAAGACAACCGGCCTGACCGGGGCCCGCGCCAGGATTATCGGCAGGACAACCGCCAAGAGAACCGGCCGGACCGCGGCGACCGCCCCGATTTCCGGGCCGAGCGTCAGGACCGTCCGGATCGCGGCGAGCGGCAGGACAATCGTCAAGAGAACCGTCAGGACAACCGCGGCGAGGGCCGGCAGGAGTTCCAGCGCGAGGATCGCCGCGACGACCGCCCGGAGCGCACCGACCGTCCCGAGCGCGCTCCGCGCCAGGATCGGGCCGAGCGCAACGGCCGCGACTTCCGTCGCGAACGTCGCGAGGAGCCGGCCGCCGAGGAGACGGGTCTTCCCGCCTTCCTGACGAACCCGGTGCGCGCGCCGGTCGCGATCGAGAGCGATGCCCCCGAGGCTGCGGCCGAGGCCGCGATCAACGGCGCACCCGCAGCCGAGGGCGGCGAGTACCCCCGCCGCCGCCGTCGCCGCACCACCCGCGGGCTCGACGCCGAGACCCCGGATTTCGTGCCCGAGGTCGAGACCCCGCCGGCCGAGTAAGGCTCGCAACCATTCGAGAACACCAAGGGAGGGCTCAGGCCCTCCCTTTTCTTTTGGCGCTTGTGAACTTCGCAAACAGGGGTTTCTGCGGCTAAGCTCTTTCCTGGTGCGAGGAGATCAGCCATGGGCAAAGCTTACTGGGTCGCGACGTATCGTTCGGCCAGCAATCAGGAAGCGCTGGCGGCTTATGCGAAACTGAGTGGCCCGGCGATCATCGCCGCGGGTGGTCGGATTCTGGTTCGCGGCATCCGGCTCATGTCTACGCGGGTGGGCTGCAGGAACGAACGGTGGTGATCGAGTTCGATTCCGTGGAACATGCCAAGGCGGCGCACGACAGCCCGGCCTATCAGGGAGCATTGTCCAAGCTGGCCGGTGGAGCCGAGCGCGACATTCGGATCGTTGAAGGCGTCTGACGGCCTCTTCTGAACCACCTTTCTTTTTGCTCCCTGCACGGCACACGGGAACGGATGATCGGCTTCACTGGTTCGCCGTCGGAACACCTGACGGTCGTGGTGCCGTCTGGCGGCACGCCGCCACCGATTCCATGGAGGCTCCGATGCAGCCAAGCGGCACCCTTGCGACCGATCTCATGAAAGGCGCCGCGGCGGGGGCCGCGGGCGTCTGGCTGATGGACCGGGTCGACTGGATGATGGTCGAGAACGGGGATCAGGAGGCCTGGCGCCGGACCCAGGCGGTTCGCCCCAACCACAAGGACCCAGCCCACAACATGGCCGGGATGGCGGCACAAGCCGTGGGCCTTGAGCCCCCGCCCCAGCCTCATCCGGCGGGCATCGCGGTCCATTACGCCGTCGGCATGCTGCCGGCCGCGATCTACGGGGCGACCCGCGAGCATCTTCCGGGCGGAGTCCTGGGACGCGGGCTGGCGCTGGGCTTCGGCATGTTCCTGATCGAGGACGAGGTGATCAATCCGCTCATCGGGGCCGCCGCCCCGCCGCAGGATTATCCCTGGCAGGCCCATGCCCGGGGCCTGGTCTCGCACCTCGTGCTCGGCGTCGCCATCGAGGCTCTGCTGAGCGCCTTTGCGCCCAAGCGCCAGCCGCCGCGCCGGGGACAGCGTCGGCGGCACCGCTGAACGCAGCCCTCCAGAGAACCGAGGGAGGGCCCGAGCCCTCCTCCCGTCACCGCTTCATCCGCGCGCGCACGAAGCCGATGATCGTGAGGGCCAGCCACGCGGTCTGCGTGACGAACGAGGGCAGGTTGAAGTCGAAGACGAGCGAATAGAGGATGGCGACGGCGCCGAACGCGTTCAGCCCCGCGTAGCGGGGGTCGTCGAAGGTCAGCCGGCCGAGCTGCAGCAGGGCGTAGGCCAGGAGGTAGGCCGCCACCCCGACGAGGCCCACGAGATCGGCAAAACTCATCGCGGGACCGGTCTTCCGCTAGACGAAGGGCAGTTCGGTCTGGCGCTCGGTCTCGACGGCGAGGTGTTCGCCTTCCGCCAGCGTGCCGCCGCCCACCACCTCGGCATAGACCCCGCAATCCGCATGGCCGTAGGCCTGCATCAGGGCCTTCGGGATCTGCAAGTCGCGCAGGCCCGTGCCGGGGTCCACATTGGTGGCGGCGCAGCGCACGATGCGCTTCGTGACCTTGAGGCGCACGCCCCCGGGCGCGGTCAGCACCTTGCCGAAAAGGTCGAACTCGGCCCAGGGCTCGAGCCCGTCGAGGTGCAGGTTGCCGCGAAAGCGTAAGGGATCGACGGGCGCGCCGACCACGTTCTCGATCGCCGCGGCGCTGGCGAGGTTGATGAGCGACACGTAGCCGGAAGGGGAATCCGTGAAGCGGTGGCCGCCCGGCGCTGCGAGCACCTTCGGGGGGCCGCGCAATTCGCCGGGCAGATAGCGGCGAAAAAAGGCCTCGACGGCCACGCGCCCGGCCGGGGTCGAGAGATCGCCCCGCCCCACCTCGCGCCCGCCCTCCTGGATCACGAGTTCGCCCGTGGCGTCCTCATAGCGGGTTTTGAGCCGCGCCAGGCTCTCGTGCTTCATGAGCATGAGGTACTTGATCTTGGGCTGGTGCGCCGGTGCCGCCGGATCGAAGCCGGAGGGCCCGTTCTCCACTGCAAACAGCCGGTCGCCCGGGAAATAGTCGCCGGCCTTGAGCGTGGCGCGGTTGAGCCGCTCCGGGGACAGGCCTTTGACGGGGTAGCGGTAGAGCGAAGCGATGCGCATCCCTGGAGGGTAGAGGCCGGGGGTCCAGGGCGCAACGAAATCCCTCCCTGCCAAGGGAGGGTGGCGCCCGAAGGGCGACGGGTGGGATGAGAGCTCGAGGCGGGGAGGTGGACGCTTCCACCCCACCCGCCCCTGCGGGGCACCCTCCCCTGGCGGGGAAGGGATCAGGCTTTACGACGCGTCGCCGGAGCGGGCCACCTTGGTGCGCTTGAGCTCGGGGGTGTAGTAGCCCTCGCGCGCCGGGATGTGATCCTCGTTGGTTTCCTTCACCCGCATGCCCTCGTTCGCGGTCTGGTGCGGCGGGATGTGGGAGCCGGTCTCGGCCTCCTGCTTCATGCGCAGGGCCTTCTCGGCATTGGCGCGCAGCTCCGCATTGGCGCTCTCGGCCCGGCGGGCCTTCGGGTTCATGAAGCCGAAAATTTTCTTGAAATCCAACATGGCGATTCTTTCTTGAGCTTTGGTTGGAGGTGAAGCGAAGAGGCTGTTCCTTGCCCCGGGGCACGGCGCCCCAGGGGGTGGCGCCGGGGTCTACTCCTTGCCCCGGGACATCACGTCGTCGTCGCCGGAGCGGGAGGGGTGGCGGGCCGGGCCCGTATGATCGCGGCCCATCGACACCTGCTCGGATTCGACGATCGATTCCGAGCCGCCGCCGGCCCCGCTCGCGGGCCGGGCGCCGCCCGCTTCCACGCCCTGGTCGATGCCGGAGCGCTGCTGGGCGGCCTGGGAATGATCGCCGAAGGTCTTCGGCGTCACCGAGGGCTGCCGCTCCAGGGGGCTTTCCGGCACGGCCATGCCCATGGCGTCGTTGCGCATGAGCGCCGCCCTTGCCTTCTCGGCTTCGGAGCGCGGATCGTGAGCCATCGGCACCTCCTTGGGCTGGCACTGAACTCAGAGGGTCAATGCGAGGCGGATGCCCGGGTTCCACCTCCCGTGAGAGCATCGAATCCGCGGCCAAGCCCCTTGATGTGGCCGATCCGCCACACCACCTCAGGCGGGCGGATGCCTCCGGAGAGGGTCCGACATCACACGAGGGCCGCGCCGGGCTTCTTGAAGAAGACGGGCGGCCGAGGAGGGGTGATCCATGAATTTCGAAAAGTACACCGAGCGCGCCCGCGGCTTCGTGCAATCCGCCCAGACGCTCGCCATGCGCGAGGGCCATCCGCAGCTCTCGCCGAACCATGTCCTGAAGGTTCTGCTCGACGATCCGGAAGGCCTGTGCGGGGGCCTCATCGATCGTGCCGGCGGCCGCTCCCGCGACGCTCATGCGGCGGTCGAGCAATGGCTCGCCAAGCAGCCGAAGGTTTCCGGCCAGGCCTCGCAGCCTCAGGCCACGCGCGAACTCATGCGCTTCTTCGACACCGCCGAGAAGGCGGCCGACAAGGCGGGCGATTCCTTCGTCACCGTGGAGCGCATGCTGCTGGCCCTCGCGGTCGAGAAGGACAACGAGGCAAGCCGCATCCTCGCACAAGCCGGCGTCACCGCGCAGGGGCTCAACACCGCCATCAATGCGCTGCGCAAGGGCCGCACTGCGGATAACGCCACGGCCGAGAACGCCTACGACGCATTGAAGAAGTATGCCCGCGACCTCACGGAAGCGGCGCGCGACGGCAAGCTCGATCCGGTGATCGGCCGCGACGAGGAGATCCGCCGCACCATCCAGGTTCTCTCCCGGCGCACCAAGAACAACCCCGTGCTCATCGGCGAGCCCGGCGTCGGCAAGACCGCGATCGTGGAAGGCCTGGCCCTGCGCATCGTCAACGAGGACGTGCCCGAGAGCCTGAAGGACAAGCAGCTCTTGGCCCTCGACATGGGCGCGCTGATCGCGGGCGCGAAGTATCGCGGCGAGTTCGAGGAGCGGCTGAAGGCCGTGCTCCAGGAGGTGACCTCGGCTGAAGGGTCGATCATCCTCTTCATCGACGAGATGCACACCCTCGTCGGCGCCGGAAAGAGCGAAGGCGCCATGGACGCCTCTAACCTCTTGAAGCCCGCGCTTGCCCGCGGCGAGCTGCACTGCGTCGGCGCGACGACGCTGGACGAGTACCGCAAGCACGTCGAGAAGGACGCGGCCCTCGCCCGGCGCTTCCAGCCCGTCTTCGTCAACGAGCCCTCGGTCGAGGACACGGTGTCGATCCTGCGCGGCATCAAGGAGAAGTACGAGCAGCACCACGGCGTGCGCATCACCGACAGCGCGCTGGTCGCCGCGGCGACGCTCTCCAACCGCTACATCACCGACCGCTTCCTCCCCGACAAGGCCATCGACCTCGTGGACGAGGCCGCCTCGCGCCTGCGCATGCAGGTGGATTCCAAGCCCGAAGAACTCGACAACATCGACCGCGAGATCGTGCGCCTGAAGATCGAGGCCGAGGCTCTGAAAAAAGAGACCGACGCCGCGTCGAAGGACCGGCTCGGGCGGCTCGTGAAGGAGCTCGCCGACTTGGAAGAGCGCTCCGCCGCCATCACCGCGCGCTGGCGCTCCGAGAAGGACAAGCTCGGCCGCGCGGCGGAGTTGAAGAAGCGGCTTGAGGAGGCCCGCAACGGGCTTAGCCAGGCGCAGCGCTCCGGCGATTGGGCCAAGGCGGGCGAGCTCTCCTACGGCGTGATCCCGGGCCTCGAAAAGGAGCTCGCGGAGACGGAAGCCGCCGGCGACGGCACGGGCATGATGGAAGAGGCGGTGACGCCCGACCACGTGGCTGGCGTCGTGTCGCGCTGGACCGGCGTGCCCGTCGACAAGATGCTCGAAGGCGAACGCGAAAAACTCCTCAAGATGGAGGAGGCGATCGGGAAGCGTGTCGTCGGCCAGCACGAGGCCGTGGTCGCGGTCTCGACCGCGGTGCGCCGCGCGCGCGCAGGCCTCCAGGACCCGAACCGGCCCATCGGCTCGTTCATGTTCTTAGGGCCCACGGGCGTCGGCAAGACGGAGCTCACGAAAGCGCTCGCGAACTTCCTGTTCGACGACGAGACGGCGCTCATCCGCCTCGACATGTCGGAATACATGGAGAAGCACTCGGTCGCCCGCCTCATCGGCGCGCCTCCCGGCTATGTGGGCTACGAGGAGGGGGGCGCCCTCACCGAAGCCGTCCGTCGCCGGCCCTATCAGGTCGTGCTGTTCGACGAGATCGAGAAGGCGCACAAGGACGTGTTCAACGTTCTCCTGCAGGTGCTCGACGACGGGCGCCTCACGGACGGACAGGGCCGCACGGTGGACTTCCGCAATACCCTCATCGTGATGACCTCGAACCTCGGCGCCGAATATCTCGTGGCGCAGAAGGAGGGCGAGGACACGGAGGCGGTGCGCGACGAGGTGATGGGGATGGTGCGTGCGCATTTCCGCCCCGAATTCCTCAACCGCGTGGACGAGATCGTGCTCTTCCACCGGCTGCAGCGGGCCGAGATGGGCGCCATCGTGGACATCCAGATAGGCCGCCTGCAGCGCCTGCTGGAGGATCGCAAGATCGCTCTCGAGTTGGAGCCTGCGGCGCGCGAATGGCTCGCCGACAAGGGCTACGATCCGGCCTACGGCGCCCGTCCCCTGAAGCGTGCGATCCAGAAATACGTCCAAGACCCGCTCGCGGAGCTGATCCTGCAGGGTGAGGTCAAGGACGGCGAGACCGTGCCGGTCCGCGTCGGCCCCATGGGGCTCATGCTGGGCGCGTTCGCGGCCACGCCCGCGAGCGAAAAGCGCCCCGCCGGCGTGACGCTGAACTAAGCGCGTCACGAACCCAACACCAGGCCCCGCGGTCGTCAGGATCGCGGGGCTTTTTGTTACGCCTCCTGCACGACCTCGGCCAGCATCAGCCGGCGCGACTTGAGCAGCGGGCCGGTGGCCTCGCGCAGGCCCGGCATGCGCGGGTTGCCCTCATGCGCCGTCACCGCGTCCCAGCTCTCGTAGAGCTCGTTCACCATCACACGGTTCGCCACCGGCGTGCCGTCGCGCTCCACCGGCTTGATCACCTCGAAGCGCAGGCAGCCCGGCTCCTCGACCAGGGTCTTTGCCGCGTGCTCGCGGATGAGGGTCAAAAAGGCATCCTCCTGACCATCCAGCGTTTCGAATTCGACGATGATGGCGATCTTGGGCATGGGGCGCTCCTGAAGGTGTCGAGCTCCTTGTGCCAGGGCCCGCCCCGCTTGGCGACAGGACCGATGCGTCATCCCCTGCAAACACGCCTGACCAAGACCGATGCGTCGTCCCCTGCACAGGCGTACCCGAGTTCACACGTCCGTGATCCACGGCCTCGGGCTCCATGTGTGCGGGCGCACAGAGGCCGCCCGGGCGGCGGCCTAGGGTCCTCTCATCGCAGCCGAGGTGCCGCCATGTCGAACAAGCTGACACTGATGACCGCAAGCCTGGTGTCGATGACCTTCGCGGTCGCTTTCCTCGGCATGGTCCAGATGGTGGCGGCATCGGCGGGTCACATCGCGAGCGCGCAGATCACCCCGGCTTACGGCTCGCCCATGCTCGACATCGACGATACCCCGTAGCGTTCTCGCGCGCCGGGACGGCGAACCGCCTGGCGCCCAACTCCGACGTTTTCCGAAGGACCGATCCATGCGCGCACTCGTTCTCGGGCTGGTTATCGCCCAGGCCACCACCGCTGCCCTCGCCCAGCCGAGGCCCACCACTGAAACGCTCACCTGCAGCCAGGCGCAGAGCTTCGTGGCGAGCCGCGGCGCGGTGCTGATGAATTCGGGCCCGACGACCTACGACCGCTTCGTGGCGAGTCGGGCGTTCTGCACCGGCAACGACATCGCCGAGCCCGCCTATGTGCGCACCCGGGACAACCCCCAATGCGCGCTCTACGCCTGCCAGAGCTTCCGCCGGGCCGGGGGCGGAGGGTAGGGCCCTGCTCCTCTAGGGCTGCTTCGCTGAACCAATCCGCTCCCAAGGCGTTCGGCCCTCACGAACCCCAGGAGCCCTTCATGAACCGCCGCATCGTCACGGCCGGCCTCGTTGCCGCCCTTTCGACCCCCGCCTTCGCCCAGCAGAGCACCGTCGTGTCGCCGATCCCGGTGCAGCCCCTGCCCGCCGAGACTCAGGCCGGCGGGGGCCTTGCGGGGCCGCAGGGCGCGCAGACGCAGCCCGACCGGCAGAACCGGGTGCAGCAAGGCGGCTCGCCCGCCGACACCACCACGCCGCGCCGCCAGGGCCAGGCCTCCGACCCGGGCGGCCAGGCAACCCAGCAGCAGGCGCAGCAGCGCAACCCGGCCGAGATCCAGTACATCCAGCAGACCATGGCGGCCGGCACGGTGGCGTTCCAGGCCTCCACCTTCGCCCGCGCCAAGGCCCAGAACCCGCGCCTGAAGCAGTTCGCGGCTTTCGAGGAAGCCGAGCAGAACACCATGTTCGAAATCCTCCACGGCCTGGCGGACCCGGCGACCACGTCGGGCACCAACACCCAGGCCGCCCAGGCGACCGCTGCGGCGCGGCCCAACACGGCCTCGCAGGCCGCCGCCACGGCGCCGGTGATCTCCGGCGCCGGCTCCGAGATGATGGAACGCATGTCGAAAGCGCAGCCAGGTCCGGAATTCGACCGCGACTACCTGAACCTGCAGATCCAGGGTCACCGGGAGCTGCTCGGCATCCAGGAGCGCTACCTCGCCTCCAATCCGGGCACCCGCGGCACCGCCGCCATCGCCCGCATGGCCATGGGCCAGATCAAGGAACACCTGGCCTTGCTGGAGGACATCCAGAAGGAAATCGGGCGCTGAGGCGCCTTCGAGCCCTCCCCGCAAGGGAGGGCTCACCCTCGCGGATCAGCCTTGGCGGACCCGGCGGGAGGCCCATGGCCTCGGCCGGGTCCGTCGCCGTTTCGGGCCCGGCCTTCCGGGCGGGTGTACAGGGCGGGAATGCAGCCTGACGAGCGGTGTAGACCGCGGGAACGCCGTCCTACGAGCGGGTGTAGACGGCGAGAACGCGGCCTTTGCGGAAATGGATCACGCGCACCCGCACCAGGGCGCCCTGAATCTGGGGCGCCGGGCGGTCGATGCGCTCGGCCGGCTGCGCGGCTTGCGCCCGGGCATAGGGCGCAAAACCACCGAGGATGCCGAGACGGTCTGGCGATGCGGTTTTGCGGGATTTGGACGGTGCGACTGCGGAGGCCGGCGCCGGGAGCTCCACCGCCCGATCCTGCGGGCCCGGGCCGGCACGGCTGGCCCGAAAATCCGCACGCGCGGCCGGCGGAGCCGCCAAGAGTGGCGCCTCGTCGTCTGGGAGAGCCTCGGGTGTGGAGGCCGTCTGAACGCGTGCGCCGGACGAAGAGGCCTGCTGGGCTGCGGGCTCGGCGCCGACGGCCGTCTCGCGGGAGGCCTGCTGGAGCGCAGGTTTGGTGACGACGGGCGTTTCGGTGGAGGCCGCCTGGAGCGCGTCCTTGGCGGCACCGGCACCGGGGGCTGGCTGGAGCGCGTCCTTGGCGACAGTGGCGCCGGGAGCCGACTGGAGCACGGCCGGGGGATCCACCCATACGCGCCGCGCTTCCTCGGAAGCCGCCGCGAGGCTTGCGAGCCCCACGCTTCCTGCGAGCGCGACCACCACTCCGATATGCATACGCCTGACTCCCGAGCTGCGCTGAACAACGCCCACGGCGCCGGCCCGGGTTCCCGCCAGCCGGCCACCCACGTCGACGCGCGGGTTTTTTAGCGAGCCCAAACGGATTCTCCGGTGCCCCGATGCCGCGGCGGCGCGGCCCCGCTGAAACCACTGCCTCCGTCGCGACTTAGACCCCAAACGAGGTCTTTCATGGGACAGAGGTACGCTCCGCAACCGCATCTTGACCGGCTGACGATGAAGCAGCTCGGTTCGACGCTCCGCCCGGATTACGACCCGGTGGTGCGCAGCCCGTTGCCGCAACACCAGCGCGACCTGCTGCTGCAATATGCCGTGGCCGAAGCCCTGAGCGAAACGCGCGAGGCCACGCCTGCCCGGTCGAAAGAGGTGGTGCCTCACCTGCCCCGGTGAGCGCTGCAGACGCGCTGCAAACCCGCTTGGAGGCGGGCGGGCGCACCTGAGCCGGTGAGGGCTGCCGGTGCGCCTGAAGGCGGCGCGCCAGCACCGCTACAGGGGCCAAAGCCCGTTGAGACCGACCCGCCGCGAACCCCCTCCGGGTGGCGCCCGCACGCCACCCGGAGGGGTGGCTCCGCGTGGCCGGAGCGCATGCCAAGGCGCTGCCTTGGGGGATGCTTCGGGGATGCCCGGGCCGGGAACCCCCCTCTCCCCGCGACGTTCCCCGTCAACAACCGCGAAGAGGAAACACCATGGCGCGAGACAAGCGCGGGCACCCCCCGGAACCCCCGGTCGATGAAGTCCTGAACGAATTGGCCGCCGAGGACTCGGCGGGCCAGGACGCAGGGCCGACCAGCCGCAATTCCGTGGGCGACACCAAGCGCGCGGCCGCAAAGGCCACGGGAATCATGGGCGCCACCAAGAAGCTCGATCCCGACCTCAAGATGGAGCACATCAACGAGGGCCGGCCGAAGAGCGGCTCGAAGGCCGGCATCCACTCCTTCCAGGAGGTTCCGCCCGAGCGCGCCGGCGAGGCGCATCTCGAGATGTCCAACGAGGAGATCGCGGCCAGCGTCGCGACCACCGCAGTGAAGAGCCCCGCGCAGCGTTCGCCGCAAACGGACGTCCCGACCCATGGCGGGGGCGGAGGCATCGGTCCGGGCGACCGCGCCCGCGTGCCGGCGCCCGGCGCCGCGGTCACGGCGCCGAAGGGCGAATTGGTGCGCGGCCACCCCACCGCGACCCAGGCCGGCGGCCGCTCGCAATCCTCCACCGGCGACGAGAAACCGCCGAAGCGCTCCGCCCGAGCCCATTCGGGCCAGGTGCAGCGCCCGCTCTCCAAGGGCGGCACGGAGGAACGGGACTAAGCGGTCCTGCCACCCTATCTCTTCAGCAGCGGCCGGGCCTGTCCCGGCCGTTTGCATGCGGAGCCCCTGTGGAACGAGACGGAACACGCGAAACGTGCGTTCCATCCGTTCCGTCGCGGAGTGCTTTAACGAACGGCTTGGATGTGTGGGGGCCGCAGCCAGGGCTTTCGGGGTTCTGCGGGTGCACCGGACCTTGCCCGTTGTCGCTCGGGGTTGAACGGGATCCCCCCTCTTTCGCACAGGCTCGTGCGAAAGAGGGCCATCTCTCCCGGGCCGCCCCCGAGACGAGAAATCCTTTCGACGCAGCAGGCCCTTAGCGCCGCCGCAGCAGGAACACGCCCTGCTCGCCGAACAGATTCCACACCCACCAGGGCAGGGTGACCCGCATGGGTTTCCCACCGGCGTTCAACGCCACCGCGCGCTCCATCTCGGCCCCGACCTCGTCGCACAGCGCCACGAAATCCCGGATGGTGCAGAAGTGAATGTTGGGGGTGTCGTACCAGGTGTCGGGCAGGTTCTCGGTCACGGGCATGCGCCCACGGATGCCGAGCTCCGCGCGCACGCGCCAATGGCCGAAATTGGGGAACGACACCACGGCGCGGCGCCCGATGCGCAGCAGGTGCTCCAGCACCACGCGAGGCCGGCGCGTCGCCTGGATGGTTTGCGTGAGAACCACGTAATCGAAGGAATCGTCGGGGTAATCGGCGAGATCCGTGTCGGCATCGCCCTGGATCACCGGCAAACCCTTGGCGAGACACGTGCTCACGCCCTCGCGGGAGAGCTCGATGCCTCGCCCGTCGACGCCGCGGGTGTCGCGCAGCAGCGCCAGCAGAGAACCGTCGCCACAGCCTACATCCAGGACGCGCGAGCCGGGCTCGATCATCTCCGCGATGAGGAGGAAATCGAGGCGCGTTTCGGCCTCCGCGCGGAGGGGCACATGCACGGTCATGCGATGCCCCGGGCGCGTGCGGCTCTCACGGGAGCAGTCATGCAATTCCCCTCGCCCGCGCCGCCGCGTCGATGAAGCCCTGGCAGGCCGCGAACATCTCGGGCTCCTCCAGGAGAAAGGCGTCGTGGCCCTTGTCGCTTTCGATCTCGACGAAGCCCACGGACGCGCCCGCAGCATTGAGCGCATGCATGACGGCGCGGGAATCGGACGTCGGAAAGAGCCAGTCCGAGGTGAAGGAGATCACGCAAAAGCGGGTCCTGGTGCCCTTAAAGGCATTGGCGAGCACGCCGCCATGCTCGGCGGCGAGTTCGAAATAGTCCATCGCCCGGGTCACGTAGAGGTAGGAATTGGCGTCGAAGCGCTCGACGAACGCCATGCCCTGGTGGCGCAGATAGCTCTCGATCTGGAAATCGGCATCGAAGGAGAAGGTGGGCGCCTGCCGGTCCTGGAAGTTGCGGCCGAATTTGCGGTGGAGCGCCACTTCCGAGAGATAGGTGATGTGCGCGCCCATGCGGGCGACGGCGAGGCCTTTGGAGGGGCGCGCGCCCTCCTCCTGGTAGCGGCCCCGGCGCCAATCGGGATCGGCCATCACGGCCTGACGGCCGACCTCGTGGAAGGCGATGTTCTGGGCCGAATGGCGCGCGGCGGTGGCGATGGGAAGCGCCGCGAACACGCGCTCGGGATAGCTCGCCGCCCATTGCAGCACCTGCATCCCGCCCATGGAGCCGCCGACGACGCAAAACAGGCTCTCGATGCCGAGCCGGTCGATCAGCGCGGCCTGCGCCCGTACCATGTCGCGGATCGTGACCACGGGGAACTCGAGGGCATAGGGCCGGCCGGTCGCCGGATTGGTGGAGGCCGGGCCCGTGGTGCCCATGCAGCCGCCGATCACGTTGGCGCAGACAACGAAGAAGCGATCCGTGTCGATGGGACGGCCCGGCCCCACCATCGTCTCCCACCAGCCGGGCTTGCCCGTGACGGGATTCCGGTTCGCCACATGCTGATCGCCCGTGAGCGCATGGCAGATCAGCACCGCGTTCGAGCGCTCCGCGTTGAGCGTGCCGTAGGTCTGGTAGGCGATCTGCCACGGCACCAGCGCGATACCGGCATCCATCATCAGCGCTTCGACCGCGCCAAAACGCGCCACCGGGCTCGACGGCGCGTCGATCTGCGCAAGAGGCTCCGAAATCAGGAAAGCGGCCTGGGACATGTCGTTCGGTTATCCGGATTTTTAGGTAGTTCCAACGAACGCGCTCGTCAACAAAAGGCTGCTTGGCATAGAGCGATACAGGCCCGTAAGAGGGGGCGAGCTCAAGGATCCGCGATGACCGATCATCCTCCCCCGCCCACCCTTGCCGATCTGAGGCGAGAGATCGATCGCATCGACGAGAGCATGCACGGCCTCCTCATGGAGAGGGGCCGCATTATCGACACGCTCATCAACGTGAAGAAAACCTCCGAATCCGGCTCCGCCTTCCGCCCCGGCCGCGAGGCCTCGATGATGCGGCTCCTGGCGGAGCGCCACGAGGGCCTGCTGCCCCTCGAGACGGTGGAGAGCATCTGGCGCGTCATCATCGCAACCTTCACCTATGTGCAGGCGCCCTATGCAGCGCACGCGGACATCTCCGCGGGCGACGAGCCCATGCGCGATTCCGTGCGCTTCCATTTCGGCTTCACGGTGCCGTACGTGCCGCATCCGAGTGCGGCTGCAGTTATCGAAGCCGTCGGGGCCGCGCGGGGCGACCTCGGCGTGTTCCGCCTCGACCAGGGCGCCTCCGCCGGCGCCTGGTGGCAGGCGCTCGCCGGGCCCGGGCGCCCGAAGGTGATCGCGCGCCTGCCCTTCATCGAGCGCCCCGACCATCCCGCCGGCACCCCTGTTTTCGTGATCTCGAAGCCCCTGTCGGACGCCGCCGTGCGCGACGAGGTGCTTTATGCGGCCGGCTTCGAGCGCTGGCGCGACGGCGCCGCGCGGGCGCTGGAGGCCGAAGGCGCCGAGGTGATCGCCAGCGCCGGCGACGCCCGGGGCCTGTCGGCCCTCGTGGCCGTGCCCGGCGCCCGCGATGAGGGCGCCCTGCGCGCCGCCATCGCGGGCGCGGGCGCCTCGCTCCAGTCCCTGGTGGAAGTGGGAAGCCACGCGGCGCGCTTTCGCATCCCCTAGCGGCTGCCGCGGCTTCCGCATAAAGAACCGCCAAGCCGCCGTCCGGCACCCGTGTCCAGCCTGTCAGGAAGTTCGCCCATGTCCGCGCGTCCCGTACCCCGCCCCGGCGTGATGCAGATCGAGGCCTACGTGCCCGGCAAGAGCGCCGCGACCGGCGTCGCGAAGGTGCACAAGCTCTCCTCCAACGAGACGCCCCTCGGGCCATCCCCGAAGGCCGCGGAGGCCGTGGCGGGCTTCAACCATCTCGAGCTCTATCCCGACGGCTCGGCCACGAAACTGCGCGAGGCCATCGCCGCGAAGTACGGCCTCGATCCTAACCGCATCGTCTGCGGCTCGGGCTCGGACGAGCTCCTGTCGCTCATCACCAATGCCTATGTGGGCCCGGGTGACGAGGGCATCTTCACCACCCACGGCTTCCTCGTTTACCGCATCGCGATCCTGGCTGCCGGCGGCGTGCCGGTCGTCGCGGAGGAGCGGGATCTCAAGGCGGACGTCGACGCCATTCTCGCCTGCGTGACGCCGCGCACGAAGATCGTGTTCCTCGCCAACCCCAACAACCCGACCGGCACCTACATCCCCTTCGACGAGGTGAAGCGGCTGCATGCTGGCCTGCCGTCGCATGTGGTCCTCGTGCTCGACGCGGCCTATGCGGAATATGTGCGCCGGAACGACTACGCCTCGGGGCTGGAGCTCGTCGCCACCGCCGAGAACGTGGTGATGACCCGCACCTTCTCGAAAATCTACGGCCTCGCGAATCTGCGCCTCGGCTGGATGGTGGGCCCGGCCCCCATCATCGACGCGGTGAACCGCATCCGCGGCCCCTTCAACGTCAACGGCCCGGCGATCGCAGCCGGCATTGCGGCAATCGGGGACGAGGAGCATATCGCGAAGGCGATCGCCCACAACGACGAATGGGTCGAGCGCCTCACGCGGGATATCGAGGCGCTCGGCCTCGCGGTGACGCCGAGCGTCGGCAACTTCCTGCTCGTCCATTTCCCGCAGGAAGCCGGCAAGACCGCCAAGGACGCCGATGCGTTCCTCACCGCGCGCGGTCTCATCCTGCGCCGCGTCGATGCCTACGGGCTCCCGGGAGCGCTGCGGCTCACGGTGGGCGACGCGGAGGCGAACCGCCTCGTGGTCGCGGCCCTGTCGGATTTCCTGAAAGGCGCCAAGGCCCATGCCTGACCGGCTCGGGGCTCCTCGTGCGGAGCCCCTCTTCGACCGCCTGACCCTCGTCGGCATCGGGCTGATCGGCTCGTCGATCGCGCGCGCCGCGCGGCAGCTCAACCTCGCGCGCACCATCGTGGCGGTGGATCGCGACGACGCCGTGGTCGAGCGCGTGCGTGCGATCGGGATCGCAGACGAGGCCACCGCCGACCTCGTGGCCGGCGTCACGGGCGCCGATCACGTGATCCTCTGCGTGCCCGTGGGCGCCTGCGGTGCCGTAGCCGCCGCCATGCGGGACGCACTCAAGCCCGGCGCCATCGTGTCGGATGTGGGCTCCGTGAAGGCCTCCGTGGTCGCGCAGGTGCAGCCGCATCTGCCGGAGGGCGTCTCCTTCGTGCCGGCCCATCCGGTGGCCGGCACCGAGCATTCCGGACCCGATGCGGGCTTCGCGACGCTCTTCCTCAACCGCTGGTGCATCCTCACGCCGCCGGAGGGCACGGATGAGGGCGCCATCGAGCGCGTCGCCGCGTTCTGGACCGCCATGGGCTCGAACGTGGAAATCATGGGGGCGCAGCACCACGATCTGGTGCTCGCGATCACGAGCCACGTGCCGCACCTCATCGCCTACAACATCGTGGGCACCGCGGCGGACCTCGAAACCGTGACGCAATCCGAGGTCATCAAGTTCTCGGCCGGCGGCTTTCGCGACTTCACCCGCATCGCGGCCTCGGACCCTACCATGTGGCGCGACGTGTTCCTCCACAACAAGGATGCGGTGCTCGAAATGCTCGGGCGCCTCAACGAGGACATCGCGCTTCTCGCCCGCGCGATCCGCTGGGGCGAGGGCGACAAGCTGCACGCGCTCTTCACCCGCACCCGCGCAATCCGCCGCGGCATCATCTCGTCGGGCCAGGAAACCGCCGAGCCCGATTTCGGCCGGCGGCGGGAGAACCCGTAAGGGTTCAGTAGAGCGGCAGGATGCGGACGTTCGGGATCGCGAAGGGTCCGAGCAGGATGCGGCCGTTCTCCATGCGCAGCGGCGGCAGGGGGGCGAGACCCGGGGCTGTCGTCTGAGCGCTCCCGGGGATTCCCGCGTTTGCCGGCGCACGGCCCGTGACCTGGCCGAGGAGCGCGCCGATGAGGCCGCCGGCCCGCTGGCCCGTGAGGTTCGCGATGAGCCCATCGAGCCCGCGGCCCGCGAGGGTGAGCTGGCCTTCGGGGCGGCGCTCCGCATCGAGGCGGAGATTGCCCTTGGCTTCCAGCCTGCGATCGCCCTTGGCGAGCGACAGGAGCAGCACCTCGACCCTACCGCCTGCCCCGCGCCAGCGGTCCAATTCGGAGGCGCCGACACCGGTGGCGAAGCCCCGCGCCTCGGTGATCGTGAGATCGGTTTGCAGATCCGCGGCCTCGCCCCCGCCCACGAACGCATCGAGGGCCGGCAGGCGCACCCCGCCGGCCCGGGCCGCGAGGTCCACGGCTCCGTCGCCGGCACGGGCCGGGTTCGGACGCAGATGCGCGTCGACGTTGCGGGCCGAGACGGTGAGCACCTCGGGCAGCGCGCCCGACACCCTCACTTCGGGGGCGTCCACGAAGAGCGAGGCGCGCCGCAATCCGTCGCGGCTTGCCCGGATGCTGGCCTCAAGCAGCCGCCACTGGGCATCGACCGTTGCGCGCCCGTCCGTGACGCGCAGCGGCCCCTGCACCTCGGTAATGATATGGCGGGGCTGATAGATCTGCGCCACCGCCTGCAGGGGTCCCGTGGTCCCGGTCACGGGTCCGTTCTGGAAGCGCACCGACGAGCAGGTGAGTTCGAGACGGAAGGGGTAGCCGCGGATGCTGCGGTCGGCGCAGGTCCAGCGGCGGCCCTCCTCCGCCTCTGCTGCGATCCAGGAATCGAGCGCCCCCTCGGTGCCGCTACGGATCACGAACCAGGCTACGCTCCAAGCGACGGCCACGACCGCGAGCAGGACGAAGGGGGCGTAGAGCCAAAACCGGCTCTGCCGTCCCGCGATGGTTGCGCCCTGCGCCATTCTGGTCTCCCGTTCAGCCTCTGTCATACGGCCTGGAGCGCCCATTGGGCCACCCGACGGCCCGGTATTGCCGGATCGTGCCGTAGTCGCTGCTCACCGCGCGGCGCGTGAGCGTGGTAACGGCTCGCCGCGCGGATGTTGAGTCATGCCGTGGTAGCTGCTAGCCGCAGGGCCCGGCAAGATTCAGGCACCCAGCCAAGCGACCCGCCGGGCGCAGCAGCGAGGCCATGAGCGAGGAAGCGCCAGAGGATCTGTGGGTGTTCGGTTACGGTTCGCTCATGTGGCGGCCGGGCTTTCCCTTCGTGGAACGGCGCCATGCACACCTGCACGGCTACCATAGGGCGCTCTGCGTGATCTCCCACGTCCATCGTGGCACGCCGGAGCGGCCGGGGCTCGTGCTGGGGCTCGACCGCGGCGGACGCTGCCATGGGGTGGCGTTTCGCGTCGCGGCCGCGGAGGCCGAGGCCACGATCCGGTACCTGCGCGAGCGCGAGCAGGTCACGGCCGTCTATGTGGAGCGGCTTCTGCCCGTGACGCTCGACGACGGCCGCGCCGTCAGGGCCCTCGGCTACATCGTGGACCGCCGTCACCCGCAATATGCCGGGCGCCTGCCCGAGGCCGAACTTCTGCGGCTGGTGCGCCAGGGGCGGGGCATCTCGGGCGCCAATCCGGATTACGTCCGCTCCACCCACGAGCATCTGCTCGCCATGGACGTGGTGGATCCGACGCTTGCCGGGCTCGTGCGGGCCCTCGACGCGCCGGCTTAGCCGTCTTCGCTCAAATCTTCGATCACGGCGCGCCGCTCCGCTTCCCCGTCCGCGAGGCGGTGGATGTGGATTTCCGTGGCGCCCCGATCACGTGCTGCGCGCATCCAACGCCCGCGGGCGGGCTCGCCCGGACGGGAGCCCGCGGTTGCAAGATCAACCACGTGAGCGGTGCCGTCGGGATCGCGGCGAACGGCGAGAATCACGGCCTCGCTTAAGAGCGCGAGCTCTGTTTCCTCCAGCGGATGGATGCCGACCACGTAGCGGCGCCCGCTCCTCCCACGCCAGGAGGTGAGCGCAAGGGAGGTGTGGCGCAGGCCAGCCGTCGCCCGCAGCCGTTCCTCGCGGATGGCGGCGCGCCCAGACCGTTCGGCTCTCACATCGCGCATGGCGGTGGACCACGACAAGCTGCGTCTGTTCCCCATTTGTTCTAAAGGTAGCACCGGCGTCTCGGGCGTCAAGAGAACGTCGTCAGGCTTTAGGGCTGGGAGCGGCAGAGGGCTTTGGGAGCAGCCCGAGTTCGGCCTGGCCCTCCCGCAGCAACCGGTCCGAGGCTTCCTCGATGCGCGTCTGGATCTCCGCGAAGAAGGTGTCCCGCGGCAGCCCCGGCGGGATCGGCTCCAGGATTTCCACCACCACAGTGCCGGGCCGGCGGATAAACTGGCGCCGGGGCCAATAGAGGCCCGAATTGAGGGCGATAGGCACGCAGGGCACCCCGAGCGTGGTGTAGAGGTGGGCGACCCCGTACTTGTAGGCAGGCGGTGCGCCGGCCGCCCGGCGGGTGCCTTCGGGGAAGATCATGATCTGCCGCCCCCGAGCAGCTTCCTCCCGGGCGCGGGCGTTCATGAGCGCGAGCGCCTTCGATCCGGCGCTGCGGTCCACCGCGACGGAGCGTGCCTTGGCGGCATACCAGCCGAAGAAGGGGATCAACATGAGCTCCCGCTTCAGGATGAAGGCGGGATCGTCCACGATGGTGAGGAGCGCGAAGGTCTCCCACATGGACTGGTGCTTGGCGGCAACCAGGATGCCGCCCTTGGGCAGGCGCTCCAGCCCGCGAAACTCCACCTTGGTGCCGACCACCGCCTCGAGGAGGCGCAGGGACGAATGCGCCCAGGCTCGCGCCGCCTTGATGATCCCCCAGCGCGGCATCACGAAGACCGGGATGATCGCGATGAGCCAGAGGATCAGGTTGAGGTAGAACAGGACGTTGAAGACCAGGGAGCGCAGGACGAGCATGAGGGCTAGGGCTTCGAGGTGGGCACGAGGATATGCGGGCCCTCTTACCCCGGCAGGGCAGCCGCGACCACCCTCGCGGCGCGCGCTTCAGGACACGAGGGAGACGGCCGTCGAACCGCCCGGCGGGAAGCGCTCAGCGGAACAGGGGCTCGGCCACCTGCTTCACGGGCTTGCGGCCCCCGCCGAGCAGCACCGCAGCGCGCGAACGCTCAGGATCGCCCTCGAAGCGGGTACGGGTCCAGACCACCAGGAACTTGATGTATTCCGAGAGCAGGATGCGCGCCGTGGCGGGGCTGTGCCACCAATCGTCCGGATCGACGGCGCCCGTGACCGCATAGGCCACCTTGCGCACGCCCGGCATGGCATGGTCGAGTTCCACCAGGGTGCGCGGCATGTGGTAGTTCGAGGTCACGACGATGAGCGAGCGGAAGCGGTGGGTTTCCATCCAGCGGCGGGTCTCGATGGCGTTGCCGATGGTGTTGCGCGCCCGGTAATCGAGATCGACGCAGCATTCGAGAAGCCGCTGCTGGCCCGGATTGAGCCTGGCAATGGACGCCCGGCTCGTGCGCTCGTTGACGCCGGAGATCAGGAGGCGATTGGCAAAGCCCTGGGCCAGGAGGTCGATGGCGTCGCCGATGCGCTCGGACCCGCCCGTGAGGGCCACAATGCCGTCCGTGCGGGCTTCAGGCCGGCTTTCCACCCGCTCCAACGAATAGACAAAGACGAAGAAGCCGATCACGGTCATGACCGCGACGGCAGAGACCAGCCAGCCCAGGACAGAAACCCCGCGCCACAGCCAGGTTCGCCTCGTGGTGTGAGGCGCTTCCGCTTGAGACCAACCCCAGCCCAATGCCTCGACCGCTTCGAGCGTGCCCGCTCCCGCCATGTTCCTCACCTGCGAGACCATTGGCCTCGATGATAGAGGAGAATGCGGCAGAGGCGAGGCACCTGTGAACACCCGCAACCCTTGCTCCATGCTGGTTAACGAACCGTGTCGAGCCGGGGTTCGCCCGACGCCATGCCGCGGCTGGGTGAAGCCCGCTGCCTGACCGCCGTGAAGGAGCGCCGCGTTAGACCATTTTGACGAGGCGGCGCCGCGCCGTGGTGCGTGACATGCAACGCGCCTCAGGCCGTCGTGGCGAGGAAGCGCCGCACGGTGACGCGGGAGACGATGCCGGCAATGGCGGAGACCACGAGGGCGATGAGAACCACCACCGCATAACCGCGCCACCCGATCTGAAACGCTCCGAAGAGCGCCTCCAGCTGGTCGCCCGCAGGGCTCGCCCTCCAGGAGCGGGTGAGGAGGCCGAGCAGGAAGAGCACGGCTAGTGCCGCGGCAGCGCCCACCGCCGCGCCTTTCAGGCCGATCCGGAAGAAGCGGCTCTGGAACTCGCGGGCGATGAAGTCGTCCTTGGCGCCCACGAAGTGGAGCACCTCGATGACCTCGTGGTTCCCGGCCATAGCACCGCGCGTGGCGAACACGACAGCGAGGCCCGCTGCCGCGAGGACCAGGAGCACGAGGGCGATACCGACGCCCACGATGGTGTTCGCCATGGTGGTGAGGCGCGACAGCCACAGGGCGTGATCGTCGAGGGTGGCGCCGGGCACTCCCTCCCGCAGAGCGCGGCGCAGCTCCGTGAAATCGGGTCGCGCGCCCTCCGCGAGCTTGATTACGATGAGGCGGGGAACGGGGAGATCCGTGAAATTGAGGCCCGTGCCGAGCCAGGGCTCCAGCAGACGCTCGGATTCAGCCTTGGTGAAGGGCTGCACCGTGTCGATCCCGGGCGCGCGGCGGGCGAGGTCGGCCGCCCGGGCGACATCCGCATCCACGTCCCGCTGCGGGTTCGGGCGCACCTGGATCGTGACCTCCCGCGACACGCTCGACCGCCACTGGGCGGAACTCGCGGCGACGAGTTCTGCTCCGCCGGCACAAAGCGCGGCGAGGAAGGTAAGGATCGCCACCACGGCACCGAGCGCCCGGCCACCCGTGGGGTCGCCCGGGACCAGGGGCGCATTGCGGGCCAGCGTCGCGGGCAGCGGCTTCTGGGCCCAGGCGGGCGGGTCCTGGGCCTCGTCGTAATGGGGGGAGAGATCGTTCATGCGTCCCCTCCCGCGGCCTCACCGACCCGATGGAGCCGCTGAGTCGCCTCTCCCGAAACGTCGATGACCCCATAGCGCCGCTGAGCCGTTCGTACGCTACACCCCCTGACCAGGGCGGAGGCTGCCTTCCAGGAATGACAACGATCGTCCATGGACGTTCCTACTCGTCGATGTGCAGGCGCCCGTCGCCGAGCACCAGGCGGCGCGCGTCGAGCTGGTCCATGAGGGAAAAGTCGTGGGTGGCGATCACCACCGAGGTGCCGAGCCGGTTGAGCTCGATGAACAGCCGCAGGAGCCGCCGCGCGAGCGAGGGGTCCACGTTGCCGGTGGGCTCGTCGGCGAGCAGCAGGTCAGGGCGCACGATGAGCGCCCGGGCGATGGCCGCGCGCTGCTTCTCCCCGCCCGAGAGCACCGGTGGGAGCATGTGCATGCGGTCGCCCAAGCCCACCCAGCGCAGGAGCTCCACGACCTCGGCGCGGTAGCTCGCCTCCTCGCGCCCCTGGACGCGCAGGGGCAGCGCCACGTTTTCGTAAGTGGTGAGGTGGTCGAGGAGTCGGAAATCCTGGAACACCACGCCCATGCGCCGGCGCAGCCGCGTGAGCGCCGGCTTCGAGATCCCCGATACGTCGTGCCCGAACAGCGAGACGAGGCCCCGCGTGGGTTTCACGGAGAGCAGGATGAGGCGCAGCAGCGTGGTCTTGCCGGCGCCGGACGGTCCGGTGAGGAACTGGAACGAGTGCGGCTCGATCGAAAAGGTGAGGTCGCGCAGCACCTCCGGCCCCATGCCGTAGCGCACGCCCACATTCTCGAAATGCACGGCCCGCGGGGCGCCGCGGGCCTCGCCTGCATCGTCGGGGTGTTCGAAGGCCATCACGCCGGGGCACCAATCCTTGCCGGGCGAAGCGCCATGCCTCCCCGGATCCGTTCTCGGAGCGAGGCTCGGTGCCTTCCCCGTCTTCCCAGAGCAGGGCGCAACGCCCTCCCCGATTCGCCATGCTCACGCTCTCGGCCACCGGCGCAAGCCTCTTTGGGGACGCTGCCGGTGCGGCAGGAGGCCGGGCCGCCCGCTTCCGCAGCATAAAGCATTGTTGGGACGAATTGTGGCGCGTCGCATGGAATGGGCCGCTGGTGCAACGGCGCGGCAATCGTGGTATCGGCGCGGATATCCCCTCCCGGCGCCCCGGCGCGCATCCCCGAGCCCGACCATGACCTCCTCTCCCCGCGTGCGGGTGCTCTTCGACGAAACCGCGATCGCCCGTCGCAACGAGGAGCTCGCCCAACAGGTCGCGGCGGCGGCGCCCGAGAACCTGCTCGTGGTCGCGGTGCTCAAGGGCAGCTTCATGTTCGCGGCCGATCTCATCCGCGCGCTCCACCGGGCGGGCCTCAGCCCGCAAGTGGAGTTCGTGCACCTGTCGAGCTACCGGACGGGCACCGTGTCGTCGGGGCAGGTCACGATCCTCCGCGACGTAGAGAGCGACGTGCGCGGCCGCGACATCCTGCTCGTCGACGACATTCTCGAGTCCGGCCGCACGGCCGCCTTCGCCAAGGACCTCCTCATGGCCCGCGGCGCGAAGCGCGTGCTCACCGCCGTGCTGCTCGAAAAGCCCGGCAAGCAGGCGGTGAGCATCCGCGCCGATTACGTGGGCTTCACCTGCCCGGACGTGTTCGTCGTGGGCTACGGCATGGACGTGGCCCACTCCTTCCGCCAGCTCCCCTTCGTCGGCGTGGTCGATTACCTCGACAAGGAGCCCGACCTTTTCGGTGGGACCTGAGGGTTAGCCGTTCAGGCGCCAAATCGCGAAGTTGAGAGCCGTCGCATAGGCCACCCACGCGGCGTAAGGGACCAGCAGCGCGCTCGCGAGGCGGTCGAGCGGCCAGGCGAGGCGGATGGTCACGAGGATCCCGGCGAGCAACGGGACGATCACGAGGAGCCCCGCGAGCGGGCTGCGCAGCCCGAAGAAGGCCCAGGACCACGCGGCGTTGAGCGCGAGCTGGACGAAGAACGCCGCCAGCGCCGCCCCTCGCCCACGCTGCCACGGGGCGAGGGAGAGAAGGCGCCACGCCGCGATCATCATGCCGAGATAGAGCAGGCCCCAGACCGGCCCGAACGCCCCGTTCGGCGGCGTGAAGGACGGCTTCGCCAAGCCGGCATACCAGGTCGGGATGTTGGGCGTGGTCACGAGACTTCCCAGCGCAGCGGCGGCCATTACGGGCCCTATGGCGAGAAGCGCCCGCGGAAGCGGCAGCATCGGCGCGCCGCCCTCTCCTATCGTCCCCTTCCCCGCGTGCAGCATTGCGCGAACCCCTGTATAGCGAGCCTCCCGCCTAAAGCGGCCCCCTTGAGGTGGGCCTCGATCCCCGTTCGACAACCGTTGCCCCTGGAGTTCCCGATGACCGCGTCCCGTCCGCCTTGGTCGAAGCAAAGCCTTGCCGCGCAGGCGCTCGGGCATGTGGAGCCGGTCACGAAAGCGATCGTGCCGCCGATCCATGTGGCGACCACCTACATCCGCGACGAGGACAACGCCTATTCCTCGGGCTACGTCTACGGCCGCCCCGACAACGCCACGGTGCGCGACGCGGAAGCCGTGATCGCTATGTTGGAGGAGGCCGAGGCCGGCGCGCTCCTGTTCTCGTCCGGCATGGCGGCGGCCACCGCCGTGTTCCAGGCCCTTGATCCGGGCGACCACATCGTGGCGCCGCGCGTCATGTACTGGGCCTTGCGCAACTGGCTTCTCACTGAGGCGAAGCGCTGGGGGCTCGAGACCACGTTTGTCGAAACCGACGACCCCGACCAGTTGCGCGCCGCCGTGGTGCCGGGCCGCACCAAGCTGGTGTGGATCGAGACGCCCTCGAACCCCCTGTGGACCATCACCGACATCGCCGGCGCGGCCGCCATCGCGCACCGGGCGGGAGCGCGGCTCGCGGTCGATTCGACCGCTGCATCCCCGATCCACACGCGCCCGCTGGCGCTTGGCGCCGACATCGTGATGCATGCGGCCACCAAGGTGCTGAACGGCCATTCGGATGTGGTCGCGGGCGTGCTCGCCGGCGCGAAGCAGGATGAGTTCTGGGCGCGGCTCGTGACGATCCGCAAGGGCCAGGGCGCGATTCTCGGCCCCTTCGAGGCCTATCTCCTGACGCGAGGCCTGCGCACCCTGCACCTGCGCGCCGCAGCGCAAGCTCGGGGCGCCATGGCCTTGGCCGAGCGTCTTGCCGCCCATCCGCGCGTCGCCCGCGTGCTCTATCCCGGCCTGCCGCAGCATCCGGGCCACGACGTGGCCGCGCGGCAAATGGAGGGCGGGTTCGGCTACATGCTCTCGGTCCAGGTCAGCGGCGGCGAGGCCGCGGCCATCGCGACCGCAGCACGGGTAGGCTTGTGGAAGCGCGCCACGTCGCTCGGCGGGGTCGAGAGCCTCATCGAGCACCGCGCTTCGGTGGAGGGCGCCGGTACGCCCTGCCCGCCGGACCTGCTGCGCCTGTCGACCGGCATCGAAGATCCGGATGACCTCTTTCGCGATCTCGATACTGCGCTTCAAGCCGCACACCGAAGCTGAACCGTCGAAGAGAACGGCTGCGGCGTCGATCGACCGCACCGCTGACGGCGTGGGGCGGGCTAGGAGGAATTGAGACGCCGGCTGTCTGTACTGCCGCGCAGCTCTCGCACGCGCAGCAGGCTGCGACAGCGAACAGCCGCTGACAGGCGTTCCTGAGGCGGCTATGCTCCGTCTGCTGTCATCCAGATGTCGTCGGGCGGTTCCAAGGACGGACTGCCCCAAGGGAGACCCTTCATGACCACCATCACCCGCCGCCGCGCCCTTCAGGGCGGGGTTGCCGTCGCGGCGCTCGGCCTGGCTCCGAACTTCGCCTTCGGCCAGGCCAACGCGCCCGTGAAGCTTCGTATCCTGGAGACCACCGATCTCCATGTGAACGTCTACCCTTACGACTACTACCGCGACGCGCCGGACGACACCGTGGGCCTCGCCCGCACCGCGTCCCTCTTGAAAGCCGCCCGGGCCGAGGCCAAGAACACGCTTCTGTTCGACAATGGCGACCTGATCCAGGGCTCGCCGCTCGGCGATTACGTGGCCTATCGCAAGGGCATGAAGGAAGCGGACGTCCACCCCATGGTGGCCGCCATGAACGTGCTGAACTACGACGGCGGCACGCTGGGCAACCACGAGTTCAATTACGGCCTCGAGTTCCTGGCCAACGCCATGGGCGATGCCAAATTCCCGGTCGTGTGCTGCAACGTGATGACGACCGCGGGCCAGACGCTCGTGAAGCCGTGGGTGGTGCTCGACCGCGAGGTCACCGACGAAGCCGGCGGCAAGCACCCGCTCAAGATCGGCGTCATCGGCTTCGTGCCGCCGCAGATCATGCAATGGGACAAGGCGAACCTGGAAGGCAAGACCACCACGACCGACATCGTGGATGCGGCCAACAAGCACGTGCCGGATCTGAAGAAGGCCGGCGCACAGATCGTGGTCGCGCTCTGCCATTCGGGCATCGCCGGCGGCGAGCGCCAGGGCGGCGAGGAGAACGCGGCTCTCCACCTCGCCAAGGTGGACGGCATCGACGTGATCCTCACGGGCCATCAGCACCTCGTGTTCCCGGGCGGCAAGGAATTCGCCAACATTCCGGGCGTGGACGCCCAGAAGGGTTCGCTCCATGGCAAGCCGGCCGTGATGGCGGGCTTCTGGGGCAGCCATCTCGGCATCGTCGATCTCGACCTCGCCCGCGATGGCAACGGCTGGAAGGTGGCCTCCTTCAAGACCGAGGCGCGCTCGATCTATGAGCGCGACGCCAGCCGCAAGATCGTGCCGAAGGCCGAAACCGAGGCCCTGGTGATCGCGGCCGCGCAGGCGGACCACGACGCCACGCTCAAATACGTGCGCGAGCCTGTGGGCACCACGGCGGTGCCGATCCACTCCTATTTCTCGCTGGTGTCGGACGACGCATCGGTGAAGATCGTCACCGAGGCGCAGGCCTGGTACGTGGCGAACCTGCTTAGGAACACCGAGCACAAGGACCTGCCGCTGCTCTCCGCCGGGGCGCCCTTCAAGGCCGGCGGCCGCGGCGGTCCGAACTACTTCACGGACATCAAGCCGGGCCCGCTCGCCATCAAGGACATGGCCGACATCTACATCTACCCGAACACCGTGCGCGCCGTGAAAGTCACGGGCGCCCAAGTGCGCGAGTGGCTGGAGCGCTCGGCCGGCATCTACAACCAGATCGACCCCTCGAAGCCCGGCGAGCAGGAGCTGATCAATTCCAAGTTCCCGGCCTTCAACTTCGACGTGATTTCCGGCGTCACCTACAAGATCGATCCGACGCAGCCCTCGCGCTACGACGTCGACGGCAAACTCGTGGAGCCGAACGCCCGCCGCATCAAGGACCTCGCCTATCAGGGCAAGCCCGTGGCGGACGATCAGGTGTTCATCGTCGCCACCAACAACTACCGCGCGGGCGGCGGCGGCAACTTCCCAGGCACCGAGGGCGGCAAGACCACGATCCTCGATGCTCCCGACCTCACCCGCGACGCCATCATGCGCTTCATCATCGAGCGCAAGGAGGTGTCCCCCAAGGCCGACGGCTCCTGGTCGCTCGCTCTGCCGGCGAACGCGAACGCGATCTTCATCACCGGCCCTGGCGCTGCGCCTTATCAGCCGGCCGGCATCAAGGTCGAGAAGCTCGGCGACGCCGCGGACGGCTTCGTGAAGTACAAGGTGCTGGGCCAGGGCGCCTGATCGAACGCCTCACAGAATGCGAAGCGGCCAGGCATTGCCCGGCCGTTTTGCTTTTCGGGGAGTAAGAAGAGCTACCCCACCGAAGCGCGCTTTGGCCGATTGCCGCGCGCTTCCGTCGGCGCGTCCTCCACGGGCTCGCGCGGCCAGGCGCGGCCGACCACACGCACGATGTCGGCCATGATGGTGTCGAGGGCGTAATCCTTGGGCGTATAGATGGCGGCGACACCCATATTGCGCAGCACGTTCTCGTCCTCGCCCGAGATGATGCCGCCGACCACGAGGGGGATGTGGTCCAGCCCCTCCAGCCGCAACCGCGCCTTCACCTCGCGCACCAGCGGCACATGCGAGCCTGACAGGATCGAGAGGCCGATCACGTGGGCATTGGTTTCCCGTGCCTTGGCAACGATCTCGGCCGGGGTCTGGCGGATGCCATCGTAGGTGACCTCGAAACCCACGTCGCGGGAGCGCAGCGCGATCTGCTCGGCGCCGTTGGAATGACCGTCAAGGCCGGGCTTGCCCACCACGAGACGCGGGGTCTCGCCGATCCGCTCCGCCAGTTCCGAGACCATGAAGCGGATGTCCTGCGTGGCGCCGGCACTTGCCGTGTCCGCCGTCACGCCGGTCGGCGCGCGGTATTCGCCGAAGACGCGACGCAGGGCTTCGCCCCATTCGCCGGTCGTCACGCCCGCCTTCGCGCAGGCGATGGAGGCCGGCATGATTGAACGTCCTTCGCGGGCGGCGGCTTCGAGTTCGGCGAGCGCCGCGTCGGCGGTCGCTCCGTCGCGGGCGCCGCGCCAGGCGCGGATCGCTTGAACGGCTCCCATCTCGACGGTTTCCGGCACCGTGAGGATCGAGCCGTCGCCGGCCGTCAGTGGCGAGGGCTCGCCCTCCTGGTAGCGGTTGACGCCGACCACGATCTGCTCGGCGCTCTCGATGGCGGAGAGGCGCCGCGCATTGGACTCCACGAGCGCACGCTTGAGATAGCCCGACTCCACGCCCGCCACCGCGCCGCCGAGGGCATCGAGGTTGGCAAGTTCGCGCCGCACCTCGTCCTTGATGTGGGCGACGCGCTCCTCGATGACGCGCGAGCCGTCGAAGATATCCTCGTAATCGAGGAGATCGGTCTCGAAGGCGAGGATCTGCTGCATGCGCAGCGACCATTGCTGATCCCACGGGCGCGGCAGGCCGAGCGCCTCGTTCCAGGCCGGAAGCTGCACCGCGCGGGCGCGGGCCTTCTTGGAGAGCGTCACGGCCAGCATCTCGATGAGGATGCGGTGTACGTTGTTCTCGGGCTGCTGCTCGGTGAGCCCGAGCGAGTTCACCTGCACCCCGTAGCGGAACACGCGCTTCTTCGCGTCCGCGATGCCGTAGCGGTCCCGCGTGATCTCGTCCCACAATTCGGCGAAGGCGCGCAGCTTGCAGATCTCGGTGATGAAGCGCATGCCCGCATTGACGAAGAACGAGATGCGCCCGACGACGTCCGAGAACGTGGCATCGTCCACGCCTGCGGCACGCACCGTGTCGAGGACGGCCACCGCGGTGCCGAGCGCGAAGGACACTTCCTGCACCGCCGTCGCTCCCGCCTCCTGCAGGTGGTAGGAGCACACATTCATGGGGTTCCACTTCGGCATCTCAGCCGTCGTGAACAGGATCACGTCTTTGGTGAGCTGCAGCGAGGGCGCGGGCGGGAATACGTAGGTGCCGCGCGAGAGGTATTCCTTGATGATGTCGTTTTGCGTCGTGCCCTGCAGGCTCGTGCGCGGGGCGCCTCGCTCGTCCGCCACCGCGATGTAGAGCGCCAGCAGCCAAGGGGCCGTGGCGTTGATCGTCATCGAGGTGTTCATGGTCTCGAGCGGGATACCGTCGAACAGCGCGCGCATGTCGCTGATATGGGCGATCGACACCCCCACCTTGCCGACCTCGCCCTTGGCGAGTTCGTGGTCCGGGTCGTAGCCTGTCTGGGTCGGGAGATCGAAGGCCACCGAGAGGCCCGTCTGGCCTTTGGCGAGGTTCTTCCGGTAGAGCGCGTTCGAATCCGCAGCGGTGGAATGGCCCGCATAGGTGCGGAAAATCCAGGGCTTGTCGCGTTCGCGCCGCGTACCGGTCATAGACGAGCCTCCTGAGCCCGGATCGGGCCGTAGCGTTGCAATGCAGCATGACCCGCATTCGTTCCGCAAGCCGCGCAACCGCTGGCGAGGGCTCCAAAGGGCCCTTCTTGGCAGTCCCGCGCAACAAAAATACGCCGATCGGGTGGGGAACCGCCCGGTCCTGTCGAGGCTTGACTATTGGCGCAGCGAAACCGTGTTGCAGCGCAATATCAGCCTGCTAGTCTCCCGTCCGGGGGCGGCGACAATCGAGGGCATGCGATGACGACGGCAATGCAGCTGAAGGCCGGGGGCAAGAAGGATCTCTACGAGATGGGCGAGATCCCGCCCCTCGGTCATGTGCCGGCCAACATGTATGCCTGGGCGATCCGCAAGGACCGCCATGGGTCGCCCGAAGAGGCGATGCAGATCGAGGTGGTGCCCACCTGGTCCATCGGCGACGACGAGGTGCTCGTTCTCGTGATGGCGGCTGGCGTCAACTACAACGGCATCTGGGCCGCGCTCGGCCAGCCGATTTCCCCCCTCGACGGCCACAAGCAGCCCTTCCACGTGGCGGGCTCGGACGCCTCCGGCATCGTGTGGGCGGTCGGCGCGAAGGTGAAGCGCTGGAAGGTGGGCGACGAGGTCGTGGTCCATTGCAACCAGGACGACGGCGACGACGAGGAGTGCAACGGCGGCGACCCGATGTTCTCGTCCTCCCAGCGCATCTGGGGCTACGAGACCCCGGACGGGTCCTTCGCCCAGTTCTGCCGCGTGCAGTCGCGCCAGCTCATGGTGCGCCCGAAGCACCTCACCTGGGAGGAGGCCGCCTGCTATACGCTGACGCTGGCCACCGCCTACCGCATGCTCTTCGGCCACGCGCCGCACACCATCAAGCCGGGCGACAACGTGCTCGTGTGGGGCGCCTCGGGGGGCCTCGGCGTATTCGGCGTGCAGCTCGCCGCAGCCTCCGGCGCCAACGCCATCGGCATCATCTCGGACGAGACGAAGCGCGATTACGTGCTCTCGCTCGGCGCCAAGGGCGTGATCAACCGCAAGGACTTCAACTGCTGGGGCCAGCTCCCGGTTGTGAACTCGCCGGAATACACCGAATGGGCCAAGGAAGCGCGCCGGTTCGGCAAGGCGATCTGGGACATCACCGGCAAGAAGGATGTCGACATGGTGTTCGAGCATCCGGGCGAGCAGACCTTCCCGGTCTCGACGCTGGTGGTGAAGCGCGGCGGCATGGTGGTGTTCTGCGCCGGCACCACCGGCTTCAACATCACCTTCGACGCCCGTTATGTGTGGATGCGCCAGAAGCGCATTCAGGGCTCGCACTTCGCGCATCTCAAGCAGGCCGCGGCCGCGAACCAGTTCGTGATCGACCGCCGCATCGACCCCTGCATGTCCGAGGTGTTCCCCTGGGAGAAGATCCCCGAGGCCCACACCAAGATGTGGAAGAACCAGCACGCGCCGGGCAACATGGCCGTGCTCGTCAACGCGCCACGCGCCGGCTTGCGCACCTTCGACGACGTGCTCGAAGCGTCGTCCTGAAGTGAGTGGCGAGTAGTGAGTGGAGGAGGCTCGCTCCAACCACCACTCGCTACTCACCACTCACTCCTATGGCAGTTTCACCACATCGTTGAAGCGGTGGTCGTTCAGCTTGTGCAGCCGCCGGCGCTTGGCCGCGATCACGGTGCCGTTGACCTCGCCGCCGAAAAGGAAGATCGCGGCCAGCGTGTAGAGGAACACCAACGCGGCCATGGCGGTCGCAAGGCCCCCATACATGGAGGTGTAGGCGCCGGGATTGGCCTCCAGGTACCACCCGAAACCGACGCCGCCCGCGATCCATAGGCCCAGCGTCACGACCACCCCCGGCAGCACCGCCTTGAAGGCGCGCTTGCCCGCCGGCACGAGTTTGTGGGCGAGCGTCAGGGCGAGAACGATCAGGAAGGTCGCCACCCCGAAGCGCAGGAAGCCGATCAGCCATTCATAGGGGCTGAGCCCCGGGATCGCGATCAGCATCCAGCGCCACACGAAAGGCCCGAGCACGACGAGAAACGCGAAGGCGAGCATCACGAAGGCGCCGCCGATCACGAACAGGATCGATTCGAGCCGGGTGAACCACCAGGCCCGGGTTTCTTTCAGGCCGTAAGCGCGGTTGAGCCCGACCCGCAGCGCCTCGACCCCGCTCGACGAGAAATAGATCAAGAGGACGAGGCCGAGCGTCAGCACCCCCTCGCGGCGGAAGCTCAGGATGTTGTGGACCTCATCGGCGATGGGCGCCGCCACCTCCGAGGGCCAGGCCTCTAGGATGATGTCCGCGGCCTCGTCGGCGAGCTGGCCCGACCCGAAGAGGCCCGCGAGCGCGGTGACGAGGAGCAGGAACGGGAACAGCGACATCATCACGGAGAGCGCGATATGACTCGCGATCGCCCAGGCGTCGTGCAGCACGAAGCGCGTATAGGCGATCACCGTGATTTCGTAGATGAGACGCAGGCGGGCCACACAGTTCTCCGTGCCGCTCACATGGCGCCCGGCAGGGGTTGCAGCAAGGGAAACGCGCAGCGAACCCGCCCGGCCTACCTCTCCCCGCAGGGAAGAGGGGAGATATGCACCGCAAACCGTAGCCATTCGCCCCGAAATGCCCCATGGCTGCGCCGCGATGACCGAGCTTCTCCCCCGCCTTGCGCCGCCCCTGTTCGTCCTGATCTGGTCGACCGGGTTCATCGTGGCGCGGCTCGTCGCGCCGCACGCGGATCCGCTGACCTTCCTGTGGGTGCGCTACGTCCTTGCCGCCCTCGTCCTGGCGGGCGTCGCCCTCCTCCTCCGCGCGCCCTGGCCGAAAACCCGCACGGGCTGGCGCGACGGGCTCGTCGCCGGGGTGCTTCTGCACGGGATCTATCTCGGCGGCGTGTTCTGGGCCGTGAAGCATGGGCTTCCGGCGGGCATCGCGGCGCTGATCGCCGGCCTGCAGCCGCTCGCCACTGGCCTCCTCGTGGGGCCGCTGCTCGGCGAGCGCGTCTCGGCCCGGCGTTGGCTCGGCATCGCGGTGGGCTGCCTTGGCGCCGCCCTCGTGGTCGGCCCGAAGCTCGGCGTCCCCGGCGGCCTGCCGGCTCTGCCACTCCTCGTCTGCGTCGTCGCCATGCTGTCCATCACCTTTGGGACCATCTGGCAGAAGCGCACCGGCAGCGCCACGGATCTTCGCACCAACACGGTGGTGCAGTACGTCGGCGCCGCCCTCGTCACCCTCCCCCTCGCGCTCATCTTGGAAGACGGACGCCTCGAGCCGGTGGTGCCGCTCTATATCGGCCTCGCCTGGGCGGTGTTCGGCCTTTCCATCGGCGCCATCGGCCTGCTCATGCTCCTCATCCGCCGGGGAGCGGTGGCCGGCGTCGCGGCGCTCCTCTACCTCGTGCCGCCGGTCTCGGCGCTGATGGCCTTCGCGCTGTTCGGCGAAACCCTGACCCTCCTCCAAGTCGCCGGCATGGTGGTGGCCGCGGTCGGGGTCGCGATCGCAAGCCGGGGCTGACGTTTGGGCTGATGCGGCTCCATCGCAAGCCGCGGCTGATGCGGTCGGTGCATCGAAAGGGGGATCGCTAGCGGGGCCGTGAGCGTTTACGCTGCACTGCACCAACGGAGACCCCGCGCATGACCGCCATTGCCGCCGAGGCCCAAGCGACCCCCGACCTCCTCACCTTGAGCCGTGAGGCCGCCGGCATGGTCGCCGAACTCGTTGCCGAGGCGACGCGGCGGGTCCGCACCACGGTCACGGTGGATGGGCGCCTCTCCTCCGAGCGCCTGGAGCGGGAGCAGCATGCGGCCCACGGCCTCGCCTGGCTCGCAACTTATGCGGAAGCCGTGCGCGAGCTGTCGGCTTATGCCGAGCGCCTCACGGGCGAGGGCCGCTTCGGCGAAACCGAGGACCTCCTGGTCCGGGTGGGCCTCGGCGAGTACCTCGACCAGATCTTCTCCGGCATCGCCATGAGTCAGGGTGAGATCGTGCGGCTCTCCGCTCTCGGCCTCCAGCCCCGCGACATCGCCCGCTTCCGCACGGATGCGGTCGAAGCCCTCATCGCCGACGGCAACACGGCCGAAAACCGCGCCCGCCTCGTGGTCCTGATCCGGGAGGCACAAGGGTCGGGCACCGTAGGGGATCCCGGCCTCGACGAGACCCTGGAGGCCATCCGCACCGAGATGCGCCGCTTCGGCGAGGCGGAGGTGGCGCCGCACGCCCACGAATGGCACCTCCAGAACGCCTACATCCCCCTCGACGTAATCGCCAAGATGGCGGAGCTCGGCGTCTTCGGCCTCACGATCCCGGAGGAATACGGCGGAATGGGCCTCTCGAAGGTGTCCATGTGCGTGGTCTCCGAGGAACTCTCGCGGGCCTATATCGGCGTCGGCTCCCTCGGTACGCGCTCCGAGATCGCAGCCGAACTCATCCTCGGCGGCGGCACGGAGGAGCAAAAAGCCCGCTTCCTCCCCGCCATTGCGGCCGGCGACGTCCTCCCCACCGCCGTGTTCACCGAACCTAACACCGGCTCCGATCTCGCTTCGCTGAAAACCCGCGCGGTCAAGGACGGCGACACCTGGCGGGTGTCCGGCAACAAGACCTGGATCACCCATCCCGTCCGCGCCGACCTCATGACCATGCTGGTGCGCACGAACCCGGACGAGCTCGGCCATCGCGGTCTCTCGATCCTCTTAGGCGAGAAGCCCCGCGGCACGGACGAGACCCCCTTCCCCGTGGAGGGCCTTACGGGCGGCGAGATCGAGGTGCTGGGCTATCGCGGCATGAAGGAATACGAGCTCGCCTTCGACGGCTTCGCGGTGCCGGCCGCGAATCTCCTGGGCGGGGTCGAGGGGCAGGGCTTCAAGCAGCTCATGCAGACCTTCGAATCGGCGCGCATCCAGACCGCCGCCCGCGCGGTGGGCGTCGCGCAATCGGCGCTCGACCTCGGCCTGCGCTACGCGGAGGAGCGGGTGCAGTTCGGCAAGCCCCTCATCAGCTTTCCCCGCGTCGCCGACAAGATCGCCATGATGGCCGCGGAAATCCACATCGCGCGCCAGCTCACCTATTTCGCCGGCCGCGCCAAGGACGAGGGCCGCCGCTGCGATCTCGAGGCCGGCATGGCGAAGCTGCTCGCCGCGCGCGTCGCCTGGGCGGCCGCCGACAACGCGCTCCAGATCCACGGCGGCAACGGTTTCGCACTGGAATACCCCGTCTCCCGCGTGCTCTGCGACGCCCGCATCCTCTCGATCTTCGAGGGCGCGGCGGAGATCCAGGCTCAGGTGATCGCGCGGCGGCTGCTGGAGGGGTAACCGCCTCCGCCCCTCGTCAAGCCTGTCCCGAGGGGCCCTCGCCGAACCCTGCCCGCTTGAGGCGCACGATGGCGAGGTCGAGGGCCGAGAGGAAGGTGGAGCGGTCGCGGGGGGAGAAGGGCCGCGGGCCTCCCGTGATCTCGCCCGAGGCCCGCAGGTCCTCCATGAGGTTTCGGGTGGCGAGCGCCATGCCGATTGAGGCCTCGGTGAAGGGGCGTCCGTTGGGGGCGATCACGTCGGCTCCGGCCTTCACGCAGCGCGCGGCCAGGGGCACGTCGGTGGTGATCACGATCGAGCCGCGCCCGGCCCTTTCGGCGATCCAGTTGTCGGCGGCGTCGAAGCCGGAGCCCACCACCACCCGCTCCACGAGGGGATCGTTCGGCACCGTGAGGTAGCTGTTTGCGACCACGAACACCTTGAGGCGGTGCCGCTCGGCCACGCGATAGACCTCCGCCTTCACGGGGCAGGCATCGGCGTCCACATAGAGGAGAATGGGCTTCGCGGGCTCGCTCATCGGGCTCACATGGCCGAGCTTGGGCGTCGAGGCAAAGAAAAAGCGCCCCTTGCGGGGCGCTTTGAAGGGACCGGCCCGTGGGGGCAGAATAGGCCGGGTATGTGGCTATAACGGCCGGGTCCGGGGTTGGTTCCAAGGCCGCTCCAACTTTTTTGAAGAATTTTTGCGGCACCCGACACAGCCCCGCTAGAACGTCTTGGCCCCGTTCACCGGACCCATGAGGGCATAGAGCGAGGTGGTGCCGCAGATATAAAGACGGTTCCGCTTCGGGCCTCCGAAGCAGACGTTGGCGACCACCTCCGGGACCTGGATGCGGCCGATGAGGGTGCCGTCCGGGTGGTAGCAATGGACCCCGTCATGGGCGCTGGTCCAGATCCGCCCCTCCGTGTCGCACCGGAACCCGTCGAAAAGCCCCGCCGTGCAGGTGGCGAACACCTCGCCCCCGGAAAGCTTGCCTCCCTCCCCGACGTCGAACACCCGCATGTGGCGCGGTCCGTCCTTCTGGTGGGTCGCGCCCGTGTCGACGATGTAGAGGCGCCGCTCGTCCGGCGAGAAGGCGATGCCGTTCGGGCGCACGAAATCGTCGGCCACGACCCGGATCTCCCCCGATTGCGGGTCGACGCAATAGACGTTGCAGGCGCCGATCTCGCTTTCCGATTTGTGGCCCTCATAATCCGAATCGATGCCGTAGGCCGGGTCCGTGAACCAGATCGAGCCGTCCGACTTCACCACCACGTCGTTGGGCGAGTTGAGGCGCTTGCCCTGGTAGCGGTCGGCGATCACCGTGATCGAGCCGTCGAACTCGGTGCGGGTCACACGGCGGTTGCCGTGCTCGCAGGTGACGAGGCGCCCCTGCCGGTCCACCGTATTGCCGTTGGAATAGCCCGCCGGATGGCGGAAGACGCTGACGTGGCCTGAGGTCTCGTCGTAGCGCATCATGCGGTCGTTCGGGATATCGCTCCAGACGAGGTAGCGCCCGGCGGGGAAATAGGCGGGTCCTTCCGCCCAGCGGCAGCCCTCGTAGAGCTTCTCCAGCCGCGCATTGGAATTGAAGAGCCGCCGGAAGCGCTCGTCGAGAACAACCGCCACATCCTTGAACAGCATGATGCCTCCCCCGCTTTGATTTCGAGGGAGCATCCCCGCGCGAGGGCGCAAAGGCAAGCACGGCTCGGGCATGCCGCAACGAACCTTGCGGAAGGCCCGCTTCCGGTGAAGATGGGCACCTCGATTCCCACGCACCAGCGGAGACCTTCATGGCGGCGATCTACAGCGATTTGGCGGGCAAGACGGTGGTGATCACCGGCGGCGGTTCCGGCATCGGCGCGGCCATCGTCCAGCGTTTCGCGGAGCAGAAGGCGAAGGTGGCCTTCATCGACATCGCCCGGGAGGCGTCGGAAGCCCTGGCCGGCACGCTGACCAAGGCCGGTCACCAGGTGCGCTTCGAGCACGCGGACCTCACCGACATCGAGGCGCTCCGCGCCGCGATCCAGCGCATCCGCGAGGCCTACGGGCCTGTGCAGATCCTGATCAACAACGCAGCCCATGACGAGCGCCACCCGACACCGGACGTGACGCCGGAATACTGGGACGACCGCATCGCGGTGAACCTGAAGCACCAGTTCTTTGCCGCCCAGGCGGTGCTGCCCGACATGCAGGCGGCAAAAGAGGGCGTGATCATCAATTTCGGCTCGGTGTCCTGGATGGTGGGCCAGGGCGGCATGGCGGCCTATACGGCGGCGAAATCCGCGGTGCTCGGGCTCACCCGTTCGCTCGCCCGCGATTACGGTCCCGACAACATCCGCGTGAACGCCATCGCGCCCGGCTGGATCATGACCCAGCGCCAGATCGACAAGTGGCTGACGCCCGAGGGCGAGGCGGAGTTGATGCAGCGCCAGTGCCTCAAGCGCAAACTCCAGCCCGACGAGATCGCCAAGTTCACCGTGTTCCTGGCCTCGGAAGAAGCCTCCGCCTGCACGAACCAGCAATACGTGGTGGATGGCGGTTGGGTCTAAGCCCGCCTCCCCCGCCTGGAGAGATACACCCGGGCCGCGTTGCCGCCGAGCAGCGCGGCCCGCTCACCCTCCGAGAACCCGCCGAGAAGCGCCATGGCCGCCTCCCACCAGCGATCGTAGCCGCCGGCCAGGTTCACGACAGGCCAGTCGCTGCCCCAGAGCAGGCGCTCGGGGCCGAAGACGGCGAGGAGATGATCGACGTAAGGGCGCAGATCCCCGAGGCGCCAGTCGGGCGCGGCTTCCGTGACCAGCCCTGAGAGCTTGCAGAACGTGCTCGGCCGCGCCGCCACCGCCGCCATGTCGGCGCGCCAGGGATCGAGCCGACCGTCGCGGATCGCTGGCTTCGCCCCGTGATCCACCACCACCGGCAGGTCCGGGTAGCGGTCCAGCACCACGAGCAGCCGCGAGAGGTGGCGCGGGAACACGAGCGCGTCGAAGACGAGGCCGTGCTCCTGCAGGGCCCGAAAGGCCGGCGCGAGATCGGCCCGCACGAGCCAGTCGTCGTCCGCGATGTCCTGCACCATGGGGCGAAGGCCCACCAGCAGCGGATCGCGTGCCAGCCGCGCGATGGTGTCGGGCGCCTCCGGGTCCGCGAACTCCGCCCAGCCCACCACGCCGGCGACGAAGGGCGTGCGCGCCGCGATGTCGAGCATGAACTCCGTCTCGGCCATCGTCTGCGCGGCCTGAACCAGGATCGTGCGCCCGATGCCGTGGCGCTCCAGGAACGGCGCGAGGTCGTCCGGGTCGTAATCCCGGTAGAGCGCCGTCAGATCGGGCGACATCCAAGGATAGTCGCCGCGCTCCACGCGCCAGAAATGCTGGTGGGCGTCGATCACCATGGGGTGCTGCTCCCTACATTGACGCCAGCAAGCCGCCATCGACGTAGAGAACCTGCCCGTTCATGAAGTCCGAGGCCGCGGAGCTCAGGAACACGGCGGCGCCCACGAGTTCATGCGGCTCGCCCCAGCGGCCCGCGGGCGTGCGGCCCCTCACCCAGCCGTCGAAGGCGGGATCGTTCTTGAGGGTCGTGTTCAGCGGCGTCGCGAAGTAGCCGGGCCCGATGGCGTTGACCTGGATGTTGTGGGGCGCCCATTCCACGCACATGGCTTTGGTGAGCTGCTTCACGGCGCCCTTCGCGGAGACGTAGGGTGCGATGGTGCGGCGCGCGAGTTCGCTTGCGAGCGAGGCGATGTTGACGATCTTGCCGCGCCGGCGCTCCACCATGTGCCGCGCCACCGCCTGGCCCACGAGAAAGACGCCGGTGAGATTGGTGCGCATCACCTCGTCGAACACGGCCGGGTCCATCTCGAGCAGTGGCGCACGACGCTGGATGCCCGCATTGTTGACCAGGATGTCGATGGGACCGACCTCCGCCTCGATCCGCTCGACCTCCGCGGCCACCTCGTCGGCCTGGGTCACATCGAACCGGGAGCCGGAGGCTTTGAGGCCCTCAGTTCGGAATCCCTCGACGCTCTCCTCGATGCGGCCCGGATCGCGCCCGTTCACCACGAGCGTCGCGCCTGCCTGCCCCAGGCCCCGCGCCATGGCGTGGCCGAGCCCGGAAGTCGCGCCGGTCACGAGGGCGATACGGCCGGTGAGATCGAAGAGAGCGTGGGACATCCGTGCGGGGCTCCGGCGCGTGAGAGGTTCGGATCGTAGCGGCTTGGAGGGTCTGGTCCAGACCGCGCGAGCGACCGCACACAGGCGCGCTCGCGGTTATTGAGGCGGCTCAAGGTTCCGATCGGTGAAAGCTTCCGGTGGCGCAGCGGAAAGGGGCTTTACCGCAAGCACAGGTCGCGTCATCCTCTCATGCAAAGACGAGAGCCGGCTCGAGCTGGCCCGACTTCCAGGGAGGATGAATGGCGCTCCTGCAGCTCCAAGGCATCGCCAAGCATTTCGGCGCCATCGAAGCGCTGAAGGGCGTGGACCTGTCGATCGAGCCCGGCGAGGTGATCGGGCTCATGGGCGACAATGGCGCCGGCAAGTCCACGCTCGTGCGCATCATCGCCGGGAACTTCAAGCCCTCCGAGGGCGAGATCCGCATCAACGGTCAGGCCAAGCACTTCCACAAGCCCGTGGACGCCCGCGCCGAGGGCATCGAGGTGGTCTATCAGGACCTCGCGCTCTGCGACAATCTCACGGCGGCCGGCAACGTGTTCCTCGGCCGCGAGTTGAAGCGCTCCATCGGCCCTCTCAAGATTCTCGATTACCCGCGCATGTATGCCCGTGCGGCGGAGATCTTCGCGGAGCTGAAATCCGAAACGCGTCCGCGCGACCTGGTGAAACAGATGTCGGGCGGCCAGCGTCAGGCGGTGGCGATCGCGCGCACGCGTCTGTCGGACGCCCGCATCGTGCTCATGGACGAGCCCACCGCCGCGATCTCCGTGCGCCAGGTCGCCGAGGTGCTCGAACTCATCCGCCGGCTGCGCGATCGCGGCGTCGCCGTCGTTCTCATCAGCCACCGCATGCCCGACGTGTTCGCGGTCTGCGACCGGGTCGTGGTGATGCGCCGGGGCACCAAGGTGGCCGACAAGAGCGTTGCCGCCACCTCGCCCGAGGAGGTCACGGGCCTCATCACAGGGGCGATCCACACCGCCTGACACGAAAGATCCGGGAGCGCTGAGGCCGCATGACGAGCACCACCACACCGCCGATCTCGAGCGTCGCCATCGACGATGTGACCTCGTTGAAGGAGCGCAGCCTGGCGGCGCGCCTCTTCGCGAGCCAGCCTTTCTGGGTCACGGTGGCGCTCATCGTCATGTGCGCGGTGATGAGCGCGTACCAGCCGCAGGCCTTCGCGACCGCCGAGAATTTCTACAACATCACGCGCAACTTCGCCTTCGTGGGCTTGATGGCGGTGGGCATGACGGCGGTGATCCTCACCGGCGGCATCGATCTCTCCGTGGGCTCGATCATGGGCGTCGTGGGTGTGGTCTGCGGTCTCGTGCTCCAGGCCGAGAACCATTGGGCGCTCGCTATTGTCGCCGGCCTCGCCACGGGGGCGCTGGCCGGTGCCGTGAACGGGTTCTTCATCGCCTATGTGGGGCTGCCGAGTTTCGTCGTGACGCTTGGCATGCTGTCGATCGCCCGCTCTCTCGCGATCGTGCTCTCCGAGAACCGGATGATCTACGAGTTCGGCCCCTACGGCGACACCTTCATCGAGATCGGCGGCGGCGCGATCCTGGGCCTTGCGAATCCGGTCTGGGCGCTCATCGTGCTGGCGCTCGTCTTCGGCTTCCTGTTCAACTTCACGGCCTGGGGCAAATACCTCTACGCCATCGGCTCGAACGAGAACGCGGCGCGTCTCACCGGCGTGCCCGTGAAGCGAATCAAGTTCCAGGCCTATGTGGTCTCGGGGCTCACGGCGGCGCTCGCTTCCGTGCTCATCGTCGGCTGGCAGGGCTCGGCCATCAATGCGCTCGGCCAGGGCTATGAGCTACGCGTGATCGCCTCCACCGTCATCGGCGGTGCGGACCTCATGGGCGGCGCCGGCGGGGCCTATGGTGCCGTGGTGGGCGCGGCCCTCATCGAGGTGATCCGCAATTCCCTTTTGATGGCCGGCGTCGATGCCAATTGGCAGGGCGCTTTCGTCGGCCTCTTCATCGTGTTGGCGGTTCTGCTCCAGCGGATCCGCGGCAAGCGTTCCGCCTGACGGAGCAGGATGATGCGGTTCTGTCCCAACGGTCCCGCACCCCACGTTCCGCCCGAGAACGGGACGAGACCATGCGGTTCTGCTCCAGCGGATCCGCGGCAAACGCTCGGCCTGAAACAGGAAAAGGTCGGGCCAAAAGAGCAACAGGAGGACACCCCATGAAAGCACTCACGTTGGGCGTTGCCGCTGCAGCGCTTCTCGCCATGAGCGCCGGCGCTCAAGCGCAGGCGAAGAAATACACCTTCGCCCTCGTGCCGAAGAACATGAACAACCCGTTCTTCGACCAGGCCCGCGACGGCTGCAAGAAGGCCGAGGCGGAGTCGAAGGGCGCCTTCGAATGCGTCTATATCGGCCCCGGCGAGCACGGCGGCGGCGACGAGCAGGTGCAGGTCGTGAACGACCTCATCGCCAAGAAGGTGGACGGCATCGCAGTGTCGCCCTCGAATGCCGCCGCCATGGGCCGCGCGCTCGAAGCCGCCAAGCGCGCCAACATTCCGGTGCTCACCTGGGACTCGGACCTGCTCGAAAAGGACAAGGGCCTGCGCATCGCCTATGTGGGCACCTACAACTACGACATCGGCGTGAACCTCGCGAAGCTCGCCATGGCGCAAAAGCCTAAGGGAGGCACCATCTGCATCCAGTCGGGCGGCGCCGCGGCCGCGAACCACAACGAGCGCATGCAGGGCATCCGCGACACGCTGGCGGGCAAGAAGTCGGCCTCGGCGCCGGGCGAGAAGCTCAACAACACCGACGGCTGGACCGAAATCGCGGGCTGCCCGCTCTACACCGACGACGACTTCCCGCGCTCCGTGCAGCAGCTCGAGGATACGCTCGGCAAGAACCCGCAGCTCGACGCCTTCATCCCGACCGGCGGCTTCCCGCAATTCATCCCGCAGGCCTATCGCCGCGCGGTCGAGAAGTACAAGGCGCGGCTCGACGACAACTCGCTGGCGCTCATCGTGGCCGACACCTTGCCGGTGCAGATGGACCTCATGAAGGCCGGCCTCTCCAAGGGCCAGGTCGGTCAGCGGCCCTTCGAGATGGGCTACAAGACCATGCAGTTCCTGCGCGATATCAAGGACGGCAAGGCGCCCCCGAAGGACCCGACCTATACGGGCCTGGACGTCTGCACCCCGCAGAACGCCGCAACCTGCATCGGCGGCTCGGGCACCTAACCTCCACGGCCTGACGGCGACGCGCTCCCGGGGCTTCCCAGGGAGCGTTTTCGTTAAGGGAGCCGCGCTAGCGTGAGGGCATGAGAGGTCTCTTCGAACACGCAGGCATCGTGGCGGGTGCGGTCCGGCTCCTCGTGCTGGCAAGCCTGCTTGGGGGCTCCGCGACGGCAGGGCGGGCAGCCGACGTCTATGGCAACATCCCGGAGATCGACGACCGGGGACGCGAGCAGCGACCCATGTTCCGCCTCTGGAATCCCGATCCCATCGGCAACCACGAGGCCCATCTCGCGGCCATCAACCCGCGCCTCGCGGCTGTCGTGCGCAAGGCCGAGAGGGACAATCCCGGTCTCCGTTTCGTGGTCGGTTCGGGCCGCCGCGACCCGGCCCTGCAACGGGTGGCCCTGGCCTGGGGCTGGTCGCGGACGCCGGGCAGCCTGCACGCGACGGGCGATGCGGTCGATCTCTGGCCCCTCGACACGGGGGGCCGCGTCACCTTCGATCCCGCTCTGCAGGACCGCGTGGCGGCGGCGATGAAACGGGCGGCCCTGGACCTTGGCGTGCCCCTGCGCTGGGGCGGGCATTTTCGCGGCTACAAGGGCCGCGACCGCTCGCATTTCGAGATCGCCGGCGATTGAGCCCCATAGCCAGACTCGCGGCCGGCCGCTCTCAAGCCGGCCGCACCACGCCCTTCTTCAGGATGATGTTGCCGTAGAGCCTCGTCTCGCCGGTGGCCACGATGGCGTAGGCTTCTTGCGCGCGCTCGTAGAAGGCGAAGCGTTCGAGCGCCGCGAGCTTGAAGCCGTTCCCCTCGTGTCGCGCCAAAAGCTCGCGAAACTCGGCAAAGATCGGCTGCTCGGCCGTGGGGTCTCCCACGACCTCCATGCGCCAAGCGGCCTCGGGCACGAAATCGTCCAAGGGCATGACCGAGAGGATCGCGTCCGTCACGGCCGTGACCGGCAGCCCGTCGAGGCGCACGAGACGCTGCGCCATGGAATCGGCGGGGAAGTTCGCATCCACCACCACGATCTCGTCGCCGTGCCCCATGGAGCGCAGCACCTGGAGGAGTTCGGGGGAGAGAATGGGGCTGAGGCCTTTGAGCATCGGTTGCCTCTTCAGTGAGGAACGGGGGCGTCGAGGCGCATCAGCCCCTCGGCCTTGAGGTCGGACCACAGGCCCGTCGGGATCGTGGCGCCGAGCACTTCGGCGTTGCGGCGCACCTCCTCGGGTGTCTGCGCGCCGGGGATCACCGACATCACCGCGGGGTGGCCGAGGGGAAAGCGCAAAGCCGCCTCGATAAGGCGAACCCCGTGAGCCTCGCACACCCGCTCGATGCGGGCGACGCGCTCCAGGATTTCAGGGGGAGCCGGGTCGTAATTGTAGAAGGCGCCGGGCTTCGGACCGGTGGCCAGGATGCCGGAATTGTAGGGACCGCCGAGCGCGATGCCGATGCCGCGCTCCACGCACAGCGGCAGGAAACTTTCCAGCGCCGCCTGTTCGAGCAGCGTGTAGCGCCCGGCGAGCAGGAAGAGGTCGAAATCGCCGGCGCGCGCCATGGTCTCGGCCACCTGCCATTCGTTGATCCCCGCTCCGAAGGCTGCGATCGCGCCCTGGTCGCGCAGTTCATGCAGCGCCCGGTAGCCGCCCTCCATGAACTCGGCGATGCGCCGGTCGGAGGCCTCCTTGGAGCCGTGGGTGAAGACGTCCACGTCGTGGCAGAACAGGATGTCGATGCGGTCGACCCCGAGGCGCTCGAAGGAATCCTCGATGGAGCGCATCACCCCGTCATAGGAATAGTCGTAGACCTCCCGCCGCGCCGGCGTGTCGAAGAACTTGCCGAGCCCCGTGCGTTCTTCCGGTTTGCACACCCTGAGCCGCCGCCCGACCTTGGTGGAGAGGATGTACGAATCGCGCTCCCGCCCACGCAGAAAACCGTTGAGGCGGGTTTCTGCAAGCCCGAGGCCGTAGAGCGGCGCTGTGTCGAAGAAGCGGCAGCCCACGTCCCAGGCGGCATCAAGCGTCGCGCGGGCGGTGGCCTCGTCCAAAGGCCGGTAGAGATTGCCAAGGGGCGCGGTGCCGAAGCCGAGCTCGGTGAAATCGAGGGTACCGCCGGCCTTGGTTTTGAAGTGCCGGGTTCCTTGAGCCTGTGCTCCCACGCCACTCTCCCTTCCGTCCTGCTGGGCCCAAGCTGTAGCAGGTCCGGCACGGCAGAAAAGAGAGGACGCGCCGGTTACGCCGGCAGCGGCGCGCGTTCCGATCCCGCGGACGATGAGGCGGGCGCCTTGGGGGCGCCGCTCGAGATCGGCCCCGGCTCACCGTTACGCGCTGCCACCTCCATACAGGCGATGACCGCCTGGCGCAGCGACGAGACCGTGTAATCGGCACCGAGGTTCTTGCGCATGGCCTCGTCCGAGAGGATCGCGTCCTCCGACGGCCAGAGGCCGACGAGCATCGGCGTGCCGGGTGCCAGGCGCTGCCGCAGGCGACGCAGAAGATAGCGCAGATGCGCGGGGCTTCCGCTGATCTCGAGATACGAGATGCACACCATCTTCACGCCGGTGGCATCAAGGCTCATGATGGCGGAGCGCGAGACGATTTCGTGGGGGGCAACGCGGGCGCCGAGACCGTGCTTCGTGAGAAGCTGGCTCAGCATGGTCGATGCCGCCTCGTCCAAGGGACCGCGGCCCGCGATGCAGAGCACCGCGCCCTCCGCCCGCCACTCCGGCGGCAAGGCTTCCGGTGGCGGTGCGACTTCATCGATCGGCGGCTTCTTGGGATCCTCCTTTTCGGAATCCGGCGGCGCGACGGGCTCCTTGGCGGATTCCTTTTTGTTGGGCTCCACGTCGTCATGACTGCCGAGATCGCTGACGAGGGCCTGGATTGCATCCTTGAGACGCTCCAGCTGGCCCCCGCTCAGCACCCCGCGCGAGGCGTCGTTGGCGGCGAGTTGCAGGCCCGCGAGCACCACGTCGTCGTAATAGGAGGTGAGCGAGCGCTCCTTGAGCAGTTGCTCGGCGTAATCCAGCGCTTCGTCGGGATCGCCCGCCAGCATGCGTTGGTAGAGATTTTCCGCCGGTGTCAGGGCCGGTCTGTCGCCGAGGAGCACGTCGAGGAACTCGAGGCGCTCCACATGGCGCCCGAGCACCACGAGGCACAGGGTGAGCGGGGTCGCGAGCAGCAGGCCGATGGGACCCCACAGCCAGGTCCAGAAGATCGCCGACATCACCACGGCGAACGGCGAGAGGCCGGTGCTCTGCCCATAGACGAGGGGTTCGACCACATGCCCCATGAGGGGCTCGGTGATGAGGAAGAGCGCCAGCGTGAGGAGCGCCATCGACCAGCCGGGATCGACGGCCGCGGCGAGCGCCACCGGCAGGGCACCGGCGAGGATCGAGCCGATATAGGGCACGAAGCGCATGAGCCCGGCGAAGATGCCCCACAGGATCGGGCTCGGCACGCCGATAACCCACAAGCCGATGCTGATCATCACGCCGAAGGAGGCGTTGAGGCCGAGCTGGATGAGGAAGTAGCGCGAGAGCCGCCGTGCCGCGTCGTCCATGGCGACCGTGGTGCGGTGGAGATCCTGTGCGCCGAACAAGCGGATCATGCGGTCGCGCAGGTCCTCCCGCTGGAGCAGGATGAAGATGAGCACCACGAAGACGATGCCGACAGTGGCGAGGGGCGCCACTACGGGGAGCAGGAAGTTCCGGGCGATCTGGATCGGCGTCGGGTCGGGCTCGTGCACCTCGACGGGGAGCGGCTGCGGGTCGGGGGTGGTGTTGGTGGAGGGCGTCGCCGTCGGGGGCGTTTCCTTCGTGGCCTCCTCGACCTGCCGGGTCACGCTGCGCAGCATCTCGGGCAGGCGGCCGAGGGCGCCCTCCCGCAAGGTCGCAACCTTGTTCCGCACGGTCTGCTCGTAGCGGGGCAGGTCGGTGGCGAGATCGGCGACTTGAAAGCCGATCACGGTTCCAAGGGAGAGGATGATGCCGAGCGCGAGGATCACGGCCGAGATGACCGCTGGCACGCGTCCCAGGCGCCAGCGGCGCAGGATGTCCACGAGCGGCGCGAGCACGAAGGCGAGCAGCACCGCCAGCACGATGGGGACGAACACCTCCCGCCCGAGATAGAGGCCGCCGAGCACCACGACGGCGACCGCGAGGGTCATGAGCCCCGATACGCTCGGCGTTGCGGCAGGCGGCACCCCAGTGTCGTGGGGCGTAGGCGTTGGGAGCCGATCGGGCATGCAGGTTCACCTTGGGCGAGCCGCGGCACGGGCGATCTTGGCCGCAGCTCGACTCGATAACGTGCGATGGGGAGGAACGATCCTCGAAAGAGCTCCGCAGGCGGTTGCGCTTGCAGGCCGAAACCCGCTTAAAGCGGGCCGCTGTCCGGGAAGAACCCCATGATCGTTGTCTTCGGCTCCCTCAATGTCGACCTCGTCTTCCCCGTCGAGGCCCTGCCCGAGCCTGGCGAGACCGTGCTCACGGAAGCCTACGGCACGGTCCCCGGCGGCAAGGGGGCGAACCAAGCCGTCGCCGCGGCTCGTGCGCTTGGCAGCCCGGGCGAGGTCATGATGGTGGGCTGCGTCGGCGAGGACGGGTTCGGGGCCTTCGTGCTCGATGCCATGCACGAGGCGGGCGTCGACGTCTCGCCGGTGATCCGCACGAAGCGTCCGACCGGTTGCGCCAGCATCGGGGTCGACCGGGAGGGCCGCAACGCCATCACGGTGGCAAGCGGGGCAAACCTCGATGCGGCCGCGAGCATGGTGCCGGATGCCTGGCTCGAAACGGGCACGGTGCTCCTGCTCCAGAACGAGGTCCCAATGCCCGAGAACCTTGCGCTGGCCCGCCGCGCGGCCGGGCGGGGCGCCCGGGTGATCCTCAACGCCGCTCCGGCCCGGCCCCTGCCGGCCTCCGACTGGGCCGGGCTCCTCGACTGTCTCGTGGTGAACGAAACCGAGCTCGAGAGCCTGGCCGGCTCCAGACCCGACGCTGCGCTCGGCCTGGCCCGTGCCCTCGACACCCGCGTCCTCGCGACCCTCGGGGCCGATGGCGCCGTTCTCACGCAGCCCGAGGGGAGCGGCTGGCGCATCGGCGCCCTGCCCCTGGAGCGGGTGGTGGACACCACGGCGGCGGGCGACGGTTTTCTGGGCGCCCTGGCCGCGGCCCTGCACGCGGGCATCGACCTGCCCGACGCGCTGCACCGCGCCAGCGTCGCGGGCGGCATCGCCTGCACCCGTCCCGGTGCGCAGCCGAGCCTGGCGACCCGGGCGGAGATCGAGGGCCGGCTGACCGATCTGCCGCCCGCCGCACCGCTGTGACGCCAAAGCTGACTGTGGGGTCTACCGCCCGCCGCACCGCTGTGACGCCAAAGCTGGCCCATGGGGGTTGAGCCCGGCGGCATTGTCGGGAACAGTCCCGCGCGACTCAAACGAACCGCCCTCTCAAGGCCCGGAGACCTCAACCGATGCAGGCACTTTTCATCGGCCAGAGCTATATCGACGTCACCTTCCTGACCGACGAATTGCCGACGGGCGACGAGAAGTCGGTGGCCCGCGATTACGCGATTTCCTTCGGGGGCAACGCGGTCACGGCGGGCTTCGCCTGCGCCAAGCTCGGCGTCGTGCCGGATCTCCTCACCTCCGTCGCGGACGACTGGCTCGGGCGCATGTTCGTCGATATGGCCGCGAAGTACGGCATCTCGGTGCACCACCGGAAGGTGCACGAATCCTCGCTCTCCTTCATCATGCCGCACGGCGGCAAGCGCGCCATCGTGCGCTGCCGCGACGACCATTACCTCCACCCCGTACCGCCCCTGAACATCGAGGGCTGCCGCGGCCTGCATCTCGACGGGCACCAGCCCGATGCCGCCATCCACTACGCCAAGACCTTCCGCGAGGCCGGCATCCTGACTTCGCTGGACGGCGGAGGCCTGCGCTCGAACACGCACGATCTCCTCGCCTTCATCGACGTGGCCATCGTGGCCGAGCGCCTGTGCGAGCAGATGGAGATGACGCCGTCCGCGATGCTGCAGTACCTGAAGTCCCGCGGCTGCAAGATCGGCGGCGTCACCTTGGGCGAGCGCGGGATGGTCTGGTACGACGAGGCCGGCACGGAAGGGGTGCTGCCCTCCCTCGCGGTGCCGTCGGAAAAGGTGGTGGACACCAACGGCGCCGGCGACATCTTCCACGGCGCCTACATGTACTCCGCCATGGCGCGGCCCGAACTCCCCTGGCGCGAGCATTTCGTCTTCGCTCGTGCGGCCTCCGCGCATTCGATCCAGCATCTCGGCAACGAGGCGAGCATTCCCTCCCTCGCAGATGTGCTGGCGACGCAAAAGCAGTTCCCCGAACGGGCACCGCGCGCCCTCGAAGCCGTTGGGTCGTGACACCCGTGGGCCGGCTCAAAGCGCTGATCTTCGACATGGACGGGACGCTGGCGGACAGCGATCCCGTGCATCTGCGGGCTTTCACGGATTACCTGGCGCCTCTGGGCGTCGCGGTCGACGAGGAGGTGTACCGGACGAAGATCACGGGCAAGACCAATGCGCAGATCTTCGCAGGCCTCCTGCCCGACCGCTCCGCCGAGGAGCACGCGCGCTTTGCGGACGAAAAGGAAGCCCTGTTTCGCCGGATGGCGGGGGATCTTGAACCCCTCGCCGGCCTGATCCCCCTCCTCGACTGGGCGGAGGCGCAGGGCCTCGAGCTCGCGCTGGTGACCAACGGGCCCCGGCTCAACGTGGAACATACGCTCAAGGCGCTTCGCGTCGCGCACCGCTTTCCGATCACGGTCGCGGGCGAGGACGTGGACCGCGGCAAGCCCGACCCCCTGCCCTACCGGACGGCGCTGGATCGGTTAGGGATCGGACCCGATGAAGCGGTGGCCTTCGAGGACTCGCCCTCGGGGCTCGTGGCCGCGAAAGCCGCCGGCATGGCAGCGGTGGGCGTTCTCACCGGCCAGAGCGCCGAAGCACTCACCGCGCTCGGCGCCGATCTAACCGTGCGGGATTTCAGCGATCCGGCCTTGATGCGGATGCTGGAAGGGCGGGTCTGAAACTCCCCTCCCTGCAGGCGGGGAGAGGGCAATATTACGCCGCCTTGGCCTGACGCTGATAATCCTTCACGTCGGAGAAGCGGATCGCCTTCCAGCGGTCCTGCTCGTATTGCAGCGAGAAGGCGGTGGAGGCCATGAAGACCGGGGCGCCGTCGAGGTCGCTCGCCATGGACGAGAGGTGCGCGCCGACGAAGCGGTCGAGCTCCGTGCCGTCGTCGCAATCGATCCAGCGGCAGATGGCGAAACGCGTGGTCTCGTAGTCGATCGGCAGCCCGTATTCGGCCTGCAACCGCTCTTTGAGCACGTCGAGCTGGAGCGCGCCGACGACGCCGACGATGGCGGCCGAGCCGTCCTGGGGCAGGAAGAGCTGCACCACGCCTTCCTCCGCCATCTGCTGCAGGGCCTCGCGAAGCTTCTTGGCCTTCATGGCGTCGGTGAGCTTGATGCGGCGCAGGATCTCGGGCGCGAAGCTCGGCACACCGCGGAACAGGATGTCCTCACCCTCCGTGAGCGTGTCGCCGATGCGCAAGGTGCCGTGGTTCGGCAGGCCCACCACATCGCCGGCCCAGGCCTCGTCCGCGATGGCGCGGTCCTGGGCGAAGAAGAATTGCGGCGTGTTGAGGGGAATGGGTTTCCCCGTTCGCACGAGCTTCGCCTTCATGCCCCGCGTGAGCTTGCCCGAGCACACGCGCATGAAGGCGATGCGGTCCCGATGGTTCGGGTCCATGTTGGCCTGGATCTTGAAGACGAAGCCGGTCATCCGCGCTTCGCCCGCTTCCACCTGGCGCTTGTCGGCCTCCTGGCCCCGCGGCGGGGGCGCGAAGGCCGCCATGGCGTCGATGAGATCGCGCACGCCGAAGTTCCGCAACGCCGAGCCGAAGAACACGGGCGTGAGATGGCCCTCGCGGAACGCGTCGAGCTCGAAGGGTTTGCAGGCTTCCTGCGCCAACGCGACCTCTTCGCGCCAGCCGTCGATCTCCTCGGGCGGCAGCAGGGCCGCGATGGCTTCGTCCTCGGGACCGGAGACCGGCGTCGGCTCCTCCTCGGTGTCGATGCGGCGGATCGTGCTGTGGCGCAGGTCGAAGGTGCCGGCAAAGCTGCGACCGCGGCCCATGGGCCAGGTCACGGGCGCGGTGTCGAGGGCGAGGGTCTTTTCGATCTCGTCGAGCAGGTCGAAGGGGTCGCGGGTCTCGCGGTCCATCTTGTTCACGAAGGTGACGATGGGGATGTCCCGCATGCGGCACACCTCGAAGAGCTTGCGCGTGCGTGCCTCGATGCCCTTCGCGGCGTCGATCACCATGATGGCGGAATCCACCGCGGTCAGCGTGCGGTAGGTGTCCTCCGAGAAGTCCTCGTGGCCCGGCGTATCGAGGAGGTTGAAGACGCAATCGCCGTACTCGAAGGTCATGACCGAGGTCACGACCGAGATGCCGCGCTCCTTCTCGATGCCCATCCAGTCCGAGCGGGTAGAGACGCGGTTCTTCTTTGCCTTCACCTCGCCGGCGAGCTGGATCGCGCCCCCGAACAGCAGAAGCTTTTCGGTAAGCGTGGTCTTGCCCGCGTCGGGGTGCGAGATGATCGCAAAGGTGCGGCGGCGGCGCACAGGAGCCGGGAGGTCGGTCATCGGTCTGATCTTTGAGGCGCTAAGCGGAGCCGTGGGACTCCTGCGAAAATCTTGGGTCGGGGGTCAAGGCGCCGCAGGGCGGCCCCTTTTACAACCCGGTTCCTCGCCCCATATGGCCTTCATCGTCAACAAACGAAAGGAGGTGATCCAGTGTCTCATTGTCTTAACCTGCGGTCCCCGGTGTCCGCGACCTGGATCCTGGCCTCTGTCGAGGGTCTCGCCGCGTAAAGCGGCACAGGTCACGAGCGGTTCTTCACTGGACCGCGGACCGACAATGGAAAGGCCGCCCTCGGGCGGCCTTTCGCATGTCTGGAGCCCCATCGAGGCGCTCCTCCGAGACGCCGAAGCTTAGCCGAGCGTGCTGGCGAGGAAGCCTTGCAGGCGCTCGGAGCGGGGCCGCACCAGTACCTCGGCCGGCGGGCCCTCTTCCTCGATCATCCCCTTGTGCAGGAACACGACCCGGTTCGACACGTCGCGGGCGAAGCTCATCTCGTGGGTGACTACGATCATGGTGCGCCCCTCCTCCGCGAGCGAGCGCATGACACGTAAAACCTCGCCGACAAGCTCCGGGTCGAGGGCCGAGGTCGGCTCGTCGAAGAGCATCACCTCGGGCTCCATGGCGAGCGCCCGGGCAATCGCCACGCGCTGCTGCTCGCCGCCCGAGAGATGAGCGGGGTAAGCGTCGCGGCGGTGATGAACGCCGACGCGCTTGAGGTAATGATCCGCCCGCTCGATCGCCTCTTTCTTGGAGAGCCCGAGCACGAGCATGGGGGCCTCGATGATGTTCTCCACCGCCGTCATATGGGCCCAGAGGTTGAACTGCTGGAACACCATGGCGATGCGCGAGCGCAGGCGGCGCAGCTGGTTGGCGTCGGCCGCATTCAGCTCGCCGCGTTTATCGGCCACGAGGCGCAATTCCTCGCCGGCCAGGGCGATGCGGCCCTGGTTCGGCTTTTCCAGCAGGTTGAGGCAGCGCAGGAACGTGCTCTTGCCCGAGCCCGAGGAGCCGATCATCGAGATCACGTCGCCGGCCTTGGCCTCGACCGAGATGCCTTTCAGCACCTCGACGGATCCGAAGCGCTTGTGAATCCCTTGCGCGCTGAGCTTAGCGGTCATGGGCTCGATGGCCTGCTGTGCGGACATGGTCTCTCTCACGGGCTCGGGAGCTTGCCAGAGCGATGGTAGGTAACGCCGGCGGCCATCATGGGCTTAGGAGCTTGCCGGCGCGCTGGAACGTGGTGCCGGCCACCTTTCCAAGGCGCCGGCCCTCGCCGGTGAAGCGGGCCGCGACGCGCGCGTAGAGCACCCCGTCGGACTGGGTGACGGCCGGCGTCACCGCGCCGGTGAGCGGGTCCACGATATCGGCGATGACGTCGCCGGCGCGCACGCGCTCGCCGGGCTTGCGGCGGAAGGCCACGATGCCGGTGGCCGGCGCCACGATGGGCTCCGAGGCGACTAGCGGCGTCGGCTCGCAGCGGGGCTCCGGGACGTTCGGCACGTGGCCCGCGATCGCACCGCGGATCACGAGATAGTCGATGATCGCGGCGGCATCCGCTTCCGCGAAATCGTGGGTGACGTCGCCCTCGCCGCGCAACTCCACCGTGGTGGCATGGCAGGCGAGCGGGATGGCGTGATCGGGGAAGCGCTCCGCGAGGTCGTACCAGGGGCGGCTGCAGGCCTCGTCGAAGGGATGGTCGCCGGATTCGGTCGCGAGCAGCACCGCCTCGGCCCCGAGCAGCGCGGCGAGGGGCTGGAAGGCCTCGGCCGTCGGCGTGAGCGTGTAGAGGTGCATCACGGCTTCCGAGTCGCAATGGAGGTCGAGCACCACGTCGGACTCGATGGCGAGGCGCACCAGCGCGTGCTTCAGATGTTCGGCCGGGCTCGTGGCGGGCGTGGCTTCGAGCTCCGCGACCAGCGCCTCGCGGATGAGGCGTGTGTTGGCCTCGGCGCTGCCGTTCAACCCATCCTTCACGCGCTCCGCCACGGCGGGCACGAGATAGGGATAGTTGCGGTTGAAATTCAGCCCGTCCGAGAGATCGAACCGGCCGATATGGGTGCCGAGCACGTGTTGGGCGAGGCCGATGGGGTTCGCGGCCGGCACGAGCACGATTTCGCCCACGATCCGCCCTTCGGCCTCCATGGCCTGCAGCCGCTCGCGCAGGTGATGCGCCGTCAGCATCCCGGGGATCTCGTCCGCATGGAGCGACGCCTGGATGTAGATCCGCGGGCGGGCGCCCGTCTCGCCGAAGCGATGGACCGTGAGCGTCGTGGCGGAGCCGGGAGCGGCGGGAATCGCGATCGTTTCTGTTTTCATTCTTGGGTCTCGTTTCAACGCAGCGCGAGGCTGGCCTGCGGGGGTGCTGCCGTCACGGCGTTGACCTCCTTGGGGCGCAGATGGCGCAGATACCGACGCTCCACGAGCTTGAAGAGGCCGGCGAGCGAGAAGGTGAGGACGAAGTAGAACACCGCGACCGTGCCGAAGGCTTCCACGGGCATGAGGTGGTTCGAGTACACGTCGCGGGCGACGCGGGTGAGCTCGACCAGCGTGACCGTGGACGCGATGGCGGTGGCGTGCATGAGGCCGACGACCTCGTTGGAATATTGCGGCAGCGCTCGGCGCAGCGCGCCGGGCCACAGGATGCGGCGGTAGATCTGCGCTTGGGTGAGGCCGAGGCTGCGTGCCGCCTCCAACTCTCCGTTCGGCGTATTGCGCAGCGCGCCCGCGAAGATTTCCGTGGTGTAGGCCGCGGTGTTCAGCGTGAAGGCGAGCCAGGCGCAGAACCAGGGGGAGCGCAGCAGCGTCCAGGCGGCGCTCTCGCGAATCCATTCGAACTGCGCCAGCCCGAAATAGAGCATGAAGAGCTGGACCAAAAGCGGCGTGCCGCGGATCACATAGGTGTAGAACCACACCGGCGCGGAGAGCCACCGGCGGCGCGACACCCGCGCGGTGGCAAGCGGCACCGCGAGCACGAAGCCGCCGACGAGCGAGAGCGCGAGCAGGGTGAGCGTGATGCGCAGGCCCTGAAAGAAATCCGGCAGCGCTCCGAGAACGACGTCCCAGTCCACCATCACAGCTCCACCTTTCTCACGCCGAGCGAAAAGCGGCGCTCCAGCGCATGCAGCGCGAGCACCGAGACCGTGGTGACGGCGAGGTAGATCAGGCCGATGGCGGCGTAGAAGGTGAAGGGCTTGTTGGTAGCCGAAGAAGCGAGGTTCGCCCGGTGCACCATGTCGTCGAGGCCGATGATGGAAATGAGGGCGGTGGCCTTCACCATCACGAGCCAGTTGTTGGCGAAGCCCGGGATCGCGTGGCGCACCATCTGAGGCAGCGTGATGCGCCACATGACCTCGCGGGGCCGCAATCCGAAGGCGTGCCCGGCCTCGATCTGCCCGCGCGGGATCGCGAGGATGGCGCCGCGGAAGGTTTCGGTGAGATAGGCCCCGAAGATGAAGCCGAGGGTCAGCGTGCCGGCGAGGAAGGGGTTCACGTCGATGTAGCCGAGCTCGAAGCGCTCGGCGAGGGTGTTGATCGCGATCTGTCCGCCATAGAACACGAGCAGCATCAGCACGAGCTCGGGCAGGCCGCGGATGAGCGTGGTGTAGAGATCGGCCGCGCCGCGCAAGGCGCGCGAATCCGACAGCTTTGCGGTGGCGCCCATGAGCCCGAACAGGCAGGCGATGGCGAGCGACACGGCGGCGACGGAGAGCGTCGACCACAGGCCGTCGAGGATGGCGGGAAAGTAACCGTGCAGCATGGCACCATCTTCTTCCCTCCCCCTTCGGCGGGGGAGGGTGGCCGGAGCAGAGCGGAGGCCGGGTGGGGTGGTGCAGGTGGCACCGGAGCGCTCCACCTTGCACGACCCCCACCCCTGCCCCTCCCCGCAAGGGGGAGGGGAGATGAGATCCCTTACACCTCGCCCGAGATGTCGAAGTCGAAGTACTTGTCCTGGAGCTTCTTGTAGGTGCCGTTGGTCTTGATCGCCTTCAGGGCCGCGTTGATCTTGTCGCGCAGCTCCGTGTCGGCCTTGCGCACCGCGATGCCGACGCCGCCCGTGCCGCCTTCGAGCCGCACGGTCTTGCCCACCGTCTCGAAGTCCTTGCCCTGGTCCTTCTTGAGGAAGGATTCGGAGGACACCACGGAGGAGCCGAAGCCGATGTCGCCGCGGCCGGCCGCGAGCTCGAGATAGACGTCGGTTTCCTTGTTGACGAGGAGAACCTCGCTGTCCTTGTACTTCTCGGCCACGAAGCGGGCGCGGGGCGAGTTGCGCAGGACGATGATCTTCTTGCCCTTCAGCGCCTCAGGGGTGGCCTCGCCCGTGAACGTGCCCTTCTTGGCGACCCAGCGGGAGGGAACGTCGTAATAGGGGTCGGAGAAATCCACCGCCTTCTTGCGCTCCTCCGTGATCGTCATGGAGGCGACGATCATGTCGAACTTCTTGGCGTTGAGCGCCGGGATGATGCCGTCGAACTCCTGCTGCACGAGGGTGCATTCCGCCTTCATCTCGGCGCAGACCGCGTTCGCGATGTCGATGTCGAAGCCCGAGAGCTTGCCGTCCGGAGCGATCTGCGAGAAGGGCGGATAATTACCTTCGACGCCGACGCGCAGCTTCACCGGCGATTGCGCGAAAGCCGGACCGGCGAACACCACGGCGAGGGCCGCCGCGGCAACGAGCTTACGGATCATCATGTCACTCCCTTGTACATTTCCCACATCGGAGGCTTCCACGATGAACAAAAATTTTCATAAGATCAAGGTATGAAAAATATCGTTCGCAAACCCGCTCCCTCGGCCGAGGCGGCTTTCGCGGCCTCCACGCTGGGGCGCCAGCTCATCGCGCTGCAGACCGAGGCCTCGCCCTCGAACCGGCTCATCGCCGATTATCTCCTGCGCAATCCCGTGCGGGTGACGGCCTGGAGCATCGAGGATCTGTCGGGGGCCATCGCGGTTTCGCCTGCCACCGTCAGCCGCTTTGCGCGGGCCTGCGGGTTCGGGGGCTATCCGGAACTGCGCGCCGCCGTCGCCGAAACGCTGCAGGCCATCCTGCAGCCGGTCGAGAAGCTGCGGGATGCCATCGAGCGGCCGCGTCCGGGCGGCTCGTCCTTCCACGATGGGCTCGAGACCAGCATGAGCGCGGTGCGGGGCGCCGTCGATGGTCTCGATCTCGCGGCTCTCGACCGGGTGGTCGCGCAGCTCGCCGAGGCCCGGAACGTCTATGTGATGGGCTTCGGCCTCTCCTCGCACCTCGCCGGCATCCTGACGCTCGGCCTTCAGCCCTTCTGTCCGCAGCTCATCAACGTGGTGGAATTCGGCGGCACCGAGGTTGCAGCGGGCCGGCTCATGAATGTGGGCCGGGGCGATCTCCTGATCGTCCTCTCCTTCCCCCGCTACGCCACCGACGCGGTGCAGCTCGCCGCTTACGCCCGCGACCGCGGCGCGGCGCTCGTGGCGATTACGGATTCGCCGGCCTCGCCGCTCGCGCGCCTCACGGACGCGGTGCTGCTGGCGCCGAGCCAGCACCCGATCCTGTCGAGCAGCCTCGCCGCCGCCGTCGTGGTGATCGAAGCCCTCGTGGCGCGCCTCATGACCTCAAACCGCCGCAACGTGGCGCAGGCCGCGAAACTCACGGAGGCGATCTCGGCCTATCTGTTCCGGGGCGATGCGGAGGCCGCGCCGGCCGCCAAGCGGCGCGACAAGCGCTAGGCCGGCGGCAGCGTTGCTTCGTCGAGGGGGAAGGCGATGCGGGCGCGCAGGCCCTCCGGGGCATAGTCGAGGGCCACGGAGCCGCCGAGTTCCGCGGTGATGCCCCGCTCCAGGAGGCGCGAGCCGAAGCCGTGGCGCGAAGGCGCGCCGGCGACCGCCGGGCCGCCGCTCTCCTCCCATTCGAGCACGAGCCCGCGCGGGTCGGTCTCGATCCGCCAGCGCACCGCAAGCCGCCCCGCCTCGCGGGACAGGGCGCCGTGCTTCGCCGCATTGGTGGTGAGTTCGTGGATCGCCATGCCGAGCGCGACCAGAGCCCGCGGGGCGAGGCGCACGTCCCCGGTTCCCTCCAGCTGGTAGCGGCCCTTGCCGTAGGGCGACAGCTCCTGCTTCAGGAGCGCCAGGAGCGAGCCGTGCCGCCAGTTTTCCTGGGTGAGCAGATTGTGGGTTTGCGACAGCGCCAGCAGCCGGTCCTCGAACCGCTCCTGGAACACCTCTGCGGACGGCGCGTAGCGCAGGGTCTGCCGCGCGATGGATTGCACGGTGGCCAGCGTGTTCTTCACCCGGTGGTTCAACTCGCCAAGCAACAGGTGCTGGTGCTCCTCGGCCTGCTTGTGACGGGTGACATCGCGGGCGAGGCCCGCGACGCGGCGCACCCGTCCGTCCGCGTCCCTGATCGGGAAGCCGATGTCGCGGATCCAGCGCAGCGCCCCGTCCGGACGCAAGATGCGGTACTCGACCTCGAGGGGCTCGCCCTTCATGGTGGCGGTGTAGGCGTTCGCGACGCGCTCCCGATCGTCCGGGTGGAGCAGCTCCATCCAGCGGCGCGAATCCGCCATCATCAGCGCCCGCGGCTCGCCCCAGACGGTTTCGTAGGCGGGCGAGAGATATTCGAGCCTGGCACTCGTGTCGGCGATCCAGAGCACGTCCTGGGTGGCCTCCGCGAAGCCGCGGAAGCGCTCCTCGCTGTCGCGGAGCGCGGCTTCCGCCCGCTTGCGCTCGCTCAGGTCGCGGACGGTCGCGACGCGCATGAGCCGGCCGCGATAGACGATGGGCTGGCCCGCCGCCTCGATGGGAAAGGTCGTGCCGTCCGCGCGGCGGGCCACGGTTTCGTAAGCGGTGAGCGTGCCCGCGGCGATGACCGCGAGCATCTGCGGGAGCGCTTCGGGCGCGATGAAGGCGTAGGCCGGACGCCCCACCGCCTCGTCCCGGGTGGTGCCGTGCAGGGTGCAGAAGGCATCGTTCACCTCCACGATCTGCTGGCCGTCGTGAATGATGACGCCCTCGCGGGTGGCTGCCGCGAGGGCCCGATACCGCGCCTCGCTCTCGCGCAGGGCCACCTCGGAGGCGTATTGAGCCGTGAGATCGCGGACCAGCACGGCGCGGAGGATGCTCCCGCCGTGCACGATGCGCTCGACCTGCACCTCCATGGGGAAGACGGTGCCGTCCGCGCGGCAGCCGCGGATTCGGTCCGGGCCCCTCGCCTGCGCGGCCGTCTGGGCCAGCACGAAGGCCCGGTCGTCGGGGGCCACGAAGGTGAGCGGATCGCGCCCGATCACCTCCTCGCGCGGGGCGCCGAAGATTCGGCAGAGGGCGTCGTTGACGTCGATGATGCGCTCGCCATCGTGGAGCACCATCCCTTCCCGCATCACGGCCAGGAGCGCGCGCGTGCGGTCCGCGCTTTCCGCGGCCAGCCGCTCGGCCTCGCGCCGGGCCGTGATGTCGATCATCGTGATCGTGAGGCCGGCTACCCGTCCGTCCCCGTTGCGCAGGGGCTCGGCGCGCATGTCGAAGCTGCGGGAGGAGGACCCGTCCGGCAGGGTCACCTCGGTTGCCGTGGGACGGCCGGCCCCTAAGGCCGCCTGCTTGAAGGCGATGAGGTCCGCGACAGCATCCGCGGGCCAGAGCTCGTCGTCGCGGCGGCCCATGGCATCGCGCGGGGCCCATCCGAGCAGGGGCGTCCCAAGCCAGGTGTAGCGCAGCTCCAGATCGCAGGTCGCCAGGGTGATCCCGGCATGCTCCAGGGCTTCCCTCAGCCGGCGGTCGGCGGGACCTGAGGCGGCAGAACCGGGTGCGACCGTCAGCGGAATGCGAAACCTCGTCGGGGACGATGCGAATCAGGACCCCGGCCCCACGATAGGGTGACGCTGGGGCATGGCTCAACCCGGCCAGATGGCCGCGCCGGATCGGCGTCCGCCTGTGGTTCAGCCCGGCCGGCTGGCTAGGCCGGCATGGGCTTCGAGGCCGCGCTTCAGCCCGGGCCGCTGGCCGCGCCGGGGCGAGCCCCAGGACCGCGCTTCAGCGCCGCCACTCCTGGAAACGGAACACGAAGCGGGCGGGCTCGGCCGCCAGCACCGCGAGCCCCTGGAGCGCCGGCTCGGGGTGGGTGATCACATAGGCCGGGACCGTGCGGGCCCAGGCCTCGTGGGGGGCCTTTCGGTCGAACTCGTCGCGAAACAGGCCGCTCGTCAGGATATCGACCATGCGGGGCGCGATCCCGCCGGCGATGAACACCCCGCCCGAGGCCTCGAAGGTGAGCGCGAGGTCGCCCGCGAAGCGCCCGAGGAAGCGGGCGAAGATCCGGAGCGCCTCGGCGGCAAGCGGATGGCGGCCCTCGCGGCCGGCCTCGAACACGTCCGGCGGCGCCGCGAAGGGGCTCGCGGCATCCCGGCTGCGGCACAGGGCCGTCGCGAGCCGCAGCAGGCCGGGGCCGGAGAGCACCACCTCGGCCGAAACCCGGCCGTCGAGGCGTTCGAGGTAGGGCCAGAACGCGGTCTCTTCCTCGGTCATGGGGCCGAATTCCATGTGGCCCGCTTCCGTGGCCACGATGACGAGCCGCTGCTCCACGGGAATGAGGGCCGCGACCCCGAGCCCCGTGCCGGGGCCGAGCACCACGCGGGCGCCGTCGCCGGGCGCGCGCTCCGTTCCGAGCGGCACGAGTTCCTGACGCGCGGAGGAGAGGGCCACCACGGAGGCCGCCACGGGCGTGTAGTCGTTCACGAGCACGACGCGCTCGAGGCCGAACGCCGCTCCGATGGCCTGGGCGTCGATTACCCAATCGGCATTGGTGAGCCGGATCGCCGGGCTGTCGACCCGCGTCGCGACGGCAATGATGGCGGAGCGGGGCGGCTGGCCGGAGGAGGATTGCAGGGCTGCGGCGATGGCCTCCACCGGCGTCGGCGTGGCGGCGGTGAGCGCCCGCGGCAGGAGCTCGACGGTTCCGCCAGGCTCGTGCAGCAGGGCAAAGCGCGCATTGGTGCCGCCGATATCGCCGAGCAGAACCGGAAACGCGAACATCAGCACCCCTTGAGCCTCGCGCGAGCACCTAGCGCAGCCCGGGAGGGGAGAGAAGGGTCAACCCGCTGCATGGGCCGCAAAGTCGATGGGAGCGCCGGCCGCCCAGGCGCGCAGGCGCTCTCTTAAGGCCGCCGGCGACGGCAGGCGGACGGAGGCGATGGTCGCGCCGGCGCCGATGCGCACGGAGACGCCGCCATGGGCGTTCACGGTTTCGAAGCCGTGCTCGTCGGTGAGATCGTCGCCGATGAAGATCGGCCTGCGTCCGCGATAGGGCGCCTCGTCGAGGAAGCGGGCGATTACCCGGCCCTTGCCGGCGGCGGCGGGCAGGATCTCGGCCACGGCCTTGCCCTTCTGGATGCGGTAGTCGGACCCGAGATCGTCTGCCAGGGTCTCCGCAGCGCCCCGCACCTCGTCGGCGCGGTCCGGCGCCATGCGCCAGTGCACCGCCACGGAGCAGCCCTTGTCCTCGATGACGACCCGGGGATCGGGCAGGAAGCGCACCTTCAGATCGGCGACACCGGCCCGCAGGCGCGGATGATCCTCGGGCCGACAGCCCTCGAAGGTGCCACGCAACCGCCGCTCCAATCCATGCAGCCCCGCCGCATCGAACGCGCCCTCGCCGAGGTGGCGGTCGAGGAACGCGACCGGCCGCCCGCTCACGATGGCGAGCGCACCGTCGAGCCGCCGGGCAATCGCCTGCAGGGCTTGCGGCAGGCCGGGCTCGACCGCGACCGCATCGGGGTGATCGACGATGTCGACGAGGGTCCCGTCGAAATCGAGAAAGAGAGCGAACGCGGAAGAGGGCATCGGTTCATCCGTGGGCCCTGGAGGAACACGCAAGAACGGCGCAGGTTTCGTGAACCGGGCTGCAGCCTGCAGAGGTCCGTTCGCGCGAGGGGCTAGGGAGACGCCCTAGCGCAAGGCGTCGACGGCGGCGCGGGCCACCTCCGCGAGGATGCGTTCGCGCGAAGCGGCCGGCTTCTCCGACCCGGAGAGATAGGCCGCGATCGCCACCACTCTCCCGTCGGGGAGCGTCGCGAGGCCGATATCGTTGGTGGCCATGTTGATGCCGAGGCCCGTGGCCGAGGTGCCGGTCTTGTGCGCCAGGGCCGAGCCCTTCGGCAGGCCGGCCTTCAGCCGCGCCGGCCCTGTGGGGGAGCCGCGCATGATCTGGAGCAGGAGATCGGTCGAGGCCGGCGACAGAAGCCGGCCGGCCTGCAGCTTCGCAAGGAAGTCGAGGGAGGCAGCGGGCGTGGCGCTGTCCCGCGGGTCGGCGAGAGCGGCGTCGAGCGCCTTGCGCCTTTGCGCCTCCGGCAGCCTAGCGGAGGCCGCGCTCAAGGCGGCGTAATCGGTCCATTCGGGCTGGAACGGCCCGAGACCCAGCGTCTGCGGCTGCAGCTCGCGCTCGTAGCGATCGATCCGCATCCCCTCGATGCCGGCCTCCTTGAGGAGCGCCGTGACCGCCGCTGGCCCACCGGCGAGACGCATCAGCACATCGGCGGCGGTGTTGTCGCTCAGCGACACCATGAGCTCCAGCAGGCGCCCGACCGTGTAGGTGCGGCTTTCGCCCGAGAACTCGCGATTGATGGGGCTCAGCGGCACGCTCAGATCCTCGCGCCGGATCGTCACCTCCTGATCGAGTTTGAGACGCCCGCGATCCACCTCGCGCAGAACCGCCACGCCGATGGGCGCCTTGTAGACGCTCTGCATGGGAAACGGCCGGTTGCCGTTGTGCAGCCAGCGCTCGCCGGTGCGCAAATCGAGCACCCCAACACCGAGCGCGCCCTTGCCGGCCTCCCGGCCGAGCGCCGCGATCCGCTGTTGCAGCAGGGTCTCATCGAGGGCTGCGGCGGGACATGCGAGAACGATGGCAGCAAGAGCGGCGATAAGCCGGACAAGGGAGATCATGGGCGAAGACCAGCCTCTCCAGGAGCGAACCACCGATGCCACGACTGCATCGGGCGATCACGAGCATACGACCGGTCGGCTGCGTAGCGTCGAGCGCGGGTATTCCAAGCGCTCTGAAAGGCAAGAAAGCCGCGATCGGCACATCCCGTGCAGCTCCGACATTCATGGTAACGCTTTGGTAAATCATCATGGTTACCAATGGTGTAATCCCTCTAGCGGAACACCACCATGAGCGACCAGTCCACCCCAGCGACCTCCAAGAAACGCGTGATCCGGACCCGCAGCGCGGCCGCGTCAAACCCGGCGCCAGCAGCGGTCGAGACGCTCAAGACCGAATCACCAGCTCGTCCGGTCGTCCGGACCGTGTCGGCCGAGAGCGCACCGGAATCCACCGCGAGCGCGGCTCTGGCGCTTGCGGTGAGCAGCACCCGGCCCGAGGCCGCGAAGCCCGACGCCACCCTCGAGCCGCTGAAGGCGGAGGAGACCATGAGCCCGGTTGCCCCGAGCCGCTTCGCGGCCTTCAGGCGTCCGGCCGCGCAGGCGGCGGCTGTTCTCGTCGCGATCGGGACCGGCTGGCTTGGCGCGGAGGCCTTCGCGACCGCTGGGCCCTCGAATGCCGAGGCCACGAACCGGCAATGGGCCGAGGCCGCTCAGGCCCTGCGCCAAGGCCAGAACGACGTGGTGCGCCTCACCGGCGACATCAAAGCCCTCAAGGTTGCCATCGACGCGCTGAAAGAAAGCGTGGACCGCTCCAAGGCCGACCTCCTGACCCGGCAGAGCCAGATGATGGAGCGCATCGAGCGTTCGCCCGGCGATGCCGGCGCCCGCTTCTCGAAGGTGGGCGAGCAGCTCGACCGGATCGAGACCATCGCCAAGGATCCGGGCGTGAAGCTCGCGGCGCTGACCGAGCGCTTCGACCGCATGGAACGCCAGATGACCACCCTGCAATCGGCGGCCGCCAAGCCGACAGCCGCCGCGCCGGCGGTGCCCGCCCCCGTCGAGGGCCCGGCCCAGACCGGCAGCGTGGAGACAAAGCCGGCCGAGCCAAAGCCCGTGGTGCGGGACGTCCAACTCGAAGGCTGGGTGCTGCACGAGGTCTATGACGGGGTGGCGCTGATCGAAGGCCGCAACCGCCGCCTCTACGAGGTGAGCCAGGGCGGCAACATCCCCGGCGTCGGTCCCGTGGAAGCGATCGAGCGGCGCGGCAAGCGCTGGGTGGTGCTCACCTCGAAGGGCTTCATCGGCTCCGAACGCTGAACGCCTCTTCTCACGAGTCAAAGCGAAGGGCGCCCCAGGGCGCCCTTTTTCGCATCAGCGCGGAATCACGGCGCGCAGGCCGTAGACGGCCGCGGCGAACAGCACGGCGCTCACGACGTAAAGCCCGACGAACCAGACGACCCGGCTGCGTGCGGATTGCGGGCCGCGAGGTTCGTTCTCCCCGTGCCGCACTAATGGTACCCGCTCGACTGCACATCCTCGGCGACCTTGCCGCGGAACACGTAATAGGCATAGGCGGTGTAGAGGAACGTGAGCGGCATGACGACCGAGTAGCCGACCAGCGCGAACATCTGCGATTCCGGCCGGTTCGAGGCCTGCCAGATCGTGATGTTGGGCGGGATGAGATAGGGAAAGAGCGAGATCGCGAGGCCTAGGAACCCGAGCAGGAAGAGCGCGATGCTCAACAGGAACGGCGGGTAGTGCCGGCCGTCCTGCAGGGTGCGATAGATCCGCCAGGCCACGAAGGCGGTGACCAGCGGCACCGCCGCGAGGAAGACGATGTTCGGCATCGAGAACCAGCGCCGCTCGATCTCGGTGCCCAGAAACGGCACCCAGGCGCTGACGATGCCCATGGACACGATGGTGGCGATGAGGAAGCGCACCGACATGCGCCGCGACCACATCTCGAGCTCGCCCGTGGTTTTCATCACGCACCAGGTGGCGCCGAGCAATCCGTAGCCGCAGACGAGGCCGACGCCGGTCATGAGGCTGAAGGGCGAGAACCAGTCGAAGGTGCCGCCGGCGAATTGCCGGTTCTGCACCTCGAAGCCCTGCACGAAGGCTCCGAGCACCACGCCTTGCGCGAAGGTGGCGACGAGGGATCCGTAGTGGAAGGCGTAGTCCCAGATGCGCTTGGAGGTATCGGCCTTGAAGCGGAACTCGAAGGCGACACCGCGGAAGATGAGCGCGATCAGCATGATCAGCAGCGGGATGTAGAGGGCGGGCAGGATGACCCAATAGGCCATGCCGAACACGGCGAGCAGACCGCCGCCGCCGAGGATGAGCCAGGTTTCGTTGCCGTCCCAGATCGGCGCCACGGAGAGCATCATGCGGTCGCGCCAGTTCTCGCTTTGCGCGCTCGTGAACAGGATGCCGACGCCGAGGTCGAAGCCGTCCACCACCACATACATGGCGACCGCGATCGCGAGCAGCACGGCCCAGACCAGCGGCAGCCAGAAGGCCTGGCCTTCGAGCCCGGGCGCAAAGGATTGAAGGAATTCGACCATCCCGGCCCTCCTATTCCGCCGGCTGCGGGCGGCGCCCGTCGAGGTGCTCGTCCGGCACCGAGAGGGGCCGTTTCGGCCGTTTGTCGGTTGCGCCGAAATCGCTGCCGCGCACGGCCTCCTCGATGGGCTCGGGGCCCTTGCGCAGGAGCTTCGCGAGATAGTAGCTCCCGAAGCCGAACACGATCATGTAGACCACGAAGAAGGTGACGAGGGAGGTGGTCACCGCGCCGGCCGTCACGGGCGAGACCGCGTCCGCCGTGCGCAAGTAGCCGTACACCACATAGGGCTGCCGGCCGATCTCGGCGGTGAACCAGCCGAACAGCACCGCGCCGAAGCCGGAGGGCGTCATCAGCATGGCGGCGCGCAGGAACCAGATGTTGGTGAAGAGCGTGCCCTTCCAGCGCAGATACAGGCTCCAGAGAGCAAGCCCCAGCATCAGGAAGCCGATGCCCACCATGATGCGGAACGAGAAGAACACGGGCCAGACCGGCGGGCGCTGGTCGCGCGGCACGTCCTTCAACCCCGGCACCACGCCGTCATAGGCGTGGGTGAGAATCCAGGAGCCGATCTTCGGGATCGCGATCTCGTAATGGTTGGTCTCGTTCACCTCGTCCGGGATCGCGAAGAGGCGCAACGGCATGTTGCTCATGCGATCCCAGTTGCCCTCCATGGCGGCGAGCTTGGTGGGCTGGTATTTGAGGACGCCGAGCCCGTGCAGGTCGCCCATGACGATCTGCATCGGCACCACGATGGCGGCGAACCACATGGCCATGGAGAGAGAGCGCCGCGCGCCGCGCACCTTTTCCGCCGGCTCCTGGCGCTGGCGCAGGATCATCCAGGCCGACATGCCGCCGACCGCAAAGGCGGTCGTGAGATAGCAGCCCATCACCATATGGGCGTAGCGGTAGGGGAAGGACGGATTGAAGACGATCTGCCACCAATCCTCCGCCACCGCGACCCCGTTTTCGATGCGAAAGCCCGCGGGCGTCTGCATCCAGGAATTGGCGGAGAGAATCCAGAACGCGGAGGTGAGGGTGCCCAGCGCCACCATGCAGGTGGCGAAGAAGTGCAGCTTGTTGCCGACCCGGTTCCAGCCGAACAGCATGATGCCGAGGAACGCGGCCTCGAGGAAGAAGGCGGTGATCACCTCGTATTGGATGAGGGGGCCAAGCACATTCGCGGTGAATTCGGAAAAGCGGGACCAGTTGGTGCCGAACTGGAAGCTCATCACGATGCCGGACACGACGCCGAGGCCGAAGGACACCGCGAAGATCTTGGACCAGAACTTGAAGAGGTTGCGATAGAGCTGATCGCCCGTGCGCAGCCACTGGAACTCCAGCGCCGCGAGCCAGCTGGCAAGACCGATCGTGAAGGCAGGGAAGATGATGTGGAAGGCGACCGTGAACGCGAACTGGATGCGCGACAGCATCAGGGCGTCAAGTTCCATCACCAGTCTCCGGCTTCGTGCAGCGTCCGTGATTTAGCTAGAGCTTGGCGTGGAATGGCAACCCGGCCATTCCGTCGCGCTCCGATCCCTCCCTGCTAAGGGAGGGTGGTCCAAAGGACCGGGTGGGATGAGAGCTCAAGGCGGGGAGGTGGTCGCTTCCACCCCACCTGCCCCTGCGGGGCACCCTCCCCTGGCGGGGAGGGATTTTAGGCCGCCGCCCGCATCCGCCCTTCGGCCTGCAGTTGCAGGGCCTCCAGCTCCACCGGATCGTGGCTGCAGAAGATGCGCACGCCGCGTTCCGCATTGGCGAGTTCCCGCAGGCGGTCCTGGTTGTAGAGGCGCGCCTCCCGGTCCACCTCCATGAGGGTTTGGTAGGCGGCAAGCCCCGGGGTGCAGGAGGGATCGGCATCCATCTCGTGGCGGTGGAAATAGGCGTCGCCCGCGTTCAGCATCCAACCCTCGGGGGTCTCGATGGCGACGCCCGCATGCCCCGTGGTGTGGCCCGGCAGCGGGACGACGAGGATCTCGGGCGGTAATCCGTCGAGGTCGCGCACGGCCTCGAAGCCGAACCAGCGCTCGCCGCCCTCGCGGTAGAAGCGCCAGTTCCTCACCTCGTCCCATTGCTCCGGACGGTAGCGGCGGCTCTGGATGAAGCCGTCGCGGGTGCGCGCCGCATCCATCTCGGCCTGCATGACATGGACCTTCGCGTTCGGGAAATCCTCCAGGCCGCCCGCATGGTCGAAGTCCAGATGAGTGAGGATGATGTGGCGCACGTCGCGGGGACTGAAGCCGTGGCGGCGCACCTGCTCGACCGCAGCCCAGCGGCGGTCGAACTGGATGCGGTTCACGTGGATGAAGAGGGGGCTGAGGCGCTCGTAGGGGTGCTCGATGTCCCGCATGCCGAACCCGGTATCGACCATCACGAGACCCCGTTCGGTCTCGATGAGCTGGCAATGGCAGACGAGCCGGCCCGTCGGCCCGCGGCTCACGCCGTCCCACAGGCGCCCTCCCACCGGGCACATGCAACCACAATTGAGGTGATGGACGCGCATGGGAGGTCTCCGTCAGCAGAGGGACCGACGCCAACGCGAACCTGCGCCAAATGTTTCGCGGCCGATTCCCCCTCCCCGTTCACGGGGAGGGGGTTAGGGTGAGGGGCTGGACGGACGAGCGCTATGCCCGTCATTCCGGTCGCCCGCAGGGCGGGCCGGAACCCAGGAGGTCTCTCCGGGTAGAGCTAGCCATTTGGGTTTGCCGCTAAGGCGGCCCCTTCGGGTCGGGCTCTCGCTGCACTCGCCCCGGAAATGGCAGTGAAGAGCGCAAGACCGCCAGCTCCACCGACCGGCCCCTCTCCCGCTGGCGGCGAGAAGGAGAGTGATCCTCAGGCGCGGGCTGCAGCGGGCTCCGGGCGCGGTCCGCCGCGCCGCTTCACCTGGCGCTTCGCGGCCTTCCCGCTCTGCGGCTTGTCCTTCAGGAGACCCAGATCGCGGTTGAGACGGGCCTCGAGAAGCGAGAGCACCGCGGCTTCTTCGGCTTTGAGACCCGCGAGATCCTCGCGCAGCTCCTGCTCGATCTCCTCTTTGACCTCGAGCAGAAGCGCGCCCTCCATGTAGCAGGTGAACACCTCCGGGTGGACGTAGCATTTGCGGCAGATCGTGGGGGTGTTGCCGAGCCTGGAGGACACGCGCTCGATGGCGACGCGGACGTTCTTCTTGGCCTTCGCGTCGGAATCGAAGGTTTCGAACTCGGCCAAGGCGAGCGCTGCGAGCACGGTGCCGGCCCAGGTGCGGAAATCCTTGGCGGTGACGTCCCGGCCCGTGATCTCCTTGAGATAGGCGTTCACATCCGCCGAGGTCACGGATTGCCGCTCGCCCGCTTCGTCGATGTACTGGAAGAGGTCCTGCCCCGGCAGGTCCTGGCAGGCCTTCACGATCCGGGCGATGCGGCGGTCCTTTACCTGCAGGGACCAGGTCTTGCCGCTCTTGCCCTTGAACTGGAAGCGCAGGCCCGCACCCTCGACCTTCACATGAGGGTCGCGCAGCGTGGTGAGGCCGTAGCTCTTGTTCTGCTTGGCGTAATCCGCGTTGCCGACGCGGATGAGCGTGGTCTCCAACAGGTGCACCACGGTGGCCAGCACCTTGTTGCGGCCCAAGCCCCGCTCGCTCATATGCGCCTGGACGGTCTTGCGGATCGCCGGCAGGGCCTGGGCGAATTCGAGCATGTGCTCGTATTTCGTGCTCTCGCGGACCTCGCGGAAGGCCGGGTGGTAGCGGTACTGCTTGCGGCCCTTGGCGTCGCGGCCCGTGGCCTGGATATGGCCGTTGGCGTGAGGCGAAATCCACACATCGGTGTAGGCAGGCGGGATCACGAGGGAGCGGATGCGCTTCAGTGTGGCCTCGTCCTCGACCTTGGCCCCGTTCGGCTTGATGTAGGTGAAGCCCTTGCCGGCCTTCTGGCGGCGGATGCCGGGCTCTTCGTCCGACACGTAGCGCAGGCCCGCCGACTCCGCGGCGTCGCGGGGGTCGACGACGCTGTCCGTCTCCTGGGGGCGCTCCTCAAGCATCGCTTACACCTTCCATACCGGTGAGGAATCAACCGGGCGCCGGTTCTCGGAGTTCCGAGACGGCTTTGCCGCAAGGGTTAGGGCGTCGCCTCTGTCGCGCCCGCGCCCTTGCTGTCGTTGCGAAGCTTGAGCACGAGGATGGTCGAGCTCAGGATGAGGCTCAGGATGTTGAAGATGATGATGGGCCAGGAGCCGATCACGAAACCGTAGACGGTCCAGAGCACGAAGGCCGAGACCGTGACGATGTACATGCGCTTCGAGATCGCCTCCATGTGCCCCTCCTTCCAGGCCTTCCAGACCTGGGGGACGAAGCTCGATGTGGACAGCAACCCCGCCACGGTTCCCAACACCAACGGTAGCCAGCCGCCTTCCATGTCGCGCTCCTCACCTCTGTCAGCGGGCATTGAACGGGATGTGACGGGGGATGTTCCCTCTCAGGGGTGCGGCGTCTTAAAGCTGGGCCGTTCATCGCGGAGACGTTTTTGATCGCCGATCCGATCGCCTTCATCCGGGCCGAGACGCGCCTTCGCCCCGTGCCCCACGCGCCCGAGATCCGGCTTCATGTGGCCGACGAGGCCACGGACCTCTGGCAGAAGACGGAAGAGGAACTCGGAACCCTCGGCCTTCCCCCGCCCTTCTGGGCCTTCGCCTGGGCCGGCGGTCAGGCGCTTGCGCGCTACATCCTCGACCATCCTGAAACCGTGCGCGGGCGGACGGTGCTCGATTTCGCCTCGGGCTCGGGGCTGGTGGCCATCGCGGCCGCGAAGGCGGGCGCAGGTGAGGTCAGCGCCTGCGATATCGACCCCTTTGCGCTCGCCGCCATCGGGCTCAATGCGGAGGCGAACGGGGTCGCGATCGGGGCGCTGCAAGCCGATCTCGTGGGCCAGGACCATGGTTGGGACACGGTGCTCGCCGGCGACATCTGCTACGAGCGGGACACCGCGGAGCGCGTCGTGGCCTGGCTCCAGACCTTGGGCCGGCGCGGGGCCACGGTGCTCATCGGCGACCCCGGGCGGTCCTATCTGCCCAAGGATGCGCTCGAAGCGCTTAAATCCTACGAGGTGCCGGTGACCCGCTCGCTGGAGGATGCGGAGATCAAACGATCGAGCGTGTGGCGGTTCAGGCCCGAGCCGCCGCCTCGATGATCCGCCGCAGCGCGGCCAAGCCGTCGGTGAGGGCCGCCGGGCCGGGCTGGAGGATGATCGGGCTCTTGATCTCGTGAAGCGCGCCGGCCTGCACCGCCGGCAGGGCGTCGAAACCCGGGCGCGCCGCCACCTGGGCCGGCACGAAGCGCTTGCCGCACCAGGAGCCGACGATCACCTCGGGTGCGGCCGCGATCACCTCCTCGGGCGTCACGAAGCGGCCCCGCGCGTCGGGCGCCCGCGAGCGCTCCGCGAACACGTCCACGCCGCCGGCGATCTCGACCAGTTCCGAGACCCAGCGGATGCCGCAGATCATGGGCTCGTTCCATTCCTCGAAGTAGACGCGCGGGCGCCCGGGCAAGGCGGCCGCCGCCTGGCGCGCCTCGTTCAAGCCGCGCTCCAGATCGCGCACGAGGGCGTCGGCCCGCTCGAGGCATCCAACGAGCGCGCCGAGGGTTCTGACCATCGCGAGGATGCCGGCCACGTCCCGGTGGTTGAAGGCGTGGACCGCGACGCCCGCCCGCACGAGGTCGCGCACGATGTCGGCCTGGAGGTCCGAGAAGGTGAGGACGAGATCGGGTTCGAGCGCCAGGATTTTCGGCACATCCGCCGAGATGAAGGCCGAGACGCGGGGCTTTTCCTTGCGCACGCGAGGCGGGCGCACCGCGTAGCCCGACACGCCAACGATGCGGCGCTCCTCTCCCAAGAGATAGAGCGTTTCCGTGGTCTCTTCCGTGAGGCAGACGATGCGCTCGGGCGGAAAGCGCCTCATGCGACTTCGGCCTTGAGGTCGAGGGTCGCCCGCGTGCCGATGGCGTCGTAGTTGGCCTGAAGCCAGCGTTGCGCGGTGGCGCGGCCGGCATCGCGCAGCGTGACGAAGAAGTTCCAATCGGCGTGCAACCGCGAGGAGGCCTCGTAATCGTCGAGCACGCCGGAGCCGTCGATCCGATGCATGAGCACCCGCTTGTACTCGTCGCGCGACAGCTTGCCGGTGTCGATGAGCCGGGTCACGAACTCGATGGCGCGCAGTTCCCGCAGGAGATTGCCGTTGAAGGTGATCTCGTTGAGGCGGTTGTGAATCTCGCCCGCCGTGCGCGGGGTCTGGCGCCGCTCGACCGGATTGATCTGCACCAGCAGGATGTCGTCCGTTCCCGTGCCGTAGAAGAGCGGGAACAGGGCCGGGTTGCCCATATAGCCGCCGTCCCAATAGGGCTCGCCGTCGATCTCGACGGCCTTGAACACGGTGGGCAGGCAGGCCGAGGCCATGAGGTGGTCGGCGGTGAGCTGGGGGCGCTCGAACACCGCCACCTTGCCGGTCCACACATTGGTGGCGGTGATGAAGAGCTTGACCCCGTCGCAGGCGCGCACGCGCTCGAAATCGATGAGCTCGTCCACCGCATCGCGCAGCGGATTGATGTTGAGCGGATTGGTGTCGTAAGGGCTGAGCCGGCTCGCCACGAGGTCGCCCCAGACCTGCCCGCTCCAGAAGCTCAGGAAGTGGTCGAAGAGGCCGCGCTGGACCGGGTTCAGGGTGCCGTCGATGCTCACGCGCCGCCAGAAGGTTTCGAGCTGCGACCGCGCTCCGTCCGCGCCGCCCTCCAACCAGCCCTCCACCATGACGACCGCGTTCATGGCGCCGGCGCTGGCGCCCGTGACCGCCTCGATGGCGAGGCGCCCGTCCTCCAGGATGGCGTCGAGGACACCCCAGGTGAAAGCGCCGTGCGCGCCGCCGCCCTGGAGCGCCAGCGACACGGTTTTCTCAGCCCGCAGCCCCGCGAGGCCGCGGGGTGCGCCTCTCTTCAGTTTCGTTCGGCCCATCACCGGCCTGTCCAGCCGCCGTCCATCGATGGTCCCGCGGCGATCACCGAGCGGTCCAGCCGCCGTCCATGGAGAGGTTGGCGCCCGTGATGTTGCTCGCCGCATCCGAGCACAGGAAGACCGCGAGGCCCGCCACCTGGTCGACGGTGACGAACTGCTTCGTGGGCTGGGCCTCCAGGAGCACGTCGTTGATGACCTGCTCCTTGGTGAGGCCGCGGGCCTTCATGGTGTCGGGGATCTGCCGCTCGACCAGGGGCGTCCAGACGTAACCCGGCGAGATGCAGTTCACGGTGATGCCTTGCGCCGCGACCTCGAGCGCGATGGTCTTGGTGAAGCCCGCAATGCCGTGTTTCGCGGCCACATAGGCCGACTTGAAGGGCGAGGCCACAAGGGAGTGGGCCGAGGCGGTGTTGATGATCCGCCCCCAGCCCCGCCGCTTCATGCCGGGAATGGCCGCGCGGGTGGTGTGGAAGGCGGAGGAGAGATTGATCGCGATGATGGCGTCCCACTTCTCGATGGGGAAATCCTCCACCGGCGAGACGTGCTGGATGCCCGCATTGTTGACGAGAACGTCCACGGAGCCGAAGGCTTCTTCCGCCTGCCGGATCATGCCCTCGATCTCGGCGGGCTTCGACATGTCGGCCGCGGAATAGACGGCCTTGACGCCGAATTCCGCCTCGATGCCGGCCCGCGTGGCCTCGATCTCGTCGGGGTTGCCGAAGCCGTTGAGGAGCACGTTCGCGCCCTCCTTCGCCATGGCCCGCGCGATGGCGAGACCGATCCCGCTGGTGGAGCCGGTGACGACGGCCGCTTTGGACTGAAGCATCGCAAAAACCTTCACAAGGGAAACAGCCGCGCCGGTGTAGGATGTTGCAGCGCAAAAGTCAGCATCCCCATATGGGGCTTCAAGGAGCGGCCCGGGCTGACAAGCCCGTGAGGCCGCCGGACCGGGTGGGTGCCCTCACGGCGCTCCGGTGCTAAGAGGAGGCCCATGGCCACCGACCACCACGCGAACCATCCTCACGACGGGAAGCGCGACCACGCCCACCCGGCCGGGGACACCAAGCACGACCACGCGCACCACCACGGGCACGAGGGCTGCGCCCATGCGGCCCACCAGTCGGAGCGCGCCGCGGAGGCCCTGGCCAAGGCGGAAGCCGCCTGCCGGGCGGAGGGCGCGCGGCTGACCCCCATCCGGCGGCAGGTCCTGGAGGCGCTCTACGCCACCCACAAGCCCCTCGGGGCCTACGACCTCCTGGAGCGCATCGGCGCGCCGGAGGGCGGCAAGGCCGGTCCCAAGGGCCGCCGCCCCGCCCCCGTCGCGGTCTATCGCGCCCTCGATTTTCTCATGGAGCAGGGGCTGGCCCACCGGCTCGCCAGCCACAATGCCTACGTGGCCTGCCCCCATGGCCACGGCCCCGCCGACCTCGTGGCCTTCCTGATCTGCGAGGATTGCGGCGGAGTGGACGAGCTCTCCTCGCAACCCCTCTCGGAGGCGCTGACGGGCCTGCTCGCCCGGGAGCGCTTCCAGCCCCAGCGCCAGGTGCTGGAGATTTCCGGCCGTTGCGGCCATTGCCGGGAGGCTTCTCCCGCATGATCGAGCCCCTGCCCGGCCGCGACGCATCCCTGTCACGAACCCGCTTTAGCCTTCCGCAGCCCCCTTCGCCCCGCTCAGCTTGACGCCCGCCCTCGAAGGCTTCAGCTAGAACCCGCGTTTTCAGGACCCCCGTATGACCTCGACCCTTCTCGCCCCCGTCCTCCCGGCCGCGACCGCGCCTCAGGCCGCCCCAGCCGGCCCCCTGCCCCGCCACCGGACGGTGGGCGTCATGGTCGGCAACGTCCAGGTCGGCGGCGGCGCCCCGATCGTCGTGCAGTCGATGACCAACACCGACACCGCGGACGTGGACGGCACGGTCGCCCAGGTCTCGGCCCTCGCCCGCGCGGGCTCCGAGATCGTGCGCATCACGGTGGACCGGGACGAGGCCGCGGCTGCGGTGCCGAAGATCCGCGAGCGGCTCGACCGCATCGGCGTCACGGTCCCGCTCGTCGGCGACTTCCACTATATCGGCCACCAGCTCCTCGCCGATCACCCGGCCTGCGCCGAGGCGCTCGCCAAGTACCGGATCAACCCGGGCAATGTGGGCTTCAAGGACAAGAAGGACCGGCAGTTCTCCGCCATCGTCGAAATGGCGATCCGCTACAACAAGGCGGTGCGCATCGGCGCGAACTGGGGGTCCCTCGATCAGGAGCTTCTCACGCACCTGATGGACGAGAACGCCCGTTCGGCCCAGCCGCTCGAAGCCCGCGCCATCACCCGCGAGGCCATGGTGCAGTCGGCCCTTCTCTCGGCCGCCCGCGCCGAGGAGATCGGCCTGCCGCGCAACAAGATCGTGCTCTCCGCCAAGGTCTCGGCGGTGCAGGATCTCATCGCGGTCTACCGCGAGGTGGCGCGGCGCTCCGATTACGCCATCCATCTCGGCCTCACCGAGGCCGGCATGGGCTCGAAGGGCATCGTGGCCTCCTCGGCCGCGCTTGGCATCCTGCTCCAGGAGGGGATTGGCGACACGATCCGCTTCTCGCTGACGCCCGAGCCCGGCGGAGACCGGACCCTCGAGGTGAAGGCCGCCCAGGAACTGCTGCAGACCATGGGCTTTCGCACCTTCGTGCCCCTCGTCGCCGCCTGCCCCGGCTGCGGCCGCACCACCTCGACGGTGTTCCAGGAACTCGCCCGCGACATCCAGAACTGGATCTCGACCTCGATGCCGGACTGGAAGCGCCAGTATCCGGGTGTCGAGAACCTGAATGTGGCCGTGATGGGCTGCATCGTGAACGGCCCGGGCGAGTCGAAGCATGCCGATATCGGCATCTCGCTCCCCGGCACCGGCGAGAGCCCGGCTGCGCCCGTGTTCATCGACGGCCGCAAGGCCGTGACGCTCCGCGGCCCGACGCTCGCCCAGGACTTCCACAAGCTCGTCATCGACTACATCGAGAAGCGCTACGGCCAGTCCGGCCGCGACGCGGCGGAGTAAGCGCGACCGGACGTGACGGTCGGGCCTGGCGGAAACGCAGGCCCGCGCCGGGAGCATGGGTGACAACACGCCGCCGGAGCCGAGGGCCCCGGCGGGAACCCGCTTGGCAGATTCCGCTTTGAGCCTGTGCGCGTTATGGTAAGACGCCGCCGCGCCGGCACGGACGGCCGTCGCGTTCGATCCTCAAGAACCGCTCAGGCGAGCGGATTTCTTTTTGTAAGCTGATCCTGGCTTTCCCTCGTCCGACCAACCCCAAATCCCATGGCCGATACCCAAGCCGCTCCCGGGCACCCCGATTCCGCCGCGCCGACGGAGTCCGCCCTACCGGAGGCTCATCACAAGGCGAGTTTCTGGACCCTCGCGCTCGGCTCGGTCGGCGTGGTCTATGGGGACATCGGCACGAGCCCCCTTTACGCCTTGCGCGAGGCCGTTGCCGCGGTCAGCGACGGCGGCCCCCCCACGCGGGATGCGGTCATCGGCGTCCTCTCGCTGATCCTGTGGTCGCTGACCCTGGTGGTCACGATCAAATACGTCGTGATCCTTCTGCGCGCCGACAACAACGGCGAAGGCGGCACCTTGACTCTCGTTGCCCTGGCCCAGCGTGCGATGGGCCGGCGGGCCCCCGTGGCGCTGCTGCTGGGGGCTGCGGGCGCCGGTCTCTTCTACGGAGACGCGGTGATCACGCCGGCCATCTCGGTGCTGTCAGCCATGGAAGGCCTGAAGATCGCGACTCCGGCCTTCGAGCCCTACATCGTTCCCGTCGCGCTCGTCATCCTGGTCAGCCTCTTCATGGTCCAGGGCCAGGGGACCAGCCGGGTAGCCGCTTTCTTCGGCCCCATCATGGTGGTCTGGTTTCTGGTTCTGATCGGCACCGGCCTGCTGCACATCGCCGACGATCCCGGCGTCTTCGCGGCCGTCAATCCGGTTCACGGCATCATGATTTTCGTGAACTACCCGGGCGTCTCGCTCGCCGTCCTCGGTGCCGTGGCGCTCGTCGCCACGGGAACGGAGTCGCTCTATTCCGATCTCGGCCATTTCGGCCGCGGACCGGTGCGCGTCGCCTGGCTCGGGCTCGTCTTCCCGGCGCTCATCATCAACTATTTCGGGCAGGGTGCACTCGTCCTGAGCCATCCCGAAACCATTGAGAATCCGTTCTTCAATCTGGTGCCCGATTGGGCGGCCTTGCCGCTCGTCGGCATGGCAACCATCGCCACCATCACGGCCAGTCAGGCGGTGATCACCGGCGCCTTTTCGCTCACGCGCCAAGCCATCCAGCTCGGCCTGCTCCCGCGCATGGAGATCCGCTTCACGTCCGCCTCGCACCAGGGCCAGATCTACATCCCGCGGATCAACGCCCTGCTGCTGTGCGGCGTCATCTTCCTCGTGCTCGCCTTCGGCTCATCGAGCAACCTGGCGAGCGCCTACGGGATCTCCGTGTTCGGCGCGATGACCATGGACGCGCTGCTGGCCATCATCGTGATCTGGAAGGGCTGGCGCTGGAGTCTCGGCCTCACGCTCCTGGTCATGGTGCCCTTTCTCGTCATCGATCTCGCCTTCTTCAGCGCGAACCTCACCAAGCTTTTCACCGGCGGCTACGTCCCCGTGCTCCTGGCCACCGCGCTCATCGTCGTGATGCTGACCTGGCTCAAGGGCACGCGGATTCTGTTCGAGAAGACGCGCAAGACCGACGTGCCGCTGGTCGAGCTCGTCGGCATGCTGCAGAAGAGCCCGCCGCACCGGGTGAAGGGCACCGCCGTGTTCCTCACCAGCGATCCCGATACGGCGCCGGCCGCGCTCCTCCACAACCTGAAGCACAACAAGGTCCTGCACGAGAAGAACGTGGTGCTGACCGTCAAGACCGTGGACACGCCGCGCGTTCACGACGAGGACCGCGTCCGCATCGAGCATGTGGGCGACTCGTTCTGGAAGATCATGATGATCTACGGCTACATGGAGACGCCGAACATTCCGCGCGGTCTCGCGATCCTGCGCAAGCTCGGCTTCAAGTTCGACATCATGGCGACGTCGTTCTTCCTCTCCCGCCGCTCGATCCGCCCCGCGGCGCAATCGGGCATGCCGCTCTGGCAGGACAGGCTGTTCATCGGCCTCGCCAAATCGGCCAGCGACGCCACGGATTTCTTCCAGATTCCAACCGGGCGCGTGGTGGAAGTGGGCACGCAGGTCACCGTCTAGGCAGGCGCAATGTCTGCCGTCACGCTCGTCAGGCCGAGCGCTGCCCTTCTGCCGGTATACGAAGCCGCGCTGGCGCAGGGCTGGTCGCCGCAGACCACGCGGGATGTGAGCGGTCCATACCTCGAAGCGCTGCGGCGCGACCGCAGCGCTTTCCTGCACGATCTCACGGATCCGAAGGGCCAGGTGAAGCTGCCGGACGGCCGCGTGTTCCCGCGCCTGCCATTCCACCTGTTCTGGATCGTGGACGAGGGTTTCTGCGGCCAGATCACCCTCCGCTTCCAGCGCGGCACCGAGGCATTGCCGGACTGGGTGTCGGGTCATGTGGGCTATGCGATCGTGCCGTGGAAGCGGCGGCGTGGTTACGCCACGCAAGCCCTGCGCCTCGTTCTGCCGGTTGCTCGTGCCGAGGGTATGGACCGCGTTGCCATCACCTGCGACGACGACAACGAGGGCGCGCGCCGGTCTATTCTCGCCAATGGCGGCGTCCTGTCGAGCAGTTGGCCGAACGAGGAGCGCCCGGGCCGCAGCAAACTGCATTTCTGGGTGCCGACCACGGAGCCTGGTTAAGGACGCCCGGTGGTGCGCGCGGCCTCGTCCATGGACGCGCGGTCGGGACCGAGTTCCAACCCACTCCCTCATCCCGAGGAGGGACGCAGCGCCGTCTCAGGATGAGGGAGTGGGTCGGGCGCCGCTCTGCTTGGGGCTAGCCCCTCAGCCGCTCTGGCGCGCGTCCCATTCGGATCGCAGGAGCGACATCACGACGGATGAGGTGCGCTCGCCCTGCGGGTTGATATGGACCTCGCGCAGCACGCCCTCCTGCTGGAAACCGACGCCGGCATAGAGGTGGCGCGCCCGCTCGTTGTGCGGCGCGACGTTGAGCCAGAAGCGGTGGCTTTGGGGCCGCGCGAACACCCAAGCGGCCACTTGGACCAGGATGGCGCGGCCGACGCCGCGATCCGGCACCGCTACCGCGATGCGCCTCAAGTGCACGTTGCCGGCCGGTTCGTCGAGGGACTGCAGCATGGCGAAGCCCGCAGGCGTACCGTCGCGCTCGCCGATGCAGTAGGCGCTCGCCGGGTTCGCCATCTCGGCCCGGTGGGCGGCCTCCTCCCAGCGTCCGACCGTCCGCTCGAAGCCCGGCATCCGCTCCTTCGCCATGACGAACGGGATGTCGGCCTCGGTGGCCGGGCGCAGGGTGATCGTCATAGGCGTGGCTCGTTTTAGGCCTTCCGCTCCACGGTGAAGCGGGCCGCCTCGCGCAGGAGATCGGCGGCGGGGCCGAAGCGCTTCAGGGCCGCGTCGGCTTCGTCCACGAGGCGGGCGCATTCGCGGCGCGCGCCGTCGAGACCGAGCATGTCGACCAGCGTGCCCTTGCCCTTTTCCTGATCCTTGCCGGTGCGCTTGCCCATGGCCTCGGCGGAGGCCTCCCGATCGAGGATGTCGTCGGCGACCTGGAAGGCGGCGCCGAGCGCGCGGCCGAAGGCCACGAGATCCGCCCGTGCGCCCGCATCGGCGCGGCCCACGATGGCGCCCGCTTCCACGGAGAACTTGAGGATCGCACCGGTCTTCATGGCCTGGAGTTCGCGGATGCCGGCCGCATCGAGGCGCGATTCGCCGTAGCGGCCCTCGGCCGCGAGATCGAGCATTTGCCCGCCCACCATGCCGCCGAGGCCCGACGCCTTGGCGAGGCCGAGCACGAGATCGGCGCGAACGGCGCCGTCCGGATCGGTCGCGGGATCGGCCAGCACTTCGAAGGCCAGCGTTTGCAGGGCGTCGCCGACGAGGATCGCGGTCGCCTCGTCATAGGCCTTGTGGACCGTGGGGCGGCCCCGGCGCAGGTCGTCGTCGTCCATGGAGGGGAGATCGTCATGGACGAGGGAGTAACAGTGGAGGAGTTCGACCGCCGCGCCCGCGCGTAGGCCGCCCTGGCCCTGCGCGCCGAGCATCCGGGCGGTCTCGACGGCGAGGAACGGCCGCAGGCGCTTGCCGCCGGCCAGCACCGCATGGCGCATGGCCTCCATGAGGCGCTGAGGTCGAGCGATCTCGCCCGGGCGCACCGGATCGGAGAGGAGCCCCTCCAGGAAATGTTCGGTTTCGCCCGCCACATCGCGGAGGCGGTCCTGGAAGGAGGGTCCACTCTGGGCGGCCACGTCGCCGCGGGGGGAGGGTTCACTCTGGGCGGCCACGTGTCCGCGGGGGGAGGAGGGTTCGCCTTGGGCCGCCACGTCGCCGCGGGGGGAGGAGGGTTCGGCCTCGAGACGGGCCTTGGGGGTTGCGCCGGACATGATCACCGTGGATGGAAGACGGGTGAGAGATGAGCAAGACAGCAGCCCTTTAGCGGGTTTCCCAGCGGCGCGCGACCCGCAAGAGGGGCCCCGCCTGCGGACAGGCTTAACCGCCGGGCGGGTCCTGCGCGCCTTGGTGCGGCTCGCCCTCGGGCTCGTCGTCGCCTGGGTCGCGGCCGTGCTGCTGCTGGGTCTTGCCTATACGATCGTGCCGCCGGTCTCGACCCTGATGCTCGGGCGCTGGGTGACGGCTCAAGGCGTGGAGCGGGATTTCGTGCCGCTCGAAGAGATTTCGCCCTACCTGCCCGCGGCCGTGATCGCCTCGGAGGATGCGCGCTTTTGCGCCCATCACGGGGTCGATTGGGAGGCGCTCTGGGAGGTCGTGGAGGAAGCCGACGAGGAGGGCCCGAGCCGGGGCGCCTCGACGATCCCGATGCAGGCCGCCAAGAACGTGTTCCTGTGGCCGAGCCGCTCCTACCTCCGCAAAGGGCTCGAGATCCCGATCGCCCTCTACATCGACCTCGTCTGGTCGAAGCGGCGCATGATCGAGACCTATCTGAACGTGGCCGAATGGGGCGACGGGGTCTTCGGAGCCGAGGCGGCGGCGCAGCGCTATTTCCGCAAACCCGCCCGCGATCTCAACCGCCGCGAAGCCGCGCTCCTCGCCAAGGCCCTGCCCAGCCCCTTGCGGCGCAACCCCGGCCGCCCGACCCCCGGCCACCGCCGCCTGGCCGAGCGCCTGATGCCGCAAATCGACACCGCCGGGGCGCTGACGGCGTGCCTCAAATAGTCTCGCTTGGGGCGGAAAGCCCCGCTTCCAGGGGGACTAGCCAGAGGGGCGCGGGATCTGTATAAGGCCGCCACCTCATCCCATTTCGAGATGCGAGCGTCTCCCGGTTGCGCGGGCGCTCACGCTTTGACCGGAGACGAAAATGGCCGTTCCGAAAAGAAAAACCTCGCCCTCGCGGCGTGGCATGCGTCGCTCCGCCGACGCCCTCAAGGCCCCGACTTATGTCGAGGACAAGGACTCGGGCGAACTGCGTCGCCCCCACCACGTGGACCTGAAGACCGGCATGTACCGGGGCCGTCAGGTTCTCAAGGTGAAGACCGACGCGTAAGGCCCTCGGGCCCTCGCTCACACGATTCAAAACCGGCGCTCCAGGGCGCCGGTTTTTTGTTGTTCACGGCCGGCTATTTCCGCGACAGCGCCTCGAGCTTCGCCTGCATGTCGGCCATCTGCTGCTTCAGGCCCTCGATATCGCCGCCTTCGGGCTTGGCCGGGGTGCCGCCCTTGGGCTCGCCCTTCTCGTCCCGGTTCGCGAAGGGCGAGAACATCCGCATGGCCTCGGAGAAGAAGCTCATATTGGCGCGAACCTGCTCCTCCATCATGTGGAAGGCGGAGGGGCCGAAGGCCTTGGCCATCTGATCGCGCAGCTTCTGCTGCTCGCGGGACAGGTTGTCCATGGAGAATTCGAGGTAGCTCGGCACCAGCGCCTGCATGGAATCGCCGTAGAAGCGGATGAGCTGGCGCAGCACCGTGACGGGCAAGAGGTTCTGCCCGCCCTCCTTGTTTTCCTGCTCGAAGATGATCTGCGTGAGCACCGAGCGGGTGATCTCCTCGCCGGATTTCGCGTCGTAGACCACGAAATCCTCCCCCTCCCGCACCATGCCGGCCAGGTCTTCGAGGGTCACATAGGTGGAGGTGCCGGTGTGGTAGAGCCGCCGGTTGGCGTATTTCTTGATGACCGTAGGTGCCTTGTCCGCTGCCTTGTCCGTCGCCATGGTGCCCATCAACTCGCGCGGCCTTCGGGCTCCATGAGCGGAGCCCCTTCGACCAACCTAGAGCATGCCCGGCCCAAAGGGATGCGGCCCCCGCCGGAAAATGCCGTCAGGCTCAGCTTAAAGCCTTCCCGAGCCGGCGAAAACCTCCGCGGGCGGGCGTCCACCGCATAAGTCCCATCCGGAATGTGGGCGGCGCGGTTCTTGACTTCGGGCGGCCCAAGCCTTTGATCCATGTCACAGACGGCGCCCGGTGAAAGCGCCCCATCACAGCCCCGCTTGCAGGAGAGGTTCCATGGCCCGGTCAGACATCGTCATCGTGGGAGCGGCGCGCACGGCCGTCGGTTCGTTCAACGGCTCCTTCGCCAACACGCCCGCACACGACCTCGGCGCCGCCGCGATCAAGGCCGCGATGGCCCGCGCCGGGGTGGAGGGCGCCGAGGTCGACGAGGTGATCCTCGGCCAGATCCTCATTGCCGGCCAAGGCCAGAACCCCGCCCGCCAGGCCGCCATGGCGGCGGGCGTCCCGCAGGAGAAGACCGCGTGGGGCCTGAACCAGCTCTGCGGCTCGGGGCTGCGCACCGTCGCCATCGGCATGCAGCAGATCGCCAACGGCGATGCCGACATCATCGTGGCCGGCGGCCAGGAGTCGATGTCCATGGCGCCCCACGCCGCGCATAGGCGCTCCGGCACCAAGATGGGCGACTTCAAGCTCGTGGACACGATGCTGAAGGACGGCCTGCTCGATGCCTTCAACGGCTACCACATGGGCAACACCGCCGAGAACGTGGCCCAGCGCTGGCAATTGACCCGCGACGAGCAGGACCAGTTCGCCGTGACCTCGCAGAACAAGGCCGAGGCCGCGCAGAAGGCCGGCCGCTTCAAGGACGAGATCGTCCCCTACACCATTGCGTCCCGCAAGGGCGACGTCGTGGTGGACAACGACGAGTACATCCGCGCCGGCACCACCATCGACGCGGTGGCGAAGCTCAAGCCCGCCTTCTCCAAGGACGGCACGGTGACGGCCGCCAACGCGTCCGGCATCAACGACGGCGCCGCGGCGCTGGTGCTGATGACCGCGGATGAGGCCCAGAAGCGCGGCCTGACGCCTCTCGCCCGCATCGCCTCCTGGGCCACCGCCGGCGTCGATCCCGCCATCATGGGCACGGGCCCGATCCCGGCCTCCCGCAAGGCCCTGGAGAAGGCCGGCTGGAAGGTCCAGGACCTCGATCTCGTGGAGGCCAACGAGGCCTTCGCGGCCCAGGCGCTCGCGGTCAACAAGGACATGGGCTGGAACCCCGACATCGTGAACGTGAACGGCGGCGCCATCGCCATCGGTCACCCGATCGGCGCGTCCGGCGCCCGCGTCCTCGTCACGCTGCTCCACGAAATGGGCCGCCGCAACGCCAAGAAGGGCCTCGCGACCCTCTGCATCGGCGGCGGCATGGGCGTGGCCATGTGCCTGGAGCGCTAAGACTTAAGTGAGTGGTGAATAGCGAGTGGGGAGTGGAGGGGCGCGGATGGTGACAACACCATTCGCCACTCACCACTCGCCACTCACCCAACATGGAGGGAACACAAGAATGGCACGAGTTGCAGTGGTGACGGGCGGAACGCGGGGCATCGGCGCCGCGATCTCGAGGGGCCTGAAGGCGGCGGGCTATCAGGTGGCCGCGAATTACGGCGGCAACGACGAGGCGGCCAACAAGTTCAAGGCCGAGACCGGCATCCCGGTCTACAAGTTCGACGTCTCCGACGCCGCCGCCTGCGAGGCTGGCCTCAAGGCGATCGAGTCCGAACTCGGGCCCGTGGACGTGCTCGTCAACAATGCCGGCATCACCCGCGACGGCATGTTCCACCGCATGACCTTCGACCAGTGGCAGGCAGTGATCCGCACCAACCTGGATTCCATGTTCACCTGCACGCGCCCCGTGATTGACGGCATGCGCGCGCGCGGCTTCGGGCGCATCATCATCATCTCGTCCATCAACGGCCAGAAGGGCCAGATGGGCCAGACCAACTATTCCGCCGCCAAGGCCGGCGTGATCGGCTTCGCCAAGGCGCTGGCGCAGGAGAACGCCAACAAGGGCGTGACCGTGAACGTGATCGCGCCGGGCTACATCTCCACCGAGATGGTGCAGGCGGTGCCCGAAGAGGTGCTCAAGACCAAGATCCTGCCGCTCATCCCCGTCGGCCGCCTCGGCGAGGCCGAGGAGATCGCCCGCGCGGTGGAGTTCCTGGCGAGCGACCAGGGCGGCTTCATCACCGGCTCCACGCTGTCGATCAACGGCGGCCAGTACATGTCGTAAGCCGTCTCCTCTCCCCAGCGGGGAGAGGGTGCGATCGTCGCTTCTCACGTCATGGCCGGGCTCGTCCCGGCCATTTTTAATTGACGAGCGCGGCACTTCCTACTCCCCTCCCCCTTGCGGGGAGGGGTTGAGGGTGGGGGTCGTGCAGGATGGAACTGAGCGGTGCCCCCTGCACCACCCCCACCCGTCACCCTTCGGGTGCCACCCTCCCCGCAAGGGGGAGGGTAGTCCGCGCGGTCTTTCGGCTCGGGATGGCCGGGTCGAGCCCGGCCATGACAAGGGAGCAGGTTGAACCCTCCCTCGACGCTCTCCCCTTGCACCGAGCGAGCGGTTAGAAGCGCCGCCATGACCACCCGCACCGCCACCTCCATCGGCTTCACGGCCATCCTGCTCTGGTCGCTGCTTGCGCTCTTCACCGCGGCGTCCGGCACCGTGCCGCCGTTTCAGCTCGCCGCCATGACGTTCCTCGTCGCCGGACTCGTGGGCGTCGCGAGCTGGGTGGTGCGCCCGCAGGGGGTGAAGGCGTTGCGGCAGAGACCCGTGGTGTGGGCGCTCGGGGTCGGCGGCTTGTTCGGCTATCACGCGCTCTATTTCGCGGCCCTGCGCCTGGCACCGCCCGCGGAAGCCGGCCTGGTGAACTATCTCTGGCCGCTCCTCATCGTGCTCTTTTCAGCCCTCTTGCCGGGCGAGCGCCTGCGCGGCGCGCATGTGGCGGGCGCCCTGTTGGGCTTTGCCGGCGTCGCCGTGCTGATCGCCGGGCGCGGGGCGCTGGATGCCCGGCCCGAGCACCTGCCCGGCTATCTCTGCGCCGCCGCGGCCGCCTTCGTGTGGGGCGCCTATTCCGTGCTCTCGCGCCGCTTCGGCGAGGTGCCGACGGACGCGGTGGCGGGGTTCTGCCTCGCGACCAGCGGCTTGAGCCTCCTCTGCCACCTCCTCTTCGAGACCACCGTGTGGCCCGCCAGCACGGCGCAATGGCTCGTGATCCTGGCGCTCGGCATCGGGCCCGTGGGGGCCGCGTTCTACGTCTGGGACATCGGCATGAAGCGCGGCGACATCCGCCTGCTCGGCGTCGCATCCTACGCCGCGCCGGTGCTCTCCACCCTCATTCTGGTGCTGGCCGGCTACGCCGAACCGACGCTGACCCTGGCGCTCTCCTGCGCCCTCATCGTGGCGGGCGCGCTCGTCGCGACGCTGATGCCGAAGCGGGCGATGGCTTGAGGGGGTCCTTTCTCCCGCGCAGGGAGGAATGGGGACAGATCCGAGGCGCGCGCTGGCTCCAAACGCCTCCGTCCCCTCGACCTGTCGGATGAACCACACTTCTCCCTCCCTTCAGGGGAGGGTGGCACGCGGAGCGTGACGGGTGGGGTGTTCGCCGCAGGCGAGTTCTAGGCCCTGTGGTGCAGGATGCGCTTCGCGCAACACCCCACCCCTACCCCTCCCCTGAGGGGAGGGAGGGCTCGCGAGCGGCAGCGCGGGTGTCCCCCTCTCCCGACCCCTGCTGACGCAGGGGCCACCCTCTCCCTCCAGGGGAGAGGGGAAGACGCAGCCTCACCGCGCCGTATCGCGCTCCTCGCGGCGGCCCGGCATCACCCGGTGGGTGTAGCGGTAGGCCGGGGTGAAGCCGATGTCCCGGTAGAGCGCGCGGGCGACTGTGTTGTCCTCGCGCACCTGCAGATAGGCGGTGTGCGCGCCCTGCTCCCGCCCCCAGGCCATGAGGCTCGTGACCACCCGGCGGCCGAGGCCGATGCCGCGCAGTTCCGGCGCGACCACGATGTCGAACAGGCCCACATAGCCGCGCTCCACCACGCCGAGCCCCCAGGCCACATGGCGGTCGTCGAGGTCGAGGGTGGCGAACACCGCCTGCTGGCGGATGCGCGAGACGATTCCGACGAGGATCGAATCGTCGGACTTTTCACCGCCGTAGGATTGCGCGGTTTCCCGCACCCAGCGGGTCGAGACCTTGGGCTCCAGGATGATCGCCGGATCGATGGTGCAATCCTCCGGGATCTCCCTGGTGAGAGCCTGCGTCGGCTCGATGAGCCGGAACCCACGCGCTTCCAGCATGCGGTCCACGTCAGGACTCTCGAGCGAGGTCAGCCGGAAGGTCGGGCGCACGTTCTCGACGATGAAGTGCTCCACCATGTGGTCGATGAGCCCCTCGTCGAGCACCGCGCCGGGCACGAGGGCCGCGGCCGAATTGGCGCGCTTGGAATAGCCCTTGGCGAGACGCAGCAGCCAGCCGTCGTAGACCTGGTAGTCGAAGGACGGCCAGGCATTCACGAGACGGCTCTCGAGAGCCAGGATGAGCGCCGGGTCCGTCTCGAGGGCGGGCGCATCCATCACGATGCGCTCCCCGGCCGGGACGCCGGGGCGCCGGACGCGCGCGGCGTCGGCCGCCAGCCGGGCGGCGCCATCTCGAAGCCCTCGAAGGTGAAGCCCGGCGCCACCGTGCAGCCCACGAGCGTCCAGGCGCCGAGACTCGTGGCGGTCTGCCACCAGCCCGCCGGCACCACGAATTGCGGCCGCTGACCGCGCGCGAGATCGGGCCCGAGATGATGCGCGGAAGCGTCGTGCCCGTTTTCCGACACGGTGATCACGAGGGGCGCGCCCGCATGAAAATGCCAGACCTCGGCGGCATCGACCCGATGCCATTCCGACACGTCGCCAAGCCCGAGCAGGAAGTAGATCGCCGTGGAGGCCGCACGCCCCTCCGCATCGGTTCGCGGATCGCGATAGGTCTCACGGTAATAGCCCCCTTCCGGGTGCGGCTTGAGATCGAGGCGCCGCACCACCTCCTCAGCCGTCATGCCGTCGATCGCGTGAGTCATGGGTGCTTCGGGTTCGCGGCCCGAGAGGCGGGCAGGCCGTCTGTTGCGGGAATCATGCGGAGATCATCGGAGTTTTGCAGCTTCCGACCCGAGGGGCGGACAGGCCGTCGATCGCGTGGGTCATGGCGAAGGAGCGTTCCGAGGGGGCCTATGGGTCATGGGGAAGGAGCGGTCCGGGAGGGCATGTGGGTCATGGAGCGGGAACGTTCGGACAGCAGCACGTGAGCCGACCGAACGCCATCCTTTTTCAAAAGCGGTTCTTCCACTCCCGCAATGCCTCGAACACCTCGCCCGCCGGCGCGCTCTCCTTGCCGACGCTCTTCGCCACAGCGGGTTCGCCGGCACGCAGGAACGGGTTCGTGGCCTTCTCCTCGCGGATCGTGGACGGAACGAGGAAGCGGCCCTCGCGCTTTGCGGCCTCGGCCTCTTGCGCGCGGCATTTCAGGGCCTCGTTGTCGGGATCGGCTGCGAGCGCGAAGCGCGCGTTCGAGAGCACGTAATCGTGCCCCGAATAGACCCGCGACTCGTCGGGCAGCGCGGCCAGGCGCTGGAGCGAGGCCCACAGATGCGCATAGGAGCCCTCCAGCACGCGCCCGCAGCCCAGCGTGAACAGGGTGTCGCCGGCAAACAGCGCCCGGTCGGCGGCGAACCAATAGGAGATGTGGTCGGCGCAATGCCCCGGCGTCTCCCACACATGGGCCTGCAGATCGCCCACATGCACGGTGTCGCCCTCGCGCACCCAGGCGTCCACCACGGGCACCTGGCCCTGCGCCTTGACGGGCGCCACCACCCGGCAGCCGGTGCGCTGCTTCAGCGCCGGAATGCCCTGCACGTGGTCCGCATGGCGATGGGTGACGAGAATGTCGGAGAGCCGCCAGCCCCGCTCGGTCAGCGCCGCCAGGATCGGACCCTCCTCCGGCGCGTCGATGGCCGCGCAGGCGCCGGTGGACGGATCGTGGATCAGAGCACCGATATTGTCCTCGAGGCAGCGAAAGACGTGGATCTCGGCCGGCATGAATCCTCCCCTGGCCCAGGCGGCGCGCCGTTGCGCCGGCATCCGGGGCTCCTGATTTCACAGCTTAAGCATGGGGCGCGGGCGGCGGAAAACCAGATGGGGCGCCGTCCGCCGGACACGCCGCATGCGGCATAGGTGAAGTCCCGATGGGTGCCCGATCAGAACAGGCTCTCCCACCCACTCCCTCATCCTGAGAGGCTGCCTGAAACAGGAAAGGCCCTCCCATCCACACGCTCGTCCTGAGAGGCTGGCCCGAACCTCTCCTGGGAGTGAGGCAGGCCGCAGCCAATCACTGAAGCAGCGCTTTGCTCGGGTGCACCCCTCCCTCCTTGTGGGGGAGGGTAGGGAGGGGGGTACGCATCCCGCAGGGATGCTCGCGCGGCGACCTCTCCTGACGCATCCACTCTCGTCGCCGTACCCCCCTCTCCAGCTCTCCCCCACAAGGGGGGAGAGGGCAGGATATGGTGCCTCTTGCCCCATCGCTTCCCCCTCTCCCGACCCCTGCTGACGCAGGGGCCACCCTCTCCCTCCAGGGGAGAGGGGCAGAAGCGCGGCACTTCTCATGTGCAGTCCCGCCGCCTGTCGAGCTCATCCCCTTGCACCGGCGGGGCCGCGGCATCATTCATGGGCTTACAGGGGCAAGGCTTCCAATGAGCGTCGACGTCACCGATCTGCGCGCCTTTTATGCGAGCCCCCTGGGCGGCGTGACGCGGCGGCTCGTCGGCCGCGGGATCGACCGTTTCTGGGGCCGGCTGACCGGACTGCGGGTGCTGGGGCTGGGCTACGCCACGCCGTATCTTGCGGCGGTGCGCGGCGAAGGGGACCGAACGCTCGCCTTCATGCCGGCCGAGCAGGGCGTGGTGAACTGGCCCGCCACCGGGGCCTCGGCCTCCGCCCTCGTCGACCTCCTGATGATGCCCCTGCCCGACGGCTGCATCGACCGGGTGCTGGCGGTGCACGCGCTGGAGGTCGTGGAGAGCCCGAGCGAACTCCTGCACGAGATCTGGCGCATCCTCACCCCGGGCGGTCGGCTCATCGTGGTGGCGCCGAACCGGCGCGGCGTGTGGGCCCGCATGGACACCACCCCTTTCGGGCACGGCCAGCCCTTCTCGCGCTCGCAGCTCAAATCCCTCATGCGCCAGACCCAGTTTTCGCCCGAAGGCTGGGCCGAGACGCTCTACGTGCCCCCCTTGCGCAACCGCTTCTTCCTTCAGACCGCCACGGCGTGGGAGCGCCTCGGGGCCGGAGCCTCCCTGCCGTTTGCGGGGCTGCATATCGTGGAGGCCACGAAGCAGCTCTACCGCCCCGTGGCCGTGCGCCAAGTGCGCCGGGCGGCCCGGCTCGCCCCGGTGCTGGTGCCGGCGCCCGCCTCGCGCGTGGCAGAGCCGACCACGGCGCCATAAGGACGGCGCGGTCGGCCGGAACGGCGCTGCCTTGACTTCAAAGACCCGAATGGCCAGTGTCCCGCGCCTTTCGGGCGCCCTTGCGCGCCGGCCCTCCCCCTCCCACGTTTGATGTGATGCCAAGCTTCCTCAGCCCTGATCGGTGCCCGGCTCCCTCCCTTTGGTGGGCCGCCTGATGCGCAGCTATCTCGCCTCTGAACTGGCCTGTGCTTCTGTTGTGCGGTGGGCCGCCTGATGCGCAGCTATCTCGATTTCGAAAAGCCCGTCGCGGAGCTCGAAGCCAAGGTCGAGGAATTGCGGGCCCTGGGCGAGAACCGGGACGCGGTCTCGATCACCGAGGACATCGCCGGGCTCGAGGCCAAGGCCGCGGCGGCCCTGAAGGACCTCTACGGCCGTCTCACCCCCTGGCAGAAGACCCTGGTGGCCCGCCATCCGCAGCGGCCCCATTTCGTGGATTACTGCGCCGGCTTGATCGAGGACTTCACGCCGCTCGCGGGCGACCGCGCCTTCGGCGAGGACGAGGCCATCGTCGGCGGCTTCGGGCGCTTCCGCGGCCAGGCGGTCTGCGTATTGGGGCAGGAGAAGGGGTCGAGCACCGAGACTCGCATCCGGCACAATTTCGGCATGGCCCGCCCGGAAGGGTACCGCAAGGCCGTGCGTCTCATGGAGCTCGCGGACCGCTTCGAGCTCCCGGTCCTCTCCTTCGTGGACACCGCCGGCGCCTATCCCGGCATCGAGGCCGAGGAGCGCGGCCAGGCCGAGGCCATCGCCCGCTCGACCGAGATGCAGCTCGCGCTCGGCGTCCCCAACGTCTCGGTGGTGATCGGCGAGGGCGGCTCGGGCGGCGCGATCGCGATCGCGACCGCCAACAAGGTGCTCATGCTGGAGCACGCGATCTATTCCGTGATCTCGCCCGAGGGCGCGGCCTCGATCCTGTGGCGCGATTCGGGCAAAGCCCAGGACGCCGCCACCAACATGAAGATCACGGCCCAGGACCTCCTGCGCCTCGGCGTCATCGACGCCATCGTGGCGGAGCCCACCGGCGGCGCCCACCGGGATCCGCAGGCGACGATTCGGGCCACGGGCGAGGCCATCGAGGGGGCGCTGAAGGACCTCGGCAATCTGGGCGCCGATCAGGTGCGCGATCACCGGGCCGAGAAGTTTCTCCAAATCGGCCGCAAGATCTGACGGCTGGGATCGAGGGGGCATTGAACGGAGCACCCCCGTTCGTCAGGGGCCGTTCAACGGTTCCCGAGGCGCGGAGCGGGGTTTATCCTTCGTTCACCGTAAGGCATTCAACGCGGATTTCGCCCCCGAAAAGCCGCCTTTGGCCCCCAGGAGCGCTCTGGTCACAACGGCCACGCCTCAGGTAAGGTGGGGTTAAGGCTAACGGCTTTAAGGGTTGGGGCCTGTCCGGCGCAAAGACCGGACGGTTCTCGAACTGCGGGGTTTCCCATGGTGAAGCGTATTGCCCTCGCGGCGAGCCTGACGCTCGCGCTCGCGGCATGCCAAGATTCCGGCTTCAATCCCTCTTCGCGCCACCTGGCCCCGGTGCCGCCGGCGACGCTCACGCTCATGTCGAACAAGAACATGACGAAGCACGACCCGATCGTGATCCGCTCCTTCAAGAAGGAGGCCGAGGTCGAGATCTGGAAGCGCAACAAGGAGGGCCAGTTTGCGCTCCTCAAAACCTTCCCGATCTGCCGCTGGTCGGGCCAACTCGGCCCGAAGATCAAGGAAGGCGACCGCCAGGCGCCCGAGGGCTTCTATTCCATCACCCCGGCGCAGATGAACCCGAATTCGAGCTTCCACCTCTCGTTCGACACGGGCTACCCGAACGCCTTCGACCGCGCTCACGGCCGCACCGGCTCGCACCTCATGGTGCACGGCTCCTGCTCGTCGCGCGGCTGCTTCGCCATGACCGACGAGGCGATCTCCGAGATCTACGCCATCGCCCGCGAAGCCTTTTCGGGCGGACAGCGCACCTTCCAGTTCCAGTCCTACCCCTTCCGGATGACGCCGAAGAACCTCGCGCAGCACCGGCTCGATCAGCACATGCCCTTCTGGCAGAACCTGAAAGAGGGCTCGGATTATTTCGAGGTCACCCGCCAGCAGCCGCAGGTCGGCGTATGCGGTAAGCGCTACGTGTTCGGCGGCGAGGACGTGGCGCAGGGCAATTGCGCGCCGACTCTCGATCCGCTCGTGGCTCAAAAGCGCCAGCAGGACGAGCAGCAGGTGGCCGAATTGGTCGCCAAGGGCACCCCGCCCATCAAGCTCGTCTACGACGACGGCGGCCAGCACCCCTCGTTCCGGCGCGCCTTTGCGAGCCTCGGGGGTGAGGACGCATCGTTGGTGATCGCGGCCCGCGAAAATCGCAATCTGGGCGAGGTGAGCCGGCCGGAGGCGCTTGCCGCCGGTCCCCGCGAGATCGTTCTCGATGCATCGGGCCAGCCGAAGGATCAGGGTCAGGGTACAGCGCTCGCCTATGCCTCGTCTCAGGCGCCACAGGAGAGCCCGGCTGCCGCGAAGGTGGTGGCCCGCGCTCCCGTGACCGACGTGGCGCCGGCAGCCGCTGCCCCGGCGCCGGTCGAGTCCAAACCCTTCTACCAGCGCATCTTCAGCTTCGGCGGGCGCACCCAGGAAGCGCAGGCATCGCCGCGGTCCTAGAACCGGTCGATAGGTGCACGAAAGGCCCGCTCCGGCGGGCCTTTTTGTTGCTGCGCTGCAACAGCGGTGACCCTTATGGCATAGCCGCCCGGAGCCTGACTAAAAAGGCAGCAGCTGCATAAAGTATCACTTTGTCGTTTTCCGCGAGGCCCGGCAGCGTCTGCGTCGATCAAGCAGCCGAGAAACGGCCGCTGACAGACGTGGAGATGACAACGATGTCGAGGAGCTGGGGGCTCACAAAAATTCTAGGCCTGGCGGCGCTGGGCGCCACCTTGGTCACGGGTGCCGAGGCGGCGGACCTTGCCGCGCGCAAGAAGGTTCTGCCGCCGGTGGTGGAGGCCGCACCTGCGCCGGTGCTGATCGACTTCGCCTTCGGGGCCAAGGTGCTGACCGACTACAACTTCCGTGGCATCTCGCAAAGCGACCGCGAGCCGGCCGTGCAGGGTTACGGCGAGCTGCAGTTTCTCGACAACCTGTTCTACACGGGCATCTTTGCATCGACGGTGGACCTGCCGACCCGCCCCGATGCGGAAGTGGACCTCACCTTCGGCGTTCGGCCGAAGCTCGGGCTTTTCACCTTCGATATCGGAGGTATCTATTACTGGTATCCGGGTGAGCGGCAGCTCATCGATCCGGTCCTCGGCGCGGTGACGCCTCGCGACACGGACTTCTTCGAATTTGCCGCCAAGGCCTCCTACACGTGGCAGGACACGGTGACCCTCGGCGCCAACGTGTTCCATGCCTGGGACTGGCTCGGAACCAGCGCGGAGGCCACCTACGTGTCGGGCACCGTGAAGGTAAACACGCCCTTCCTCGCGGGCGGGTACGTGTCCGGCGAACTCGGCCACTACTTCATCGGCACCGCGACCGATCCGGGACCGGCTTTCAACGTGCCCGATTACACCTATTGGAACATCGGCGCGGGCTACACCTACAAGAACCTGACCGTGGACCTGCGCTACCACGACACCGACGCCACCCGGGCGGAGTGCTTCGCCATTACCGCCGATCCACGCGGGTTCGCCAATGGCGGCCGCTCGCGCTGGTGCGATGCTACTTTCATCGCTTCGGCTTCGGTGGATCTTGTGGCAAGCCAACTCGGCGTCTTCGCGCCGCGTTGAGCCAAGCAAACCACTCAACAAAAAGCGCGGCCCGGGGCCGCGCTTTTCGTTTGAACGGGATGTCGTCCGGCGGACCTTAAGCCACCAGCGTCCCGTGGCAATGTTTGAACTTCTTGCCCGACCCGCAGGGGCAAGCCTCGTTGCGCCCGACCCGGCCCCAGGTGGAGGGATCGTTCGGGTCGCGGGCTTCCACGGGCTCGGCCTGGACGCTGCGGGCCACGAAGCCCGCCGCCGGACCGGCTCCGAAAGCAGCGCCTTCGGGCATGGCCATCTCGTTCTCGCCCGTGGCCGGGTCGAGGTGCTGGGCGAACATCGGGGGCAGTCCCTCGGGTTCCGGCTGCTGGAACACCACCTCGATCCGCATGAGCTGGCCCGTGACCTGCTCGCGCAGGTGCCCCACGAGGCCGTTGAAGAGATCGAAGGCCTCCGACTTGTACTCGTTGAGCGGATCGCGCTGGGCGTAGCCGCGCCAGCCGATCACCTGCCGCAGGTGGTCGAGGGTGACGAGGTGCTCGCGCCAGAGATGGTCGAGGCTCTGGAGCAGAACCTGCTTCTCCACATAGGTCATGACTTCGTTGGAGTTCTTCTCGACCCGTTCGTTATAGGCCTCGTCGCCGGCCTTGCGCAGGCGCTCGCGGATCTCCTCGTCCGCGATGCCCTCTTCCTTGGCCCATTCGTCGACGGGCAGGTCGAGGTTGAGGTAGCGCGCCACGTCTTCCTTGAGGCCCGCCACGTCCCATTGCTCGGGGTACGCGTTCTCCGGGATCGCACGGGACACCATGTCGTCGATTACGCCATGGCGCATCTCGTTGATGGTGTCGCGCACGCTCTCCTCGGCCATGAACTCCTTGCGCTGTTCGAACACGACCTTGCGTTGGTCGTTCATGACGTTGTCGTATTTGAGGATGTTCTTGCGGATGTCGAAGTTGCGCGCCTCGACCTTCGCCTGCGCCCGCTCGATCGCCTTGTTGATCCAGGGGTGAACGATGGCTTCGTCGTCCTTCAGCCCGAGCTTGGACAGCATGCCGTCCATGCGCTCGGAACCGAAGATGCGCATCAGGTCATCCTGAAGCGAGAGATAGAACTTGGAGCGGCCCGGATCGCCCTGACGGCCCGACCGGCCGCGGAGCTGGTTGTCGATACGGCGGGACTCGTGGCGCTCGGTACCCATGACGTAGAGGCCGCCCGCCGCCAGCGCTCGTTCCTTGAAGACCTGGGTTTCGACGACAATCTCTTCTTCGCGGCGCTTACGCTCGGCCTCGTCGGTGACGTCCGCGAGTTCGCGCTGCACGCGCATCTTCACGTTGCCGCCGAGCTGAATGTCCGTGCCGCGCCCTGCCATGTTGGTTGCGATCGTGATCGCGCCCGGCACGCCGGCCTGAGCCACGATGAAGGCTTCCTGCTCGTGGAAACGCGCGTTCAGGACCGCGAAATGGCGTACGGTGGTGCCGTCACGGGCCGCCCGGTAGAGGGGCTCCAGCGCCATCGGATCCTCGAAGTCGATCTGGGTAAAGCCGTCCTTCTTCAGGAGCTCGGCGAGATACTCCGACTTCTCGATCGAGGTGGTGCCGACCAGGGTCGGCTGTCCCCGGCCCGAGGCCGCCTCGATCTCGCGGATGATGCCCCGGTACTTCTCTTCCGCGGTGCGGTAAACCTCGTCGTCCTCGTCGATACGGGAGACGGGCCGGTTCGTCGGCACCTCAATGACCTCGAGGTTGTAGATTTCCAGGAACTCGTCGGCCTCCGTCGCGGCCGTGCCGGTCATGCCAGCGAGCTTCTTGTAGAGGCGGAAATAGTTCTGGAAGGTGATGGAGGCGAGCGTCTGGTTTTCGGGCTGGACCTGCACCCGCTCCTTCGCCTCAAGCGCCTGGTGCAGCCCTTCCGAATAGCGCCGGCCCGGCATCATGCGGCCGGTGAACTCGTCGATGATCACCACCTCCCCATTGCGGACGATGTAGTCCTTGTCGCGCTGGAACAGGGTGTGGGCACGAAGGGCCTGATTGACGTGGTGGACGATGGTGGCGTTCTGGGCGTCGTAGAGATCCCCCTCCTTGAGCAGACCCGCCGCGCGGAGGAGTTCCTCGATCTTCTCGTTGCCGCCCTCGGTGAGCGACACGGCACGCTGCTTCTCGTCGAGGTCGTAATCCGCCCTGTCGAGGCGCGGAATCACCTGATCGACGGCGAAATAGAGCTCCGAGCGGTCGTCGAGGGGGCCCGAGATGATGAGGGGCGTGCGCGCCTCGTCCACGAGGATCGAGTCCACCTCGTCCACGATGGCGAAGTTGTGCCCGCGCTGGACCATCTGCGCCATCTCGTACTTCATGTTGTCGCGCAGGTAGTCGAAGCCGTACTCGTTGTTGGTCCCGTAGGTGATGTCGCAGGCATAGGCCTGGGCGCGCTCGGCGTCGTCGAGGCCGTGGACGATGACACCCACCGACATGCCGAGGAAGCCGTAGATCTGCCCCATCCATTCCGCGTCGCGGCGGGCGAGGTAATCGTTCACGGTCACCACGTGGACGCCTTTGCCGGCAAGCGCGTTGAGGTAGACGGGCAGCGTCGCGACGAGGGTCTTGCCTTCACCGGTGCGCATCTCGGCGATGCTGCCATCGTGGAGCACCATGCCGCCGATGAGCTGCACGTCGAAGTGGCGCTGGCCAAGAGTGCGCTTGGCGGCCTCGCGCACCGTCGCGAAGGCGGGCACGAGAATGTCGTCGAGGCTCTTGCCGGCGGCGAGCTGACCCTTGAGCTCATCGGTACGGGCGCGGAGCTGCTCGTCCGAGAGCCGCTCCAGCTCCGGCTCGAGCGCGTTGATGGCGGCGACCCGGGGCCGGTAGCCCTTCACGCGGCGGTCGTTGACCGAGCCGAAGATTTTTTTGGCGAGAGAGCCGAGCATCGAGAACCTGCGAATACGGGGGCCATCCGACGGGTGCGGAGGGGTACCCTACGAGACGTGAAAGCGGTCGATCAGCGGCGCCTGCCAGGAGGCACCGGCGCGCGAACGGACGCTTTATAGAGGTAATCATCCGTTCTTGCATCTGAAAGGCTGCGCCAATCGGGCGCATCCGCGCGGCAACGCTCTGGCTCGCGGAGGGGTTCCGGGGGGCTCAGCCGGTGGGGCTGTTCGGCACGGTTGGGCTCGGCCTGCGAACCATATCGCCCTCGGTCACAAACGCCTTATCTCGCCTTAAGGTGAGAACCGCGTCGCTTGCAAAGCGGGCCGAAACCCGCCATCCCTCGATACGCATGCGGGGGAGCGCCCGCGCCGATACCTGAACCAACGCTCAAGCGGGGCTGCCGACCGGCGAATGGGGCGCCCCTGCCGGATCAACCATAGGATCGATCATGTCCCTTCCGACCCTTCGCGCCTCGCTTCTCGCTCTTGGCGTCGCCCTTCCGGCCGCCGCCCTGGCCCAAACGCCTGCGACTCCTCCGGCCCCCACGACGCAAGCCGCCCCCGCCGACGCCAGCAAGGTGGTTGCGCGCGCGGACGGGATCGAGATCACCGAGGGCGACCTTGCGATTGCGGCCGAGGACCCGGCGCTGCAGATCCCCGGGATCGGCGAGGCGCAAAAGCGCGACCTGCTCATCGGCTACCTCGTGGATCTGAAGCTCGGCGCCAAGGCTGCCGAGACCGCGAAGGTGGGCGACAGCGCCGAGTTCCAGCGCAAGCTCGCCTATGCCCGCAGCAAGGCGCTACTCGACGAGTATCTCGACCGCGAGGTCAAGAAGGCCGTGACCCCCGAGGCCGCCCGCAAGCTCTACGACGAGACCGTGAAGGGCCTCACGCCGGAGGCCGAGGTGCGCGCCCGCCACATCCTGGTGGAGAGCGAGGCCGAGGCCAAGACGGTGGCGGAGCGCCTCAAGAAGGGCGAGGACTTCGCCAAGGTCGCAGAGGAACTATCCAAGGACCCGGGCTCCAAGAGCGATGGCGGCGACCTCGGCTTCTTCGAGAAGGACCGCATGGTCGAGCCCTTCGCGGAGGCCGCGTTCAAGATGGAGCCGGGTCAGATCTCCGAGCCCGTGAAAACCCAGTTCGGCTGGCACGTGATCCGGGTCGAGGAGAAGCGCACGAAGCCCGTGCCGGCTTTCGAGGAGATGAAGGAGCAGATCGACACCTATCTCGGCCGCAAGGCCCAGCAGGAGTTGATCGTGGGCCTGCGCCAGAAGGCCAAGGTCGAGCGCCTGGACGCGGAGGGCAAGGTGGTCGAGCCGAAGAAGCCGTAAGGGCTCCTGCCTCGCACCAAATGGAAAGGGCGGCCGAGCGGCCGCCCTTTTCGCTGTCCGGAGCCTACTTGTTCGTGCGCCCGACGCGGTTCGGATCGATCCCGCCCTCGCGGTTCGTCTCGTTCTCCACATCGCCCGTGAAGGTCGAATCACCCTCGATGCTGCGCGGATCCTCGCCGCTCATGGTCGTTCCCTTCGAGCGGCCGATTCCAGGGTCCACTTCGGCCGAGTTGTGGGGCCGCTCCGCTGGCCGTGTCTTCGGATGCTTGGATGTCATGCTCCGCCTCCTGGAGGGTGTCGATGGGAGACCGGGTCAACGGGCGTTCGGGCCGGTCGTTCCGCATCCCAGCCAGGCTTGACAAAGCGCCGGGCAAGCTCGCACCTCCCCTCGCCCGCCGGAGCCTCTCGATGTCCAAAGCCGTCTCGCCGCTTGCCCCCAAGACCATGCCGGAGCTGCCGCCCATTGCCGGCGTGCGCATCGCGACCGCCGAGGCCGGGATCCGCTACAGGAACCGTACCGACGTTCTCTACGTGACCTTGCCTAAGGGCACCGCAGTCGCCGGCGTGTTCACCCGTTCAAAGTGCCCCTCCGCACCGGTGGATTGGTGCCGCAAGAACCTCGACCGCGGCGCTGCCCGGGCGCTCGTGGTCAACTCCGGCAACGCCAATGCCTTCACGGGTAAGACAGGCGCGCAGGCCGTGAAGCTGACGGCGGAAATCGCGGCGAGGGCCGCGGGGTGCAAGCCCAATCAGGTGTTCATCGCCTCCACGGGTGTGATCGGCGAGCCGCTGGATGGCACGAAGTTCGAGGGTGTACTGCAGGATTGCGAGGCCAAGGCGAGGCCAGACGCCTGGACGGACGCCGCCAGGGCCATCATGACCACCGACACTTTCCCGAAGGTGGCGACGCGCTCCATCACCATCGACGGCACACCCGTGACGATCAACGGCATCGCCAAGGGCGCCGGCATGATCGCGCCCGACATGGCCACGATGCTCTCCTTCGTGTTCACGGATGCGCCGGTCGCGGCCGACGTGCTCCAGGACCTCCTCGCCAAGGGGGCGGACCGCAGCTTCAACTGCGTGACGGTGGACGGCGACACCTCCACCTCCGACACCCTGCTCCTCTTCGCCACCGGCACTGCGCAGGGTGTCGCTCCCATCGAGACCGGACGCGACCGCCGCCTCAAGGCGTTCCGGGCCGCGCTCGACGACCTCCTCGTCGATCTCGCCCAGCAGGTAGCCCGCGATGGCGAGGGCGCGCGCAAATTCGTGACCGTGAAGGTGGAGGGCGCCACGAGCGCCAAATCCGCCAAGCGCATCGCCATGTCGATCGCGAACTCGCCGCTCGTGAAGACGGCCGTCGCCGGCGAGGACGCCAATTGGGGGCGGGTCGTGATGGCGGTCGGCAAGGCCGGCGAACCCGCGGATCGCGACAAGCTCGCCATCTCTTTCGGTGGCATTCGCGTCGCCGTGAAGGGGGTCCGGGATCCGGCTTACGACGAAGCCAAAACCTCCGAATACATGAAGGACGACGAGATCCTGATCCGGGTCGATCTTGGGCTCGGCAAGGGTGAGGCCACGGCGTGGACCTGCGACCTCACCAAGGCCTACGTGGAAATCAACGGCGACTACCGGTCGTGAAGCTCACCCTCGTGGTCGCCGTCGCGCTGGTGGACGCCGACAACCGTATCCTTCTCGCGCAGCGGCCCGAGGGCAAGCAACTCGCCGGCCTGTGGGAATTCCCGGGCGGTAAGGTGGAGCCCGGCGAGCGGCCTGAGGAGACGCTCATCCGCGAGCTCCATGAGGAGCTCGGCATCGTCGTGAAGGAGGCCTGCATCGCCCCGCTTACCTTCGCGAGCCACGCCTACGAGACCTTCCACCTGCTGATGCCGCTCTACATCTGCCGCCGCTGGGAGGGTTTTGTGCAGTCCCGCGAGGGGCAGGCGCTGAAATGGGTGAAGCCGGGGCAATTGCGCGATTATCCCATGCCGCCGGCCGATGAGCCGCTGATCCCGTTCCTCACCGACCTGCTCGGCACCTGACCTTCGCTTTGCCCCAGCCGCTCGCTCCGACCCGCGCCTTCCTGGTCTCGCATCTTCTCGTCTGCTCAATTCTGTGGGCGACGGGCTTTCTCTTCATCAAGCTCGCGGGCAACCTCAACCCGTTCATGATCGCCGCCATGCGGGGTCTGATCGGGGCGATTTCGCTGGCGGCCTGGTTCGCGATCCTGCGCAGGTCGCCGCTGCCTCGTCCGGGCGAATGGCGGCATTGGGCCTTTCTCGGCACCTTCAACGGCTGGGGCCCGAACGTGCTCGTGGCCTATGCGCTGACGCAGATCACGACGGCCTCCGCATCCATGATCCAGGCTGCGGGCCCGCTCGTCGTTGCCGTACTCGCGCATGTCATGTTCGCCGACGAGCGACTGACGCCCCGGCGCATGCTCGGCGTGCTGGTAGGCTTTACCGGCATGGCGATTCTCATTGGCCCTGCCGCGTTGCCCGACAGCGGGCTGAGCGTCACCGGCGTGCTCGCTATGGTGACGACCGCGGTGAGCTATGCGGTCGGCAACATCTACGCCCGGGCGATCCGCGACGCCGACCCTGCGCGCTTGGCGCTCGGGCAGCAGGTGTGCTCCGCCATCCCTGCAACGGCCCTCGCGCTGCTGGTGATCGGTCCAGGTGCTTTCATGGCTGTTCCCGGGTCCATCGGTCCGCTGCTCGGCCTCGGCGTGGTTGCGACAGCCGTGCCGATCCTCCTCTTCATGCGCCTCATCCGCGGGGCTGGCCCGACCCGAGCCGCCATGGTCGGCTACCTCATGCCGGTCTGGACCACGATCCTCGCGATCCTGTTTCTCGGCGAGCATGTAGGGCTGCGGGAGGTGCTTGGCGGGGCGGTGGTGCTCTCGGGCGTCGCCCTCGTGTCGTTCACCGGGCGGCTTCGAGGCTGATCCCCTCCAACGCCGTGCGGGTGGCCACTGGGATCTCGACAGGCTTTTGCGTGGCGCGGTCCACATAGACGTGAACGAAGCGTCCCTGGGCGGCCACCGCCTCGGCACCGGCATGGAAGATGCCGAGCTGGTAACGCACCGAGGAGCGCCCGAGCTGCACCACGGCCATGCCGGCCTCGATTGCGTCCGGGAAGGCGATGCTCTGGAAGTACGTGCAGCCAGTTTCGACCACGAGACCGACGACCGGGCTGCCCTTCACATCGAGAAGCCCCTGCTCGACGAGCCAGCCGTTCACGATCGAGTCGAAATACGCAAAGTAGACGACGTTGTTGACGTGCCCATAGACGTCGTTGTCCATCCAGCGGGTGGTGATCGGACGAAAAACGCGGAAATCCGCACGGGTGAGGCGTGGGGCCCGCTCGCTCACCACGCCGCCTCGTAGATCGCGCGGGCGTCGTCCAGCGCCATGGGGCGCGGATTGTTCACGAGAAGCCGAGTCTGCTTCATGGCGTCCTCCGCCATCATGGCCACCGCATCGTGCGGAATGCCCAGATCCCGCAGGCGCGGCTGCAGGCCGATACCGGCAGCGAGCGTGACCATCGCGTCGATGAAGCGCTCAGCCGTGGGGCTCTCGAGGTCGAGAAAGACATGGGGTGCGAGTTCGGCATAAGCCTCGCCGCAGACCTCCGCGTTGAAGCGGAGCACGTAGGGCAGCACGAGCGCGTTCGAGAGGCCGTGCGGGATGCCGAAATGCCCGCCGATGGGATAGGCGAGCGCATGCACCGCTGCCACGGGCGAGTTCGCGAAGGCCTGGCCTGCCAACATGGAGCCGAGCAGCATGGCGGAGCGGGCCTCCCGGTCGGAGCCGTGATGGACCGCTTGGCGGATGTTACGGCCCAGGAGCCGGAGCGCCTCACCGGCAAGCGCGCGGGAGACGGGATTGTTGTTGGCGCTCGTCGAGGTGTAGGCCTCGATCGCATGCACCATCGCATCGACCCCGGTCGCGGCGGTGACGTGCGGCGGCAATCCGAGCGTCAGGTCCGGGTCGAGCAGCGCTACGTCGGGGATCAGAAGTGGGGACACCACGCCCTTCTTCTCGTGAGCCCCGGTGGTCACGATGGAGATCGGCGTGACCTCGGAACCGGTGCCGGCGGTCGTCGGCGCGAGCAGCAGCGGCAGGCGCGGCCCCTTGGCATTGCCGACGCCGTAGGCGGCGTCGAGCGGCTCGTTGCTGCGGCCCAAAAGGGCTACGAGCTTCGCGACATCGAGGGAGGAGCCCCCGCCGAGGCCGATCACGCCCCCGGCCACGAAGGAGCGCGCGGCCTCCGCGGCTTCGAGCACCACCGCCTCCGGTGGATCGGCTACAACCTGGTCGAACACGGTCACAGCAAGCCCGGCGCCCTGCAGCGCCTCCAGCACGGGTGCCACGAGCCCTGCCCGCACGAGGCCCGCATCGGTGACGAGCATCAGGCGCCGCCCTAGACGCGCGGCGGCGATCTCAGGCAGCCGGCCGATGGTACCCGACCCGAACACCACCGAGGGTGTCGTGTTGAAGATGAACTGGCTCATGCTGCGCTCCCCTCACCGGCCGCCTTTTTGCGGCGTTAGGGAAGGCGTTGGCAAGGGCGGACGCCTAGTCCGTGAACTCCTCGATGGCGTCCATCTGGTTCGGGTAGAAGGCGAGGTGCCCGGCGATCTCTTTCACCGCGGAATTGGGATTCTCATACGTCCATACCGCGTTCGGGCGCTCAAGGCCGCCGGCCGTGACCGTGTAGTAGGAGGCATCCCCCTTATACGGGCAATGCGTGGAGCGGTCGGTGCGGTCGAGGAGGTCCATGTTGACGTCCTCGCGGGGGATGTAGTGCACCGGCGAGAGCTGGGCTTCCTTCAAGGTGAGGGACCGGGTGGTTTCCGCCACGATGAAGCCGCCCAGGACCACGCGCACGCGGTTGGGATTGGGCGTGACGGTGATGGGATGGTCGGGACCGGGCTGCTTCATGGGAACCTCCGCTCTGAGGCAAAGCATAGGGCGCCCTGCCCGTTCCCCAAGGGCGTGGCTAGTCGAGCTTCTGTTCCGGAACCTTGAGCGCGTCGGCAAGGCGCATCTTGGCCGAGCCCGGCCGCAGGGGCTTTTGCTGGCTTTCGTGCGGCGCCCAGCCCGAGAGCCAGAGAATGTCGAAGGTGGCCCGCAACCGCCCATCCGGATCGGCGAAGCGTTCGGCGTAGATCGCGGCGGCCCGCATGAGGGTTTGGCGACGCAGGGGCGTCCGGCGGCGGGCCTCCAGAGGATTCGTGAGACCCATGGCGCGGAGATCCCGGAATAGGCCGAACGGATCGCGGTAGCGCACCGTCACGGGCTCGATGTCCGTGACCGGCAACGCAAACCCGGCACGCTGGAGGAGACTGCCCACATCGCGGACATCGGCGAAGGGAGCAACGCGCGGGCTGACACCGCTCTCGATCTCGGCCTCCGCCTCGGTGAAGGCCTGGCGCAACTCGGTGAGGCTTGAGCCCCCCAGGAGGCAGCCGATGAAAAGCCCGTCTGGCTGCAACGCCCGGCGGATCTGCACGAGGGCACCAGGCAGATCGTTCACGGCTTGCAGGCTCAGCAGCGACACAACGAGGTTGAACCGCTCGGCTGCCACCGGCAACGCCTCCTCGTCGGCAAGGATGCTGCCGGGCTCCAAGGTCGGCGCGATCCGTACGACGCGGCCCGCCCGTCCGCTCGACCGCAGCCAGTCGGCGGCCGCCGGGGTGGGAGTACCGACGTCCAGCGCCAGCGGAAACTCCCGCAGGACCGGTGCGATTCGCTCCTCGAGATCGGCGACCGCCCGGTCGACGAGAAAGGTTTCAAAGCCCTGCGCCCGCGCGCGGTGCAGGCGGCGGCGGATGAGCGAGCGGTCGAAGACGAGAGGGGCTGTCATGGAGGCTCGATATGGCGTCAGGCCTACCTGGACGCCAGCCGCCTGAGACCGGGAGCCGCAAATGAATGCGCCGGAGCAGGTCCGCCTGCTCCGGCGCATGGTGCCTCGGGCTCTCCTGCCCCCGCAAGGACCCGGGCAATTGGAGCCTTGGGCGGCGCCTACTGGCGGCCGCCGCCCAGGCTGTGGACGTAGAGCGTGAGCGACTTGAGAGTCACGGGGTCAAGGCGACCCTCCCAGGCTGGCATCACACCCTTGCGGCCGTTGGTGATGGTGGCCATCACCTGTTCGGGGTTCGCGCCGTAGAGCCAAATTGCGTCCGTGAGGTCAGGCGCGCCCGTCTCCTTGGCACCCTTGGCGGCGTCGCCGTGGCAGGCCGCGCAGTTGTTGGCGTAGATCTTCTGCCCGTCCTCAAGCTTGAGCTTCGGGTTGAAGGCCTTGCCCGAGAGCGAGAGCACGTAATTCGCAACTTGCTCGACCTCGGCGCGCTTCAGGATGCCGTCGCGGCCGAACGCCAGCATCTCGCTCTGCCGCGTATCCGGGTGAGCTGCGCGGGCACCGAAGCGGATGGTCTGGTGCACCTCGTTCAGCGTCCCGCCCCACAGCCATTCGTCGTCCTGCAGGTTCGGATAGCCGATGCGGCCCGTAGCGCCCGTGCCGTGGCAGGAAGCGCAGTTGTCGCCGAAGGCTGCTTTGCCGTTGGCCATCGCAAGCTTCATGAGCTCAGGGTTCGCCTGGATCTCCTCCAGCGAGGCGGTAGCGAGCGCGGCACCCGTCTGGCCGCGGGCGAGCTTTGCGGCCTCGACTTCCTCCATCACGGCAGCGCGCTGCGAATAGCCGAAGAGCCCGCGGGTGTAGTCCGAGGCTAGCGGCCAAGCCGGGTAGACCACCCAATAGCCCACCGACCACAGGATCGTGGCGTAGAGCCCCCACAACCACCAGCGCGGCAGCGGGTTGTTGAGCTCGCGGATATCATCCCAGCTGTGGCCGGTGGTTTCGATGCCGGTCACCGCATCGACATGAGGTTTCATGGTGTCGGCCATGGTCCCCGCCCCCGTCAGAGGTGCGGTACCGATCTTCAATGTGTCGGCCATGATCTCAATCCTCCGAAAGAGGCATCTGGGCGGCCGCGTCGAACCGGGTGCGGTTCTTGGGCCAGAAGGCGTAAGTGATGACGGCGACGAACATCCCGACGAAGTAGAGAAGGCCGCCGGTCTGCGCGAAGGCGGAGAGGGCTTGGTACGTCATGACGATCACCGGAGATTCTTGTTGTTCTCGTAGAGCTTGAAATCGACCAGCGTGCCGAGCATCTGCAGGTAGGCGACGAGCGCATCGAGCTCGGTGACCTGCTTCGGATTGCCGTCGAAATCGCGCGACACCGCGTTCGGGTAGCGCTTCGCAAAGGCATCGGCGCCGGCCGCATCGGGGTTGGCTTGCGCAAGGAGATCGGCCGCGGCCTTCGCGACCATCTCGTCCGTGTAGGGAACGCCGATGGCCTTGTTGGCCTTCAGGTCCGCCACGATGCCGTTGGCATCGAGCGGTCGGTCGAGGAACGGATAGGCCGGCATGATCGAGGTCGGCACCACGCTCTGCGGATTCTTGAGGTGGTCGCGGTGCCACTCGTCGGAATACTTGTTGCCGACGCGGGCGAGATCCGGACCCGTGCGCTTGGAGCCCCACTGGAAGGGGTGGTCGTACATGCTCTCGGCGGCAAGGGAGAAGTGGCCGTAGCGCTCCACCTCGTCGCGCATCGGGCGCACCATCTGGCTGTGGCACAGATAGCAGCCCTCGCGGATGTAGATGTTGCGGCCCGCAAGCTCGAGGGGCGTGTAGGGACGCATGCCCTCGACCTTCTCGATGGTGCTCTTGAGATAGAACAGCGGGACGATCTCGATAAGGCCGCCGATCGCGACGACGATCAGGATGCCGATGATGAGCAGAATCGAGTTCTTCTCGAACAGCTCGTGCCTCTTCCAGAGGCCGGGTTGGGCGGAGGCTGTAGCCATGATGATGTGCCTTGAAGATGGGCCGGGAGAGGGGCGGCGCCTTAAGCGCCGCCACGGCTTCGATTGAGGCTTATTCGGCGGGGACGAGGCCCGGAGGGAGAGCCGGAGCGCGCTGCTCTTCCTTCGCCTCGGCACCGCGGATCGTCATGATCAGGTTGTAGGCCATGATCAGTGCGCCGATGAGGAAGAGGACGCCGCCCAGAGCCCGAATGAGGTAGTAGGGCTGCATGGCCTCGACGGTTTCGACGAAGGAGTATTCGAGGAAGCCGAGCGAGTTGTAGGCGCGCCACATGAGGCCCTGCATGATGCCCGCCACCCACATCGAGGTGATGTAGAGGACGATGCCGATAGTGGAGACCCAGAAGTGCCACTCGACGAGTTTGAGCGAGTACACTTCACGCCGGTTCCACAGCCACGGCACAAGGCAGTAGAGGGCGCCGAAGCTCACATAAGCGACCCATCCGAGCGCACCCGAATGCACGTGGCCGATGGTCCAATCGGTGTAGTGCGAGAGCGAGTTCACCGCCTTGATCGACATCATCGGCCCCTCGAAGGTCGCCATGCCGTAGAAGGCGAGCGACACGATCATGAGGCGGAGGATCGGATCGGTGCGCAGCTTGTCCCAGGCGCCGGACAGAGTCATGAGGCCGTTGATCATCCCGCCCCAGGAGGGCATCCACAGCATGATCGAAAAGGTCATGCCGAGCGTCTGCGCCCAATCAGGCAGTGCGGTGTAGTGGAGGTGGTGCGGGCCCGCCCAAATGTACATGAAGATGAGCGCCCAGAAGTGGATGATCGAGAGCCGGTAGGAATAGACCGGACGCTCCGCCCGCTTCGGGATGAAGTAGTACATGATGGCCAGGAAGCCGGCGGTGAGGAAGAAGCCCACCGCGTTGTGGCCGTACCACCACTGGATCAGCGCATCCTGCACGCCGGCGAAGAGCGGGTAGGACTTCGAGCCCGTGAAGGAGACTGGCATCGCGAGGTTGTTCACGATGTGCAGCATCGCGACCGTGACGATGAAGGCGAGGTAGAACCAGTTCGCGACGAAGATGTGGGGTTCCTTGCGCTTCCAGATCGTCGCGAGGAAGACGAGAAGATAGGCGACCCACACGATGGTGAGCCACAGATCGGCATACCATTCGGGCTCGGCATATTCCTTGCCGTGCGTGACGCCGAGCAGATACCCCGTGCCGGCGATGACGATGAAAAAGTTGTAGCCGAGCACCACGAACCAAGGGGCGAGATCGCCAGCGAGGCGCGTGCGGCAGGTGCGCTGCACCACATAGAGCGAGGTCGCGATCAAGACGTTGCCGCCGAACGCGAAGATCACCGCGGAGGTGTGGAGCGGACGCAAGCGGCCGAAGGTGGTGTATTCGATGCCGAGATTGAGCTCGGGCGCCCAAAGCTGGAAGGCGATGATGCAGCCGACCAGAAAGCCCGCGATGCCCCAGACCATGGAGGCGACTGCTGCGAACTTCACGGGGCCAAGATTGTAGTTCGGCTTACCGTTGATCTCCTGCGGCGTGGGTGCCGCGTCGCGCGCCATGTAACGGTTCATGATGCCGACGAAGGCCGCGAGGCTCGCCGCCGCGCCGAGATAGGCGTGAAAGGCAAAGGCGGTGTCCTGGGCTCCCGCCGCTCCGACGATGCAGAGGAAGAAGCCTACGACGAGGGCGAAGGAGAGGCCCGCCTTGCCGTCGGTGAAGGATTTCGTTTGGGTGATCGCAGCCATTGGGTCCGCCCGTGGATCGGTCGTGATTGCGTGGGAAACCACGCAGCAGACCCCCTATGGGGCGCACCGAACGGAGGAGCCTTGATTTGGGTCAACAAGCCCGGCCCCTCCGTGATCCTACGGAGTTGGCCCTGCCGCTGCGTCAGACCGCTTGCCACCCTGTGCAGGTTCCGCAATGCTGCTCTGCAGCATCGATTTGTGCAGCGCAGCAACCAAGGGCTGGCTTGGGCGTTAGCCTCGACCATAACCAACAAGGGAGCTTTCCATGCGGAAGCTTGGACCGACCACTGCCCGCCTGGCGGGCTACCGCCGCCAATGGGAGACCCTGATGCAGGCAACTGCCGCGGGGGGCGAGGCCGCGAGCCACCTGGAAGAGGTGAAGGAGTTTGGCTCCAATCCGGGGGCACTGCGGATGCTCGTGCATGCCCCCGAGCGGCTGCCGCCGAGTCCTGCCCTCGTGGTCGTACTCCATGGCTGTACGCAGAGCGCGACCTCTTACGATCGGGGTACTGGCTGGTCGGCTCTGGCGGAGACGTACGGCTTCGTGGCGCTGTTCCCGGAGCAGACCTCCCGCAACAACCCTCGGACTTGCTTCAACTGGTTCCAACCGAACGACACGACGCGAGGACGCGGCGAGGCCCTCTCGATCCGCCAGATGGTGGACCATGCGGCCAAGACCTATGGCGTCGACCGGAGCCGGATCTTCGTGACCGGCCTCTCCGCCGGCGGCGCCATGACGGCGGTGATGCTTGCGACCTACCCGGACGTGTTCGCGGGCGGTGCGATCGTGGCGGGCCTGCCCTATGGGGCCGCAGCCGATGTGCGCGAGGCTCTCGATCAAATGGCACAGGCCGCACCCCGGCCTGCGGGCGAATGGGGCCAGCGGGTGCGCAGCGCCTCCAAGCACAAAGGCCCCTGGCCCCGCGTTTCGGTCTGGCACGGCAGCGCCGACACCACCGTGGTGCCTGCGAACGCCGACGCCGTCGTCCAGCAATGGACAGAGGTGCACGGACTTTCGCCGCGAGCGACGCGGGAGGAGCGTGTCTCGGGTTACCCGCGGCACGTATGGTGCGGACCGGACGGCAAGGTGCTGGTCGAGTCCTACACGGTCACCGGCATGGCCCACGGCACGCCGCTGGCACCCGGCAGCGCGGAGGGTCAGGCCGGGGCGGCAGGAGCCTTCCTGCTCGATGCTGGGATCTCGTCCAGCCACCGCATCCTGGAGTTCTGGGGTCTTACGCCGATCGAGCCATCGGCACGGCGCGAGAGGCCAGCCGCCCAGACGGACGCATCACCAACACAGGAGCGAGCGGCAGCCAAGTCAGGCAGCCGACCAGACGAGCGGGCCTCCGAGCCGCTGGAAGGCACCATCCTGCCGCCTCTGCGTGAGGAGCGCGTCCAGCCCTCGGCCGCCCATGCCGCCGACAAGGAAAGCCCGAAGCGCCCCGGCGCCATCGATCCCCACCAGGTGATCACGGATGCGCTCACGGCCGCCGGACTGATGAAACGCCGCTAACCGACTTCCTTGAGCCGGCTCTGAAAAAGCTCAGGCCCCGCCCTGGTGAAGGGCGAGGCCTGAAAGAACCCGTTCGGCGCCGGGCGCCGGGGAGCGGTTTAGATGCTGCTGAGCAGCACCATCACGGTGCAGGCGAGCGTCGTCGAGGTCACGAAGCCGAAGAATGCGACCTTCAGGGAGGGGGTCTCCGTGGCGGGCGCTGCATCGAGGCCGTCGGCCGGAGCGGTGGTCTGCAGGGGCTGGTTCATCGGGAAGTCCTTGCGGAGTTCGGAGCCGGTGTCGGCAGGATCAATTCAGTTACCCGTTCAACCCGAACCACAATCGCCAGTTCCCCTCTTGAATCCGTGAAAATTTTTATGATTCGCGGGAACTTAAGCGGAAATCCTCACGGACTCGGCGACTGCCCTTACGTCATTGCAATGGCACCCACGAAGACAACTGCAAGGAGGGCAATGAACCCTACGAAGGCCACCGGGAAACCGTCCTTCCTGTGATGGGCGCCACCTGCTTTGCGGCTGCCTTTCATCCAGCGCTGGATGGTCTCGTAGCGCCGGGCGAGAGCGATCTGCTCCGGCTTCAGGGGTGTGCCGGCGGCTTCCTCGCAAGTGCCGAGCATCGCCATGCCGGGATCGAACACCTCGGTCTTGTCGCCCGTGGCACCGCTATCAACGTCGGCCTTCAGCATGGCCGCTGTGGGCCGGTCCGAATCCGGTGGCGTGTCGATCGGGATGATGGTTTGGGTCGGAGGAAGATCCGCGTTCGAGGCCAAGGCTCGCTCCTGTTGACGTGCGAACGGCCTGCGGCGCAGGCCCTGTCGCTTCGACAGGTGAACCCCGGGCTTCTCCGCCCGGTTCCGAGAAGCGGAAAGGCCTCAGGGACGCGCCATTCACGTTCTCAGACCCAGGCGAGCAAGGGATTGCGCCTTCAAGGCCGCGCCTTGTCAGCGGGTGAAGGGACGCGCCATCCGTGCCCTGGGGCCTAAGGCTTCTTCGATGCGCAGCATCTCGTTCCACTTCGCCATGCGCTCGGAACGGGTGAAGGAGCCGACCTTGAACTGCCCGGCGTCCCAACCGACCGCGAGATGGGCGATCGTGACGTCCTCGGTCTCGCCGGAGCGGGCCGAGACGATGGTGCCGAACCCGTGCCGCTGGCCGGCCCGGAGCGCCGCCTTGGTTTCCGTGATCGTGCCGGCTTGGTTCGGCTTGATCAGCACCGCATTGCAGCTCCCGGCTCCGGCTGCCGCCTCGACGCGCGCCGCATCCGTGACGAGGAAATCGTCGCCGATAACCTGCAAGCGACCACCATGGGCTTCCGTGAAGAGGCGGAACCCCTCCGGATCATCCTCGGCCAGCGGGTCCTCGATCGCGACGATGGGGTAGGCATCGATCCAGCGCCCCAGAAGGTCGATCATCCCGTCCCGGTCCAACTCGCGGTCTTCGAGTGTCAGGCGATAACGTCCGCCCTCTCCGAACTCGGACGCTGCGACGTCGAGGGAAATTGCCACCTCGCTGCCCGGTGTGAACCCGGCCCCCTCGATGGCACGGAGCAGGGTGTCGAGAGCTTCTTCGTTGGAGTCGAAAGCCGGCCAATAACCGCCCTCATCGGCAACGCCCTGGATTTTGCCCCTGGCAGCCAGGAGGCGCCCCGCCGCGCGATAAACCTCGGCGGTCCGGTCGAGGGCCTCGGCGAAAGTGCTGGCATTTGGGCACACCACCATGAAATCCTGAATATCGACCCGGCGGGCCGCGTGGGCGCCGCCGCCGAAGATCTGGATTTCAGGGATGGGAATGCTCACGGACCCTTCGCCCGCGCAATGCTGCCAGAGAGGCACCCCCTTGGCGGCTGCAGCCGCATGGAGCACCGCCATGGAGGTGGCGATCACCGCATTGCCGCCGAGCCGGCTCTTGTTCGGCGTGCCGTCGAGAGCCACCAGGGCACGATCGATCTCCTCCTGATCGAGGGCATCGCGGCCGCGCAAAGCCGGCGCGATCTCGTCCGTGACGTTGCTCAGAGCGCCATGGACGTCAAAGCCCCCGAAGGCGGAGCCGCCATCGCGCAGGTCCAGGGCTTCGCCGGTGCCGGTCGAAGCGCCTGCCGGCGCGATGGCACGGCCGCGGGCGCCGCCTTCGAGTGCCACCTCGACCTCGACGGTGGGCCGCCCACGGGAATCCCAGACGCGACGGCCGCGCAGTTCGGTGATGGCTGTGGTCATGAGATGTCCTGCGCTTGATCAGAGGCCGAGCTGGCTAGCCCAGGCCGTACGGATGACGGCGAGGCTCCGGGGCGGCTCCTGGATCAGCGGAAGCGCAGTGGCCCGCACCCGTTCCCGGTCCTCATCGCGGGTGATATATTCCACCGGCGATTTGCCGTCGACGCGGGCGAGGAAAAGGCCCGGAAGCAGCCGCGCGATCCGCGCCTCGACCGCTTCGCGCGGCTCCCAGGAGACGCCGGCCAGATAGGCCGCCGCGAGTTCGCCAAAGGCGTCGAGAAAGGCCGGCGCGGACGGCGGGTTCCAGAGGCATTTCAGGAGGAGGTGGTTGAGGCAGAAGGCGGGGTCGAAGGCCGGATCGCCGTACCAGGCGCATTCGGCATCGAGGAAGACCGGACCTTGGGGGCCGACGAGGATGTTCTTGGGCGACACGTCCCCGTGCACCAGTGCCCGCTTCGTAGCGAGCGTGTCTCTGGACAAGGTGAAAAGCCGGTCGGCCACGGCCGGGTGCCGCTGCGCCGTAGCTTCGAGATACGGCTCGAGGCGAATCGGATGGAAGATGTGATCGGTGGCGAACTGCCTCGCGGTCGCAGGATCGTCGGCGGTGGCGGCGTGGATGGATACGATGCGCCGCCCAACCTCGGCCGCGAAGGCACGATCCACATGGCCGTCCCGCAGGCGCTCCTTCCAAACGGGATGGATAGCCGGATCAAGATAGGCCATGGCGAAGAGACCGCTCGCCGGATCGTGGCCGAGGATCGCCGGCACCGCATCGGGGACGATGGCCCCAGCCGTTCCCATCCAGGCCACCTCGTAGAGGTTGCGCTCCACCGGAGCCCGCCAATCGGCGGCGACCTTCAGCTTCGGGAGCGCCCGTTTCACAGCGAAGACGCGGCCCTCCGCTTCGACCTTTAGGATGTCGGAGGACACCCCGCCCGTGAGCGGCTCGAGGCGGACCTTGTCGGTGCCGGCAAGCCCAAGGCGCCGCAGCACGCTGACGAGATCGGCCGTTTCCGTGGTGCCCGTGTCCAAACCCATCTCCCCTCACCCGTGAGACTGCTCCGGGCCACCGTTCTGCACAAGCCGCGGGCAGGGACTGGAACGGGGTTCGAGCGACTCCGTTGTCATGCCGCTACGGGCGGTCCGCTTGAACCGGATTGCGAGAACGCATGCCCGTATACAGCTAAGCTCGGCAGGTTTCCGCCTGCAACCCAGGAGGCCTCATGTCCAACGTCGTCGTGAAGACCCCAATGCAGTACCTCGACCAGGCCGTGAATGCGCTGCGGGAGATCGGCATCGTGCCTCCAAAAGCCGAGGATGCGCCCATCCTTGGATTGCTGCAGCGTATTTCCGACCTGGACCAAGATCGCGTCGCCATCATCGCCCGCACGCTCGGCCAGACGAGCGTGTTCAACGAGATCGTGCGCGAGCAGGTGCAGGCGGTCGAGATCGGCGAGCGTTACCGGCAGATCGCGGAGGCCTTCAACTCCATTCGCGATGATTCCAAGGCCATGGTCGACCAGCTCTCGGATGCCCGCATCGACATGTGGGAGCGGGTCAACAATATGTGGATGAAGATCTCGCGCGGCGACATCGCCGATCGTTTCGATCAGATCCGCGACACCTACCTCGACGTGACGCGCTCCACGAAAGACCAGATCGAGCGTGAGACCGTCATCCTCGACGCTTACCGCGATTATCGCGGCGCCCTGAAACAGGCAGAGGTCATGGCTCTCGAGGTGCTCCGCACCGCCGAGGGCAAGCTCCAAGCCGCGCAAGGCGAGTTGAAGCAGGCCTCTGATGCAGTGTCAGGCTTCCAAGGCACGGATCCGGCCGACCGGGCCCGACTTGAACTCATCCGCGACGAGCACCTGCGCCGCACGCAGGACGAGGAAAAGCGCTATCAGATCGCCAAGGACCTCTCCGACAACCTCACCGTCAGCTACAACACCTCCGAGGTCATCATGGCCCGGCTCATGCAGACCACGAATGCCAAGGAGCGGGTCTACGCCCAGGCCGTGAGCTTCTTCTCCACCAACGACTCGGTGCTCACCGCCCTCAAAGCCTCGTTCACGGGCATGTTCGGTCTGCATGAATCGACCCAGACCCTCGAAGTCATGAAGGAGGGCGTATCGAAGAGCCTGGAGGTGCTGGCCGAGATCGGCGATCAGGTGGGCGAAGCGGCCGTGCGTGCAGGCTACGGCCCGACGATCCGGGCGGATGCGGTGAAGAAGCTCGTCGATTCCGTGATCACCTTCCAGGAGCGCTCGCTCGAAATCGTCACGGAGATGCGCCAGCTCTCGACCAAGAACTCGGCCGAGATCCGCGATGCGGTGGAGGAAGGCAAGCGCCGCATCGCCCGTCTCGTCGCCGAGGGACGCGCACTCCCGGCACCTGCCAATGCCTGACGCGCCCGCCGCAGCGGCATCTCCTGCGCCGGCCCGCCCGGCGCAGAACCTCGACGAGCTGATGCTCGCCATGGACGTGGTGGATACGCTCCGCCACCAGGAATCCATGGTGACCCGCGAACTCGACGAAGGCCGGCGCGAGGCGGACCTCATGGAGCGCCTGCGCCAGATCTATCGTGGTCAGGGGATCGCAGTACCGGATCGGGTGTTGCAGGAGGGCGTGCAGGCGCTGAAAGAAAGCCGCTTCGTCTATACGCCGCCGGCCCCGGGCTTCTCGCGCACCCTGGCCAATCTCTGGGTTCAGAGGGCGCGTGTGGGGCGCAGCCTCTTGGGTCTGCTCGCCGCCCTCGGCATCGGAGCCGGCGCCTATTACGCAACCGTGGTGATGCCGGAGCAGCAGCGCGCCGAACAGGCACGGGTGGAGGCGCAGCGCCAGGAAATCGAGATCACCCAGCGCCTGCCGCAGGCTCTGCAGGCCGGCCACGCCGAGGTGGTGCGGGAGGCGCAGGTGCCCGACGCCCGCGAGCGGGCCGACCGCATTCTGGCGGATGGGCGCGCCGCGCTGGAGCGGCGCGACGCCGCCGCCGCCCGGGGCGCGATCGACGATCTCGAAGGCTTGAGGGCGGAGCTGCGCCGGGAATATGCGCTTCGCATCGTCTCGCGTCCGAACGAGCCTACCGGCGTCTGGCGCATCCCGCCCAATAACCGCTCCGGCCGGAACTACTACCTCATCGTCGAGCCCGTCTCCCCCGACGGTCGCGTGCTGACCCTGCCGGTCACCAGCGAAGAGGACGGGCGCACCACCAACGCCGCGCGATGGGGCGTGCGCGTCTCCGAGGACGTGTTCAACCAGATCCGGCGCGACAAGGAGGATGATGGCATCGTGCAGCAAAGCCAGCTCGGCCAGAAGCGTCGCGGCTACCTCGAGGTCGACTACACCCTCCCCGTTCTCGGCGGACGAATCCTGAGATGGTAAAGCCAGCTCCAAGGGACGTATCGGTATGATCTCCGGACGCCAAGCCCTCGCCTGGGACCCCACCATCGGAGAGTTCGCATGATCTCCGGACGCCAAGCCCTCGCCCAAATCGAGCAGGCGGTCGCCCGCGCGCGCCAGGACGAGAACCGGCTCGATGCCGCGCTCCGTCAGGCGTCAGAACAAGCCGTGCGGCTCAGGGCCGAGCGGATGGAGGCTTACCGCGAATTGGCGCGCCTCAAGCTCGACGCGCTCCCGGCGCAGCGGCTGGACGAACTCGATACCATCGAGCGGCGGGCGTTGGCGCTGCTCTCCGACCGGCGCAACGCCCTGGAACAGCTCACGCAGCGCCGCGCCGAGGCCGAGGCTGCGGTCAAACGGGCCGAGGCCGAGCGCCATGCCCGCGCCGACGCGTTCGAGCAGGCGCTGGATGCGCTCCAGGACCGGCGCACGGCCATCGAGGCCGAGACGCGCGTGAACCCGGAATGGGCCACGCAGCGCGCCCGGGTGGACGAGGTCACCCGCATGGCCGAGGAGGCCCGGAAGAAGACCGCGCAGGCTGAAACCGACCGGGAGCAGAAGCGCAAGCCCTACGAGGCCGATCCGCTCTTCATGTATCTGTGGAACCGGCGCTTCGGCACGGCGGAGTACCGCGCCTCGAACCTCGTGCGCTATTTCGATCGCAAGGTTGCGCGGCTCGTCGGCTACGACAAGGCGCGGGTGAACTACACGCTGCTCAACGAAATCCCGACACGCCTGCGCGAACATGCGGAGCGCTTGCGCGGCGAGGTTCAGGCGGAGCGCGAGCGGCTCACCGCGGTGGAGCGCACGGCGCTGGCGTCCGGTGGCATCGAGCCCCTGGAGGAGGCCGCGCGGGATGCCAAGGCGGCACTCGATGAGGCGGAGGGGCGGCTCGCGGAGGCGCAAGCGCATCTCGCCGAGTTCGACCGCGCCCACGATACCTCCGTGCTCCAGGGCGACATGCCCTTCCGCGAGGCCGTGGAACTGCTGGCCCAGGCCGATGCCCAGCAGGATCTGCGCGCCCTCTACCAAGAGGCGCTGAAGACCCCAACGCCCCGCGACGAGGCCATCGTGCGCCGCATCGAGGCCACGGAAGTCGGCATCGGCCAGGCCGAGCGTGAGATGGGGCAGATCCAGAGTCAGCTTCGCGATCTGGCGCATCGCCGGGCCGATATCGAGCATCAGCGCGACCAATTCCGACGGCAGGGCTACGACAATCCCTACGGCTCCTTCGGCAACGAAGCGGTGCTCACTAATGTGTTGGGCGGCATCCTCGGCGGCCTGATCCAAGGCGCGGTTCTGGGACAGGTGCTGAACCAGGGCTACCACCGCCGGCCGAGCCCCTGGGATTCGGATTTCGGCGGAGGCGGAGCCTTCCCGTTCCCCATCCCGCAAGGAGGCGGGGGTGGCTGGATCGGCGGTGGCGGCGGTTTCGACACCGGCGGATCGTTCGGGGGCGGAGGCGGCGACTTCCGGACCGGCGGATCGTTCTAGCCCTGGCGTCTCACGAGGCCCAGTTCTCCTTGAAGTCGCCGTAGAGGGTCAGACCGCCATCGGCATAGATCGTTTGCCCGGTGACGTACGATGCATCGTCCGAGGCCAGAAACGCGAAGACGGCGGCGATCTCCTCTGCGGTCGCGGCACGGCGCATGGGAATGTGGCGTTCGACACCGGCGCGGGCTTTGGGATCGTTGCGCCAGGCATCGTTCATATCGGTGAGCGTTGCACCCGGCCCGACCGCGTTCACGCGGATGCCGCGATCCGCGTATTCGAGAGCGAGCGTCCGCGTCAGATTGCCCATGCCGCCCTTGCTCAGGGAATAGGCGAGAAAACCCGGCTTCGGGATGATCTCGTGGACGCTTGAGTTGTTGAGGACGACCCCGCCGCCGGGCCGCGATAGGAAATGACGGATCGCAGCCTGCGAGCCGTAGGCCGCGCCGAGAAGGTTGACGCGCAGGATCTGCTCAAGGGTATCCGGATCGGCCGTTTCGCTCGGCGCCTCGACCTGGATTCCCGCGTTGTTGACCATGATGTCGAGGCGGCCGAACGCCTCCACGGTTTCATCGATCATGCGCTCGATATCGGCCGGGGAGCTCACGTCGCCTTGGGCGAGACGGTGCTGAAGCGCCGGGCTGCCCGCCGCTCGCACGGCCTCCAGCGCATCGCCGGGTTCGCCGCGATGGTTGATCGCCACCGTGGCGCCCTCCCGGGCAAAGCGCTCCGCGATGGCGCGGCCGATGCCGCGGGTTGCGCCCGTGACGAGAGCGAAACGACCGGAGAGACGGCCCTGGGTCATGAGCGGGGTCCTTTCGAAAGGGCATCGACATCGGCGCGGCTCGGCAGATCCGCGCCCCGTCGCGTGCAGGTGACGGCTGCCGCCGCAGAGGCAAATTCGAGAGCCGCCGCAACCTGATCGCGCGTGAGCTCAGCCAGGGCCTCGATGGTGAGGCGCGCTTGTGCGTCGAAATGCGCGAGAAGCGCGGCATGGAACGTGTCGCCAGCTCCCACGGTGTCGACGACCGCAACGGCATGGGCTTCGCAGGTTACGGAGCCTTGCGCAAAATAGGCCGTTGCGCCTCCATCGCCAGCGGTCACGACCACAAGATTGGGCCCTCGCGCCAGCCAGCCTCGCGCCACCTCGGCGGGGTCCGCCGTGCCGTAGAGAAGCGCGATGTCCTCGACGCTCGCCTTAACCAAATCCGCCATGCCGACCAGACGCTCGAACCGGGGCCGGAAAGCTGCAACGTCGCCGAGAACGCGCGGACGGATATTGGGATCGAGGGAGACGAACCGGCGCCCCCGCTCGCGCTGGAGAAGTGTTTCGATCGCGCTCCCGATGGGCTCGACTCCGAGCGCATAGGAGCTCGCCGCGATCGCGGTCACATCGCGGGAGAAGTCGGGGAGATCGGCGGGTACGAGCGCGCGGTCGGCACCTCCCTCGTGAAAGGTGTAATGCGGTTGCCCGTCAGCGGTGGTCGCGACAACGCTGAGCGTCGTCGCCTGAGGGACGCGGCGCAGTAACCGGGTGTCGACCTGGGACTGCTGCAGTTTGAGATGCAAGAAATCGCCGAAAGCGTCCTCGGACAGCGTCGAGAGGAAGGCCGATGGGGCGCCGAGCCGCGCCAGCCCCAGGGCCACGTTGAACGGGGAGCCGCCGGCGACCGCTTCGGCGACGATCCCATCCACGCTGGGGCGGCCGACGAAGAGGTCGATCAATGCCTCGCCGCAGACCACGATCATCGCAACTCCTTCCCGACCTGAACTCAAATGGCCATAGCGCGGCCGGCAGCGCGGGGGAACTCGGGTTTGAGCGTCGCGTAGAGGCGGCGGAAGGAGTCGAGCCTCTCCCCATAGGCTGCAGCGAGTTCCGCATCGGGCTCCGTGACGTCGAGCACCGGGGGCTGGGTGCAAACCGTCTCGACCGGCTCCCGCGTGAGGGCCAATCGCGCGAGGCGCGCAGCCCCGAAGGCCGGCCCCTTGTCGCCGCCGCTGTAACGGGTCAGCGGCATGCGAAGCACGTTGGCAAGGATCCGCACGAGGAGAGCGCTGCGTGCGCCGCCGCCGATCACGCCAGCGCCCTCAATCCTTGTGCCAGACCGCTCGAGGCTCAGCTTGGCGTCCGCGAAGCTGAAGGCGACGCCTTCGAGAGCGGCCTGGATCAGATCCGCGCGCGAGGTCGATGGCGTGAGGCCGAAGATCACGCCCCGAGCGTGGGGATCGTTGTGAGGCGTCCGCTCGCCCGTCAGATAGGGGAGCATCAGGAGATCGGAGGGGCCGTAAAAGGCCGCCTCTGCCTCCACGAGAAGCTCCGCGATCGGGCTGCCCAAGAGCTCCGCCGTAAAGGCAAGTACGCTCGCGCCATTCAGCATTGCGCCCATCTGAAACCAGCGCCGGGGCACCGCATGGGCAAAGGCATGGACGAGCGTTTCGGGGGCCGGGCGGTATGCGCTTGTCGTAACGAAGAGCTGGCCCGAGGTGCCGAGCGACACGAAAGCTGCGCCATCCTGGACGGCACCGAGACCTATGGCGCCTGCAGCTGCATCGCCTGCGCCGCCGGCCACTACGATGCCTGGCGGCAAGCCCCACGCCTCGGCAACAGCGGCACGCAGCATGCCCGCGGGCTCCGAACCTTCGACAAGGCGTGGCATGTGGCGCCTGTCGAGACCGGTGGCCGCAAGCGCCGCGTCCGACCAATCCCGCGCCGCCTCGTCGAGCCACCAGGTTCCGGCGGCATCCGACATCTCCGTCACGCGCTCGCCGGTGAGACGAACGCGCACGTAATCCTTCGGGAGCAGAACGGTGCGGATGGCCGCAAACGTCTCAGGCTCATGGCGGGCGAGCCACACGAGTTTCGGGGCCGTGAAACCCGGCATGGCGAGAACGCCGGTGACGGATGGCAGAGCCGCATGATCGCGGTTCAGGGCCTCGGCCTCCGCAAAGGAGCGGCCGTCGTTCCAGAGGATGGCATGACGCAATGGACGGTCATCGGAACCCAGCAGGACCGCGCCGTGCATCTGGCCCGACAAGCCGATCGCCCGAACCGCGCCGAAGGCCTGCGGGGCATCATGCTTCAGCCGCGCGACAGCCGCTTCGACGGCGCTCCACCACGCCTGCGGGTCCTGCTCCGACCAGAGCGCACGCGGCCGCTGCACATCGAGTCGCACGGCCGCTTCCGCCACGACCGTCTGATCGCCGTCCACAAGCACAGCTTTGATCGCGGAGGTGCCGACGTCGATGCCGAGACAGGTGGTCACCAGAGCTCCCCGGTTCGCTGGAGAGCGGAGGGTGCGCCGGACAACCCTACAAATTCAAGCTCACGCCCGCCCGCCGTCCACCGAGAGAACCTGGCCCGTGATCCAGCCCGAGCGCTCGGAAGCGAAGAAACGCACCGCCCAGGCGATATCCTCCGGCGTGCCGAGCCGGCGGGTGAAGATCCCCTCCACGAGGCGCTTTTGCCCCTCCGGGCCGTAGCTTTCCCACTGGCGCTCCGTTGCCGGGTTCGAGCGCACGAAACCCGGTGCCACGGAATTCACCGTGATGCCGTGCGGGCCGAGTTCCAGCGCCAGCTGCTTGGTGAGGCCGACGAGCGCATGCTTTGCGGCCGCATAGGCCTGGATGCCTGTGAGGCTCGGGCGCAGGCCTGCGCCGGACGAGATCGTCACGATGCGACCGGAGCCCTGCCGCTTCATCACCGGGGCGGCGTGCTTTGCCAGGAGGAACGCGCCTGTGGCGTTGACCGCGAAGATGGCGTGCCAATCGGCTTCCGGAATCGTCTCGATCGGGCGGCCCACCTGACCCCGCACGCCGCCAGCACAATGGACCAACACGTCGATACGCCCATGCGTCTCGACGATGTGGGCGATGCCTGCTTCGACGGCAGCTTCGTCGCTCACGTCGAGGGCATGTGGCGTGACGCCTGCCTGCTCGCGCAGGGCCTCTAACCCCGCGGGATCGATGTCGAGCGCCCAAACCCGAGCGCCGGCGAAAGCCTGCACGATAGCGCGGCCGATGCCCTGGGCTGCCCCCGTGACGACGACCACTTGGCCGGAGAGATCCTCGCTCATGCGGTCAACATCTCGTCGAGGGTTGACCAGGCGAGCGGGCGCTCCCCGTCCTCGATCTTGTGGATGAGTTCGACGACCTTGCTCAGGGCTGGCGTCGGCACGCCGACCTCACGCCCGATTTCGGCGATGATGCCGATCTGTGCATCGACCTCGGTCTTGCGCTTGCGCACGGCAAGATCGCGCCAGATGCCGGAATGGCTCTTCGCCGAACCGCGGTTGAACGCCACCATGGCTTCGATGGAACGCTGCAGCGCCGCCTCGTCCGCTCCGGGCTGGAAGGCGGCCGGATCGAAGCCGTTGAAGCCTATGGGCTTCACACCCCGCTTAGCCGCCACCTGCATGACCTCCTGGCCGAGCTTGCGGTACACCGAGCGGTGCCGCTCCGAGGCGAGGGCGTCGGCGATGGACTCGTTGGTGAGCGCCGTTGCAAACAGGAGCGCGCCGTACCCGAGCTTGCCCCATAGATACGACCAGATGTCGGGCGTCAGCACGGCATCGGGCTCGAAAACCTGCAGGAGCCGGTGCATGGCCTCGGCGCGCGGCGTGATCCGTCCGTCGAGTTCGCCCACCACGACAGCTGCCCGATTGCCGCGCATGATGCGCCCCGGTGCCATGTAGTCGGCGCCGAAATTGACGAAGCAGCCCATGACGCGCTCTTCGCCGACGATGCGGCCGATGACGATCTCGTTGAGGCCGTTCTGGGCCGAGAGCACGTAGCCGTCCTCGGCCAGATGCGGCAGCAGCTGGCGCGTGGCGGCTTCCGTATGGTGCGCCTTCACGGCCAGCACGATGCGGTCAAAGATGCCCTGAACTCCGTCCGGCGTCACGGCGCGCACGCTCTGGCGGAACTCCTCGACAGGGCCTTCGATCGCAAGGCCATCCCGATTCATCGCTTCGACGTGGTCGGCGGCCTGATCGACGAGCAGAACCTCGTGGCCTGCCCGCGCCCAATAGGCCCCGAGGGTGCCGCCGATGGCGCCTGCGCCCCAGATTAGGATGGGCGACGTTACTTCGGCCATGGTCCCTCCAGGAGCGCGCGGGTTTCCTCGACGCCGATGCGCCAGAGCTCCAGCATCACCTCGTCTGGCTTCTGGTAGTCGCCTCCGAAGGCGCCGTCGCCCAGGATTTGGCGAACGCCGGCAGGCGCAGAGGCGCGCATCAGTTCGCGGTCGAAGCCGCCCTTGGGTTCGTGCGGCATCGCCACATTGGCGAGCCGGGTCCAGGGGAAGTTTTCCATCCAGTTGGCGTGCGAGCCGCTCGGGTCGATCTCCTGCACCTTGGCCCAGGCCTTCGGGGCGTTCCACCAGTTGTGGAATTTGATCGAGAGGTTCGGGTGATCGACCATGAGATCGCCCGCGAGCGCCGCGACGGGCTGGTTGCCGCCATGGCCGTTCACGATCAGGATTTTCTTGAAGCCCGAGCGATGCACGGAGGTGATCACGTCTCGCGCGACGGCCAGCAGCGTCTCGACCTTCAGTGAGATCGTGCCGGGGTAATCGGCGAAATAGGGGGCGATGCCGTAGGGCATGACCGGGAACACGGGGACGCCGTAGGGCTCGGCGGCCTCGGTGGCCACACGCTCGGCCAGGATCAGGTCTACACCAAGTGAGAGATAGCCGTGCTGCTCGGTGGAGCCGATCGGGATGATGCAGCGGTCGTCACCCTTGAGGTACGACTCGACCTGCATCCAGTTCATTTCGGTGATGCGCATGCCCCCTCCCAGGGTCTATTATGGTGCTTGTTCAGGCGTCGAGGGTGTCGTCACCCGATGTGGTTTCGATCCAGCGTCGAGGGTGTCGCCGCCGAATGCAGTTGTGGGTCAGGCGTCGAGGGTGTCGTCGCCGAAGATGGCGGCGCTCACGCGGCCACCGCGCGCGATGCCGCGGTACATGCCGGGCGTATTGAAGGGCAGCATCACGTTGCCGTCCGCATCCACCGCGATGAAGCCGCCGGTGCCACCGATCGCGCCGAGTTCGTCGAGTGTGCGCTTCGAGGCGTCGCCCAGCGGGAGGCCGGCAAGCTCCATCAGGCAGGACAGGCGGTGGCCCAGCACCGTCTTGATGAAGCTCTCGCCGTGGCCGGTACCCGAGACCGCCACGCGTGTATCGGCGTAGTTGCCCGCGCCCGGAATCGGGCTGTCACCGACGCGGCCGGGCATCTTGTCGGTATAGCCGCCTGTTGAGGTCGCCGCCGCGAGCCGGCCCTGGCTGTCGAGGGCGACGGCCCCGACGGTGCCATGGCGGTCGCGTTCCGTGGTTTCGCCCTTGCCTTTCCTGGCCGCCTGGACCTTCTCGAGAGCCTGCAGGCGCTCCGGCGTGAAGAAGTACCATTGCGCGGCCATGGGCAGGCCGTGCTCACGGGCGAATTGCTCGGCGCCGCTGCCTGTGAGCAGCACGTGAGGCGTGCGCTCCATCACGGCTCGGGCCGCCTGGATCGGATTGCGGATGCGCCCAACCCCGCAGACGCCACCCGCGGCGCGGTTCGTGCCGTCCATGATGCAGGCGTCGTGCTCGATGGTGCCCTCGCTCGTCAGCGCCGCGCCATGGCCCGCGTTGAAGTAGGGGCTGTCCTCCATGACCCTGACTGCAGCCTCCACGGCATCGAGGGCAGAGCCGCCCCCCGTCAGCACCGCATAGCCCGTCTCGAGCGAGCGGGTGAGAGCGGCGCGAATGCCGGCCTCGCGCTCCGGCGTCGCCTCGCCCTTCGTGATGGCACCGGCGCCGCCGTGGATGAGCAGAATGGGTTCGCGTTGAGACATGATCAGGGGGTACTCGCGAGGTAAGCGCGTTTACGACGCTTTGCGCTGCGGTTCGGCAGCATCGATGAGATCGTCCGCGGCAGGCCAGTCGAAGGTCCCGAGCACGATCTTGGCCAGGAGAACGGACAGGGTTTCGCGCTCCCGGGGTGAGAGCACCTTCAGCATCTCGTCTTGGAGCGCGACGAACTGCGGAAGCGTCTTGTCGAAAAGCCGCCGGCCCGCTGCGGTCAGGTTGATCAGGAAGCTGCGCTTGTCGGTGGGGTGCCGTGTGCGGCTCACCAAGCCCTTGCGCTCCAGGGCATTGATGGCGCGGCTCAAGGAGTTCTTCGGGAAGCCGTAGGACATGCTGATGTCCCGCGCCGTGACGCCGTCGCGCAGGCCAAGCGAATAGACCACCACGTATTCCGGCCGGGGCAGCCCATATTCCCGCTCCACCCAGCCGTAGAGCGGGATGTTGTAGCGCAGCGCAATATAGTTGAAGCGGAACGCGAACCAGCAAGGGTTCTCCCACAGCCGCGCCTGCGTGACCGGATCGATATCCGTCCGCTCCAGGGCCTCGGATCGGCCCGGAACGGCGGGGTTGAGGGAGGACTGTGCGCGCAAGAGAATGTGAGTCGCGAGAGGCCTAATTGGTTCCATATGGAACTTGACAGGCTGGAGCGCGGTGGTCAACCTGCACGTCGACAGCCGTGACGAGCATGACCGAAGCGACGCCCACCGGGACCCGTTTCATCGCCGACGCAGCGGCTCGACAACGAGAAAACCCAAGGGGACCTCCTCATGCTGCACGTGATGAAACGTCAGGTTCTTGCTTCCGCGACGGCGCTCGCGCTTCTCGGCCTTTCGGTGCCGGCGCTCGCTCAGACGCTCACCATCGGCACCCGCGCGGGACCGGAATCGGTCGACCCGCACTACACCGCCTCCGGCACCCATGCCGAGGCCCTCAAGCACGTCTTCGACACCCTCGTGTGGTCGGGCGACAAGCTGCAGCTCGAGCCGCGCCTCGCCGAGAGCTGGAAGCCGCTGAACGACACCACCTGGGAGTTCAAGCTCCGCAAGGGCGTGAAATTCCATGACGGTTCGGACTTCACCGCGGAAGACGTGAAGTTCTCCATCGAGCGCATTCCGACCGTGTCGGGCCCCAACCCGACGACGATCTATGTGCGCCGGGTGAAGGAGACGAAGATCGTCGATCCCCACACGATCCACATCGTGACGGACGGCCCCTCGCCGACCCTGCCGAACGACTTCATCCGCCTCTTCATCGTGTCGTCCAAGGCCGCCGCCGGCCTCACGAAGGACAATGCCAACGAGGCGTTCAACACGGGTAAGGCCGCCATCGGCACCGGCCCCTACAAGTTCGTGTCCTGGACCCCCAAGGACGCCTTCGTCGTCGAGCGCTTCGACGGCTATTGGGGCGACAAGCAGCCCTGGCAGCGGGTCGTCCGCAAGGAGATCCCGAACGACGCCGGCCGCGTGGCCCAGCTGCGCGCCAATCAGGTCGACATGATCGTCCGCACCCCGGCGGCCGACATCCCGACGCTCGAGCGCGACCAGAACCTGCAGGTCGTGAAGGGCGACACGGTCTACGTGTTCTACATCGAGTTCGACATGCGGGATAAACCCCCGCAGGTGATGGCGAAGGACGGCTCTCCCCTGCCGCAGAACCCCTTCAAGGATGCCAAGGTGCGTGAGGCCTTCGACCTCGCCATCGACCGCGCCGCCCTCGGCGAGATCGCCATGGAGGGCCTCGGCAAGCCCCAGAGCCAGCTCGTGACCCCGAACATCTTCGGCTACAGCGACAAGCTCCAGGTCACGAAGCCGAACGTGAACCGTGCCAAGGAACTGCTGACCCAGGCCGGTTTCCCGAACGGCTTCAAGGTGGTGTTCAGCTTCACCAACGACCGTCTCCCCGGCGACGGTGCGGTGGGCGCGGCGGTGACCCAGATGCTGGCACGCATCGGCATCGACGTGCAGGCGGCGGCCCAGCCCGGCGCCGTGATGTTCCCGGCCCGCACCCGCGGCGACCTCTCCATGGTGATGTCGGGCTGGGGCACGCTCACGGGCGAGGCGAACTACACCCTCTCCTCCCTCGTGCACTCGAACGCGCCTCAGCTGAAGCTCGGCGCCTTCAACTGGCGCAACTACGCCAACCCGGAGGCCGACCGTCTCCTCCAGGCGGCCGCCGTCGAGATGGACGAGGGCAAGCGCCGTACGTTCCTGCAGCAGGCCGGCGAGATCGCTGCCGCCGACCGTCCGCTGATCCCGCTCGTGGCGGTGACTTCGGCCTGGACCCTGCGCAAGGACAAGGTGCGCATGCAGCGCACCCGCGTCGACGAGGACACCCTCGCCATGGACATCGTCCCGGCGAAATAGGCCTCGGCCGTTAGAAGCGGGGCGGATCGCAAGGTCCGCCCCGTTCCCGTTATGAGACGTTTTGGCCCGCGGCTTGCACGAACGGCCGCGCTTGCATTTCCGCCGCGTGACGGCGATGCACCGGACGGACAGCGATCCTGGTGCACCGGGATCTGAAGGTTAAACGCAAGGGCCATGCTCGGCTTCATCATCCAAAGGATCCTGCAGGCGGCACTTGTGATGCTCGCGATGTCGGCGCTCGTGTTCGTGGGCGTCTACGCGATCGGGAACCCGATCGACGTGATCATCTCGCCGGATGCGACCCAGGACATCCGCGCTCAGACCATCGCCCGCTACGGGCTCGACCGCCCCTTGTGGGAGCAGTACTTCGTCTTTGTCGGCAATCTCCTGCGCGGCGATTTCGGCCGCTCGTTCCTGTTCGGGATGCCGGTGATCGACCTGATCCTGAGCCGCCTGCCCGCGACCCTCGAGCTGACCCTCATCGCCGTTTTCGCGGCCACGCTCATTGGCGTCCCGCTCGGCATCTATGCGGGCTACCGGCCCGACAGCCCGGCCTCTAAAGCCATCATGACGCTCTCGATCTTCGGCTTCTCAGTGCCGACGTTCTGGATCGGGCTCATCCTCATTCTCACTTTCGCGGTACAGCTCGGCTGGCTGCCTGCGGGAAGCCGGGGACCGACGCGGGAGCTCTTCGGCATCCAGTGGAGCTTCCTCACTCTGGAGGGCTGGAAGCATCTAGCGCTGCCCGCGTTGAACCTCTCGCTATTCAAGTTCGCCATGATGATCCGCCTGGCGCGAGCCGGCACCCGGGAGATGATGCTCACCGATACGGTGAAGTTCGCCCGCGCCGCCGGTCTGTCTGAGGGCACCATCCTGCGGCGGCATGTGCTCAAGCTGATCTCGATTCCGATCGTCACGGTGTTCGGCCTCGAATTCGGCTCGACCCTCGCCTTCGCGGTCGTGACCGAGACGATCTTCTCCTGGCCCGGCGTCGGCAAGCTCATCATCGACGCGATCAACTCCCTCGATCGCCCCGTGATGGTCGCCTACCTCGTTCTCGTGGCCGCGCTCTTCGTCACCATCAACGTGGTGGTCGATCTCGTCTACGCCCTTCTCGATCCGCGCCTGAGGCCTGGAGCGAAAGCATGATGTCGTTTCGTCTTCCCACCGCTCGACGGAAGGGTTCAGGACGGGGCGCTGGAGCGAAAGCATGAGCACCGCCGACCCCCAAGCGATCCCTGCCGATGTAGTGGACGAGCGCCTCGGCACCGCGCCGCCCGCACCGGCCCCAGCCGCGACGCCGGCTCCCATCTCGCCCTGGCGCGCGGCCTGGGCGGAGTTCCGGGAGAACCGCATCGCGTTGACCGCGCTCGGGGTCGTGATCCTCATCGTCGCTCTTGCAGCGCTGGCTCCCTGGATCACACCGCAGAACCCCTACGACATCGGGAATTTGAGCCTCATGGATGCCCGCCGGCCGCCGGGCTATGTGGGCTCGGAGGGCTATACCCATTGGCTCGGCACGGACGCGAGCGGACGCGACCTCTTCTCGGCGATCCTTTACGGGCTGCGCATCTCCATGCAGATGGGCCTTATGGCCGGCGTCGTCGGGCTCGTGCTCGGCACCACGCTCGGCATCACGGCCGCCTATGTGGGCGGCAAGATCGAGACTGCGATCATGCGGATCGTCGATCTGCAGCTGTCTTTCCCCGCGATCCTCCTGGCGCTCGTGCTCTCGGCGCTGCTTGGCCAGGGCAAGGTCCAGCTCATCGCGGCGCTCGTGGCGGCCCAGTACGCCTACTTCGCGCGCACGGCCTACGGCGCGGCCTCGGCCGAGCGGCGCAAGGATTACGTGGAAGCGGCGCTTGCCGTGCCCTTGAGCGGTTGGCGCATCGTGTTCCGGCACATCCTGCCGAACGTGATGCCGCCCCTCATCGTCGTCGCCACCGTGCAGGTGGCAAGCTCGATTTCGCTCGAAGCGACGCTGTCGTTCCTCGGTCTCGGCCTTCCGATCACCGAGCCGTCGCTGGGCATGCTCATCGCCAATGGCTTCCAGTACATGATGTCGGGCCGCTACTGGATCTCGGTCTATCCTGGCGTCGCCCTCATCATCTTGATCGTCGCCATCAATCTCGTGGGCGATCAGGTCCGCGACCAATTCAACCCGAGGCTCAAACGATGATCCGTCGTCGGGACTGGATCGGCAGCTCGAACGAGAAGCTCAAGCGATGACCGCTGGCGCCGGCATGAAACCTCTCCTCGAGGTCCGCGATCTCAAAACGCACTTCTTCACCCGCGCAGGTGTGGTGAAGGCAGTAGACGGCGTGTCGTTCTCGCTTGCGACCGGACAGGTGCTCGGCCTCGTCGGCGAGTCCGGCTCCGGCAAGTCGGTGACGGGCTACTCGATCCTCGGCCTCGTCGATCCCCCGGGCCGCGTGGTCGAGGGCTCGGTGCTGTTCGAGGGCCGCGATCTCGCGAAGCTCTCCGCCGACGAGATGAAGGCGGTGCGTGGCCGTCGCATCTCCATGGTGTTCCAGGATGCGACCGCGACCTTGAACCCGGTGCTCTCCGTCGGCGACCAGATGCTCCTTGCCGTTCAGGCGCATGAGCGGATCTCGAACCGCGCCGCCAAGGCGCTGATGATCGAGACGCTCGCCAAGGTCGGCATCCCCGACCCCGCCTCGCGGATCAAGGCCTATCCGCACCAGCTCTCCGGCGGCATGCGCCAGCGCGTGGCGATTGCCATCGCACTCCTGCACCGCCCGGCTCTCATCATCGCCGACGAGCCAACCACAGCGCTCGACGTGTCGGTGCAGGCGCAGATCATCCACGAGATGCGCGAACTCGTGCGCCGCTCCGACACGGCGATGATCTGGATCACCCACGACCTCGCCACCGTGTCGAGCCTCGCCGACCACATCATGGTGATGTATGCGGGCAAGATGGTGGAGGCAGGCCCGACGCGGGCGATCCTCAAGGACCCGCGCCATCCCTACACCCGCGGCCTTCTCGACAGCGTGCCGAGCCGCAACCCCCGCGGCGTCGATCTACCCCAAATCCCGGGCTCTACGCCCTCGCTCCTGAAGCTGGGACAGGGCTGCGCCTTCGCGCCCCGCTGCGCCTTCGCGACGGAGGCCTGCACCACGGCACCCCCGTCGCTGGCGGACGGCTCCCGGGCGCTTCGTTGCCACAACCCCGTTGGCTTGGCCGCATGACGAAACCCATTCTCGATCTCGTCGACCTCTCGAAGCGCTTCGATCCGAAGCTCACCATCGGCGACCGCATCGCCGCCAAGATGGGCGGCGATGTGGAAACCCGCAGCGTCCAGGCCGTGCGCGGCGTCTCGCTGGCCCTCGCCAAGGGCGAAACGCTGGGCCTCGTCGGCGAATCCGGCTGCGGCAAGTCCACCCTGGGGCGCATCGCGGCGGGCATCATGAGCCCGACCTCCGGGACCGTGCGTCTCGACGGCAAGCCCATGATGTCGGCGGGCGGCACGAAGCTGACCACGCGGGTTCAAACCGTGTTCCAGGATCCCTTCGCCTCGCTCAATCCCCGCATCAAGGTGGGCGATACTCTGGCCGAAGGGCCGGTGGCGCATGGTGTCGTGACCCGCGCGAAGGTGCGTGCCTACGTGGCCGAATGGCTCTCCCTCGTCGGTCTCGATCCGAGCTTCGCGGAGCGCTACCCGCACCAGTTCTCCGGCGGTCAGCGTCAGCGCATCGCCATTGCGCGCGCGCTCGCCATGCAGCCCGACGTGATCGTCTGCGACGAGCCCGTGGCGTCCCTCGACGTGTCGATCCAGGCGCAGATCATCAACCTGCTCCTGAAGCTCAAGCGCGAGCTCGACCTCACCTATCTCTTCATCTCCCACGATCTCGGCGTGGTGCGGCACATCTCGGATCGCGTCGCGATCATGTATCTCGGCCGCATCGTCGAGCTGGGAGACACGGTGCCTCTCTACGAGAACCCGCAGCACCCTTATACGCAGGCTCTTCTCGCGTCCGTGCCGCGGCTGATCACCGAGGAAAGCGATCTTGCGGAGTTCAAGCCCATCGCGGGCGAGATCCCGTCGCCGCTTTCGCCGCCGCCCGGTTGCCCGTTCCACACCCGCTGTCCCCATGCGGGGCTGCGCTGCCCGCGCGAGGTGCCAGCGCTCGTTCCCGGCAGCGCAGCCCGTCCCACGGCCTGCCATCTCTATACCGGCGGCGTCGATCTCGTCGCTGCTGCCTGACATCTCTGGAGTCCATCATGAGCCTTGAAGCGCTTCGCCGGGAAATCGGCGCAGTCAATGACCTCCTCTGCGCCGCGTCCATCCTGGTCTGGGATTCGCGCACCATGATGCCCGCAGGCGGCGTCGAGGCCAGGGGCTACCAAATCGCAACGCTCATGGAAGGCGCCCGCGAGCGCCTGCTCTCGGCCGCGACTCGCAAGGCCCTCGATGCCGCCGAAGCCGCCGCCCAGGGGCAGCCCCAGGACAGCGCCGAGCGCCGCGAGATTGCGGCCGTGCGCGATGCGGTGGAGTTCCACAGCCGCATTCCGGCGGACCTCATCCGCCGCAAGGCGGAGCTTCGCCCGAAGGCGAACGTGACCTGGATCGAGGCCCGCAAGCAGAACGACTTCTCGATCTTTGCGCCGCACCTCACCGAGACCGTCGATCTGCAGCGTGCCTATGCCGATGCGATCGGCTACGAAGCTCATCCCTACGATGCCCTGCTCTCGCTCTACGAGCCGGGCGAGACCGTGACGAGCGTCCGCTCCCTCTTCGACCGGCTGCGCCCGGCGCTCCGTTCCATCCGTCAGGCCGCGGAGGCGAAGGGCGACGTCCGCACGGATTTCATGGGCCGCTCGTTCCCGGCGGAAGCGCAGCGCCAATTTGGCGAGCGCATCGCACGGAAGTTCGGCTACGACCTCGCCCGGGGCCGCCTCGACTTCACGGTGCACCCCTTCGAGATCTCCTTCACCCGCAATGACGTGCGCATCACCATGCGCCGCGCCGAAACCTTCGAGCCGCCGGCGATCTTCGGGGCCTTCCACGAGGTCGGCCACGGGCTCTACGAGCAATATGTCGATCCGACCTATACCCGCACCGCCCTCGCGTCCGATCTGAAGCAGCTCTACGCCGTCGGCGGCACGAGCTTCGGCGCGCACGAATCGCAATCGCGTCTGTGGGAGAACCATGTGGGTCGGAGCCGCCCATTCTGGGATCTGCACTTCGCCGATCTCCAGCAGGCCTTCGCGCCATCGCTCGACGATGTGGACGCGGAGGCGTTCTACCGTGCCGTCACCCGGGTTCGCCCCGGCCTCATCCGCACGGATGCGGACGAACTCACCTACGACCTGCACATCATGCTGCGGGTCGAGATCGAGGCGGATCTCATCGGCGGCAAGCTGAATGTGGCGGACATTCCCGAGGCCTGGAACGCCGCCATGACCCGCGACCTTGGGCGCAGGCCCCCCGGTGACGCCAATGGCTGCCTGCAGGACATCCACTGGTCGTCCGGCATGTTCGGCTCGTTTTGCACCTACACCATCGGCAATGTGATGGGCGCGCAGCTTTTCGAGACGGCCATGAAGGACGGCGCGCAGGCCGATGCGTTTGGGCGGGGCGATTACGCCCCCCTACACGGCTGGCTGAAGGAGCATGTCTGGCAGCACGGCCGCCGCTTTACCCGCGACGAGGTGCTCCAGCGCGCCACAGGGCGGACGCTGGAGGTGGAGCCCTATATCGGCCACCTCACCCGGCGCTACGCAGACGCTTAAAGCCCAGACTGCTCCTTGCAGTAGCGCGCTACATCGGCATGCGTGGCAAACCACGCATCGCCGAAGGACTGCGCGAGGCGGATGATCTCCTCGAGGATCCAGATCCGCGAGCGTTGGCCGATCACATGCGGGTGCATGGTGAGGACAAAAAGCCCGCCCTCCGCGTGCGCCGTCTCGAGTTCGCGCCGGAAGATGTCGAACACGGCTTCCGGCGGCGTGTAGGGGCGCAAGCCTCCCATCCGATCCATGTTGAAATAGATCGCATCGTCCCGGATCCATTCCGGCGGCACCTCCACGATGCCCGTGGGCTCCCCGTGCTCCAGGAGTTCGTAGGGCTCCGTGTCGGCCATGAGCGACGAATCGTAGAGCAGCCCCATCTCGCGGATGATCTTGAGCGTCGCGGGGCTGAAATCCCAGGAGGCCGTCCGCATCCCGACAGGCTCGGCCCCGGAGAGCCGTGCCAGCACGTCTCTGGCCCTGAAGGCGAGATCGCGCTCGGCCTCGTAGAGTAGGGTCGAGTTGAACTCGTGAATCCAGCTGTGGATGCCGAGTTCGTGGCCGGACGAGACCACGGCCTTTGGTTCGTCCGGATTGATCATGGCCGACACCGCCGGCATGAAGAAGGTCGCAGGGATCGCATATTTCTCCAACAAACCGAGGATGCGGGGCGAGCCAACCCGGCCGCCATACTGGCCCTGGCTCAACTTGCCGAACGACTTGCCGCCGAAGCGCAGCTCCAGGGTCTCGTGATCGGAGTCGAAGGACAGCGCCACCGCGCAGCGGGCGCCGTTCTTCCATTGGCGAGGTTTGAGGGATCGGCCAGCGCGCACATGCGCGACCGCGGCGCGCCAACGCGCCTCCTCCCACTGCCAGGGTTCCTGCTGCGGCTGCTGTTCACTCATCACCGGCTCACGATGCGATTCGACGGCGCATCATGCGCCTCCGGGAGCGGCGGGCCAGCCCCGGAGATGCCATAAGCCGTGAACTTTCCCGGCGAATCACCTTGCGGCATCATTCATAGGATGATTGACTGCGCCCGCGGATGAACCGCGCCGGAGGCCAGCTTTGGGCGCCTTCCACGACAGCGTCGTCGAGACCATCGCGGGTTGGATCGTGTCCTCACGCTTTCCTGCCGGCGCTGCCTTGCCTGTGGAGCAGGCGATCGGCGACGAGCTGTCCGCCTCCCGCACCACCGTGCGCGAGGCCTTGAAGACGCTTTCCGCCAAGGGCCTTGTTCGCGTCGGGCCGCGCATCGGCACCCGCGTTCTGCCGCCCGACCATTGGAACCTGCTCGATCCTCAGGTGGTGGCGTGGCGGCTCAAGGCACCGGTGACCCGCGAGCTCATCAACGACCTCGTGGAAATGCGGCTCATGATCGAGCCTGCCGCAGTCGAGCTGGCGGCCCTCAAGGGGAGGCCAACCGACATCGCGAGCATTCATGCGGCCCTGTCGGCGATGCGGCGGGCCGTCGAGGGCGAAGGCTCCTACATCGAAGCGGATCTCGCCTTTCATGGCGGCATTCTGCGCGCGAGCGGCAATCAGTTCCTCGTGCAGCTCGCCCCGATCGTCGGCGCCGTGCTGCGCCTCTCCTTCGAGCTCTCGGTCACCTCCCCGGACAACGCCCAGGCATCGCTTCCGGATCACGCGGCGGTGCTGGACGCGATCGAGGAGCGGGACGCGGGAGCCGCACGCGAGCGGCTCGTCGCGATCATCCTGGCGTCGCGCCGCGATATGGAGCATGTGCTTCCTGCCGAGAGCGGGGCGGCATCGGCCCCGAAACGTGTGGTCCTGGAGGCGTGAACGCCGTGAAGCTGATCAATCTCCTCTTCAAACTGTTCGAGGTGCTGATCGTCGCCTGCCTGGCCGCCATGGTCGTGATGGTGTTCGGCAACGCGGCGCTGCGGAAGCTCTCCGATTATGGGCTCGTGCTCCTCGGCGGCGGCATCGACGTGTCGGAGGAGCTCTCCCGCATCCTCTTCGTCTGGCTCACCTTCATCGGCGCCGTGGTCGTGGCGCGGGAGAACGCGCATCTGGGCGTCGATACGCTCGTGGCGCGCTTCGGCGAGCGCGGGCGCACGATCTGCATGGTGCTCTCCGATCTCCTCGTCATCCTGTGCTGCGCGGTGTTCTTCTGGGGCACATGGCGTCAGGCACCCCTCCATGTGGGCAACGTGGCGCCGATCACCGGCATGTCGATGATCTGGGTCTATGGGCTCGGCTTCTTCGCCAGCATCGGCATGGGGCTTCTCTCGGCCGCCCGGATCGTTCGTACGCTCACCGGCCGCCTGGATCCCGCGGAGCTGCGCCAGTTCGCCGGCGAGTACGATCACGACGTGCTCAAGTCGCCGAGGGGGCACCTCGAATGATCCTATCCGCCACCTCCCCACGCGCCGGCGCCACCGTATGACCGTTGCCATCTTTCTGTTCTCGCTGTGCGGCGCCATGGCGCTTGGCCTGCCGGTTGCATTCTCCCTCGTGGTCTGCGGCCTGGCGCTCATGCTCTATATGGGCATCTTCGACAGCCAGATCGTGGCGCTGAAGCTCATCGAGGGTGCAGACAACTTCCAGCTTCTCGCCGTGCCGTTCTTCCTGCTGGCCGGCGAGCTCATGAATGCGGGTGGGCTCTCGAAGCGCATCGTCAACTTCGCGGTCTCGCTCGTCGGGCACATCCGCGGCGGGCTCGGTTACGTGGCGATCTTCGCCGCGATCATCATGGCCGCGTTGTCGGGTTCGGCCGCTGCCGACACGGCGGCGCTCGCCTCTATCCTGATCCCGATGATGCGGGATGCCGGTTACAACGTGCCACGCTCCGCCGGCCTCATGGCGGCTGGCGGCATCATCGCCCCGGTGATCCCGCCCTCCATCGGCTTCATCGTGTTCGGCGTTGCCGCCAACGTGTCGATCACGCAGCTGTTTCTCGCCGGCGTGTTCCCGGGCATCCTCATGGGCCTCTCGCTCGTGATCGCCTGGGCCATCGTGGTGCGCCGCGACAAAGTCCAGACCCTCCCGCGCCAGGGATGGGGTGCCCGGCTCAAGGCCTTCCTGGACGGCTTCTTCGCGCTCCTGATGCCGGCCATCATCCTCGGCTGCATCAAGTTCGGCTGGGCGACGCCGACGGAAGCGGCGGTGTTCGCGGCGGTCTACGCGCTGCTCGTCGGGCTTTTCATCTACCGTGAGCTGAAGGTTTCTCAGCTCTACGGCGTGTTCCTCACGGCCGCGAAAACGACGGCCGTGGTCATGTTCCTGGTCGCAGCGGCGCTCATCTCCGCCTGGCTCATCACCCAGGCCAACATCCCGGGCGAAATGGGCGCCCTGCTCGAAGGCCTGAAGGACAACCCCACGATCCTGCTGGTCGTGATGATGATGCTCGTGATCGTCGTCGGCACCGCCCTCGACTTCACGCCCACCGTGCTCATCCTCACGCCGATCCTCATGCCGCTCGTGAAGCAGGCCGGCATTCACGAGGTCTATTTCGGCGTCCTGTTCATCATGAACAACGCCATCGGCCTCATCACGCCGCCCGTGGGCGTGGTGCTCAATGTGGTCTCGGGCGTCGCCCGTGTGCCCATGACCGCCGTCATCCGTGGCGTGATGCCGTTCCTCATCGCGCAGACGATCGTGCTCTTCCTGCTGGTGCTCATGCCTCAATGGGTCATCGCGCCGCTCAACTGGCTGCGCGACCGCATCAGCTTCGTGGAGATGCTCCAGGCCATGTTCTGGTTCTAAGGGCTCTCCATCCCCCGCGTGACGCCTCAGGCGCTCACGGGGTCCCACAAGCCTGCCGGGCGACGCGCAGCCGGCCAGCAGGCTCCTTCAACGAGACGCGCTGCGATGGTTGAGACGGAGGAAGTCATGACATCCCTGCTGAAATTTGCCCTTGCGACCGGCGTTGCCGCCATCGCCCTCGCCGGCCCCGCCGCGGCCCAGTTCCAGGACCGTACGATCCGCGTGTCGAACGGCATCAATGCGGACCACCCGGTCGGCAACGGCCTCACCAAGATGAACCAGTGCGTCGGCGAGAAGTCCGGCGGCAAGATGAAGCTTCAGGGCTTCTGGGGCGGCGCGCTTGGCGGCGACCTGCAGGCCACGCAGCAGCTGCGCTCCGGCACGCTCGAGATGGTGATCACCTCGTCCTCGCCGCTCGTGGGCATCCTGCCGGATCTCGGCGTGTTCGACCTGCCTTTCCTCTTTGCCAATGCGAAGGAAGCGGACGCCGTTCTCGATGGCTCGTTCGGGAAGTACATCTCGGACAAGCTCCCGGGCGTTGGCCTGGTGAATCTCGCCTATTGGGAGAACGGCTTCCGCAACCTCACGAACTCCCGCAAGCCCGTCGCCAAGGTGGAGGACTTCCAGGGCGTGAAGGTTCGGGTGATGCAGAACAACATCTTCCTCGACACCTTCAAGACGGTGGGCGCCAACGCCGTGCCGATGGCCTTCGGCGAGGTGTTCACCGCGCTCGAGACCAAAGCCATCGACGGTCAGGAGAACCCGTTCGTGACCATCGACACCTCGAAGTTCTACGAGGTCCAGAAGTATCTCACGGTCACGAACCACGCCTACACCCCCTTCCTGGTGCTCTACTCGAAGCAGCTCTTCGACAAGCTCTCTCCCGAGGAGCAGAAGGCCCTCACGGATTGTGCGGCGCTCGGCCGCGACGAGCAGCGCAAGGTCTCGCGCGATCTTTCCGAGAAGTCGCTCGCCAAGCTGAAGCAGCAGGGGATGCAGGTGACGGAGCTCACCCCCGACGTGCAGTCGCGCCTGCGTGAGGCGGTGAAGCCCGTCTACGAGCGCCACTCCGAGACGATCGGCAAGGAGACGGTGGCGAAGGTCCAAGAGGAACTCGCCAAGATCCGGAAGTAACCTCCGGCTTTCCAGGGCCCCCGCCCACCGGTGGGGGCCCTTCTTCTATCCACCCCTCTTCCCGTCCGCCGAGCCTTCCGCTCCGCGGCGATGCGAGCGGCTGCCCTATGAAGATCACCGCCATCGAGACGATCCGCACCGAGGAATTGCCCAACATCCTCTGGGTTCAGGTCCACACCGACGAAGGCCTGGTGGGCTTAGGCGAAACCTTCTTTGGCGCGCAGACTGTGGAGGCGTATCTCCACGAATACGCGGCGCCGCGGCTCATCGGCCAGGACCCCTCCCGCATCGACCGCATCGCCCGCGACCTCGTGGGCTATCTCGGCTTCCGCTCGGCGGGCGCGGAGACGCGGGGCAATTCCGCGATCGACATCGCGCTGTGGGATCTCCTCGGGAAAGCACTCAACCGGCCCATCGTCGATCTCTTGGGCGGGCGCACCCGCGACCGTATCCGCACCTACAACACCTGCGCGGGCACCCATTACGTGCGCAAGGCCAACGCGCAGCGGGTGGACAATTGGGGCCTCGGCACCGACCCCACCGCCCGCTACGACGACCTTAACGCTTTTCTCAACCGCGCCGACGAATTGGCTGCCGACCTCTTGGGGGAGGGCATCACGGCGATGAAGATCTGGCCCTTCGATCCCGCGGCCGAGAAAACCAATGGGGTCTACATCGCGCCCGAGGACCTCAAGACTGCGTTGCAGCCCTTCGAGAAGATCCGCCGAGCCGTGGGCGACCGCATGGACATCATGGTGGAGTTCCACTCCCTGTGGCAGCTGCTGCCCGCCATGCAGATCGCCAAGGCGCTCACGCCCTACGGCACCTTCTGGCACGAGGACCCGATCCGCATGGACTCGCTGTCGAGCCTCAAGCGCTATGCGGAAGCGTCCCCCGCCCCCATCTGCGCTTCCGAAACGCTCGCCTCCCGCTGGGCCTTTCGCGACCTCTTGGAGACCGGCGTTGCCGGCGTAGTGATGCTGGACCTCTCCTGGTGCGGCGGCCTGTCGGAAGCGCGCAAGATCGCCGCCATGGCGGAAGCCTGGCACCTGCCGGTGGCCCCCCACGATTGCACCGGCCCCGTGGTGCTCATCGCCTCGACGCATCTTTCGCTCAACGCGCCCAATGCCCTGGTGCAGGAGAGCGTACGCGCCTTCTACCGCACCTGGTATCGCGATCTCGTCACGGCCCTCCCGGAGGTCTCCAACGGCATGATCACCGTGCCAGAAGGGCCGGGCCTCGGCGCGAACCTGAGCCCCGATCTCGACAAGCTCTTCACCGTGATGCGGCGCGTCTCGAAGGCCGATTAGGCGTTCTTTCAAGCGCTCTTGCGCTTCAGCGCCGCCCAGGCCCGCGCGGCCTCGTCGGCTTCCGCCAGCGCCTCACGCAGGCGCGACCAGCGGCGCCGGCCTCCCTCGTCGCGGATCGCACGCTGCAGCGCCTCCCGCTGGCCGAGCAGCACCACGAGCCGCTGGCCGCGCGTCACGCCTGTATAGAGCAGGTTCCGCCGTAGCATCGGCGCGTGATCCATCGTCAAGGGGATCACCACAGCGGGGTATTCCGAACCTTGAGCCTTGTGGATCGTGGTCGCGTAGGCGAGCACCAGTTCGTCGAGTTCGCCGAAGGTGTAGACGACCTCCCGGCCTTCGAATGCCACCGTCAGGGTCTCGGCCTCGGAGTCGATGGCGGCGACCTGCCCCACATCGCCGTTATAGACCTCGCGCTCGTAATTGTTCTGGATCTGCATCACCCGATCACCCGGGGCAAAGGTCGAGCCGAAGCGCTGCACGCGGGTTTCGCCCGGCGGGTTCAGGCCTTCCTGCAGGGTGACGTTGAGGGAGCGCACGCCCAAGCCCCCGCGGTTCATCGGTGCGAGCACCTGGATGTCGCGCACGGGATCGAGGCCGAAGCGCTTCGGGATGCGCTCGCGCACGAGGGTCACGAGCTTGTGGGCACCCTCCTCCGGATCGCCGGCTTCGACGAAGTAGAAGTCCGAGTCCGGAACCGGCTCGAGATCAGGCGTCTCGCCCCGATTGATGCAATGCGCACTCGCCACGATGCGGCTTTCTGCAGCCTGGCGGAACACCTCCGTGAGGCGCACCACCGGCACGGCTTGCGATGCGATGATGTCGGCAAGCACCTGACCCGGCCCGATGGAGGGCAGCTGATCCACATCGCCGACGAGCACGAGACCGGCGCGCTCCGGCAGGGCGCGCACGAGCGCGTGCATGAGGCGTAAATCTACCATGGAGACCTCATCGACCACGAGGAGATCGCAATCGAGCGGTCGCGTGGGACCGCGCCGGAAGGCGTTGTCGAAGCCGTCCACCTCCAGCAAGCGGTGGATGGTCCTGGCCTCGATCCCGGTGCTCTCGCTAAGGCGCTTCGCGGCGCGGCCGGTGGGAGCGCAAAGTGCGACCGTGATCTCACGCTCCTGCAGCGCATGGAGCAGGCCTCGCACGAGGGTGGTTTTGCCGACACCAGGCCCGCCGGTGATCACGAGCACCTTGGAAGCGAGAGCAAGGCGCAAGGCCTCGCGCTGACCCTCCGCGAGGCTGCCCCCCATGGCGGCCTCGGCCCGGTCGATCGCGGCCTCAGTGCTGAGGGGATCGGGCGCGACAGCGTCCGTGGCCATCTGGGTGAGGCGTTTCGCAACCGCGCGCTCGGCGCCGTGCAGGCCGCTCAGGAACAGGCAGTGCCGGCCCTCCACCTCGTCGATCACCACCTCGCCGGAGGCATCGGCAGCCGCGAGAGCCGCCTCGACCAGATCACCTGGCACGTCGAGGAGACGGGCGGCCTCGCGCCTCACCTCGTCGAGGGGCAGGCCGCAATGACCGTCGTTCATGGCCTCGAGCAGAGCAGCCGTGATGCCGGCTTCGAGCCGCTGGGGCGAGGTCGCGGGGAGCCCCAACCCCAGCGCGATGCGATCGGCCGCCTCGAAGCCAAGACCCCGGATGTCACGCACGAGGCGATAGGGGTTGTCGCGGATCAGCGCCACCGCGTGCGGGCCGTAGGTCTTGTGGATGCGCACCACGCGGGACGCACTGACACCGTGCTGGTGGAGGAACAGGGCGATCTCGCGCAGGGCTCGCTGCTCTGCAAAGGCTTGCGTGATCTGCCGCGCCCTCCAGGGGCCCACACCCTCGACCTGCCGCAGCTGATCCGGCGAGCCGCCGATCACGTCGAGCAGGCTCTCGCCGAAGAGATCCACGAGCTTGCGGGCGAAGACCGGGCCTACCCCGTGGATGAGCCCTGACCCGATGTACTTTTCCAGGCCGTCGAGACTCGTCGGCGCGCAGCTCGTCAGCGCGTCGGCGCGAAACTGCACGCCATAGGCGCGGTCGTTGACCCAGGCGCCGCTCGCGTCCACGAGTTCGCCCGCCGTGACCGACGGCGTATTGCCGACCAGGGTCACGAGCTTGCGGTGGCCGCGGGCCTGAACGCGCAGCACGCAAAAGCCGGTTTCGGGATTGTGGTAGGTGACCCGCTCCACGGAGCCCGAAAGCGTGCCGCTTTCCAGGCCCTTCGGGATCTCGGTCCCATCCGTCTGCGCATCGGCGTAGTCAATCGCGACCGCATCGGGTGCGTCGCAGTCGTGAGCATCGAAGGCGGGCTGGGTCATGGGTGCGGGCGGGAGATGAAAAAACCGGCCGCACGGAGGCGCGGCCGGTTAGGAGAGCACGAAAGAGAGGTTGGCCTTACGCGGCCTTCTTGCCGGGCCAGCCGAGTGCCATCAGCTTTGCCTTGGCATAATCGCGCACCTCGTCGCGCAGGGGCGCGGAGAGCTCGTTCAGGCTCTTTTGCGTGTCCGCGTGCAGCATGAGGTCGGTGACCGCATTGATCGACTTCGCCTTGTCGATCTTCTTCTTCAGCGCCGCCTGGATCTCGCCCTCGGGCTCGATCACCTCGACCCGGGTGGCTTCAGGCGCCGCGTCGACGGCAGCAACCGTAGTCGCGCGAGGCTCGGGAGCCGCGACTGCATCGGGACGACTGTTCTTGAACTCATCCGCCTCTTCCTCGGAATAGACGAGGCCGTGCAGCTCGATCAGCTTCAGGATCACGCGGTCCTTCGCGCGCTTCTCGGCCATGGCGTACACATAGGCGGCCTGCTTGCCCGAGACGCGGTAGTTCGTCCCGATCAGCGCCTCGCCAATGGACCACTCCGCACGGTCGCCGATGCGGCCGGTGACGAGGATCACGGCCTCGTCGCGCTCGGCGCGTACGATCGTCGGTGTGTCGAACTGGATCCTGGCCTGGGCAGCGATGCGCTCCAGCGCCTTGTGGTAGATCACGGCCTGGCCTTGAACGCGCCAGACGTTCCCAGCCATGGGCTCGCCGTACTTGGCGAGAATGTCCGCGATCTGCTTGTCGGCGGTGCTCATAACAGTGTTCCCATCGTCTCGTCGGCGCTCTGAGTGGCCCCGCAAACCGGGAGCCGCAGCACGCCTGTTCCTTGTTTGTTCTAGATAAGGATTGGAGGTGCTAAAGTCCAGAAAAACCAAGCAGAAAGTGTTCTCCAAGGACGTTTTTTTGCGCTCTGCGACACCCTGTCCAGAACTCGGTCGACGCATGGCGCCGCAATACTCAAGCTTGGAGCGTTTTCAGCACCCCGAGGTTTGACGAACAACGTCGTGTTCTCTATCTGTTCATCATTCCAGAACTAAGCTTAAGCTGTGCTGATCCAGGCGGCGCCTGCCGCCCCTCCCGCTCGCCCCAGGACCCCGCTATGTCCGTGCATGTGCTCTCCGACCACCCGTCCCGCCGGGCCGCCACGCGCGCGCAAGGGGGACGCCGCACGCGCCGCAAGGGTGCGGTAGCCGGTACGCCGACGCGGGACGATCTGAAGGCGGATTTCGTGAGCCTGTGCGAGGTCGATCCGGCCGTGGAGGCTCTGCAGGTCCCGGATGGTCCGACGCTCATCGACATCGGCGATGAATTCGTGGAGCACACGGCCGATTTCGAGATGGTGCGGGACGGCGTGGCCTACCTCGTGGACGTGGTGCCGGATGCCGACCTCATCCACCACCCCTTGCGCACGGCGCTGATCACCGGGGCTGTCGCCGACGACGGCCGGGCGCTCGTGATCGAGACCACTTCGTCGCTGCGTGCGGAGCCGCGCTACACCACCGTGCGCCTCGTGCAGGAATGCCGCCGCACACCGGTGTCGGCCGGCGACCGGGTGCGCATCCTCCACCATCTCGACGAGACCGGCACCGCGCCGCTGATCGAATGCGCAGGCGTGGTGCAGAACACCCGCGACGGCGTCGCCGCTGTGCTGGCGCTTGCGGTCGAAGGCCTCGTGGTGATCGATATCGAGCGGCCGATCCTGCCCGAGACCCCGGTGCGCCGGCGCAAGCTCACCCAGGCGGATTTCTAGCGACTTCCCGCACCGCGCCCTGAGCGCGACCGAGCGTTACTTCCCGCGCCGTTCCACGGCCTCGTCCAGCAGCGAGAGCACGATCGCCCGCACGGGGTCGGACGTGCCCCGCGCGGCGAAGGCGGCTTGCACCTCCTCGCGGATGATCGAGCCGTCGTCGCTTTTGGCCAGATCCGTGGCGCTCTCGGCCTGCAGCAGGGACACGAAGGCGCTTTCCACTTCCGCCCTCATGTCGCGATCGCTGGCCGCCGCGACGATCCGACCCGTGAGGTCGAACACATCGCTCTCGTGCGGCAGGATTTCGGGCGTGAGCGTGCCGTCCGCGCCGAGGATCCAGGCCGCGGGGGCGTGGTCCTTCAGATCGACGGATTGCCGGTTGATGTTGCCCGGATTGGCCCAGAGCGTGCCGCCGGCGCGGATCGAAGCCTTGGTCTTGTGCACATGCCCGTTCACCACGAGATCGGCGCCCGCGACCGGAAACGGCGGCACGGCGCCCGGATAGGCGCCCTCGAAGGCGATGTCGTGGTGGGTGAACCAGGCGAGCCGGTCGATGCCGGAGAGCACGCCCGCAAGATCTCGGGGAATTTCTTGACCGAAGGGCGTCATGCCGATGCCGAGGCGGTGCTCCCCCATGCGATACACTCCGACCGCACCGTTGCCCGCCACCACATCGAGCACGTCCGCGTGTCCGAGCACCGCCAAGCTGTCGCCGTCGGAGAGGGTCGTGTGGGCGATGTCATGGTTGCCCACGTTGGTGAGAGGGCGGATGCGGAAACCCTTGAGGATGCGCACGAGGCGGGCCTTCAAGGCTTCGTCGGGCTCGACGGCGCGCTCGAAGAGATCGCCCAAGAGCACGGGCGCGAGCCCACGCTCGTTCGCGATGGCAACGCAGCGCTCGAGCTTGCGCAGGATCCGCCCTGGCCAGTCCTCGTCCTTGCGGCGGCCCGGCCGGCGCGAGCTCACATGCGGATCGCCGATGACGAGGAGCCCGTTGCAGGCCACGGGCTCCGTGTGAACACGCTCGCCTGAAACGATCATGCCGCCACCTGATGGGCGTGGCCCTGCAGGAGGTCGGCGGCCTCCACGGCATGGCCGCAGGCGGGGCATAGCCCGCCGGTTTCCTCGACGAGAGCGGCAATCTTCCCCTGCACCTCGTCCATGCCGGCCCGCGCCAGCTCCGCGCGGCCACGGGCTTTTACGAGCGCGGCTTGAAGCGTCGCGAGGCGACTGGCCGTACCTTCTTGGCCGATCGTCGGCGTGAGATGCGGCACGGGTGGCAGATCGGCCAGAACCGCACGCTTGCGCTCAGCAATGGTCAGCCGGCGCTTGAGGTCGGCCACGGCCGTGCCGATGCGCTCTCGCTCGGCCGAGCGGGCGAGATGGAGCCCCAAGGCGCCGATTTCCTCCGGCGGGGGCAGTTCCGCAAGCGCGGACGCGCGCTCCCTTACACGGGCAAGGCGCGCTTTCGCCTTCGCCAAGGTCTCCGCGGCCCCGGCGAGCCGCGCCACGCGCGCCTCAGCATCCTTGATCGCCTCGGCCTCGCGGCGTGCGGCGGCAAGATCGGCAGCCAGAGGCTCCAGGTCGGCAAAACCCTTCAGGGTCTCGCAGATGCCGGTGAGCTCGCGCTCGCCCTGGCGCACGAGGGCAAGGTCCGCGGTGCAGCGCTCCTTCTGGATCGCGAGCATGTCACGCAGATACCCGGCCTCCTGCCCGATGGAGAGCACCGCGGAGCGGCGCGACGGCGGCTCGCCCAGAAGGAACACGGGGAACTTCTGGTGCGCCACATGCACGTCGAGATCCTCGACCTTCACGATGCCGCAGAGATCGCCCACCCATTGCGGCGGCGTGCGCCCGCCGGTCTCGTAGCGGGTGCCGTGCTCCTCCACGATCGTGCCGTCGCGCTCGTGCAGCGACCACAGGTTCACGGGCGTGCGCTTCGGCTGGCGCGTGAAACGCAAGGTGCGTCCACCGACCAGCCCAAGCTCCACCGTCGCCGTCGTGGCGCCCGCGCGCACGAGGCTGTCGCGGGCCTCGCCGTAGAAGACGGCGCGGAGCGCGCGGATGAAGGTGGACTTGCCGCGGTTGTTCGGACCCGTGAGCGTGTTGATGCCGGGGCCAAGCGTCAGCGTCGCGTCGGCATAGCCCTGTACATCGAGGAGGCGGATGAAGCGGAAGCCGGGCTTCCCATCGTCCCAGCCGTCCGCGCGCGGGCAGATCACGCCAACACCGGATTCGGGATGGCCCGTGATGCGGCTCACGCGGATGCGGGCATCGAAGCCGTCCATGTCGTGGTGGGAGATCGCAAGGCATTGCACGCCCAAACGCGCCGCGCTGTCTTCGAGCACGCGGTAGAAGGCCGGCACGCGGTCGGGCGCGATCCAGCAATCGGCCTCGTCGAGGGCGAGGAAGCGCCCGACGCCCGCCTTCACCACGGCGATGAGCCGCAGGGCCATGCCGATCACGTTGGTGAGCGCGCCGCCGTTGTCCTCCAGCACATCCTCCCGGCTGCCGTCGGGGCGGGCGACGCCGATGTCGAGGGCAGGCGCACCGCGCTCGGTGGTGAGATCCAGCGTCACGGGCTTCTCGCCCGGCAAGACCTCCTGCACGAGGGCCGAAAGCAGGGTCTCGAAGCTCGCCACGTTGCGGCGGCTCGCCTCGGCCTGGAGATGATCGAGCAACGCCTCGACCTCACCGCGATGGGAGAGCCGCGCCTTGGCGAGGGCGATGTCGCGTTCGAGCACGGCTTGGCGGGCGAGCAGAGCCTCGCGCCGTCCCTCCACGCGAGCGAGGCGCGCTGCGAGACGGTCGAGATCGGGCAGAGGGACGGCCACCATCAACCCTCGCGCTCCAGCTTGGCGAGCCGCTCTTTAAGACCGCGCACGAGGGTGCCGAACGCCTCCACCCGGGCGGTGTTCTCGGCGCGGGCATCCGCAATGAGCCCCGCGATCGCCGACTCGTCGTCGGTGCCGAGTTCCTCGTGGGCGAGCTTGCGGGCGGCGTCGAGTTCCGCGGTGAGGCGCTCGATGTCGCCCTCGGCGCGGATCGCCTCCGTGCGCAGGCGCTCGTAGGCCGGGCGCAACTCCTCGAGCCGCTTCAGGTTGTCGGCGTCGCTGCGCCCCTTGTCCGCTGCCATCGATCCCCCACTCGCCTTGCTGCGACTGCATAGCTCAGGCCGGCCTCCCGGGCGAGCCCCCACGAAGCGTAGCCGTTAAGCCCTAGAATAAGTTGACGTTCCTAAGGAGAGGTCTATTGTGTTCCTGCTTCGTTCACGCCACATGCTCGTGTGATGCATAGCTGAGGCGGTATTGGGGCAGGCGCTCTCGCTCTCCTGAGATCGGGATGCGGAGCGTCCCCGTCAACCGTGAAGCGCCAGAACACCTGCCGAAAACACGCACGGCAGGCACGCACCAAGACGATGCGCAAAGCATCGCGAGGGAGAGGCCGGAGATCACCATGATGCAGGCTGCGATGAACGCGCGAGACGACGAGTTGCTGTTCGTGAACGAGGCCTGGGCCGTCACGAACGAGGGCCTGGAGCACCGCTCCAACGGCTACTTCATTCCCCGCGAGGAACTGGGCGCCCGCCGGTCGGACGGTCTGTGGACCTGGCCCGTGCACATGGCGGAAAAGCTCTGGTGCGGGCCGAAGGAATTCACGGAAGCCTTCATGCAGGCGGTGCGGGCTTATGGCTTGCAAGCCGATGCGGGCCTCGCCCTCTCCTTCCTCGATGCCGGGCGCATCCAGGGCGAGCAGGCGAGCTACGCGGCCGTGGCCGCCGCGCTGATGACGGCGGAGCCGACGCCGGCCCGTAACCCTGCGCTGCCCCTGCAACGGCCCCGCTACGACGACGCTCGCGAGGCCACGGCGCATCCCTGGCGCCGCAGCCGCGTGGCCCGTGCCGGGCTGACGCTGCTCGAGTGGCTCCGCCACCGTGCGAGCGGGGCTGGTGCGTCATGAACAGGGCGCATCGCGAAGGCGTTCTTCCGCCACCGAGCGCATGGGCCGGACCTTCCGCCGGCGCCTTCGAATCCCCATATCCCGAGAGCGATGCGGTGGCCTTCGCGCGGGCTGCGATCTTCACGATCTGCAGTGCAGGCGTCAGCGCTTGGGAGGCTCGCCGCACCTATGCGCGTTGTATGGCGGCGCTAGAAGCGGGCTGCACCGCGAGAATGGGGTTTCGCCACCCCGCCAAGGCCGATGCCATCGACACGATCTGGCGCGACCGGGACCATCACTACCGCCGCTATTGCGAGGCGGACGACAGAATGGCCGCGCTTGGCGCGCTGCCCGGCATCGGACCGGTGACGAAGCACCGACTGGCCTTGGCGCTGGAGCTCTTCGAGCCGGCGTCAAACGAAACAACAGAAGACCAAATGGGAGTTGTCAGGAATGCCTTTTGAGCGCCCCAGCGATGTCGGCTTCTGCACCATCGACAGCAATGCCGATCTCATCGCCAACACCTTGGTTCGGCGCGTGCGCGACAGCTCCGCGGAACTCGAAACCGAGATCAACCGCCTCTACCGCGGCCGTAATGCCTATGCCCTGAGCGAGTTGGCCGTGGCGGATCTGGACCGCACGATCAAGCGGCTCAACTACCTCGCCGAGACCCTGCGCGACGTGCAGCGCGCCCAGCGCGAGGACCGCTATCTGCAGGCCGCCGAATAGGCCTGCTGCATTGATGAAAAAAGCCCCGCGGCGAAGCTCTCGCCGCGGGGCTTTTTGTTGTGTCCGGCGTCGCCGCTCACTTGATGCGTTCGAGCACGCTCACGTAATTCGCGACCGCAGCGCCGCCCATGTTGAAGATGCCGCCGAGCACGGGGCTCCGCACCTGCATGTCGCCGGCCTCCTCGCAGAGCTGCATGGCGGAGAGCGCGTGCATCGACACGCCGGTGGCGCCGATGGGGTGGCCCTTGGCCTTGAGGCCGCCGGACGGGTTCACGGGAAGCTTGCCGTCTTTCTGCGTCCAGCCCTCCTGAATCGCGCGGGCGCCTTCACCGGGAGCCGTGAGCCCCATGGCCTCGTACTCGATCAGTTCCGCGATCGTGAAGCAGTCGTGGGTTTCCACGAAGGAGAGATCGTCGAGCGACACGCCGGCCTTGTCCAGCGCCTGCTCCCAGGCATGGGCGCAGCCCTCGAACTGGATGATGTCGCGCTTCGACATCGGCAGGAAATCCTGCGCATGCGCGGTGGCGCGGAAGGCTACGGCGCGGGGCATGCGCAGCGCCGTCTCCGTGTCGGTGAGCACGATCGCCGCGGCGCCATCGGACACCAGCGAGCAGTCGGTCCGCTTCAAGGGGCCCGCCACGAACGGGTTCTTGTCGGATTCCGCGCGGCAGAACTCGAAGCCGAGATCCTTGCGCATCTGCGCGTAAGGGTTGGCGACGCCGTTCTTGTGGTTCTTCGCCGCGATCAGCGCCAGCGCATCGGATTGGTCGCCGTAGCGCTGGAAGTAGCGGCCCGCGATCTGGCCGAACACGCCCGCAAAGCCCGCCGGGGTCTCGCCATCTTCGGGCAGGTACGAGGCTTTCAGCAGGTTCTTTCCGATTTCGGGGCCCGGCGTCTTCGTCATCTGCTCGACGCCGACCACGAGCACGATCTTGGCGCGCTTGGCCTCGATGGTCTTGATCGCCTGATGCACGGCGGCCGAACCCGTCGCGCAGGCATTCTCCACACGCGTCGCAGGCTTGAAGCGAAAGCGGTCGTTCGCCTGGAAGACGAGCGAAGCCGTGAAATCCTGGGCGCTGAAGCCCGCGTTGAAATGGCCGAGCACCACCTCGTCCACGTCCTCGGCGCCGATGCCTGCGTGCTCCAGCGCCTCCTGCGTTACGCGGACGACGAGGCTCTCGACCGTTTCGGTGTCGAGCTTGCCGAAGGGGGTATGGGCCCAACCCACGATACAGGCGGTCATGCGGTTCCTCGTTGGCGAAAGGGAGCGGGTGATCGGCCTCTACATGCCCCCTGCACGTGCGTCCGGCAAGGCACAAGGCTGCAACGTCGTGTCCGCCGAACGCGCATGCGACAAGGCTCAAGACTGCACCGCCGTGTCCGCCCAATATGCGTGAGGCCAGGCTCAAGCCTGCACCGCCGGTTGCGAATCCTTCCCATTCCTCAAGACCTTGGCCGCAACCATCGCGGGCGCGCCCCGTTAACCCATCTGTTCACGAGAGTGCGTGCGGCCGGACAGGCGGTCCGTTCACCGACAGTGGCACGGCACCGCTAACGGGCCGTGCGAACGAACATTCGCGATGCGGGCAGCGCATCGATCAGCGAGAGGAACAGCAGATGGGTTTGCTTGATCAGATCATCGGCGGCGTGCTCGGCTCCCGCATGGGCGGGGGTATGGGCGGCGGCATGGGCGGCCTTGGCGGTATGCTCGGCGGCGGCAGCCGCGGCGGCACCTCCCCGCTCATGATGGCGCTCATGGCGCTCCTCGCCTCCAAGGCCATGGGCAGCGGCGGCGGCATGGGTGGCCTCGGCGGCCTGCTCGGCGGCGGCATGGGCAACAGCATGGGCAGCGGTATGGGCGGCTTGGGCGGCATGCTCGGCGGCAGCCGCGACGGCATGGGCATGGGCGGCGGCCTTGGCGGCCTCTTGGGCGCCTTCCAGCAATCGGGCCACGGCCATATCGCCCAGTCCTGGGTGGACCATGGCGACAATCATCCCATCGCCCCGAACCAGCTCATGGATGCGCTCGGTCCCGACACGGTGGATCAGCTCCAGCAACAGACCGGCATGCCGCGGGAACAGCTTCTTGAGGAGCTCTCCCACACGCTGCCCGAGGTGGTCGACAAGCTCACCCCCAACGGTCGCCTGCCGACCGATGACGAGATGCAGCACTGGTAGGCTGACGACGCGGGAGGCCTTGAGGCCTCCCGCACCCTCCCGCGCCCCTATTGCGCGAGGAGCAATACGCCGACGCCCGCCACAATGAGCGCGATCCCGAGCATCTCGCGCCGGGTTGTGGCCTGCGACAGGAGCCGGTGCGACACGGCCTGGGCCATGAGAACCTCGACGAGGGCGAGGGTGCGCACATTGGCGGCGGTGGTGAGCGCGAAACCGATGAACCAGAACTGCGAGGCGAGCGCGCCCAGAAACCCGGCGCCGAGCGAGGGCCGCCAGACCCTAAGGCTCCCAAGCAGCGCGCTGCGGTCAAAGAGGCCGAGCCAAGCGAGCAGCAGGGCGGTCTGCGCGCCGAGGCCCCAGGCGAGGGTCGTGGTGGCGCGGATCAGGAAGGAGCCCGCATCGAGGGACTGGATCGCGCCACGAAAGCCGATGGCGGCCAATGCGAAGAACGCCCCGGCCACGACCCCGAAGGCCACCGTCCGCCTGCCTGCCTGAGCAAGGCCCGGGCCGCCGGGTTTGAACGATACGAGCAGGACCCCGGCGGTGGCGATCAGGATGGCAAGCGCCATGGGCCAGGTCACCGCGTCGCCCAGGACCGCGAGGCCGAACACGGCCACCTGGACGGGCTCCGTCTTGATAAGGGCGGTGACGACCGAAAACGAGCGCTCGCGCATCGCGGCGAGCATCAGAGCCGTGGCGAGGATCTGGGCCAGGGCACCGAGCAGAACGAAGGCCAGGAACGGGCCGTTCGGGCCCGGGATGGCCTCGCCCGTCGCCAGGCGGACGAGGGGCAGGAAAAGCAGGGCGAAGGGAAAGCCGTAGAGGAAGCGCACCTGCGTGGCTCCTGCGGTCCCGATCGTCTCGGTGAGGCGACGTTGGGTGGCGTTGCGGGCGGTTTGCGCCGCGGCGGCCGCGAGCGTCGCCGGAATCCAGAGCAGGGAGAGGTCCATGAACGCCACCTTTCGACGGCACCGCCGCCGAAGTCCACCGGCCCCGGCCAGCCGCCGGCGCCTTGGCGTGGATCCCGACTTCTTGAGGAGAACGGGGTGGGTTTCCGTGTTCTTCATCCCCATTCCTTACCATAGGGCAGAGGGAAGCTTGGCAGCTTCGGCGAACTTCGCCATTCTCTTGCCATGGATCACGTTAAAGTCCCCCTCGCACAAGGGCCCTCACCCGGCACCCTCGCCGAGGCTTGCGGGCATCCAAGGACAACAAGAACCAGTCCTGTGCCGGGGGCATTTAGCCCAAAACGTAACAAGTTGAGTCCGGAGCAAACCCGTATGGTCGTGAGCCGCGCGCTACGCCTGTCCGCATTTCTACTCGCCTCGGTGCTTGGCGGCACGGCGGCCCTGGCCAATGGCCCTGCCCTCGTCGTCGATGCGGCGTCGGGCAAGGTGCTCCATGCGGAGCGTGCCACGGACCCATGGTTTCCGGCATCCGTCACCAAGCTGATGACGGTCTATGTGGCCCTCGACCTGGTGAAGCGGGGGGAGGCGCGCCTCGACCAGCTCCTCACCGTCTCCGAGGCGGCCCATGCGCTGCCGCCCTCCAAGATGGCGTTCAAGCCGGGCGCCCAGATCACCCTCGATAATGCCCTAAAGATCATCATGGTGAAGTCGGCGAACGACGTCGCCGCCGTGATCGCCGAGAACCTCGGCGGTTCGGTCGAGGGCTTCGCGATCCTCATGAACGACACCGCGCGGCGCATCGGCATGCGCGAGAGCCATTGGGTGAACCCCCACGGCCTGCCGGATGATCGCCAGCACACCTCCGCCCGCGACATGGCGGTGCTGGCCAGAGCCCTGTTCACCGATTTCCCGCAGCACGGGGAGCTGTTCCAGATCGGCGCGATTCAGTTCGGCCGCCGGATCATGCGCAACCATAACGGCCTCATCGGCCGCTATCCCGGCGCGGACGGCATGAAGACCGGCTTCATCTGCGCCTCGGGCTTCAACGTGGTGGCCAGCGCCACCCGCAACGGACGCCGCCTCATCACGGTGGTGATGGGCTCCACCTCCGCCAACGAGCGGACCCTCAAGGCCGCGGAGCTCTTCGACCTCGGCTTCGAGCGCACCGCCTTCATGAACCCGACCCTCGACAAGCTGCCGGCCTCCACCGTCGCCGAGGCCCCGAACATGCGGCCCGTGATCTGCGACCGGCGCGGCCCCATGCCGGGCGAGGACGACACGGGCGGCTTGAGCGCCGCCACCGAGGCCAACCCCTTCTCGGTCCCGAACCTGATGGCCTACGCCTCGGCACCCGTGAACCGCACGGTCCTCGGCCCCCGCGGGCCGGTGCAGCCCGTGCGCGTCTGGCTCGGGCCCAATCCGCCGAGCGAGGCCGAACTCACCGCCCAGGCTCAGGCCGAGGAGGCCGAGGAGAAGGCGCGCGTGACCAACAGGAAGGAGCGGAAGGGCAAGGCTGTCGCGGCGAAGCCCGATGAGCCCGTGGCGCCCGCCGCCCCTAAGCCCGCCGATCTGAAGCCCGTAGAGGCGAAACCCGCCGCGCCGGCCCCGAAGGTCGTGAACCTGAAGCCCGACGCCACTCCGGCGGGCGGTCCGAAGATCATCAACGTGAAGCCCGAGGCGAGCGCCGCGGTGCCCAAGCCGGCCCTGAAGGAGAACGGGCGCGCGAGCCTGGCCGTGAAGCCGGTGCATGCGGACGACAAGCCGAAGCCTGCGCTGAAAATCATGGATGGGCCCGAAACAAAGGCCATCGACGTCAAGAAGCCCGCACCCGCCAAGCCTGCCGCGGCCGAAAAGCCCGCCCCGAAGGCGGCGGACAAGCCGGCCGAGAAGCCGGCGCCCAAGGCTGCGGCCGAGGCGAAGCCCGCTGCACCGGCAGCGAAAACCGCTGCGAAGCCGGCAGCGGAAGCCAAGCCCCCGGCAGAGGCCAAGCCTGCTGCGAAGCCAGCCGCTGAGGCGAAGCCCGCCGCAAAGCCGGCCGCGGAAGCGAAGCCCAAGACCGCCTCCAAGGAGGCACCCAAGACCTGATCCGATCGGCCCGGCCTCGCCCGGGCCGATTTCGTTTCGGCCCCGGAGTGTCCGCTTGCAATCGACGGCCTGATCAACAAAGCCTCAGGTCCTCATGACCGCTCTTGCTCCGGCCGGCCTCGCCTTCGCGCTGGTCTCCGCCACCCTCTACGGCCTCAACATCGGCTATGCGCGCCTGGCCTCCTTCGCGGGGGTCAGCGGCTCCACCATCGTGGTCTATCGGGTGCTGCTGATGTTGGCGCTCGTCGGCGTGGCAGCCGCCCTGTTCCGCCGCTCGCTTGCCGTCGCGGAGGGCGAGCGCGGGCTCATGGGGGTGCTCGGCCTCGCCACGACCCTGGTCGGCGTCTGCTATCTCTCCTCCGTGGCCTTCATTCCGGTCGCCGTCGCCGTGGTGGTGTTCTACACCTTCCCGGTCCTCATCGTGCTCGCGAGCCCCTTCGTGGAGGGCACGCGGCTGACGCCCACCCTGCTCGGCGTCGCGGGCCTCGCGCTCGCCGGCGTGGTGCTCGTCGTCGGGCCTGCCTTCGAGGGTCTCGATTGGCGCGGTTTCGCCCTCGCATTCGGGGCGAGCGTCGCCACCGCGATTCAGTTCTTCGCCGCCGCGCGCTGCCCGCGCACGGGCGTCTTCGCCAAGGTGTTCTGGATCCACCTGCTGGTGTTGCCCACGGCGGCCCTCATCGGCGCCATCGTGGGCAATCTCGCGCCGCCCTCGAACATGCTGCTCGCTCCTTACGCGGTCGCCATGACGATCGGCGGCTATGTGTTCGGCTTCGCGCTGCAGTTCCTGGCGCTCGTGCGCATCCCGGCCGTGGCCGCCGGCATCGTCTATTGCGCCGAGCCCGTGGTCGCAGCCCTCTCGTCCACCCTCATCCTCGGCGAAGCCCTGAGCCCGATCCAATTTCTCGGCGGCGCTCTTGTGCTCGCCGCCATCATCGCCAACGTGCTGCTCGGCGCCCGCCAGAGAACGCCGTCCGGAGACACCCCATGACCGATGCTCCTCGCGGGCCCCTGCCGCCGATCCCGCTCACCGTGCTCACGGGCTTCCTGGGCGCGGGCAAGACCACGCTCCTCAACCGGCTGCTGCAGGACCCGGCGCTCGCCGACACGGTGGTGATCATCAACGAATTCGGCGAGATCGGCCTCGACCATCTCCTCGTCGAGACCGTGGACGAAGGCCTCGTGCTGCTCTCCGCCGGCTGCCTCTGCTGCACCGTGCGGGGCGATCTCGTCGCGACCCTGGAGGACCTGCTGAGGAAACGCGACAACGGCCGGATCACCCCGTTCAAGCGCGTCGTCATCGAGACCACCGGGCTCGCCGATCCCGCACCGATCCTGCACGCGGTCCTCTACCACCCCTATTTGTCCATGCGCTACGCGGTGGAGGGCGTGGTCACGGTGGTCGATGCCGTGAACGGCGCCGCGACTCTCGACGCGCATCCGGAGGCGCTCCGCCAAGCCGCGGTGGCGGATCGGGTCATCCTGACGAAAACCAACCTCGCGGGCGACGCCGAGGCTCTCATCGAGCGATTGCGCCGGCTGAACCCCGGCGCCACCCTCATCCGCGCTGTCAACGGCGCCGTGCCGGCCCTCGACGTGATCGCGGACGGGCTTTTCACGGTGGAGGGCAAGATCGCGGATGTGGGCGATTGGCTCAAAGCGGAAGCCGTGGAGCGGGCCGAGCGCGAGAGCCACGCGCACCAGCATGCCCACGATCACCATGGCCATCATCACCACGGCCATCACCATCACGACGTGAACCGGCACGACGCGAAGATCCGCGCCTTCTGCCTCGCGAGCGACGCGCCGATCCGGCAAGCGTCCCTTGATATGTTCCTCGATCTCCTGCGCTCGCAGGCCGGGGCGAAATTGCTGCGGGTGAAGGGCCTCGTGGCGCTTGCCGAGGACCCCGACCACCCCGTGGTGATCCACGGGGTGCAGCATGTGGTGCACGTGCCCGCGATCCTGCCCGCCTGGCCGAGCGAGGACCGCAGGAGCCGCATCGTCTTCATCGTGAACGATCTCGACCGCGCTTACGTGGAGGGCCTCTGGAACGCCTTTCTCGGCAAGCCCCAGATCGACCGGCCGGATGCGGCGGCGCTCGCGGACAACCCGCTGGCGTTGCGGCGGTAGCCATCCCTCCCTGCCAAGGGAGGGTGCCCCGCAGGGGCGGGTGGGATGAGAGCTCAAGGCGGGGAGGTGGTCGCTTCCACCCCACCCGCCCTTTCAGGGCACCCCCCCTGGCGGGGAGGGATGTTACGCCTCGTCCCGCAGCAGCCGCCGGATCACTTTCCCCGTCGTGGTGAGCGGGAGATGCGTGCGGAAGGCGATCTCGCGCGGATATTCATGGGCCGAAAGGCGGGAGCGCACGAAGGACTGGATCTCGGAGGCGAGGGTGTCGGAGGGTTTGTGGCCTTCTTTCAGCACCACGAAGGCCTTCACGATTTCCGTGCGCACCGGGTCGGGCTTGCCGACCGCAGCGGCAAGCGCCACGGCGGGATGGCGGATGAGGCAATCCTCGATCTCGCCGGGGCCGATGCGGTAACCCGCCGAGGTGATCACGTCGTCGTCGCGCCCGATGAAGTGCACATAGCCCTCCTCGTCGAACTGGCCCTGATCACCCGTGGTCATCCAATCGCCGACGAACTTCGCCTCCGTGGCGCCGGGCTTGTTCCAGTAGGACAGGAACATCACGGGATCGGGCCGCAGCACGGCGATCTGGCCGAGTTCGCCGGGCTCGCAGCGGGAGCCGTCGGGGCGGATCACGCCCACCGTATGGCCCGGCACCGGGCGGCCGATGGCGCCGGCCTTGGCGACGCCGAGCGCCCCGCAGGACGAGAGCACGAGGTTGCACTCGGTCTGGCCATAGAACTCGTTGATGGTGAGACCGAGGGCCTCCCGCCCCCAGGCGAAGGTCTCTGCGCCGAGCGCCTCGCCCCCTGAGGCCACCGTGCGGAGCGTCAGGTCGAACCGGCCGGCGGGATTCGACACCGTGCGCAGCATACGCAGCGCCGTCGGCGGCACGAAGGTGTTGCGCACGCCCTGATCCGCCATGAGGCGGAAGGCCTCTTCCGGATCGAACTTCTCGAACTTGCGCGCCACCACGGGCACGCCGAAATGCAGGCCCGGCAGCAGGATGTTGAGGAGGCCCCCGGCCCAGGCCCAATCCGCCGGCGTCCAGAAGCGGTCGCCCGGTTGCGGCAGGAATTCATGCGGCATCTGCACGCCGGGCAAGTGGCCGAGGAGCACGCGGTGCGCATGCAGCGCGCCCTTCGGCTGGCCCGTGGTCCCGGAGGTGTAGATCATCATCGCGGGATCGTCGGCCGCGGTGTCGACCGGGGTGAAATCGGGGCTCGCCCGTTCCAGGACCTCCGCAAAGCCTTCCGCAGCGCCGTCCGCGCCGTCGATGCTGATGACGGTTTGCAGGCCCGACCCATCGCCGATCTGGCGCAGCTTCGCGACGCCGGCCGCATTGGTGACGATCGCCTTCGCGCCCGCATCCTTGAGGCGGTATTCGAGGGCGTCGACGCCGAACAGGGCCGCGAGCGGGAGCGCGACGGCACCGAGCTTGTAGATCGCGATATGGACGATCGGCACCGCCGTGCCCTGGGGCAGCAGCAGCGCCACCCGGTCGCCCCGCGCGACGCCGCGCTCGCGCAGCGCATGGGCCAAGCGATTGGAGCACTCGCGTAAGCCGCCGTAGGTGAGCGGCATGACGCGTCCGTCGGCCGCGACGTCGAGAACGGCGACGCGGTCGGGCTCGACGGCGGCCCAGCGGTCGCACACATCCACGCCGATGTTGTAGCGCGCGGGAATGTGCCAGCGGACCTGGCGGACGAGGGTATCGTAGTCGGGGGCGGGGCCAAGCATGGCGCCCGGTTTAGCAGAGGGGATCCACCCCTGTCATTCCGGGGCGGCGAAGCCGAGCCCGGAACCCAGGAGATCCATCGGGGCGAAGCTCGCCATCTGGGTTCCGGCCCGCCCTTCGGGCGACCGGAATGACGGGGCGAATTACGCCGCCGCCATCTGGCTGCGCTGTGCCCAGCCCGTCATGGAGCGCTCCACCATCACGGTCATGGTGTACATCACCACGCCCATGACCGCGAGAACCACGAGGGCGGCCCAGACCAGCGGGACCTCGAAGGCCGCGGAGGCCCGGGTCAGCAGGTTGCCGATGCCCACATTCGACGCGTTCTGCTCGCCGATCACGGAGCCCACATAGGCGAGCGTGATGGCGACTTTGAGCGAGCCGAAGAAGTAGGGCATGGCCCGGGGCACGCCGACCTTCATGATGATGTCGGCCTTCGAGGCGCCGAGCGCCCGCAGCACGTCCTCGGTCTCGGGCTCGATGGTGGAGATGCCCGTCGCCACGTTCACCACGATGGGGAAGAACGAGATCAGGAAGGCCGTGAGCACCGGGGGCAGCCAGCCGACGCCGAACCAGAACACCAGGATCGGCACCACCGCGACCTTCGGGATCGAGTTGAAGCCAACGAGCAGGGGGTAGCTCCCGGCATTCACGATCTGCGAGGCACCGAGCGCCATACCGAGCAGCAGGCCGAACACGACTGCAAGCCCGAAGCCCGCCAGCGTCATCCAGAGGGTGTGGAAGCCGTGATAGGTGAGCTGGGTGCGGTACTCCCAGATGGCGGCCAGCACCGAACTCGGCGCCGGCAGCACGAAGGGGGAGACGCCGAGCACGCGGCAGGCGAACTCCCACAGGAGGAAGAAGCCGATGGTGAACACCCAAGGGGCGAGCGCCAGGGTGCGATCTGCACGTTTCGCCATGACTTAACGAGCCTTCACGGGGGAAGCGGGGCACTGGGTCATGATGTCAGGCAGCCTTGCGCGCATGGGCGATGTGCCCGCGCAGTTCGTGGACGATGTCGGTGAAGGCGGGCGTGTACGTGACCTCGAGATCCCGCGGACGGGGAAGCTCGACCTCGCGCTCCACGATGATGCGGCCGGGGCGCGAGCTCATGCAGAAGATGCGGTCGGCCAGGAACACCGCCTCGCGCAGGTCGTGGGTCACGAGGATCACCGTGACGCCGCGCTGGGCGTGGAGATCGCGGATCACGCACCAGAGCTCCTCGCGGGTGAAGGCGTCGAGCGCCCCGAAGGGCTCGTCCAGCATGAGGAGCTTCGGCTCGTGGATGAGCGCCCGGCACAACGACGCGCGCTGCTGCATGCCGCCGGAGAGCTGCCAGGGGTATTTGTCGCCCTGACCCTTGAGGCCCACCTGCGCGAGAAGCGCCTCGGCCTTGGCGACGTACTCGGCCTTCCGGCGACGGATCTGCGAGCGGTGCGGCTGCACGATCTCGAGCGGGAGGAGCAGGTTCTGGAGCGTGGTGCGCCAGGGCAGCATGGTGGGGTTCTGGAACGCCATGCCGGCGAGCTTCACGGGGGCGCTGACCTGCTTGCCGTCGACGATGACGGTGCCCTCTTTGGGGAATTGCAGGCCCGTGGCGAGCTTCATGAGCGTGGACTTGCCGCAGCCCGAGGGGCCCACGATCGCGGCGAACTCGCCCTCGCGTACCTTGAGGCTCAGGCCCTGCACGGCCGGTGCGCCGTCCTCGGCGCCGCCGTAGATGTGGGTCACATCGTGAATATCAACAAAGGCCTTCAACCTGTCCTCACGCTGTTGAGGGTGTGCGGCGCCCGGGGTCGCAAACAAAATGGCCCGGCTGCCGGAGCAGCCAGGCCAGTCGGGGAGGAACGGGGGTTTAGGGGATCTTCCGCAGCTCCGCGGCCGGCAGGAAGGCCTCGGTGAAGATGTCCTCGGTCTTCGGCTTGTTCTTGTAGGTGAAGGTGAGGCCGATCTGCTCGAGGGCCTTGTCGAAGCGGGCCTTGTCGATGCCGCCGAAGCCGTTCTGCTTCACGGCCGGCGTGATCATGTTCTGATCGAGCACCATCCTGAGGCGTTCCAGCTCCACGTCCTTCTTGGCCACGTCGTTGCGCTTGATCACGCTGTCGACGGCGGTTGAGGGGTCCTTCACGGTGTCCTGCACGCCCTTCATGAGCGCGCGGAGGAAGCCCTTCACGGCTTCCGGCTTCTCGGCCGCGAACTTCGGCGAGACCATGATGACGTTGCCGTAGAGATCGACGCCGTAATCGCTCATGAGCATGACCACGATGTCGTCCGCGGGCACGCCGCGGGACTTCAGGTTCATGAAGGACGACATGGAGAAGCCGAACACCGCATCGACCTCGCCCTGCGCCAGCATGGGCTCGCGGACCGGGAAGCCCACGTTCTCCATGCGCATGGTGGAATCGTCGATCTTGTTCACGGCCTTGAAGATCGGCCATTGCGCGAAGGCGCCGTCGGCGGCCGGCGCGCCGAACTTCTTGCCCGTGAGGCTCGCGATCTCCTTGGTGATGCCGCGGCTCTTGCGGCCGACGATTGCGAAGGGCGGCCGGTCGTAGATCACCATCACGGCCTTGAGGTCCGTGCCGGGGTTCTCGTCGCGGAAGCGCACCAGCGAGTTCACGTCGCCGAAGCCCATGTCGTAGGTGCCGGACGCCACGCGGGAGATCGGCTCACGCGAGCCCGCGGCCGGATCGATGGTGACGTCGAGGCCCTCGGCCTTGAAGTAGCCCTTGTCGAGGGCCACCGCGAAGGGCGCCGCCGGCCCCTCCCAGCGCCAGTCGAGGGAGAAACGCACCGCCGTCTGGGCCATTGCGGTGGAGGCCGCCAAGGCCGCGGCCACGCCGGCGCAGGCGCCGATCACCCAGGAACGCATCGTATACTGAACCGTCATCCCATTCTCCCCACGGAAGGTTTCTGCTGGTCTGGCGGCATCAGACCGCCTCTGCGCCACCCCTCGCAAGCCTCGTGCCGATTGGGCCGGAGGCCTGCACTCCCGTTCCGCATGCAAGCAGAACGGCGCGACGGGTCAAGGGATTTGCCGCTCGATTGGGCATTTGCCTGAGGGCAAGGCAGCCTGAGGGCAGGTCAGACCGGGAGCACCCTGTGATACTTCACCCGCTCGAGATGGGACAGGCGGTCACACCGGGAGCACCCCGCCAGTTCTCACCCGCTCGCGGCAGGCCAGGCGGTCAGACCGGGAGCACCCCGTCGGTCTTGACCTCCTCCATGACCGCGTAGGTGCGGGTTTCCTTCACCCCCGGCAGCGCCAGGAGGATCTCGCCGAGGAACCGGCGATAGGCCGTCATGTCGGCCACCCGGGTTTTGACGAGGTAGTCGAAGCCGCCCGCCACCATGTGGCATTCCAGCACCTCGGGCGCACGGCGCACGGCGGCCGCGAACCGCTCGAATACGTCGGGCGTGGTCTTATCCAACGACACCTCCACGAAGACGAGGAGGCCGAGGCCCACGCGCTGCGGGTCGAGCATGGCGCGAAAGCCCGTGACGTAGCCCTCCCGCTGCAAGCGGCGCAGGCGCTCGCTCGTGGAGGTCGGCGAGAGGCCGATGCGCTCGGCCAGGTCCACCGTGGAGATGCGGCCGTCGAGCTGAAGTTGGGCGAGGATGCGCCGGTCGGTTTTGTCGAGATCCGTCATGTTCGCGGCAGAAGGGCCCTTTGGCCGCGGCTTTTACGGCAAACGGCCCGAACGCGCTATCGAAGCACGGGACGAGGACGCTTATCTTTCGGTGAGCCCTTTTTCAAGGATCCGCCATGCCCGTCGAAGCCCCCGTCCAACCGTCCCCCGCTCCCGCGTTTCGCGCCCCCTTCGCGGAAGACGATGCGGCCATCGCCCGCCGCCTTCTCCCCACGGGACGTCTCAGCGCGGAGCGGGAGCGGCGGGTGGATGCGACGGCGACCCGCCTCATCGAGGCGATCCGCGCCCGGGGCGGCGGGCTTGGCGGCGTCGAGGACATGCTGCGGGAATACGCGCTTTCCACCAAAGAGGGCCTCGCCCTCATGGTGCTGGCCGAAGCCCTGCTGCGCGTGCCTGATGCCGCAACGTCCGACCGGCTCATCGAGGACAAGCTCGGCCAGGGCGATTTCGCGGGTCACGAATCGAAGTCGGAGGCCTTCCTGGTCTCGGCCTCGGCCTGGGCGCTCGGCATCACGGCGCGGGTGATCCAGCCGGGCGAAACGCCCGAGGGCATTCTGGGTCAGGTCGCCAAGCGCATCGGCCTGCCCGCCGTGCGCACCGCGACGCGGCAGGCCATGCGGGTGATGGGCAACCATTTCGTGCTGGGCCAAAACATCGCCGATGCCCTGAAGCGCGCGGGCTCGGGCCAGGGCCGCCTCTACCGCTACTCCTTCGACATGCTGGGCGAGGGCGCCCGCACGGCGGAGGACGCCCGGCGCTATTTCGAGTCTTACGCCGCGGCCATCGAGGCCATCGGCCGTTCCGCGGGCAACGAGCCCCTGCCCAACCGACCCGGCATCTCCGTGAAGCTCTCCGCGCTCCATCCCCGCTACGATGCCATGAGCCACGAGCGGGTGATGCGCGAACTCGTGCCTCTCGTGGTGGAGCTCGCCGGCAAGGCGAAGGCCTACGACCTCAACTTCACGGTCGATGCCGAAGAAGCCGACCGTCTCGAGCTCTCCCTCGACGTGATCGCCGCCGTCGTCGCCGATCCGAGCCTGGCCGATTGGGACGGATTCGGACTCGCCATCCAGGGCTACCAGAAGCGGGCCGGCGCGGTGATCGACTTCATCGCCGAGCTGAGCCAGCGCCACGACCGGCGCATGATGGTGCGCCTCGTGAAGGGCGCCTATTGGGACACGGAGGTGAAGCGCGCGCAGGAGCGGGGCCTCGACGATTATCCCGTCTTCACCCGCAAGGCGATGACGGACCTGAACTACACGGCCTGCGCCGAAAAGCTCCTGGCGCTTCGCCCCCGCATCTATCCGCAATTCGCCACCCACAACGCGCTCACCGTAGCCTCGATCATCGAGCGCGCGGGGGGCATCGAGGGCTACGAGTTCCAGCGCCTGCACGGCATGGGCGAGGCGCTCTACGGCCGCCTCATCGAGGATCATCCGGGGGCGGCCTGCCGCACCTATGCGCCGGTGGGCGGGCACCGCGATCTCCTCGCCTACCTCGTGCGGCGGCTTCTGGAGAACGGCGCTAATTCCTCCTTCGTGTCGGTGGCGGCCGATCCCGACGTGCCGGTCACGGAGCTGTTGAAGCGCCCGGCCGACATCGTCGTGAACGCGGACGCCGCGCGGCACCCGAAGCTGCCGCTGCCCAGGGATCTCTACGGGCCGGAGCGCCGCAATTCGCGCGGCGTCGAGTTCGGCCATGCGGATTCGCTCGCCGCCCTCGTCGACGAGATCCGCCGCGGCGGCACCGGACCGTTCCGGGCCGCGCCGGTGGTGAACGGGCAGGCCCTGTCGGGTACCGAGCGGCCCGTGACGAGCCCCATCGACGGCACCACGGTGGCGGGCCATGTGGCCGAGGCCTCCCCTGAGATCGCCGACCGCGCCATGCAGGCGGCTCGCGCCGGCTTCAAGGTCTGGAGCCGCACCCCCGTGGCGCGCCGCGCGGCGGCCCTCATGCGCGCCGCCGACCTCATGGAGGAGCAGCGGGGCCGGCTCATCCATCTCCTCCAGGTCGAGGCCGGTAAGACCCTCGACGATGCGCTCTCGGAAGTGCGCGAGGCCGTGGATTTCGCGCGCTATTACGCGGTCCAGGCCAAGGGTCTTTTCGATGAGGGCGAGCGCCTGCCCGGCCCCACGGGCGAGACCAATGTGCTGCGCCTGCGCGGACGCGGCGTGTTCGTGGCGATCTCGCCCTGGAACTTCCCCCTCGCGATCTTCTTCGGGCAGGTCGCCGCGGCGCTCGCCGCCGGCAACGCGGTGGTGGCGAAACCCGCCGAGCAGACGCCGCTCATCGCCGCGGAAGCCGTGAAGCTCCTGCACGAGGCGGGCGTCGCCCGCGAGGCTCTGCATCTCGTCCCCGGCGACGGGCGCGTCGGGGCGCGCCTCGTGGAGCACCGGGATGTGGCCGGCGTCGTCTTCACAGGCTCGACCGAGGTGGCGCGGATCATCAACCGCACGCTCAGCAACAAGGACGGGCCCATCGTCCCGCTCATTGCCGAGACGGGCGGCATCAACGCCATGATCGTGGACGCCACGGCGCTGGCCGAGCAGGTGGCCGACGACGTGGTGACCTCCGCCTTCCGCTCCGCCGGCCAGCGCTGCTCGGCGCTCCGGCTGCTGTGCGTGCAGGAGGACGTGGCCGACAAGATGATCGAGATGATCGTCGGCGCCGCGCGCGAACTCCACAACGGGGACCCCCGCGCCATCGCGACCCAGATCGGGCCCGTGATCGACGCCGAGGCCGAGGAGCGGCTGGAAGCCCACATCGCCCGCATGAAGCGGGAGGCGCGGGTGCATTACGCGTCCGGGGCGCCGGAACAGGGCACCTATGTGGGCCCGCATGTGTTCGAGCTGCGCGAGCCCAAGGCGCTGGCCGAGGAGGTGTTCGGGCCAGTGCTGCATGTGGCGCGCTACCGGGCCGACCGGCTCGACACCGTGCTCGAGGCGATCGAGGGTTCGGGCTACGGGCTGACGCTCGGCGTCCATTCCCGCATCGATTCCACCGTGGAGCGGATCGTGGACCGGCTCTCGGTCGGCAACGTCTATGTCAACCGCAACATGATCGGCGCGGTGGTGGGCGTGCAGCCCTTCGGCGGGCATGGACTTTCGGGCACCGGGCCGAAGGCGGGCGGCCCGCACTACCTCCTGCGCTTCGCCACCGAGCAGACCGTGACGATCAACACCGCGGCGGCGGGCGGCAACGCGAACCTCATCGCCATGGGGGAGTAGGGCCCGCTCCCGATTGGCGGCGGATGCGCCTGTGACCTCACCACCTGTTCAGGTGCGAGGCATGGGTCTTGTGTGTGCCTTGTGCCCTGGTGGGGGCACGGGGCGCATACGGCACCGCCAAGCCGGCGGCGTAAGAAGCAGGGAGGGAGGGCACCGGACGAGCGGTGCCGCACGCGCCCCGTGCACGATGATCTCACAGGCGCCAGCCCCGCGCTTCGGCAGGT
>DASZAZ010000072.1:0-19162 GCA_035944635.1 Microvirga sp.
CTCAGGCTCTCTTGACTATGCTGTATCGCTCGACGGACTGCCGCAGTCGTACGGGCGCTCCCATGGAGAACCTGGACCATAGCGCATCCTTCCATTCCAACGAGAAGAGTGCACCATCAAACCCCGGGATCAAACATCTAGGACGCCTATCTTATCGCTTGCTACCTCTCGTCCAAGGGCCTTCTGGGCGGTCGTCTCGGTCTCGGCCGTGGACTCGCCGAGCGCGCCGATTGCTCGGGCGCTCAACACGGACGCCACGGGAGCCGCTGACGCCACGATCGCGGTTGCGACCTCGACCATGCTGGCCAGGATGCTACCGTTCCTAGCACGCCTCGGCGTTGGCCCTGCCGACCTCAGCCTGATGATCTTTGGCGGCGCAGGCGGCATTCATGGGCCGATCCTGGCGGAGGAGATTGGAGTCCGCCGCATCGTGGTGCCGCGACTTCCGTCCGTGTTCTGCGCGTTCGGCGCCCTCGTTTCCGATCTCGTGCATGACGGCGTGCGCAGCGTCCAGGACGTTGACCTTCCAGAAGAGGTGTTTGTGGCGCTGTACGACGACCTGGTGCGCGAGGGGCAGGCCTGGCTCGACCGTCAGGGTCAGGTGCTCCGGGTCGATCGGCTCCCCTTAGCGGACATGCGCTATGCGGCCCAATCCTTCACCATACCAGTCGACATATCGAGCGCGCTGGCCCGACCGTCGGGCCTCCTTGAGGAAGTCCGCACTCTCTTCTACGAGGAGCATCGCCGGTCGTTTGGTCATGCCAATGCGAATGCGCCGATAGCAATCGACGACCTCCGCTTACGGACCATCGACCGCCAAGCCAAGCCATCCGCTGTTGAGGTGGTCACCGGACTCTCGACGACACCGCGCCCGATTGAACATCGTGCTTTGTGCCTCGGCGGCCGATGGCACGAAGGCGTGCCGGTCTACCCCTGCAGCGATCTGTCAAAAGGATGGTCGCAGCCAGGACCGGCAGTGATCCAGCAGGATCTCGCCACGACCCTCGTTCCGGAGGGCTATAATGCCCACATCAGCGCGTTCGGGGATCTAGAAATGGTGAAGGAAGCTTGAGACATGAACCCTCTCCTGACCGAGGTGATGAATAACCGCGTCGTGGCGATGGTCGAGGAGGCAGCGACGGTCGCCTATCGCACGGCCTACACCACCTTTGTCAAGCAGACCCAAGACTTTCAAGTCGCGCTCGCGAGGCTCTCGGGCAACTTCTTCGCTTATCCGGTGACGGTTGGCGTGACGCCCGGTGTGGGGTATTCTATCCAAAGGCTTCTCGAGCATTTCGCCTTCGAAGACCTGCAGCCCGGCGACGTGCTGATCTCGAATGATCCATTCCGGACCGGCGGGCTCGTGACACCCATGATGGATATCCATCTGGTCTGTCCGATCTTCGTCGGAGGCAAACTCGTCTGCTTCGCGTGGTCTTTTGTCCACGCCTCGGACATTGGCGGCGCGGTGCCGGGCAGCATCTCCCCGGACCTGACAGAATGCTTTCAGGAAGGAATCCGGCTGAGACCCACGAAACTCGTTCGCGCCGGCACGCTCAACTCCGATATCTTGAACGTCCTTCTCGATAACTCCCGCATCGGCGACGCGGTCTGGGGCGATCTTGAAGCTCTCATGGCGGCGATGCACCTGCTCGACCAGCGCGTTGGCGAGCTTTGTGGAAAGGTCGGTATTGACACGTTCCACGTCGGGGTCGACAGCGTCATGACTTATGCCGAGCACAAGGCCAGGGAGGTCATCGCACGACTAGAAGACGGGACTTATACCTCTTCGGATTATCTTGAAGGTGATGGACCAGATGACGCCATTCACATCCATTGCAGTTTGACTGTGAACGGCGACGAGGCTGAGATCGATTATGCCGGCTCCTCGCCTCAGGTCCAAGCCGCTTTGAACTTCACGACCAGGACCCGATCGCACCCGTTCTTGTGCCTTGGGCTCACCAACTACATTCAAACAGTCGAGCCCACGATCCCAATCAATGGTGGCATCATCCGCCCCATCACTACGAAGGCTCCCCTTGGAACCATCATGAACGCCGAGTTCCCGGCCGCCATGGGTAACCGATGGGTCACTTCCATGCGAATCTATGATGCCTTGATGGGCTGCCTCAACCAAGCGATCCCAGGGGGTCCAGCAGCCTGCGGCGCCGCCCAGGCTGGTGTCATCTCGGTCGCCTGGACTGAGCCTGAGAGCGGTCGCAATTGCGTGGCCGTAGTCGAGCCCTTTTCGAGCGGTTCGGGTGGCCGCTGCCAGGCAGATGGCGTCGACGCGACCGACAGCATGCTGGGCTACCTCAAAAGCACCCCGATCGAACGTGTAGAGGTGGAGACATCTCTTGTGGTGTGCTGCCATAAGTTCGTTCCGGACAGGATCGGGCATGGTCGCCATCGCGGCGGCGCAGCGGTCTGCATCGAGCTCGAATGCCGGGCACCGGGGGTCAAGATCATGGTGCACGGCCTTGAACGCTTCCGCTTCCAGCCCTGGGGCGTGTTCGGCGGCTGGCCAGGCCATAACGGGCGTACGGTCGTGAACTCGGATTCAGAAACGCAGGAGATCAGAGCGATCACGGTGTTGACGCTCGGCAAAGGGGATCTGCTTCACATGGTTTCGCCCTCAGGCGGGGGCTTCGGCGATCCGATCCTGCGGGAGCCGGACCTGGTGCTTCGGGACGTTTTGGACGAAACAATCACCCCCGTGGAGGTAGCCTCGATCTATAAGGTGGTAGTCGCGGACCGGCGAGTTGACGAGGCGGGCACCAAAGCCGCCCGTGCCGAAGCGACGAGCCGGTCCGATCCGATCGCGCATGGCCCGGAGAGACAGCGTTATGGAGCGGTCGGCCGGTAGAAGCCAGCATCTCCTTCGCGGAGGCTCTGCTTGCGACGCCGTCCGGAATCCGTCGGACAGTTTCAGAGGCTGTGCGCTTGGCCCTCAAGGTGCACGACAAGCCATTATCGCCAGCCAGGGTGCAGGAGGCCGTCGTTGAGGTCTCCAGCTTTCCCTGATTCGTCATAGCCGATGCTGCGCCGGGCTCCTCAAGTTCGGTGCCGACGACCCCCGAAGCCATTCTCGTCCATCCATCTCGAGCACAAGCTAGACGCAGTCGCCTGAGCACAGTGTGCGAGCTCATCTTGTGCGCGATCGTTGTTGGGCGTCTGGGCCGGGCTCCAGCTACCGCCGACGAAGATTGCGCACCAATTGCTAACCCGACGCACGCCGGCCTAATTCTTGGTCCTGATCAGGCTCTGCACGGCTGATCGCTCGTCCGAGAGCCAGAACACGTTCGCCACCACCGGTTCGACCCGCCGGAGGCGTCAGGCAGCGATACTGGCGGGATCTGCGTTTTCGGCATGGCATCTGATTGGCCTCAGATCCTGATGCTCGCAAGCGTGTGCGAACGCCCTCTGCTCTCTGAACTGATGCGCCCTCATAAGGAGCGCCGGTGTCCCCAGGCCACCAGTGTCCCAAGATCTCGCCGGGAGTGTCCCACCAGTCAGGTAGTGTTCCGGCCCATCCAGTAACGTGTGAAATCCAACTCTAAGCTGATCGAGCCGTTGTTGACTGTGCTGAGCAAGACCTCCTAATCTAGAGAACGGTCTACCTGCAGCGCGGCCCAGAGCGGGGTCTTGAGGCATCATGGAGCAGTCACGCCAACGCCCCGTCCTCCACTCAGTTGTGTCGATGCGGAAGGCGGACGTAGGTTAGCCACATAAGGTGCTGCAAGGACGAATGTCTAGGATAGCGGAACCCCGGGCGAAGTGGAGTGAGTTCCTGGTGCTCGACATCGACCGGGCTTCATCAACTCCGATCTTTCGGCAGATTTACATGGGCATTCGGCAGGCCGTCACGGAAGGTTCGCTCGCCCCAGGCTCGCAACTTCCCGCCACCCGTGATCTAGCGCAGCGCCTCAACGTCTCGCGCACCTCCGTGCTGTCCGCCTTCAATCAGTTGCGGGCGGAGGGCTACATCGACGGCAGGCTCGGGGCAGGGACGTTCATTTCCTCAGATCTCGATGGCCTGATCCGCCCCGAACCGTCGCACGCGGGCAGCGAGCGCTCGTTGGCAGGCCCGCGCTCTCTCTCCGGCCTTGGGCAACGCTACCGCGAGGTTGGAGATCGCCTGCCCGAGCTAGCCCATGCTCCGTTCCACACCGGCTGGGTGTCGCCGGACGCGCAGACGATGGATGTTTGGCGCCGCATCTCGTCGCGCCAACTCGCCAGTCATCACGAGAACAACTTCGGCTACTCCGATTCCAAGGGTCTCTTGTCGCTTCGAACCCAGATCGTCCACTATCTTCGGGCTGCGCGCCTCGTGAAGTGCGACGTGGATCGTGTCGTGATCACGTCGGGAACCCAGCAAGGGTTTGATCTCGCCTTGCGCGTGCTGATCAATCCCGGCGACTGCGTGTGGATGGAGGACCCAGGATATCCGGCGGTACGCGACGCCGTGCGAGCCCTGGGCGCTCAGGTCGTCGCGGTACCCGTTGATGGTTCTGGCTTAAACGTGGCGAGCGCCCTCGCTCGTGCGCCCTCGGCACGGGTCGCCTGCGTGACCCCATCCCATCAGTTCCCCACGGGCACAGTCCTCTCCATGGCTCGGCGGTTAGAGCTGCTCGAGTGGGCGAAGCAGTCCGGTGCTTGGATCATTGAGGACGATTACGACAGCGAGTTCCGCTACTCTGGGCAGCCGTTGGCGTCCCTGCAGGGCCTCGATGTCGGAGAGCGGGTGATTTACATTGGAACTTTTAGCAAGGTGCTGTTCCCGGGCCTGCGCCTCGGCTTCGTCGTTCTGCCCCCCGATCTCGTGACGGCGTTCCAAGGCGCGCGTCATCTCGTCGACCGACATCCTCCCACGCTCCAGCAAATGGTTCTTTCCGACTTTATGAGCGGTGGGTTTCTCACGGGCCACATCCGCCGAACGCGGCAGCGCTACAAGGCGGCGCGCGACGTGGTTGTGGAGGAACTGCGCGCGCGTGTCGGGGGTCAATGCGAGATCCCGCTGCCCGACTGCGGGATGCAGCTTGTCTGTTATCTGCCGGAGGACATGAGCGACATCGCCGTCACGGAGGCGGCGGCCGAGCGCGGCGTTTACGTACGCCCCCTCAGCACGATGTACGAGAGCGCTCCCTCCCGTCCCGGCTTAGTGCTTGGGTTCACCGGTCATGATCATCGCCGCCTTCGCACGGCCGCTAGTCAACTCGCGGCCATCATTCACGCGCAACGCGACTCGCGATCGCAAGCACGCGTCACAGTGCCGTCGACTGAGGGCCCGAGAACAATAGCACTGTAAGGCCGAACGCTGCCTAGGGCAGCACACCTGAGCTGGAAATGGACTCGGCGAGCTGCCGGAAGTGGTTCTTGCGGCGGCTTGTTCGCGACGGCGTAGTCACCAGTAATGTCTGACGGAGCCTGGAGCTGTGCTGCCGATGGGCATGCACGGTCGCGATGGACTCAAGAGCTAATGGCGAAAGATGGGCTCCAACCGGCCCCGGTCCCACGGCGATCGCCGGCCGATACGAGCGTGGCACGGCGGCGCGCCCCACCGTGCCACGCCCCCGCTCGCCCCTTGGTCCGACGCGCCCCTGCGAGCTGTCCCCGTGCGCGACGGCGTGGGAGGGAGTGACGTTCGCCGAACATCCCTGATGGCTCTCCCATCCCCAGCTTGCCCCCTGTTTTGAGACGAAACCGCCCAGGAGATCTGATGTCCACAACCGTGATGCCGAATGCCCCCAAGCTTGACGCTTACTGGATGCCCTTCACCTCCAATCGCGCGTTCAAGATGCAACCGCGCATGATCACGGCGGCGCGGGGGATGTACTACTACGGTCTGGAGGGGGAGGCCGTTCTGGATGGTTCGGCGGGCCTGTGGTGCGTCAACGCGGGTCACGGTCGCCGCGAGATCATCGATGCCGTCGAGCGCCAGCTGACGCAGCTGGATTTCGCACCCTCCTACCAGTTTGGCCATCCGGCCGCCTTCGACCTCGCTGACCAGCTGAGCACCATCGCGCCGCTCGGTCTCGACCGGGTGTTTTTCACGAACTCCGGATCGGAGTCGGTGGATACCGCCCTCAAGATTGCTCTGGCCTATCAGCGGATGATCGGGCAGGGGACGCGGGTACGGCTCATTGGCCGGGAGCGCGGCTATCACGGCTCGGGCTTCGGCGGCATGTCGGTGGGTGGCATTACCAATAACCGACGCGCCTTCGGCCTGCACCTCACCGGCGTTGATCATCTGCGTCACACCCACGACTTGGCTCGCAATGCCTTCTCCCGCGGCGAGCCCAAACATGGGGTCGAGCTCGCCGACGATCTCGAGGGTCTCGTCGCGCTGCACGGGGCTGACACCATCGCTGCGGTGATCGTCGAGCCGGTCTCCGGCTCAGCAGGGGTTCTCGTGCCACCGCGCGGCTACCTCAAGCGCCTGCGGGACATCTGCACCCGCCACGGCATCCTACTCATCTTTGACGAGGTGATCACGGGCTTTGGACGCCTGGGCAGGCCGTTTGCTGCCGACTACTTCGGCGTGACACCGGACATCATCACGGCCGCCAAAGGCCTTACAAATGGCACCATCCCGATGGGTGCCGTCCTGGTCCGACGTGAGATCCACGACGCACTCATGGTGGGCCCCCATTCCCAGATCGAGCTATTCCACGGCTACACCTACTCAGGCCATCCCGCCGCCTGCGCGGCCGGCCTGGCAACCCTCGAGATCTACCGCTCGGAGAACCTGCTCACCCGGGTCGAGAGCTTGGCCCAGCATTGGGAGAACGCGCTCCACTCCTTGCGCGGCCGGCCCAACGTGGTCGATGTGCGCACGCTGGGGCTGATGGGCGCAGTGGAGTTCGCGCCGCGGCCGGGAACGCCTACGGCGCGAGCCTATGACATCCTCGTCGAATGCTTCCGCACGGGTCTCTTCCTGCGGCAAGCGGGGGAAGCGGTGGCGCTGTCACCGCCTCTCGTGATCGAGCCTCATGAGATCGACCGGATCATAGACATCCTCGACCAAGCCATCACCCAGGTTGGATAGGCTGGGCCGTGCAGAAGTTTCCAGAGGGTTCCGAAGCGGCGGACATCGTAGCCAACCTAGACCAGGTGAGAGAGCGCATCGCGGCGGCCTGCGCACGGGTCGGGCGCTGTGCCAGCGAGGTTCGTTTTCTTCTCGTCACCAAGACGATCGCGCCGGACCAGATCCGGATTGCCGTGGAAGCGGGTGCGGAACTCATCGGAGAGAACAAGGTCCAGGAGCTCGTCGCCAAAGCCGAGGCCCTGCGCGATTTGACCTGCGAGCGCCACTTCATCGGGCATCTGCAGTCCAACAAGATTAAGCAAGTGCTGCAACACGTCTCGTGCATTCAATCCATCGACAGCCTCGGGCTGGCCGAGAAGCTTGATCGACAACTCCAGAAGCACGGGCGCGGCGTCGATATTTTCCTTCAGGTGAACACGTCCGGCGAGGCGACTAAGTTCGGGATCGCTCCCGGCGAGGCGCTCGGGCTCGCGCGTCAGGTGGCCCGGCTTGGGACGCTGCGCGTGCGAGGGATGATGACTATCGGCATGTTCAACGCCGACGGCCAAATCACGCGCCGCTGCTTTGCTCAACTGAGGGCGCTAAGGGACCTGATCACGGCCGAGGGCCTCGCGGGTGTGCAGCTGGACCATCTCTCGATGGGCATGAGCCTTGATTTCGAGGATGCAATCGCGGAAGGCTCCACCCTGATTCGGGTCGGCCGCTTCGTGTTCGGCCCACGGCCGTCGATGATCCATCACTACTGGAACGAGACTGATAGTGGCGCTTGAGATCACTTGCGCGCGACGGCGGTTGACGCTGTCGGGTGCGGCCTATCCTCCAGCCTGCCACACCCTCTGTTGCGGTTGGGGTGCGAGAAGCAGCCCGCCACCGGCTCGCGGGGGATGGTCGTGACAACCACTGTCTGGCCTCCGCAGCGGGAGCCGAGATGCTGCTCGCCGGGCGCAAAGCGGTCAATGCAGCGGTCGCGTCACTGTTCGCACTCACGGGAAGCGAGCCGCTGTTGGTAAGGATCCTGGGGCGGCATCACGCATTTGCGCTCGCAGGACGGTCATCACAGCATCGTCGACAACCTCTCCACGGCTCCGCGCCAGCCGGCTGCCGACATGTACGAGGCGATGACAAACGAGATCGGTCGATCACGCGAGGTGCGCGATAGCGTTAACCCAGTCGGGCCTGGGCCGTGTGGTGCAGTCTGCAAGCGCAGGGCTGCTGATTCTTCCTCGCCGACGATCTCGCCCCGGCGATTCTCTTGCCAAGCGCGAGCTCACGGCCACCCCGGATCTTGCCGGCTGCGTCGCAAGCACCGCTCATGACTTGGCTCGCGATCCAGGTTTGGCCGCCCTGTTCTTGCCGAGCGGCCAGCCTTTGCAGCCGGGTAGTGGCGTCGTGCAGAGCGACTGCGCGGCTACCCTTCGCTTGATCGCGCAAGTGGGGGCGGGCGCACTCTATCGTGGCCCCTTGGGCAACGCGCTCGTGAGCACGCTCGCCACGCAGGGTGAGTGTCTCGCATCGGATGACCTGGCCGGCTATCGGCTGATCGACCGCGAGCCGATCCGTGCGCGCTACCGCGGCTTCGAGATCACCGACAGTCAGCTCCTGAGCGTCGATGAGCTGGTCGTGACGCCTCACATCGTGGCGATCGCGGCCGACAACTTTGGGCGAACGGTCACCCAGATGTTCGACATATCGCCCGCGTCCCGCGCGGCGAGCCCCTTGCGCCCAAGAACCGGGTCGAGGCCTGAGATCCCGAAGAGCGCCCAGAGCAGCTCACGAAGTGAGGTCCTGCCTGCCTAGCCGGCTGGGGCGATGGTCACTGTCAGGGGCCGGCCGTCGCCGGGCGGCGGTTGGTGCGACCGCGGTGACCGCGCCGGACCAGGGCGACCCGACATCTGAGCATCCTTCTGCCCAGCCGTCCTCGGCCCGCACATGGTTCGGACAGGCGAAGTTGATCGGTAGAACGCTGCGCTCCACGACCTCCACCGGGCCGTCGGCGCGAAGCGCCTCGATCACCGAGGGCGGCAGATCGCGGTCGACGTGGGTGATGTCGGGCCCCGACACGTCGATCCGGGGGTGATGGGCCGCCGCGCCGGCGGACATGTTGAAATCCAAGGCGAACGCCAAGGTCTGGTACACGCTCGCCAGGATCCGCCGTCCTCCCGACGCGCCGGCCGCGACGCGGGGCCACCCTCCGCCGACTGGCGTCACGATCACCGGACACATGTTGCACAGCGGTCGCGCGCCGGGCGCGATGGCGTTGGGACTGTCGGGGCGAGGGTCGAACCACATCATGCCGTTGTTCATGAGAACGCCGGTCCCAGGCAGAACCACGCAGCTTCCCATCGACGAAAGGAGAGTGGTCGTGAGCGACACCAGGTTTCCGGCCCCATCAACGGCGCTCACATGCGTGGTGCATGCGTCGGCGGGCTCGCGCGGGGTGCCTGCGGCACCCAGCTCGCTGAGGCGCCTCGCGTAAGCGGACCGCATCGCGCGCGAGAGTTGCGCGAACCAAGCCGGGTCCGGCTTCTCCTGCGGGGGAGGACCGTCGCCCATGTCGCGGACCACCGCCTCCAGGGTGGGCGCCGCCGTCAATCCTCCGGCGGTGTGGATAAGGTAGCGCCCGCGCCAGTCGATCACGGGCGCCGTTCCAACCAAAGCCTGGCAGGCGGCCAGGTCGGTCTCATCGAGCACCCCACCCAGCGCTCTCACATCCGCGACGAGCGAGGCGGCCAAGTCTCCCTGGTAGAAGTCGGCAAGACCTGCGCTGGCGAGGTGCTCCAAGGTTGCACCGAGCCGTCCCAAGGGGAAGAACCCAGGCGCACCCTGGTAGGGGGGCACGGGCGGCAGCCCGTCACGGAGGTAGATGCGGGCCGTCTCGTCGTACAGCCGCAAGTAGGGCGCAGCGTTGGACACCTTCAGGGTGGTGAACCAATCCTGTGGCAGCCCGCGGCGCGCCAGCGCGATGGCGGGCGCGAGCAACTCCTCTAGGGGCATGCCGGACCCGAAGCGCCTCCAAAGTTCGCCGTACCCCGCCACGGCCGACGGCAGGCAGAACGAGAGGGACCCGTGAACGTTGCGCGCGTCCTTCACCTCCGGCCAGGCGAACAGGTCGCGGCTGGTGCGGCCCGTGAGCGGGTAGTCGGCTGGGTTCGCACGGCGCGGCGCGATCGGCCCGAAATCAACGACCTGCCCTTGGTCCTCAGTTGCGCCCACGACCACCGCGAAGCCCACCCCTCCAAGGCCGCTGTTCCAAGGTTCGACAGCCGCGAGCGCAAAGGCCGTCGCGACGACCGCATCGGCGGCATTGCCGCCAGCCTCTAGGATCGCGACTCCCGCTTGGGCCGCTTCCCGGCTCTGCGCCACCACGACGCCCCCGGAGCCCGCTGCAGCTGGCTTGGTGACGTGCCACGCCTGGGTACGAAAAGACCCGTCGCCGAGATGAACCTCCATGGCAGTCTCCCCATTTCTTAAGAGCACGTGAAGGGCGGGGAGCGGTGAACGCGCGCCTTCCGCCATGAGCTAAGGAACAGATCGCAGCCGACGCGAGATGCAATCGCTTTCTGTGCGTGATCCGGACCAACGGCCCAAGCTCCCCATTGGGCCGTGGAGGCCCCGCGGTTGCAAAACGGGAGCCTCAGGGACGTCCAATGACGGGTTCAGCGGTCCCAAGGCTCCGAATGGGGCAGGGAGGGGCCGCCCATCATTTCCCGCATGAGAGTGCGCGGGTCTGCAAGGGCGCGGCGGGAAAGCTCGATACCCTCCATGGCTGAACCCCTGACAGGACGAGCGCGCGGCGGGATGAGCCTTCGAGGAAGTCGGCCCAAGATGCCATTGCGACCCCTGATCAGATCTGCCTCCTCGACCACCGAGCCTGTCAAGCCCAAACCATGTGGTACTCGCGAGGATGGCGCGCAACTCATCGGATGCTTCCACCGATCCGGCGAATCACAGAACGTCGACGGTGTTGTCTTGGGCACCCTGATTGGGGATCTTTTGGAAGGACGTAATGTAGTCGGGCACCGGAACGTCCTGGCGACCCCGGGGGTCCCGGACCAGAGCATGGGTGGACTGCTTGATCAGCAACTCACCCGCCCAGCAATCATTGTCGAGATCGTGGTCGAAGTCCTGACCGGGCCCTGCGCGCAGCTTGCACACGGCTTCCGTGAGCGGGATGCGCATCACGGTTGTGCTGTTGAGCTCCTTCTCATTGGGCGGACGCACATCCTCGTATCGCCCCTTGAGAACCTGATCGGCGTAGGCTTTGAAGGAAGCAATCTTCTCCTCGCGATCCAGAACGCGCTCCGCGCGGCCGAAGATCACCACTGACCGGTAATTGATGGAGTGGTTGTACAAGGAGCGCGCAAGCACCAGCCCGTCCAGGTGGGTGACATTCACGCAAATCTCCTGGTCCTCCAGGGCAGCCTTAAGCATGGTGCTGGCGTTGGAGCCGTGAATGTACAGGTTGTCGCCAATCCGGCCGTAGCCCGTGGGCAGGACCATCGGTGTTCCCTCGTGCACGTAGGCGACCATGCACATGAACCCGTCGTCGAGGATCGAGTGGATCAGGGCGCGATCGTACAGCCCCCGGTTGGGGCGGCGCTTGAGGGTGGTGCGGGGTGTGGGAGCAAAAGCGTTCTGAGTCATGCCGACACCCTAGTGTCGCCGCTGCCGCCCGTGGAGAAGCCACTTGCTGCTCATCGATAGAACCACTTGCGTCGCGGGACCCGCAGCGTTGAGCTCGCGGCCGATCTCAGGTGGAGGTCGGAGTCGCCAGCCAGCCGATCGAACCCGCTGCGCCCCTTAAGGTGAAGAACGAAGCTTGCCGTCGCCCCCTACCGGGAAATCGGGGACTGCGTCTCGCCCGCGAGGAGCCGACCCGGCCGTTCCCACGCGCTGGCGAGCCAGCAGACCGCGAAGACGCATACCAGTGTCGTATCCTCGCTCGCCTTCTCTGCAATGCACCAACTGCAGCGCCCGGACCACCCGCGCCTGATCCTCCCCGCGGGTCGGGACGCTTGCCGTGCCCCAACGACGAGCACCGGGCACCTGAAGCCGGCACGGTGAGCGGCGGCCCGGCGCGCTCTGTTATGTCCAGCACCAATGCTCTGCCCCGCTGCCCTCAGCACCCGATCCGGTGGGCCAGGCAAGGATGAGCAGGCCGTAGGGCGGCCCCGATTGGTACCTTGGAAAGTTCCTAAGTGGCACTTTTTTATAAGCCGCCACCGCGAGCACCCTGACGGTCTCGATGCATGCCGGCCTCCGTAAGACCACGGAAGGATGCCGGCTCACGCGAGCAGTAGCGGGAGGATTGACATGGCAAGGACGAAAGCGCCGTCAGCGGGTCTGATGATCAATCGCCGAACCCTGTTGGCAGGAGCCGGCGCTGCGCTGGCGAGCCCAGCGATCAGCCAATCCGCCGACAACCGCGTCCTGCGGTTCATCCCTCAAGCCAATCTCACTCTGCTCGATCCGATTTTCACGACAGCCGGAATAACGACGGAGCACGCCTACTACGTGTTCGACACGCTGTACGGCGTGGATGGCGACCTAAAGGCCCAGCCCCAGATGGCCGAGGGCCACACGGTCTCTGAGGACGGGCGAACTTGGCTCATCCGACTCCGGCCCGGGCTGAAGTTTCACAACAACGAGCCCGTACGCGCGCAAGACTGCGTGGCGAGCCTCGCCCGCTGGAGCAAGCGTGACACGTTCGGCCAGATGCTGGCCGACGCGACTGAGTCTATGGACGCCGCTGATGATCGCACGATCCGCATCCGCCTCAAGCGCCCGTTCCCGCCCCTGATCGACGCGTTGGCCAAGCCGATGACGTCCGCAGCCTTCATCATGCCCGAATCCCTGGCTCGCACCGACGCGAACACGCAGGTGACGGAGATGGTGGGGTCCGGTCCCTATCGGTTTTTGAAGGACGAGTTTGTCTCAGGAAGCCGAGTGGCTTACGCGCGCTTCGACGCCTATCAGCCGCGCAGCGAGGCCCCGGTCGGCACCTCGGGCGGCAAGCGCGCGTTCTTCGAGCGGGTGGAGTGGCACATCATCACGGACGCCGGCACGGCGGCGGCCGCGTTGCGCAACAATGAAGTCGATTGGTGGGAGTACGTGCTTCCCGATCTCGTGCCCGTAATGAAACGCGCAAGCGGCGTGACAGTCTCGACCGGTGACCCGCTTGGCTCGGTGGCGGTCCTGCGGTTCAACAACCTGCTTCCGCCCTTCGACAACAAGGCCCTGCGCCAAGCCGTGCTGAGCGCGGTCGATCAACGGGATTACATGCGCGCTATCAACGGCGATAACGTCGAGTGGCGCACCTGCGCCGCCATGTTCCCGTGCAGCGCGCCGCACGTCACGGAAGCCAGCTCCGGCCCGCTGAAGGATCCCCCCAACCTGGAGCGCGCGCGCGCGGCCGTGAAGGCTGCAGGGTACAAGGGCGAGCGGGTTGTCATCGTCAATCCGGGAGACTTTCCTTCCATCGGTCCGCTCGGCGAAGTCACGGCCGACCTGCTCAAGCGTCTAGGCATGAACGTCGACCTCCAGACGATGGACTGGGGCACGGTTGTCCAGCGACGCGCGTCGAAGAAGGCGCTGGAGGAAGGGGGATGGAACATCTTCCACACCACCTCGCCCAGCGTCTCGGTCGTCAACCCCGCCACCAACTTCTTCATTCGGGGTCAGGGACAGGGAGGGTGGTTTGGCTGGTACGAGGACCCGAGCATGGAGCAGTTAACTTCGAAGTGGCTCCAAACGCCGATCGCCGAGCACGACCAGATCTTCGCGGCCATTCAGCGCCAGGCCTTCGACGGCGTGCCCATCATTCCACTCGGTCAGTTCAAGCCCCCCACGGCCTACCGGTCGAACATCACGGGGCACGTGCGGGGGGTGTACTCCTTCCCCTGGAACGTGCGCCGCGTCTGATCGTGTCCGAGGTTTGCACACACGATCGCCCGAGGTGGGGGCTGGACTGAGGCCAGATCGGTCACTGCTGCGCCGGTGCTGTGCGTGAACGAGGGACGATCAGGAGGGTTCGTGCATGCTGATGTATGTCCTGCGCCGAATCGTAGCGACGCTTCCTGTCATGGCGATCGTTGCCTTGATCGTCTTCAGCCTGCTCTACCTCGCCCCAGGGGATCCAGCGGCCGTGATCGCTGGCGATCAGGCCAGCCGGGCCGATGTGGAGCGCATACGCACCAACTTGGGCTTGGACCGCCCCTATCTGATTCGCTTCGCGGATTGGGTGTGGCACGTGGCTCAGGGGGATCTTGGCCGGTCGATCTTCACCGCCCTGCCGGTCAGCACGATGATCGCGCAGCGCATCGAGCCCACGCTCTCGCTCATGGTGATCACCATCGTTCTCGCGGTGACGGTCGCTATCCCCTTAGGTGTCATCGCCGCCTGGAAGGCCGGGACTTGGGTTGATCGGGCGGTGATGTCCTTTGCTGTCTTGAGCTTCTCGGTACCGATCTTCGTGGTGGGCTATCTGCTCGCCTTCGTTCTTGCCTCTAAGCTGCAGTGGCTGCCGGTGCAAGGCTACACGCCGCTCTCCTCGGGCTTCTGGCTCTGGCTTCAGAACCTCATCCTGCCGGCCCTGGCCCTGGGCGCGGTATACATCGCGCTCATCGCGCGGATCACCCGGGCGACGATGCTCGAGGTATTGCAGCAGGATTACGTGCGAACCGCCCGCGCCAAGGGCCTGGCGCAGCCGTCCATCCTCTTCGTCCACGCGCTCAAGAACGCGGCAGTACCGGTGATCACGGTGATCGGGACCGGCGTAGCCCTGCTCATCGGGGGCGCGGTGGTGACCGAGAGCGTGTTCTCCATCCCGGGTCTCGGCCGCCTCACGGTCGATGCCATCTTGCGCCGCGATTACCCCGTTATCCAGGGCACGATCCTGCTGTTCTCTTTCAGCTACGTGCTCGTCAATCTGATCATCGACCTTCTCTACACCTTGTTTGATCCGAGGATCCGGTATTGAGCGCCAGCGCGATCAGCCACCCCCCGGCGGCTCCCCCGGGCGCAGACGTAGTCGCCGCGGCGCGCATGCCGGACATCCTGCCTCCCGCGCAGGCGCGGGGCGGTCTCGCCGGCGTGGTCGCGCGCTATCCGGCGGCCGCTATGGGAGCCGGACTGCTGGTTGGGATGGTGGTGCTCGCCGTCTTTGCGCCGGTGCTGTTCACCACCGACCCAACCACCCTGTCTCCCGCGAGCCGCACCCGCGAACCGTCCGCTGCGCATTGGTTCGGCACCGACCTCCTGGGGCGCGACCTCTACTCCCGGGTTCTCTACGGGGCTCGCGTGTCCTTGATCGTTGGATTTGCCGTGGCGGTCTTCTCCTCGGTGATCGGGCTTGTGATCGGCTTGTTCTCGGGCTTCGTGCGGTGGGCCGACACGATCGTGATGCGGGTCATGGACGGGCTGATGTCGATCCCATCGATACTGCTCGCCGTCGCACTCATGGCGCTGACCCGCGGCAGCGTGGGTAACGTGATCCTCGCCATCACCGTCGCGGAGGTGCCACGCGTCGCACGCCTGGTGCGCGGCGTGGTGCTGTCCTTGCGCGAACAGGCCTACGTCGACGCGGCCGTGGCGGCCGGGAACAGCACGCCGCGGATCATCTTGCGTCACATCCTGCCCAATACCCTAGCGCCAATGACGGTTCAGGCAACCTACATCTGCGCGAGCGCGATGATTGCGGAAAGCATCTTGAGCTTCATTGGCGCCGGAACCCCGCCTATGATCCCTTCTTGGGGAAACATCATGGCCGAGGGCCGGGCCCTGTGGGAGGTGAAGCCCTTCATCATCTTCATTCCGGCTGCGTTCCTGTCGCTCACGGTGCTGGCCGTCAACCTTCTAGGAGATGGGCTGCGGGACGCGCTGGACCCGCGCATGGCTAAGAAGGTGTGATCGCATGGCCGAGCCACTCTTGTCTGTCGAAGATCTTCAAACCCACTTTCGTACACCGGGCGGCGTCAATCGTGCCGTCGACGGGGTGAGCTTCCAGGTTGCCCCCGGCGAGACGCTGGCGATCGTCGGGGAGAGCGGCTGTGGGAAGTCGGTGACGGCCATGTCGATCCTGCGACTCATCCCCGAGCCACCCGGCCGGATTGCGGGACGGGTGCGGTTCCGTGGCCGGGACCTGCTGACCTTGTCGGATCGAGAGATGCGCCGGATCCGCGGCAACGAGATCAGCATGATCTTTCAGGAGCCCATGACGTCGCTCAACCCGGTCCTCGCGGTCAGCCGCCAGATCGGCGAGGCCTTGCGTCTGCACCAGGGCTTGAGCTGGGCAGCGGCTGAGGCACGCGCGATCGAGATGCTGCGCCTGGTGGGTATTCCAGCGCCGGAGCGGCGGGTTCGGGACTACCCGCATCAGCTGTCCGGGGGCATGCGCCAGCGCGTGATGATTGCCATGGCGCTGGCATGCAGTCCGCAACTGCTTATCGCCGACGAGCCTACGACAGCGCTGGACGTCACGATCCAAGCGCAGATCCTCGATCTTATGCGAGACTTGAAGAGCCGCGTGGGCGCCGCAATCATCCTCATCACACATGATCTGGGCGTGGTGGCCGAGGTCGCGGAGCGCGCCATTGTGATGTACGCCGGCCGCAAGGTCGAGGAGGCACAGGTGCGAGACCTTTTCGCCCGGCCGCGGCACCCTTATACGCAGGGGCTGATGGGTGCCTTGCCGAAACTGGGTTCATCTCTGATGGGCGAAACAACCCGACTAGCCGAGATCCCGGGCTTGGTTCCCAGTCTCAAGGTCCGCATCGAGGGCTGTGTGTTTAGGACGCGCTGCCCACACGCGACCGACCTGTGTGCCGCCGTTGCGCCGGCCCTGGAGGAAAAGGCTCCAGGGCACGTCGCCGCCTGCCACTACGCCGTGAGGGAGGCGGTTGCCGCATGAGCGTGCCCGGTTCTGAGCCTGCGAGAGGCCCGATCCTGGAGGTCAAGGACCTCAAGAAGTACTTCCCGATCCGCGCCAGCTTCTTCGGCGGCATCGAGCAGCAAGTCTACGCGGTCGACGGCATTACGTTTGAGATCGCGCGGGGAGAGACCCTCTCGCTCGTCGGCGAGTCCGGCTGCGGCAAATCCACCGTGGGCCGAGCCGTGCTGCGCTTCGGCAGCCTCACGGACGGACAGGTGCTGCTCGACGGCCAACGGATCGATACCCTTGCGACGCGAACGCTTCGGCCGATCCGGCGCCGCATTCAAGTGGTGTTCCAGGATCCGTTCAGCAGCCTCAACCCGCGCATGCGGGTTCGCGACGTGCTCGCGGAGCCGATCCGCAATTTCGGTCTGGCGCGCAGCGCAACCGATCTGCAGCGACGGCTGAGCACCCTGATCGAGATGGTGCGGCTGCCCGCCGACGCGCTCGATCGCTGGCCGCATGAGTTTTCTGGGGGACAGCGCCAGCGCATCGGAATTGCACGGGCGCTCGCCGCCGAGCCCGATCTGATTGTGTGCGACGAGGCCGTGTCGGCGCTGGACGTCTCAGTCAAGGCGCAGATCGTCAATCTTCTACAGGACCTGCAGGCGGAGCTCGGCCTAGCCTTGCTGTTCATCAGTCACGACCTCGCTATTGTCGAGCACATGACGCACCGCGTAGCTGTGATGTACCTGGGCAAGATCGTCGAGATCGGGCCGCGCCGCAGCCTCTTCGCAGCACCGCAGCACCCCTACACCGAGGCCCTGCTCTCGGCGGTGCCGGTGCCGGAGCCCGGCGCGGCTAGACAGCGCGTCGTCCTCAAAGGCGACGTGCCGAGCCCTATCAACCCGCCCGCGGGATGTCGCTTTCACACCCGCTGTCCCTACAGTTTCGATCGTTGTCAGTCCGAAGAGCCGCGGCTCCAGAGCAAGGGTCCGGCGCATGCGGCCGCATGTCATCTGCATGACTTGCCGGCCGCGCAAAACCGTCTGGCGCGGGCTTGGGAGCCAGAGGTGCTCCCGCGCTGAGAGGCTGCTGGGCTGTTCCCCATCGCATCGTGCTTGACACTCTGAGCGGCTCGGTCCTCTGCCGTGCTCGATCTCTGGATCGTCCCGAGATCGAGGAGATCCTTGATCTCGGTTGTTTGCTCGAGCGCGCCTTGCGCGGCCGCTAGCTCCCGTTGCCGTCGACCATATCCCCCCGCGTCGCGGGCCGCTCGACCTTCAGAGCCCTTTGGTTTGGCCGCAGCAATGTCGTCCATGGGCCAGGTGTGGGCGCCGGTCCGGGCAGGAGCACGGCTAGGGCGACGGGCAGAGGCGGGGCCCGCCCGGCAGGCACGCGAACCCTGGTCGAGCCGGCGACGCCGGCTCGCGCCCGCGACCGTCAGCTTCTGCTGGCGTCAGCTCGGTGAGCCGCATCAGCAACCGGCTCGTTCGCCGTAGCAGAGTTAATTATGAGGCGGCCGCTCGCTTCAAGAGCAAGCTGCGCAGGCTAGCCTCGGTGACCTCACCGACAGGCGCGAAGCCCTGGCGCTCGTAGAAGGAGAGGTCTTTGCGGTTGTCGGCCGCGACCGTGAGCCGGATGTGGGTCGCGCCCGGGTTTCGGGCGAGAAGCGCTGCCAGGAGTCCACCACCGATGCCCTGGCGTTGCTCATCCGGCGCTCCATGCGTCTGACCCGAACGCTCTCGAGCGTCCAAAGCTCAGCCGCCGTGGTAGACGCCTTGCACGCCTACGTGGCCGCGATCGACCGATCTGCCACGCGCTCGAAGGTTCTCCTTGATCAGATCAGCGGCCAAGGTGAAACGGGTGATCGTCCGACGGCGAAGCTCGAGGCTGCGGCCGCGTTCATGAGCGGGGTCTTGCAGATGATTCAGGGCGTGGGCGAGCAGATCAACCTCTCGGCGCTCAAAGCCTCGATCAAGGCCGCGCGTGCGGGTGAGGTGGGCGCGGCATCCATGCAGGCCGCGGCCCAGAGTCGGACCGAGGTCAACGACCGCCTGCGCGCGCTCGCCGTCTGAACATCCCCGCTCGTCGCGCTGCGGCTACCTAATAGACCACGACGGAGCGGATCGACTTGCCCTCGTGCATGAGGTCGAAGGCGGTGTTGATTTCGTCGAGCGGCATGGTGTGGGTGATGAGATCGTCGATGTTGATCTTCCCCTCCATGTACCAGTCGACGATCTTCG
>DASZAZ010000073.1:0-74340 GCA_035944635.1 Microvirga sp.
TCTCACCTTCAACCACCAGCACCGGCGCGTCAGGGCGAGCGGCAAGCTGATCGAGGTTGAACAGCGGCCGCGGAGCAGGCGAGCCTTTCGGTTGCCACTCGCCGGACTTCTCCGAGCGGGTCCAGGGGACGATCTGCTTGCGGCTGCCTTCAGGCTCGTACCTGGCCACATAGCTCGTGACGGAGCCGGTGACGTCCCGGTATGCCCAAGAGGCCGTTGGCAGTCCGTGGTTGCGATGGCGTAAGACTGGCGCCTGGGCTTCTCGTGAGGTTGGCTCAGGAACGGTAAGTGAAGGAGCATCAAGGATGCCCGAGACTGCGGTTGGTGCCTCGCTGGTCGAGGGCTCCCTTCCGCTTTGCATGGAGAGAGCGTCGCTCACGGCCGCACCTCAGCATCCAAGTGGAGGATGGTAGCCAAGCGCCGAGCGGCCTCGCCCTGGCGGAGGTCATGGAGGTAGGCCACCAGGCTGATCAGGTCGCCGCCGCTGTCGCCCGTGGCGAAGTCGCACCAGCATCCAGCACGCTGCCCAGATACTGCGACCTTGAATGAGCCGAGTTTCGTGTCCGCCCGTCGGGGATTGAGCGCAACATACTCGTTGCCGTACCGCCTGCCGCTCGGCAGCAGCGTCTGGCAGACGGCAAGTGCATCGGCGCGCGCAGCAGCAGCGATGCGCGGAAAGTCGAGGCTCGTACGCAGGCGCTTGCGAGCGTAGGATTGTACGCCGTCCCGTGTTGTGGTAGAGACATTCATAGACAATACTCCTATCGCGCCTCGCAGTGCCGCCAGCATTGCGGGGCGTTCCCGTGTGTTGAGGTGGGTTGGCTACGGCTGGGCCTGGTGGCGCTCAGCCTTGCGTTCGTTGATCCAGGCCGTCACCTCCGCGAGGCTCCAGCCGACGCGGTTGGGCCCAAGGTGAATGCGGGCCGGAAAGCGTCCTGCCTTCTCAAGCCGCCAGAGATGCATGCCGCTGTACGGCACGAGGCTGCGTAGCTCGGCCTCGCGCAAGATCCGATCAGGCGGCGCGCTGTTCTCAGCAGGAGAATTGCTAGTGTTCATCGAATTGCCTCCGCGTTGCTTCATGTGAGCGGAGGTTGCCGTAGGCGGCGGGTGTCAGGCGAACACTTTCATGCCGAACAGCCAAGGTTACTCCGGTGGTAGGGTGAACCCGGATTCGCCTCGTCGCCGTCGGTCGAGTAAGCGTTTGTTGTGCTCGATCTGTTCAATGAAGGCTTGATCTCTTTTCCAAGTACTCACGGTGCTTGGCTTCACCCCGACCATCCCCGCAAGCTTTCGCACACCAACTTCCGCCTGGGCCAGGATCCATGCGGCTTCGTACTTCGCCTTGTATTCGCGATCGGCCTGTTTCCTCGTCCGGTCAACCCCAAGCAGTTCGCGGATCAGAGCAGAGAGCTCTGGACCCGGCGGGTAGCCCCAAGTTCCGCAGTCTTCAAGTAGATCGTCTGCAGCCTCAGCGATGACGCTTCGGGGGAGCATCTTGCTCTCGCGGACAGGTGGTACTGAGGACTCACCCCTCCTCAGTTTCCGCTCAGCTGCCCGAAGGGCTGCCAAGTGCAAGCGCAATGAGTGGGCAAGGAGTTCACCCGCTGTGGTCGGGTACAACGGCTCAGAGCTCGCCTTCACCTTTGCGGCAAGTCTGCTCACCTCGGAGATTAGCTCTTTACGATCGAGTTTCCGCGCGTGAACCACTGCACAAACGGGATAGCCATCAGGAACACTGTTCAAATCGACTGGCTGACCGCTTTCGTCTGTCCACGTGACGGTCGTACGGGGCTGGCAACTCTCAACAGCGTCGATGACCTCCTTGAGAGGGATGTGCTCCCGGATCCGGGCGTACATCGAGGATCGCAAGGCAACACTCTCCTCAAACGATCTCTCGCCGTCGATTTGGATCAGTCTGGGGATGACAAGCCCATCATCGAGGTCCACCGGCGGCCGACGATCGGAGGTGCTACTCATTGCTGTGCGGCGTCGATGGAAACGAGAGGTGCTTGAGTGAGCGCTCGGACGCCGCTTGCGCCTCAGCAACAGCCTCATTGAAGCTGGGATCACGAAGCCATTGTGAGACGGTGCTCGGGGAAACTCTGACGACACGAGCGAGATCACGTACGCCAGAGTAGCCGGCCGCTACCAGATTGATGGCGAGTTCGCTTGGCCGCAGCCTTGTGGTCGAGGAGCGCTCATCCGGCGAGATGATGAAGAAGTTACGGGTAGCGGAGAAAGGCTGACGTGTGGTCGTCTCTATGCGCCACGCGATACCACTCCATCAGCCTGCATGGTCGGGCAGCGCACCCACTCGCTAACCGCGTTGATCATCCGATATAGGCCAGACGGATTAGATCGATCGGCCGCCTCGTATGGGGATCGGCATCCAATGGTTCGGCAGTTTGTCCGGCGCACGGAGCTAACCTTACTTCGTCCACATTATTCGAGCGACTATACTGCTCAACGAAAAGGCCAAAACGGCCAAACAGAATTATGTGGGGGCCTAAATGGCTGGACTAGTCGCGCCGACGGCGCTCGAGAACTACTTTCTGTCGCTGGTGAACAATGCACGCGCCAATGCGGGCTTGGTGCCACTGACTTTCGATGGCGAATTGCTCGCCGCCAGCGATGCGCATAGCACCTGGATGGATGCGACCGACACGTTCAGCCACATCGGTGTGAACGGTTCAGATCCTGGGCAGCGCATGACGGCCGCCGGCTATAGCTGGTCCGGTTACGGTGAAAACGTCGCTTATGTCAGTGGACCGGCGACGCAGGCCGCTGTTGATCAGCTTTTCCAGAACCTCATGAACTCGCCCCCCCATCGCGCCAACATCCTGAACTCCTCCTTTCAGGAGATCGGCATCGGCTTACAGGAAGGCGCGATCAACGGCCATTCAGCGGTGTTCGTGACCCAGAATTTCGGCATTCCGAATGCCGCCGAGCAGGCGGAACCTCACGATGCCGGGACGGGCGCGCTGACCAGCAGCATCTACAACGACGTGCTCATCGGCAGCGCGGCGGCCGATACCATCTTCAGTGGCTTGGGCAACGATGTCGCCGAGGGAGGTCTTGGCAATGACCTCCTTTTTGGTGGGCAGGGCAATGATTCCCTCTATGGAGGAGACAATGCCGACCAACTCTACGGTGCCCAGGGCGACGATGTGCTCTCGGGCGGCGCCGGCGACGATCAGGTCTACGGGTCGATCGGGCGGGATACGGTTTATGGCGGTGGCGGCAACGATCTCGTCTCGGGGCTTCGCGATGACGATCTGCTTTATGCCGGCGAAGGGTCGGACACCATCTGGAGTGGGGCCGGCAACGACATCGCCTACGGCGGTGCCGGCAATGATGTGATCTACGGCAGCCTCGGCAATGACCGCTTCTACGGTGAGGCCGGCGCGGACACCTTTATTTTTGAAGCCGGCTGGGGTGTCGACGAGATTGTCGGCTTCTCCTTTTTGGAGGGGGATCGCATCGCCTTGGCAGGGCAGAGCTACAGCATCCGGGATACTGCAGAAGGCATGGCCCTCGACCTTTCCGGCGGCGGATCGATCGTTCTCCACAACATCGAGCCTCTCGCTTTCTCGACCGCGTTCCTCGTGTAGAGGTCGTCGCCGAAGCCCCTTTTTGTGCCACACGATCGGGTGTGTTGAGGGGTTCCGTACCGCTTAGCCGCCCTGCTGCTCGTCCTCTTTCAAGCGACACAGGTGCGGCTGGCGGGACTGGCGTTGGCCACCGCAGAGTCGATGATCGGGTAAGCTCACGAACGCGGCTTGAGCGGCGGTTTGCCCGCTTCTATGGCACTCTCGATCTGAGTCGGTGCGCGCGAGCCGCCTGAGCGACGGGATGGCTTGTCATTCCTCATTTTCAAGGCGCTTGACGAGCGCCGCCAGTTCGGTTGGGACCGGGATCTGAAGCACCTCTCGGTAGATCCGCACCAAATTGCGCGCAACATCGAGTTTCGTTTTGGGCTGCATGACGGCCAGTTCCACGCCTACCTCTTCTCGCAACGCGCCGTCCGCTCCACGGTTTCACGACACAACGGCTTGGACGAAGGTCGAACCATTTCCTGGGCGAGCGGGACGAAACAAGACACGCAATTCGCCTGAAACAGCCCCCGCTTAATCCTCGCCTTCAAGGGAGGATTAACCATGACTCACGTGTTTCACGCATCGCTCGGCGCCGCAGCCTTCAGCTTCGGGCTGGGGCTCGCCTTTGTGATCAACCCGCTTCTGCCGTTCTAAGGGGCATGCCGCTCCTGCCCCTTGCCTCGCCTGTGCGCCGCCGCACGGCCAAGCCGGCGGGTATGGCTGCCTAATGTGCTCGCCACCTCGGAGAGACAATCATGTTTCTGCTCCTCGATCTTGCTCAAGTTGCCGTCGGGCTCGCCTTCAGCGCCGGTCTCGGCCTGCTCGTCTACCCCGTGCGCGGGTACTGACGCGACCCCGCTTCTCGTCTAGGGCAATGGCGGGCGCTTGTCGGCCCAGGGCTGCGCCTGCTCGACCTCGCCCGCGAAGGCCAGCAGGGTCGCCTCATCGCCGAAGCGCGCCACGGCCTGTACGCCCACCGGCAGCCCGTCCTCCGTCCAGTGCAGCGGCAGGCTCGCCGCGGGCTGACCGGTGACGTTCCAGATCGGCGTGAACGGGATGAAGCGAAACGCGCGCGCCGCCGCCTGCTCCACGAGGGGCCCGTAGCGCAGGTAACGGCCTAGTCCGAGCCGCGCCGCAAGGGCCTGGAGCGCGGCCTCGGCGCCGGCTGCATGAAGCGAGCCGTGAGCCACGGGCAGCGTCGCGAGTGTCGGCGTGAGGAGCAGATCGTAGCCCTCGAAAAACTCTCCAATCTGGCGCCCCGCCCGGTGCAGGCGCTCCAGATTGATCGAGAGCTCTGCGGCCGAGAAGGCCATACCGAGTTCGCGGCAGAGCCAGGTGGAAACCTCCACGTCGCCGCGGCGCGGCTTCACGCCCGTAATTTCCTCCGCGAATGTGAACTCCTGCGCCACGGCCGCAAGGAAGGCGGTCAGGAACCAGGTGAAGTAACCCTCCGGCACGCGCGGCGCTGCTTCCTCGACCCTGTGGCCAAGGGACTCGGCCAGGCGCGCGGCCCGCTCCACGGCGGCGCGGCACTGCGGATCGACGGCGACACCGTTCGGGGCCGCGGCCGTGAAAGCGATCCGCAGGCGAGCGGGCGGCCGTGCAGCGGCCTCGGCAAACGGAAGCGGGGGAGGGGCGATCCCGTAGAGCGCGCCCACATCCGGGCCCGCGATGGCGTCCAGCATGCGGGCACTGTCGCGCACGCTGCGGCTGACCACATGACCGATGGAGGCCCCATGCCAGGCCTCGCCGACGTAGGGTCCGTTCGGCGTGCGGCCCCGCGTCGGCTTCAGGCCGAACAAGCCGCAGCACGAGGCTGGGATCCGGATCGAGCCGCCGCCATCGGTGGCATGGGCCATCGGCACGGTGCGGGCTGCCACATGAGCCGACGACCCGCCGGACGAGCCACCCGTCGTACGGTCGAGGGCCCAGGGGTTGTTGGCGCGCCCGAAATGCATGGGCTCGGTGACAGGCGTAAGCGAGAGTTCCGGGACCTTCGTGGTACCGAGGATGAGGAGCCCGGCCGCCTTGAAGCGACGCACCAGCTCGCTGTCCCGCGGTGGCACCCAGCCGCGCCAGATGCGGGAGCCGTTGTGGTAGGGAATGCCGGCCGCGACGTGCAGATTGTCCTTCAGAAGAAACGGCACGCCTGCAAAGGGCCCCTCCGGGAGGGGGGCGCTGGCTGAAGCCCGGGCCCGGTCCAGAGTTCGCTCGGCCATGCCGGAGAGGCGCGGCTCCACCTCCTCCAGGCGCGCGATGGCCGCTTCCAGGAGTTCGGCCGGCGTGACCTCGCGCCGGCGGACCAACTCTGCGAGCGCTGTCGCGTCGTGGCTCGTATAGGCGTCAAGGATGTTCATGAAGACTGGCCTGCGAATGGGTCTTGGCTGGACGGCACCTGCATAGCGTAGCCTCGCGCAGACGGGCAGCGGTTTCGCCCCTCATGCGCCGTGCTTCAAGAGTCCGTGGAACACGAGGTCGAGGTGGGCCGCGAGAAAGGCTTCGCCGCTGACGGGAGCATGGCGGTCGAAGGTGGTGCGCCAGATCGCAGCCATGATCGCGGGGGCGAAGATCACCATCGGCAAGGCCGCAGCGGCGCCCTCGCGAACCTCGCCGCGGGCAAGACCGCGCGCCACGATGCGCTCGAGCAACGCGCGGCCTTTGGCAATGATCTCGCGATGATAATGCTCCGTCAGGGCTGGGAAGCGCGGGCCCTCCGCGATGATCACGCGGATCAACACAGGCAGGTCGGACCGGGCCAGCTGCCGATGGATCGTCTCGAAGATAAGCGTCAGGAGATCCCGCGTCGTGCCAGGAAACACGTCCACGAAGCCGCTGATCTGGTCGAAAACCGGCGTCACCCGCGATTGCACCGCCGCCAGGAACAGCGCCTCCTTGTCGGAGAAGTAACGGTAGATCGTTCCTTTCGCGACGCCGGCACGACGCGCCACGTCCTCCAGCCGCGTGGCCGCAAAACCATGCTGGGCGAATTCCTGTAATCCCGCGTCGATCAGCTCAGCCGGGCGCGCCTCCTTACGCCGGCGCCGCGGGGCTCGATCTGCCTCGTCTGGATTGTTCTGCATCAAGGCTCCCGCCGAGAAAATGACCGATGAGTCATTTGCAGTTGATTCTCATCTGGTCGGGATTATAATGACTTTTGAGTCATTAACTGTCCAGTGCGAGAGCGATTGTCAGGACCGAGCAGCCGATGCCCCTAAACCCGCAAGCCACCCGTCATCACCGCGAAGCGAGCGAGACCCCGCTTGCGGCAGCTTCGCTGGCTGGCGCACTTCCGTTGGCAGTGGTCCAGCGGGACACAGGCGCCGTGGCGACGCGATCCGTCGGCTTGCGGATCTTCCGTGTGGCGCGCTTCATCCCGCTCATCATGGCTTTGGTCGCCGCCGGCGGCGTCATCGGGCTCTACTTTCAGCCACTGGGTGTGCGAAAGCTCATGGAAATCCTGCAACTGCAGCCGAGCGGCGGCACATCCTCCCCAATTGCGGTGCCCGTGAATTCGGGGAACGCCCGTTCCAGCACGGCGGCCGCGAGGCTAACGGCGCCGCGGGTCGTGGCAGGCCTCGGCAAGCTGCTCCCAGAAGGTGAGGTGGTCGTGGTGGCTCCGCCTTTCGGCGCGGGCGACGCACGCATCGCGACGCTCCACGTGAAGGAGGGCGAGCGCGTCGAGCGTGGGGCGGTGCTCGCCACCCTCGACAGCGAGCGCCTACTCCAGGCAGCGGTGGAGTCCGCTCGCGCCCTGGTGGCTGCGCGAGAGGCCGCGCTCGCTCAGGTGGAGGCCTCCGTGAATGCCAGCCGCGACGAGGTTCGCGCCTCCGTCGCGCGGGCGGAAACGGCGCTACAGAATTCCAGCCGCGAGTTCGAGCGGGTCGAAACCCTGCGGCAGCGAGGTTATGCCGCCGAGCAGGTTTATGACCAGCGCCGTACCGCCCGCGACGAGGCAGCTCGCGAGGTGGAGCGGGTGCGAGCAACGCTGTCGCGCTATGGTTCGGGACCCCTTGAAGCCCAGGCCGATGTTCTCGTCGCTGCCCGTAACGTCGATACCGCGAAGGCCGACCTCGCTCGCGCCATGGCGGATCTCGACAAGGCGTCCGTACGGGCTCCAATCGCCGGCACGGTGCTGACGATCCATGTGCGGCCTGGGGAGAAGCCGGGCAATCTCGGGATCCTCAATCTCGGCAACCTGGAGCGCATGACCGCCGAGGTGGAGGTCTATCAAACGCAGATCGGTCATGTGTCGGTGGGTGACAGCGTGGATGTCAGCGCAGAGGCACTGCCGCGGCCCCTTAAAGGCAGCGTCACCCGGATCGGGCTCGAGGTCGGGCGGCAGGGGCTGATCGATGCTAATCCTGCCGCCAACACCGATGCCCGTGTCGTGAAGGTTACGGTGGCCCTCGACCCAGAGTCGTCGTCCGCCGCGCAGCGCTTCACCAATCTTCAGGTTACGGCGCGGATCGCCACCCGGAGCGAGCCGTGACCGCTGTCCTGGAGCGCCTGCTCGGGCGCCTCCCGATCGGGTGGCTGCAACTCGTCCACAACAGGACGCGGCTCGCGGCAGCGCTGGCGGGCGTGTCCTTCGCTGCGGTACTCGTGCTGATGCAATTGGGTTTTCTCGGCGCCCTCGTCGGCAGCATCCGGCTGCCCTACGAGCAGATGAACGCCGACATCCTGATCTCCGCGTCCGACATGAACACGCTCGCCTACGGCAGCCCCTTGCCGCGCCAGCGGATGTTCGAGGCGCTCTCGGTCGAGGGGGTCTCGCGAGCAACGCCACTTTACTACGGCAAGGTCGATTGGAAGCAGCCCGACGGCACGATCCGCACCCTCGACGTGTTCGGTATCGACCCCTCGGCGGAAACGTTCCGCAACCCGGCCATCAATGTCCGGCTCGCCGACATCAGCCTCTCCGACGTGGCGCTGATCGACGCAAAAACCCGCAATGTCCCGAAGGCACTCTTCACCGGAATAGCAGCTGGAGAACCCTACGTCTTCGAGGTCAAGAACCGCACGCTCACGGTCGTTGGCACCTTCGAGATCGGTGGCGGATTTTCCGCGGACGGCTACCTTGTGGTGTCGGATCAAACCTTCCTGCGGCTCTTTCCGCAGCGCGTTTCCGGTGCCCCGAACCATATCTTCGTGACGCTCGCGCCAGGCGCCGATTCTCGCGCAACGGTGGAGCGGTTGCGGGCGGTGCTGCCCTCCTACGACAGCGCCGTGCGCACAATCGTGGAGACCGTCGCGAAGGACCAGTCGTTCCAGACCACGCAGCGTCCGGTAGGCCTCGTCTTCGGCTTCGGGGTCGTGATCGGAATCCTGGTCGGCATCATCATCATCTATCAGGTGCTCTCCACAGACGTAGCCGACCACCTCAAGGAATACGCGACGTTCAAGGCCATCGGCTATCGCCAGCGCTTCTTCCTCGGCATCATTTTCGAGGAGGCGTTCGTCCTGGCGATTCTCGGGTTCATCCCGGGCTTTCTGGTGTCGCTCGCACTTTATGCGGTGGTGGCCCATGTCACGGGCCTGCCGATCGCCATGACCGGCGCGCGCGCCATCCTCGTCCTCGTCGGCACGATCGCCATGTGCACCCTTTCGGGTGCTATTGCGACCCGAAAGCTCGCTCGGGCGAACCCCGCGGATCTGTTCTGAGGGTCAGCGATGGACGACCGCCGCAACATCGATCCTCTCGCCCGAACCGGCACAAGTGCCGGCGCGCCCATTGCGGTGCGCGGCCTCCAGCATTGGTTCGGCGAAGGCGAAGCCCGCAAGCAGGCGCTGTTCGATGTCGATCTTGTCCTAGAAAGAGGCAAGCTCACGATCCTTCTCGGCGCATCCGGATCGGGCAAGACCACCCTGCTGACCCTCATGGGCTGCCTGCGCCGGGTGCAGGAGGGGAGCGTGACCCTGCTTGGCACCGAACTCGCCGGTGCGGATGAGAGCGTTTTGGTTCGGTGCCGCCGACACCTCGGCTTCATCTTCCAGGCCCACAACCTCCACGACAGCCTGACCGCCATGCAGAACGTCCGCATGGGGCTTGAGGTGCATGGGCCCGCCGCCATGGTGCAGTGGCGGGAGGCGTCAGCTCATCTCCTCACCCTGCTGGGTTTGGGCGAGCGCCTCGACTACCTGCCGCGCAACTTGTCCGGCGGACAAAAGCAGCGCGTGGCCGTGGCTCGCGCTCTGGTGGGCAACCCAGACCTCGTTTTCGCCGACGAACCCACCGCAGCCCTCGACAAGGGAAGCGCGCTGAGTGTCGTGACCCTGCTCAAGCGCCTCGGGACCGAGCGCGGTACCACCACGCTCATGGTGACCCACGACGTGAAGATCATGGACCTTGCCGACCGGATCGTCCGGATGGAGGAGGGGCGGATCGTGGAGGACAGCCAACGCGCCGGGCGCTGATGAAGCCTTTAACCCCGCGCGAGCGCCGCCCGACCCGATGACGTCGTGGGGGCGGAGGATAGGGCCTTTTCGCGCAGCGAGGCGCTCACGTCGCCGCTCACGGGCGCCAAGCGCCCGACCAGCGAGACCCAGGCCGGCCCGTCCGATCCCTCGCGCTTGAGGTAGGTATAGCGGGTTTCGTTCCAGGGCAGGACCGCGTCTCGCTTGTTGTCGAGGATGAACTCGCCCCGGTCGGTGAGCAGCATCAGAACCGCGTGGCCCTCGCCCAGGTCGTCGAACACGACGCTCATGCGCAGCGCCCGGCGCGGGAGGCCGGCCTCGACCAGCAGCTTGCGCTTGAGAAGCTGAATGTCCTCACAATCGCCGATGCCGTCGTCCGGGAAGTCCCAGCGGTCCTGGACGCCCCAATGATCGCGATCCGACATGGCCTTGACGGTGGCGTTCACCCGCTCATTGACGGCGATGACCGTCTCCCAGGCCTCGAGCGTCAGCGTGAGGCTCGCGGGCTCGGTGGCGTCCACCGCACATTCCTGCGGGAGCTTGGCACAGAATTCCACCCAGCCGCGGGTCGGAGTGGCGCGCCCGCCGACCCAGAGGGGCTGACGCGCGGACTGAAAGGCGGGAAGGAGAGCGGCCTGGTACGAGCTCGAGGTTATGGTGCCGGATTGGTCCAGCGCCACCGCCAACAGAGCCGCCACGGCGGCCATCTGCACGGGTCTGCGGCCAAGCCGCAGCCCGCGTTTCATAATTCCCCACATGCCCCCAGCGCCTTTGTTCAAGGTCGTTGGGCTGAGCCTTCCCACAGGCTTCCGGCCTCCTCAAGGCGCGGCGGCGTCACATGGCCAAAAGGCTTAGACCCGAACGCTGCCGCGGTCGGACGCCACCGGCCAGCGAAGTTCGCTTAGCCGCTGAACCTTGAGCGCAATGGGGCGTTGTCCTCCATGGCGACCTCTAGGGCGAACATCGACGCGATGGCACCGACCGATCCGCCGCATGACGAGCGTCAGCGCTTCGAGCCCCCGCGCCGCGACAGCTTCTGGGACCGGCAGCTTAGGGCCAAGATCGGTCAGGATCTGCGGACCTTGTTCGAAGAATCGCTGTCCGAACCCGTTCCCGACCAACTCAACCGCCTGATCGGGCAGATGGAGCGCAGGGCGGACGAGGACCGTCCCTCCGGAGACGACGAGCGCCGGTGACGGCCCAAGGGCCTGCCCGTGAGGGGGCCAGTCGATGTGCCAGGTGAATACAATGACCCCGGCCTGTGCTAAAGAGCGTCCATCATCGGCAGGATATCCAGGCGCCGATGGCTGAGAGACATGCGCGCTCCCGCCTCAAGCGGAGCGCATCGCATGCTTGACCTTATCGACTATAACGAACCCGCAACGCTGATGGCCTATGGCCAGGACAAGCTCGTCCCCCAGCGAACCCAGGTGACGACGCTGGCCGAAGCCGTGCGAACCGTCGTGGAGGATTGGGGCGGCGAATCCCCTTTGGATATTTTCATCGCTACCGCCCATGGACCGGTCCAGGGGCTCGACGCCGTGCAGGCCATCTACCGCCGCGAGGATTTCCCGCTCGCCCGGGTGACGCCTTAAGCGCCTTACGTAACGGCATAGTTCTGGAGAGGTCCACGACTTTGTCGCGGATCAAGGCAGCTCGTACCTCCAGCGTTCATCAGGGCTCGTCGTTGCCACGGGTCCAGACCGGGCGATCGTCGCTGTCGAACGTGAGGTCGGCATGATCAAAGCCGTAAAGGCCGGAGCTGCCTATTTCGCTGTGGTGTTTGCCGTTGGGTTCGCACTCGGCATCCTGCGGATCTTGGTTTTGGTGCCGCTGGTCGGCGAGGTCGCGGGGGTGGTTTTCGAGCTGCCTCTCATGCTGGCGCTATCGTGGTTCGCCAGCCGCTGGCTCGTTGCCCGCTTCGCACTGCCCGCAGGAACCCCGCGACTCCATATGGGCGGGCTTGCTTTTGCGCTGCTGATGGCCGCCGAGTTCAGCGTTTCGGTTTTGGTCTTCGGCCGCTCGCCGGCGGAGCACTGGGCCACCTATCGGATGGTCTCGGCCCAACTCGGCCTGTTGGCTCAGGTGCTGTTTGCCGTGATGCCGCTTCTGGTACGGGCCGCCGTACCTCCCGGCTCGGCCGGAGCCCGGCTATACGGCGCGTCGGCGCGTCAGCAGCTCACCCATTGAGGAACCCAATGGGATCCATTGCAAGCAGTGCTCTTGCGGAATCGGCGGCCAAGGCTCATCTGCGGTCCTGTGAGGCCCGGGCCCCTCTGGCGGCTACCCATAGCTGCGATGTCGGTCCTCCGTTGCATTCGGCCATTGCGACGCCTGATGAGCGCCGGACGGTGCCGACCCTGTAACGGCCGCCCGCGCCGCGTCAGCGTCGATCCCGCTTGGCTTCCTTGAAGGCGTCCTCTCCAAAAACCAGAGGACAAACATCGTGGATCTCCTGCTCTCCTTTCTGACCGCCGACTTCCTCGGCAAGCCAGCCTGGCTTTGGTTTTCCTTCCTTGGCATCGTCCTGGCGCTTCTCGCCTTCGACCTCGGCATTCTGCACAAGGACGACAAGGAACTCGGTATCGCGGAGAGCTTGAAGCTCTCGGTGTTCTACATCGCCATCGCGATCGCCTTCGGCGCATGGGTCTGGTACTCCATGGGCGCGGAATCCGGCATGCAGTACTTCACGGGCTATGCCATCGAGAAGGCTCTCTCGATCGACAACGTCTTCGTGATCTCGCTCATCTTCGGTTACTTCGCGATCCCGCCGAAGTACCAGTACCGCGCCCTCGTGTGGGGCATCATCGCGGTGCTTGTGCTGCGCGGCTTCATGATCGCGATCGGCGCGGCCCTCGTGCAGGAATACGACTGGATCCTGCTGCTCTTCGGCGCCTTCCTCATGGCAACCGGCGTGAAGATGCTCGTCGTCGGCGAGGCCGAGCAGGACGTGTCCAAGAACCCGGTGGTGCGCTTCCTCTCGAAGCGCATGCGCGTGACGCAGGAACTGCACGGCGAGCGCTTCTTCGTGAAGAAGCCCGACCCGAAGACCGGCAAGCTCGTCGTGTGGGCCACCCCGCTCTTCCTGGCGCTCGCGGTGATCAACGTCGCCGACCTCGTCTTCGCAGTCGACTCGGTGCCGGCGATCTTCGCGATCACGACGGACACCTACATCGTGTTCACGGCGAACATCATGGCGATCCTCGGCCTGCGTGCGCTCTACTTCGCTCTGGCCGCGATGGTGCACCGCTTCGAGTACCTGAAGTACGCCCTGGCGCTCGTCCTCGTGTTCATCGGCGGCAAGATCTTCTGGAACTACTACTTCGGCAAGCTCGACCCGGCGATCTCGCTTGGCGTGACGCTCGCGATGATTGGCGGCGGTGTGGTGTTCTCGCTCTGGAAGACTCGCAAGGACGCAACGGCGATCCACGTCGCCTAACGCCCGGCGGCAACGCCCTCACGACGAAGCCGGCCCCTCGGGGCCGGCTTTTTCGATTCTGGACTGATGCTGGGGATATGGCCTGTTCGCCTCAAGAATCCGCGCCGGCCGAGAGGAAGCCTGAGCCCCCGAAGGCCTTGGCGGCACTCTCAAGCGAATGCACGATGTGCTCGGCCAGGAGTTCGGCGGCGCGTGGGAGCGCGCCGGGCGCCCGATAGAGCACGATTTCGGTGTCGGGCAGTGGCGGTAGGCCGTGTTCGGACCCCAGCAGAACGAAGCCGGGCGGCACCATCTCCTTCGGCAACACCGTGACGCCAAGGCCCGCCTGCACGGCCGCCTGCAGGCCATTCAGGCTCGGGCTGGTATAGACGATACGCCAAGGCCGCTTCATCGCGTCGAGGGTCGCGAGGGCGCGCTTGCGGTAGACGTCCGGCACGGGCGCAAGGACCAGGGGCAGGGCTTCGTCGGGCGAGAGGACGAGGCGGGACGAGGCCGTCCAGACGAGAAGCTCGCGCCAGACGCCGATGCCCCCGCCGGGACCCTGCGGCTCGCGCTTGAAGAGCACCAGGTCGTATTGGCCCTTCGAGAACGCGTCGAGCAGGTTGACCGTGAAGTCGCAGTTCACGTCGAGCGCCACGCGGGGATGGGCGCGGGCGAAGCGCGCAAGGACGTCGGGCAGATGGGTGCTCGCGAAATCCTCGGGCGTGCCGAGCCGGACGGTGCCGGCGATGTCGGGCTCCATGAGGCGCGAGCGCGCCTCGTCGGCGAGCCGCAGCATCTGGCGGGCGTAGGTCAGCAGAATCTCGCCGTCGGGTGTGAGTTGCAGGTCGCGTCCGGGCTCGCGCTCGAACACCCGCCGGCCAAGGCCGTCCTCCAGCTTCTTGATCTGCAGCGATACGGTGGATTGCGTGCGCCCGACGCGCTCGGCCGCCCGCGTGAAGCCGCCGCTGTCAACGATCGCCATGAAGGTGCGCAGGAGGTCGAGGTCGAAGGGGGGCAGGGGTGTCGGCATGATCTCAGTCGCGGCTGGAGGCGCTACCTTGGCCATTGAGAGTGCCTATGTCGAGCATCGATTGAAACCTCTGTTGCCGATGCCTTCGGCCCACCACCTCTCAGGTGTGGTCGGCGTCAGACCGACCCGCACGCGGGCACCCGCAGAGGTGCCCAGGGGATTGATCGGAGGACATCATGGGATTGTTTGATCGCTTCAAGGCCGATCAGGGCCAGCAGATGACGCCTCACCTCGCCTTCGCGACATCGCTCATCTACTGCATGGGCGCCGACGGCGAGATGGACAACGAGGAGATCGGCCATCTGCTCTCCGTCATCGGCGGCGCGACGGAGCGCGGTCAGATCGGCGTCGGTGCGAACAACCGCGCCCTGCTCGATCAGGCGGTCCGCATCGCTCGCACCAAACCCCTCGACCAATTCCTTGCCGAGGTGACGCCGATGCTCACCGACGCGCAGCGCATGTGCATCCTCTTGAATCTCGTCGACAGCGCCATGTCGGATGGCGAGGCGGAGGGCGAGGAGCAGGATCTCGTTGCCAAATTCCAGCGTGCCTTCGGGATCACCGACGAGCGCTTCGTTCCCTTCTTCGAGGCGCTGCACGCGAAGAACGACCGCTCGGTGTTCCTCAATCCGGGCCACCCGCACAATCGGGACGGCTACGTGGTCGAGATCAAGGGCCTCGAGCGCAAGGCGAGCTAGGGCCGCCTCTGCTCAATCAGGCCGCCTCGAACGGCCGCGACGCCGGGCTCGATCCGACCCGGCGTCGACGAGAGCGCGAACCAACGTGCTCCAAGGTTCTTAAGGGAGGATGGAGATGGGCTCGCCCCTTATTGCCACAACGGCTGCCGAACGCTGCGGGCGTCCGCTCGAACTCGATGAAGACAGCCGTCGCGGCGGCCTCATGGCGCGTCGCAACGTTCTGTTCGGGCTTTGGGCGGCACGCCTGCTCGGGCTGCCGCGAGGCCGGCACGAGGCTTATGCCTGGAGCGTGCATTTCGCGGATTTCGAAGCACCTGGCGACGAGGACGTGATCGGAAAGGTGGGGCGCGATCTTGCGGCAGCCGGCCGGGCGATGCCGGATCGGCAGCTCCAGCATCACCTGCGGGAGATGGAGCTGCGCGCCTATTTCCAACTGTCCGTTCCCAGATCTCGCGTGCGCCTGAAGGCGCACGAACGCTGAACCAGACTCTGCCCGCTGCCCTCGGCACTGCGTTGCGGAGCATCGATCGCCACCGGTGAGGAGCGTCTGGCCGAAGCGCCTGCTCCGGAGGGCGAGGGGACGTCCCGCGTCCCAACTGCACGGCCGACCCTGCGACGCCGGATGAACGCGCGCAGAGGTCGGCCGTGTTATGTCCGGGTCATTGGCTGAGCCAATGACTACAAGCTGCGCAACTCATTTCACTCAATGGGTTGAGCGGACCATGTACAGGGCACATCAGCAGACGGAGTGCCCCATGAATCAGATCGTCACCGCCGAGAGCCTTCTGAAGGCAAGCCCGATGGCTCAGCCCGATGCTCGCACGGCGACACCGATCACCGTAGCGTTCGGCGATGGTATCGGTTCGGAAATCATGGCCGCGAGCCTCAAGGTGCTGCTGGCCGCAGGCGCGAACATCGCCGTGGAGCCGATCGAGATCGGCGAGAAGGTTTACCGTGCGGGCAACACCGCCGGCATCGGTGCGGAGGCCTGGGAATCCCTGCGGCGTACGAAGGTGTTCTACAAGGCGCCGATCACCACACCGCAAGGCGGAGGCTACAAGAGCCTCAACGTTACGGTCCGCAAGAGCCTCGGCCTCTTCGCCAACGTGCGCCCCGTCGCATCCTACGCGCCCTACGTGGTCACCAAGCACCCCGGCATGGACGTGGTGATCGTGCGGGAGAACGAAGAGGACCTCTACGCGGGCATCGAGCACCGGCAGACCGACGAGGTTTACCAGTGCCTGAAGCTCGTCTCGCGGCAGGGCTGCGAGCGCATCGTGCGTTACGCCTTCGAGTATGCCCGGGCCAACGGGCGCAAGAAGGTGACGTGCTTCACCAAGGACAACATCATGAAGCTTACCGATGGGCTGTTCCATCGGGTGTTCGATGCGATCGGGGCCGAGTACCCGGAGATCGCTAAGGACCACATGATCATCGACATCGGGGCGGCGAAGCTCGCCGCCGACCCCGGCCGGTTCGACGTCATCGTGACGCTCAACCTCTACGGCGACATCATCTCGGATATCGCGGCCGAAGTGGCGGGTTCGGTCGGCCTCGCGCCGTCCTCCAACATCGGCGGAGCCGGTGCCATGTTCGAGGCCGTGCACGGCTCGGCGCCGGACATCGCCGGCAAGAACGTGGCCAATCCGTCGGGTCTGCTGCTCGCCGGCGTGATGATGCTCCAGCATATCGGGCAGGGCGAGGTCGCCGAGCGCGTGCACAATGCCTGGCTCAAGACGATCGAGGACGGAGTCGCGACCGCGGACATCGCGGGCGGCCTCGGTGTGTCGGCGGTCGGAACCGCCGCCTTTGCCGACGCAGTGATCGCGCGGCTCGGCCAAAAGCCCGAGCAGCTCGCGCCCGTGCGTTACGAGAACAACGGTCAGGCGCTCGCGATCGTACAGCCCGAGCCGGTCGCTCCGGCCGACAAGCAACTGGTCGGCATTGACGTGTTCGTCCACTGGGCGGGGACCGATCCGGATGCGCTCGCCGCCCGCATGCAGGCCGCGCAGAACGGCGCCTTTGAACTCGCCCTCGTGACGAACCGGGGCGTGAAGGTGTGGCCACAGGGCTTGCCCGAGACGGCGCTCACCGACCATTGGCGCTGCCGCTACATGGCGAAGCCCGGCAAGGAGCTCAACAAGTCGATGGTCGCCGAACTGCAGATGCGGCTCGCGCTGGCCGGTGTCGACTTCGTGAAGACCGAGCACCTGTTCACCTTCGACGGGGTGGCGGGCTACTCGCTGGGCCAAGGGCAGTAGGCACTAAGGGAGGCGGAGATTCCTGCCCGAGGGGGCCTTAGGCAGGAATTCCGGAACCGGGAGGACAGCGAGCGGGTTTCAGATCGAATCTCTGCCGTTCTCAGAGGGTTGCTGATGTCCGCCGCCGTCAAAGCCGGGAGCCGGTCGCTCCCGCTCCTCCTGGTCGCTTCCGGCCTTTTCCTTCTTCGCTTCGTCGCGCGGTCTTCGGCGCCAAGCCCAGCCGAACGCCGTTCGCTGGACCGAGAGCGGGGAGGGGCCGGCGGACAGGTGCGCGATGCCCGAGCACCGCGCAACAATGCTGGTCCGGGCGCTCATGCAGAGGCTGGCCGCGGGCGCGAGGCCGATAGCCCGACCGAAATCCCGGCGCAGGGCTGGAAGGACGTTCTCTGGCGTGTCTGGGAGGAGATGGGGCACGACCGTCTCATCGCCGTTGCCGCCGGCGTGACCTATTACGGGCTTCTCGCGATCTTCCCCGCCATCGCGGCGTTCGTTTCGCTCTACGGCCTCGTGGCCGACCCCTCGACGATCGAGGGGCATCTGAACGCCATGTCCGGCGTTCTGCCCGGCGGGGCTCTGGACGTGATCCGGGAGCAGGTGCAGCGCATTGCGTCCCAAGGCGAGGGCAAGTTGGGCTTCGCCTTCGCGTTCGGCCTCCTGGTCTCGATCTGGAGCGCCAATGCCGGCATGAAGGCGGTATTCGACGCCCTCAACGTCGTCTACGACGAGGAGGAGAAGCGCGGCTTCATCAAGCTGAACCTGCAGTCGCTCCTCTTCACCGTGGGTGCCGTCGCGATCCTGATCCTTGCGCTGGTCGCCACCGCGGTGCTGCCGCACCTCCTCGATTTCGTCGGCTTGGGCCAAGTGGTGGAGACCCTGCTGTCGCTCCTGCGTTGGCCGATCCTCCTCGTTCTGATCATGGGCGCCCTCGCGGTTCTCTACCGGTACGGCCCGAGCCGCGAGACCGCCGAATGGCGTTGGGTGTCGACCGGCAGCATCGGGGCCGCCATCCTGTGGGTCGTGGCCTCTATGCTCTTCTCCTGGTACGCGGCCAACTTCGGCAGCTATAACGAGACCTATGGCTCGCTCGGTGCCGTGGTGGGCTTCATGACCTGGCTGTGGATCTCGACCATCGTGATCCTGCTCGGCGCGGAACTGAATGCTGAAACCGAGCACCAGACCGCGAAGGACTCGACGACGGGCGGTGACAAGCCCATGGGCGCCCGCCAGGCCGCCATGGCCGATACGGTCGGCGAAGCGAAGAGCTAAGCGGCCGCTTCACCCCGCCTGCATGGTCAGCGAGGCGAAGCGCTGACTGGGGGATCTTCAGTTCGCCTCGACCATGCGCAGGCCGATCGCGTCGATCAGTTCGCGCCGGCGTGTCTCATGAGCCTTTATCTTGCCGACGAGTTCGTCGAGGGTGCTGGCATGGGTGCCGAGAAGCGCCAGGCCAGCGAGCAGCGCCGTGAGGGCGGCGAGGAAGGCGGTGGGGTCGAACCGCAGGAGCCCTAAGAGCAGGGCGGCGAGTACAATCCCGCCTCCGTAGGCCCCAATCTTCGAAACCACCATGATCTTCCGGCACCGCTCGGCTACCGCAGCGAGGCGCTCAATCTCGTTCTCCAAATCCGCGATCTGGCGTTGCAGATCGAGCATGGCCGCCTCCGAGGTGCTTCGATGTTCCGGCCTCGATGTATGAGCTCTCGGGCTTCGTGACAAACCCGCCCATGCCGCGAAACTCCGGCGTCTGGCGGGCATTATCCCCTTAGGCGCGATGACGACGAAGCCGTCTGTCGATCGCCTCCCGAGCAATTCGGTCGGAGCGGCGCGCCGCTGCCGGACCCTTCCGAGCGAAGACCTCGAACAAAAAGGGGGCGTGGCCGTTCTCCTGGTGTGCCGAACAGGCATGAACTTCAGCAGGAGACACCCCATGCTCGCACGTGTCGCGATCGGCCTCCTGGCCGGTACTCTTCTCGCAGCCCCCGCTCTCGCTCAAACCACCCCGGCTCCGGCCGGCGGCCAGCCCCCGGCGCCTGCGGCGCAGCCCGCTCCTGCTCCCGGCGGCAGCGGCGTCCAGTATATCACGCAGGGCCGCCCTGACATGTGGCGGGCGTCGCAGCTCGAGGGCGTCGACATCTACAACAACAACAACGAAAAGATCGGCGACGTGAGCGATGTGCTGGTCGATCAATCCGGTAAGGTCGAGGCCGTGGTGATCGGCGTCGGCGGCTTCCTGGGCATCGGCGAGCGCAATGTGGCCGTGCCGTTCAATGCTCTCAAGTTCGAGATGACGGAGCCCTCCGCTTCGGCGTCGAACAATGCGGGCAGCACGGGCGGCGGCGCTGGCGCCGGTTCGAGCACCACGACGACGGCCGCAGGCGGCGCGACCGGCACCACCACCACGGGCGGCACGGCCGGTACGACCAATCAGCCCGCAACGACCGGCACGGTGGCCGGCGGCAACAATGCGGGTGGCAACAACGCCAACGCGTCGAGCTCGAACCGGAATGCCCCAGCCCGCGCGATCCTCGCCAATGCCTCGCGCGACGAACTCAAGAACGCGCCGGAGTTCAAGTTCGGCAACCAGTAAGCGCGAACGAAAGATCGCCTGCGAGGGGGCCCTCCGGGGCCCCTTTTCATTTGGCGATATTATACTTCGCATACCCATCTCGACTCAGAGTTGGGTAGTGCTACGCTCCCGTGTCGCCGTGACGGGAGTCGCAAGTGGTGAAGTCGTCCAAGACAGGGTGGAATGGGTTCAAGCCACCTACAGCTTCAAAGCCGAAGGAACAGCCGACACTTCGCAAGAGCGCAAGCGAGACGGTGTTTTGCGATGCCATCAAGCGTAAAGTGCTTGTCGCCTTCCGTTACAAGCAGGATGCCTTTGAGCGAACCTTCGGGCCGGATGCCGTCTACAGGGCCGTATCAGGCAAGGTTCTCGTGGAGGGCTTCAAGTCGATAACCCGAACGATCCCAGCGAGTACAATAAGTACCATCGGTTTGAGGTCGGCCATACGCATGGGGCGCGATTAACCGAGACGCCCTTCAAGCCCAACGACATCGACCGCAGTCAAGAGCGCTACAGGCCCCTCATCTGCCCGATCTAGATGGCACAAAATGGCGCGCAGATCGGCCCTAGCCTCCGCAACGGCGTCCTCAAGATCGAGGGTGTCAAAGCTGGTGTAGGCTAACTCTGCATAGCGACGGATCACGGCGGGATCGAGCATCGGTCTCTCCATGCAAAAGCCCGGCTCAAAGGCCGGGCGTCTTGGTCTCGGGCTTGTTGCCCTTCTCTGGCTTTTGTGGTCGTCGAGGCGGCACGATCTTCCCGAAGGCGCGCTCTAGGGCCTCGCCATCGTCGCAGCCGAGTTCACGGGCGGCTTGCTTGAACCGCTCGGATTGTTCATTCGCTTGCTGCTCTTTTGGCATGTCCATATCCTGTGCCGCATGAGTCACAGCTTCGTAGCATACATCGATGAGTCCGGCGATGATGGCTTAAGCAACTTTCGCGAGCCCGGCGCCCATGGTGGCGCATCGAAGTGGTTGGTAATCTCTGCCTGCGTTTGGCGGCAGACATTCGATCTCGACGCCGTGTCATGGCGTGATGAGATTTCCCGGCTTATGCCGGAGAAGAAACGTCGAGACATTCACTTTGCCAACATGGGCCACCCGCAGCGGATCGCTGCATGTCAAAGCCTTGCAACACGCCCCGTGCGTGCGATCAACGTACTCTCCAACAAGGAGACAATCCCAGCGGGCACCTATCAGGAGAAGAACCAGCTCTACTTCTATCTGACACGGTATCTCATTGAGCGGATATCTTGGCTTTGCCGCGATCTTCGCCGGAGAGTTCCACACGGTGACGGACGAGTAAAAATCACCTTTTCGCGGCGGGGCGGCATGTCCTACCCTGATTTCCGCGCTCACCTTGAGCGCCTAAAGGCAGCGCAAGACCAAGAGATCAACATCTACTGGCCCGTCATCGACATCGAGGGTATCGACGCACGAGATCATTCGACCCATGCGGGACTGCAACTAGTCGATACGGTTGCTTCCGCGTTCGCTAGTGGCGTGGAGCAGGACAAGTTTGGGAACTGCGAAGCGCGCTATGCGGAAATCCTCAAGCCAAGAGTCTATGAGCGGCGAGGGAATTGCCTAAGCTACGGCGTCAAGCTCGTGCCACGACGCGAAGAGATGGAGTTGACCAGTGATCAACTGTGCCTTGTCCAGCTCTTCACATGAAAGCGGCAGCCCCCCGGCCCATGATTGCGATCTCTCGCCTGCAGTCTTTCGACTGCTCTGGGTTGTTCCGGCGCATGGCTGCCTAACGCTAATGTAGCCCTTTTTATACAGCTTTCAAGTCTTATCTTAAGCCACTGAGAAATATCACTTTTTACGCGTTAATTCTCCGATAGGTGAGCCTCTTCCCCACAACCCCCTTAAGCGCTCGTCCAGCGCGTTCAGCATCCTCGCAGCCGAGGCCCGAACGGTTGTTGTAGCGGAAATCGAACTCGGCCAAGTAGCGGTGCAAGTGTTTCTTAGCGCAGTGCTGGTACACGCCCTTCATGCCACGCTTGAACACGCTGAAGTAGCCCTCAATCGTGTTCGTGTGGAACTCGCCAATGCCATACTCACCCTGCCCGTGACGGACCACGCCGTGAGCGGAGAAGTCGTCGGACAGGTGGTGGTAGTGGCCCGCCTCATCGGTCATGACGAGGGTTTCCTTGGCGATGTTCTCGCGCAGGATCGGAACCACGGTCGCGGGCTTTAGATCGTCCACGACCATGGAACGGGCCTTGCCGGTCTCACGGTCAACGAGGCTCAGCACCTTCAACTTGTGGTGATAGGCGCGCTTCTTAGGCTTGCCGGGCTCGCGACCGATGAAGGTCTCATCAGCCTCGACAATGCCGCCAGCGCCGCCCATCGGCGCTAGGGAGCCGTCCCGCATGGCCTCACGGATGCGATGGCCCATGAACCACGCCGTCTTGAGCGTCACGCCCAGGATGCGGTGAAGCTGGTTGGCGCTGATGCCCTTCTTGGAAGAGCAGATCAGGTGCATGGCCTGAAGCCAGATGTTCAGCGGAACGTGGCTGCTCTCAAAGACGGTGCCGACCTTCACGGTGAAGGGCTTACGGCACTGGTAGCACTTGTAGGTGCCAAGGCGCGTGCTCTTGCCGCCCATCTTACCGATGCGCTCGAAGCCGCCACAGTGGGGGCAGACCGGACCTTCCGGCCACACGCGGGCCTCAACCCAGGCGAAAGCAGCCTCTTCATCGTGAAAGTGCTTGGCGGACAGGACGGACATCGGAGCAATCCTTCGATGTCCGTCCTGTCCGCCAAGCTTGGGTACGTCAAGTATAATATCGCCTTTCATTTGTCTCCGGTCGCAGGCGCTCTGGATCGGGACTTCACCCCACCGACCCCACAGGATTGAGAGCGATCACAGGGTGGACGTGAATGTCTGCGGCCTAGGGGAACCGGCCGATTGATGGCGTGCGAACTCCGCCCTCTCTTTGGGCCCGCCCATTCGCCGCCGGTTTCTAAGGGGCATGAACCCATACAGAAAAACCCCGGCTGACGAGCAGCCGGGGTCAAATTTGTGAGTCCGTGGACTAGACGCGGTGAGCGGCCGTTGTCCTGCTTGCTGTTCGGGTTGCCATCGCGGCCACCGTTGCAGAAGCGGTCGTTGGCTTAGTCCTTGCCGCCCTTGCCGCCGCCGGCGTTGTTGTTGCCGCCGCCGTTGCCGGGGTTGGACGGGTCAGAACCCTTGCCGGTGTTCTCGCCCTGGCTGGCTTCGCCGCCGTTGCCGAGGCCGTTGTTGCCCTTGCCGCCGCCGGTGCTCGGGCCGGAGATCACGGTGCCGCCGCTGAAGCCGGGGCGCCAGCGCCGACCGAGCCCGCGTTGCCAGCTGCCGTCGTTCCCACGACGCCGCGGCTGCGCTCGTTACGGTCGCTTTCGAGATTGTCGCCAAACACACCGCCGCGGCGGCCGATGGCGCGCGGAGCGATCTGACAGCGGCAGACTTCATTGCCGCGTACGATCGTCAGGCGGCAGTTCTGATACATGCCTGCATCAGCAACGGCCGGTATGCACATCTCGCCGCGGGTCTGGGCGAAGGAGGAGGTGGAGGAGGCGAGGAGGAGGCCGAAAGTGGCCAAAGCGATATTACGCGAACGCGACATGGTTCACCTGTTTCTACTTCAGGGGCTGATCGGAAAAGCCACGGTCAGTGGCCTTGGATGACTAGATTACTGCTAGAACAAACGATCAGTTCCGCTCGAATGTGAAATTTTGTTCATGACGATACGGCTACGCTTAATTCCAGCTATGCTTGTCAAGAAAAATATAAACTGAGCTATTAGCCTGACCACGGAATTATAAGCTGTGCTATTGGCTGGAAATTCGCACCGCCCCAAAAAGAAACCCCTGACGGCGGGGTACGCCATCAGGGGCTCCGATCAGTGAAGACGCCAGGTGTCGAGAACGTCTTCGTGAGGTCGAACGCGGCTCGCCTTGGGATCGTTCCCGTTTTCCCCGCCCCGCGGTCGATTGGTCGCCAGCGTGCGAATCAGGGGAGTGGCGTTCAACCAGCCTCCGACGCAGGCCCACCGACTCGCTCCACATTGTCCGCGCTTGCGCACCTGCCTTCCGGCCCACGAGCCGGTCGCGCGGTGCGCAAGCGCATCTCAGAACCTCAGCGCTTCAGCCGCGTTGGCGAAGGAACGTTAGCTTCGGGCAAGGGCCTGAAGGCGGCACCAGGTTGGAGACGATGATGAAGCGGACAGGTTGGATGGCGGTTCTGGCGTTGAGCCTCGCGCTCCCCATCGGGGCCGCCGAGGCGCAGGCGCTGAAGCCCGAGCAGATCAACGAGGCGAAGGCCACCGAGAAGGGCGGCAACCGGGCCATGGCGGCGCGGCTTCAGGTGCTCCTCGACCGGGCCCGCTTCTCGCCGGGCGTGATCGACGGGCGCATGGGCGAGAACGTCGAGAATGCGCTGGCCGCCTTCCGCAAGGAGCACAAGCTCGAAGGGAAGGGCGCCTCGGTGGACGAGGCCACCTGGGCGAAGCTCGCCGAGAACGGCGGCGACAAGGCGATCGTGGAGTACACGATCACGGAAGAGGACGTGAAGGGCCCCTTCGCCAAGGAGATTCCGAAAGGCTTCGAGGAGAAGAAGGATCTCGAGCGCCTCGCCTATACCGGCCCGGTGGAACTCCTCGCCGAGCGGTTCCACATGGACGAAGACTTCCTCAAGGAGCTCAATCCCGGCAAGGACCTCACGAAGGCCGGCACAGTCATCATGGTCGCCAATGTCGAGAAGGACACCAAGGGCGAGCGCGGCGCCGTGAAGCGCATCGAGGTCGACAAGGCCTCCAAGCAGCTCCGGGCCTTCAGCGAGGGCGACAAGCTCATCGCGGTCTTCCCGGCCACCATCGGCAGCCAGCAGCGGCCGGCGCCGAAGGGCGACCACACTGTGAAGGGCGTCGCCCAGAACCCGATCTACACCTACAATCCCGAGTACAAGTTCGAGGGCGTGAAGGCTGACAAGCCGTTCACCATCAAGCCCGGCCCCAACAATCCCGTGGGCTCGGTGTGGATCGACCTCTCGGAGGAGGGCTACGGCATCCACGGCACCCCGGAGCCTTCGGAGATCGGCAAGACCGCCTCCCACGGCTGCGTGCGTCTCACCAATTGGGACGCCAACATCCTGGCCCAGATGGTCAAGACCGGCGTCACCGTGAAGTTCATCGGGACCTGATCGGTCGCATGGGTCCCTAAAAGCACAAAGGGCCGGCAGCGTCGTGCTGCCGGCCCTTTGCGCGTCGAGGCTGTCGGCTACCCCTTGAGAGCCTCGAGGGTCTGGTTCCCCGCTCTCTTCGCGTCGTCGAGGTCCGGGGCGTCGATGCGGCGGTAGAGCGCCTGGACGAAGCCGAAGATCCCAAAGGCCAGGAGGCCGGCGGCAACGACGGCCAGCAACGCCCAGCCGAAGGGTTGCGCCTGCAGGGTCTCCAGCGCGCCGCCAAGGCCGCGCACCTGCGCCGAGCTGGACCGGATCGCCGCCAGGATCAGGAAGCCGCCGATGATGAGGAACACCACGCCGCGCGCCGCATAGCCGAGGCGGCCCAGGGGCACGGCCCAGCGGGCGGTGGCGGCATCGAGGGCAAGAAAGGACGTGACGTTGCCGCGCCAGCCCTTCATCAAGAAGCCCACCCCGCCGGCGATCACGCCGGCGCCGATGAGGCCGACGAGCCAGCGCCCGAACGGCTGGGACAGGAGCCAGGCGGTCCAATCGCGCGTGCCCTGTTCCTCGCCCCCTCCGCTGCTGCTCCAGCCGAGCGCGAGGCCAAGCGCGCTGAAGGCGAGACCGGCATAGAGCACGCCGCTCAGGATGTGGGCGCCGCGAACGCCGAGGCCCTTCCACGAGGTGCCGCGTCGGTCCGCATCCGTGATGGGTTCGAGAAAACGCCAGGCCGCGAACCCAGCCAGGCCGATGGCGACGATGCCGAGGAGAACGCGGCCAAAGGGCTGATCGAGAAGTGTCGCGAGTGCCGACCGGCTGCCGCCGGTCTGGCCGCCCGAGCCGACGGCGCCGAGAAGCGCCAAACCGCCCACAAGGCAATGGACGACACCGCGGGCGCCGTAGCCCCAGCGGGCCAGCATTTCCACCGGGTTCCGGTTCCCCATCATCGCGGTCTCCTCCATCCCTGGCCGAGCTTAACCTTGGAGAGAACGAGCCTTCGAGACGGGATGTTCCGGTCCGAGGGTTCAGGCGCCTCCTCGAGAACGCGCGTGTCGATCGGCTCGACCGTGCGCGCGTGTCGATCGGCGGCTTGCGGCTCGGCCGTGCACGCGTGGTTTTTTGGCGTTCCGTCGTTCGGCGCGGCAGGCCTATGGCGGCCGGCAACCTATTGTCCGGCCGGGCGTGCGTTGACGGGCGGCATAGTCGTTGTCGCGGGCGGGGTGCCGTTGGTCGGAGCCGCGGTGCGGGCCGGGGGCGGGGCTGTCGGTCCCGAGGGCGGCTCGGCGGCCGGCGTCGTGGAGGAGGTCGCCTGGGGATCGCCGCCGCAGGCCGCGAGGAGGCCCAAGGCGCATGCGATGGCTGACAGGCGCAACACGGAACGGGCAGGGCTCATGGTCGTCCTCCAGGAGCAAAAAAGGGGAGCGCCAGCGGCGCTCCCCTCTCGAAAGCAGGCTTACTGCTTCTTCATCACCTTCTTGCCCTTAGGCGCCTTGCCGGACGCCCAGTAGCTATTGCCGAAGTAGAAGCCGCTGTTGTAGCCGTAGTTGGAGCCATAGCCGTAATACGACGTGTTGTAGCTGTTGCCGTAATACGGATCGGAGCCGCCGTAATAGTAGCTCGTGCGGCTGCCGTAATAGGGCGAGCTGTAGCCATAGCCGTAATAGTCGTTGTCGTAGTACGACGAGCCATAGCCGTAGGACGGCGAGCCGACGCCGAAGGAGAGGCTGAAGCCCTGAGCCTGTGCCGGGGCTGCAGCGGCTGCCATGCCGACGGCCGCAAGACCAATCACACCAAGGGTGAGTTTCTTCATGCTGTGCTCCACTCGATACGGAGCGCCCGAGAGCGCTCCTCGGTTATGTAGATGTAACAGCGAAGTCGTTCATCGGATCCCTTGTCCCTCTGCAAAAACAGAGCCGTGCATCTTTTGAGGTATTGTCTGCATCAGCGGCCTTCACCTGTTTTTGATTATTATCGGTCGGGCGCGTGAAAGCTTTGCCATAATGCATCCCGCGATCAATAAGCCTGGCCATTATCTTCCCGACCGTCCGGCCGCGCGTTCGCCGGCTCTCTCCCGCTATCCCCGGCAAAAGATCGCTTCTGGTCCTCTAGCCCGCAGAAGCCATCTTCCGGCCACACTCCCTGCGCTGATGACCCGACGGTACCAAGCGGCGCCGTCGAAAGGCGCCCGGGGGAGAGTGGCATGCCCAACCAGACGTCCGAGCGGCTGCACCTGCATATCGGCCTGAGTGTGGTCTTCCTGCTGCTTGCCTTGAGCGGCTGGGGCGCCTTTGCCTATGTGGCGCAGTCGAACCGGGCTGCTGAAGTGGCGGTGCGGGAGCAGATGGAGCGCTTGAGCGCCGATCGCGTGCAGCTCAATGCGGAGATCGACCAGCTGCGCAAGGCGCTCCAGCGTCAGCAGGAGGTGGAGCGCGAGATGACCGAGACGCGCGGTCATTTGACGGCCGCGCGCAACGAGATCACGGACCTCACCCGTGCCCGCGATCAGGTTCAGGCCGAACTCGCCGCGGCGCGCGAGGAGGCGGCAGCCCTCACCACGCAACTCGCCGACGCGAACGAACGCGTATCGCGCACGGGTACGATTTCACGCCGGACGGGCCGGTCGAGCCGCCAGCGCCGCTGAGACTCAACCCAGCAGCTTCGAGCTACCAGCGCCGCTGCTCCTCAGGCCCGCGGCTGAGGCGTCGAGGGGATCTCGGGTCCGGCGGGGCTTCCGGGGTCCGAGGGCATTTCCTGCGGCGTGTTGTCGGGCACGCCGATCGGTTCGTTGACGCCGGGCGGGGCGCGATCGGGCGTCATGGGCGGTATGCCGAGCGGCGGCTCGGTGGAGGGGATCTCCTGGGGCATACCGGGATTGGGCGATTGAGCCATGGCGGGTTCTCCTGCGTGACGTCGTGAGGGAACAACGGCCCGTTCGCCCGTAAGGTTCTGACACGTTGCTTGGGCGCTGGTTCGTCGGAAGGCCAGTTACCTCACCCACACGCTCTTCCTGAGAGTCTGGCGCGAAGCTCGCCTGAGCCGAGGCAGGCGGGGTGCAGCCCATCGCTGAAGCATTTTGCTCGGGCGCACCCCTCCCCCCTTGTGGGGGAGGGTAGGGAGGGGGGTATGCATCCCGCAGGGATGCTCGCGCAGCGATCCCTTCCGCGGCATCCGCTCTCGTCGCCATACCCCCCTCTCCAGCTCTCCCCCCTTGTGGGGGAGAGGGCAGGACGTGGTGCCTCCTGCACCAACCCTCTTTCCAAACAGGAGAAAGCGAGGGGGCTTTAGGGCTAGCCTCCTTTGCGGCTCGCTCCGCGCCTCGTCAGAAGGACTTTGTGAGTGAGATAGGCCCCGCTCGTGCGAGCGCCCTCACGGCACGATCCGGCCGACCACGTCGAAGCCATCCGCCTTCGGCCTCAGCACGACCACCTCGCCCTCGGCGGGGAAGACCCCCGTGAGCGCGGTGATGTTGACCTGATGGCTCACGAGGGCGAGGACGCCCGGGCCCTGCCACCCGGCGATGGCGGCGCGAACCGCCCCGGTCTGCTCAGGCTCGGTCTGGCGGTCCCCGAAGAAGGAATCGAGCGGCGGGAACGGCTCCGTGGCGTCGCCGAAGGCCAGGCGGGCCGTATCGAGGGAGCGGCACCAGCGGCTCGAGAGCGCTCGCGCGATCGTGACGCCACGGCGCCTCAGGGCCTCGCCGAGACGGCGGGCCTGAGCGCGGCCCTCGTCGGACAGATTGCGCTGCGTGCTGCAATCCGCGAGCCGAAAGCCCGGCGGATCGCCGGTCCCGGGCGCCCGCGCGTGGCGGATGAGGGCCACGGTGCCGCCGGCCCGCAAGGCCTCCCAGGCGGGCTCGGAAGCGGATGCGGGGCTCGCGAGGGCGAGCATCAGGACGACGAGACACCAGCGCAGCACAGCGAGCCTCCGGGATTGCAGGGCATCTAGCTCGGACGGCGCTGTCGTGAAGGCGCTGGCGGCACTCCTGCAGGAGAAAGCGCCGCACTTCCCGGCATCGTGAAGAGCCGGTGAACCTGCCGCACTTGCCGGAGCGCGGCCCCTCGAACATCTCCCCTTCATGAGTTTTCTTGCACCGGCCTCCGCCATGCTTCGTCCCGCCGCTTTCGCCTGCTCCATCCTCGCCTTGACGGCCGCTGCACCGGCTTTCGCTGACACGGGTGCCTTCCGACACATCGAGGCCCTCGAAGCCATTGCCGCTGCCAACGGCGGCAACCGCGCGGCCGGGACGCCCGGCTACGACCGCTCGGCGGAATACGTGGCGCGCCAGCTCGAAGGGGCCGGATACCGGGTGCGCTTCGAAGAGTTCGACTTCCCGTTCTACGAGGAGCGCAATCCGCCGGTTCTCCTCGCAGGCGGGCCCGAGGGCGCGCCGCCTCGCGAAGCCCTGCGCACGCTCATGTATTCCGGCTCCGGCGACGTAACCGGCCGCTTGCAGGCGGTCGATCTCGGCTTCGAGCCCGGGGCCACGGAACTTCGCGCGTCCACCAGCGGCTGCGAGAAGGAGGACTTTGAGGGCTTCGAGCGCGGGCGCATCGCCCTCGTTCGGCGCGGCACCTGCCCGTTCCAGGCGAAGGTCGACAACGCCACCATGGCGGGCGCCGCCGGCATCATCATCATGAACGAGGGACGCGGCAACGACACCGGCACCTTCGGGGGGCGCCTCGCGCAGAGCGCGCTCATTCCGGTGCTCGGCGTCACCACGGATCTCGGCCGCGCGCTCCTCGCGCAATCGCTCGACCCCGCGAGCCCTCCGGTGCGGCTTGCGGTTCAGGTGGAGACCGGTACGCGCACCACCCGCAACGTCCTGGCCGAACGGCCGGATGCGACCGGCGAAGTGGTGGTCGTCGGCGCCCATCTCGACAGCGTGCCGGAGGGGCCCGGCATGAACGACAATGCGAGCGGCACCGCGGCGGTGTTGCAGAATGCCCTCGACCTCGCCCGCGAGCCGCAAGGGACGCGCGCCCTGCGCTTCGCCTTCTGGGGCGCGGAGGAGCGCGGGCTCATCGGCTCGCGCCATTACGTGAACGCGTTGTTGGACGACGAGCGCAAGCGCATCGCGCTCTACATCAACCTCGACATGGTGGGCTCGCCCAATCCCGGTCGGTTCATCCAGTTCTTTCGGCCCGGCGAGAACGCGCCGGAGGGCGAGCTCCAGAAGATTGCACGCGAAGCGCTGGGCGCCTCGCTGCGCGAGCAGAATGCAGCCTTCATCGAGCGCCCCCGCGGCCGCATGGGCGGCACGGACGATGCGTCCTTCGCGGCCAAGAACATCCCGACCGTCGGGCTCTATACGGGCGCGGGCGAAGCGAAATCGCCCGAGCAGGCCGCGCAATTCGGCGGCGAGGCCGGCAAGCCCTACGATGCCTGCTATCACCGCGCCTGCGACAATGCGGGGAACGTCGACCGCACGGTGCTCGACCAAATGACGCGGGCGTTGAACCGCTCGCTCAGGGACGTGCTCAAAACCTCTTGAGCGTCAGCCTTCGCTCGCGTGCCGGTGCTCGGCCGCGATGCGCTCAGCATATCGATCCGGAATCGGGCGCGGCTTCATGGTGGCGGCATCGACGAAGACGGAGGTAGCCTCGCCCTCGAAGCAGAGCGTGCGGCTCGTCGCGCCGTAAGCCGCGATCTTGAAGGAGAGGGACGTGCGGCCGACGCGGGCCACGCGCACCTCCACGTCGATCGCCTCGCGCGGCGTGACGGGCGAGCGGAAATCCAGGCTCAAGTGCACGAAGGGCGTGCCGATGCCCTCGTCGATGTTGAGCCGATACCAATCGGTGCCGAGCCGGTCGCGATACCAGCCCTCGATGGCCTCCAACATGAAATCCGCGAAGCGCCCCGTATAGGCGATGCGCGCCGGATCCGTGTCGCCCCAGCCGATCTGGCGTCGGTGCGCGTAAACCTGCCAAGCGCTCATAGCTGCACAACGATCTTGCCGAAGTGGCTGCCCGCGTCCATGGCCTGGAAGGCGAGGGGCGCTTCAGTGAGCGGGAAGGTGTGGCTGATCACAGGCTCCAGGCCGTGCAGATGGATCGCGCGCAGCATGGCCTCGAAGGCCTCGCGGTCGCCGCAGGTGATCCCTTGCAATCGCACCTGGCGCATGACGGCAAGCGGGAGCGTGATGGGGGCGGTGGCGCCGCCGAGCACGCCCACGAGCGCGATGGTGCCGCCGGGACGGATGACGCGCAGCGACGCATCCAGCGTCGAGGCGCCGCCGACGTCCACGATGAGATCGAGCCGGCCATCCGCGGCCTCGCGGGCATGGCGCGCCCAGTCGGGATCGTCGCGGTAGTTCAGCACCGCATCCGCGCCGAGCGCGCGCAGGCGCTCGGCCTTGTCGGCGGAGGACGTGGTGGCGATCACGCGGGCGCCGGCGAGCTTGGCGAATTGTAGCGCGAAGATCGATACGCCGCCGGTGCCTTGCACCAGAACCGCATCGCCGGCGCGCAGATCCTGCACCGCCGACCAGGCGGTCAGCGCCGCGCAGGGGAGGGTGGAGGCGGCCTCGAAGGTCAGCGAGTCCGGGATCGGGAGCAGCGCTTCCTCGGGGAGCACGATGGTCTCGCGCAAGGTGCCGTCGCCGCCGGGGCCGCCCAGCGCCGTGGCGAGCTTTTCCGTGGTGGGCTCGCCCGCAATCCAGCCGGTGAAGAAATGCGCCACGACCCGGTCGCCCGGCTTCAGGCGCTTGCAGCCGGGGCCGACCGCTTCCACCGTGCCGCTCGCATCCGAGCAGGGCACGATGGGGAGCCGCTGGCGCGGGTTGTAGACGCCCTGCACGAGGAGCACGTCGCGGCGATTGAGGCTGACCGCGCGGACGCGAACCCGCACCTCCGCGTGGCCGGGCTCTGGGGTGTCGCGCTGCACCCGTTGGAGGTTTTCGAGGCCGAAGGTGGGGGCGATGACGGCTTGGTGGGTCATGGGCTTCTCACTCGCCGCGAAAGCGCGGCGGCCGCCGCTCGAAGAACGCCGTGACGCCCTCCACGTAATCCCCCGAGGCCCCGAGCCGCCGCTGCTCGTCCGCCTCCATCGCCAGCACCGCATCGAGGGACGCGTGCTCGCCCGCGCGCAAGGTTCGCTTGGTGGCCGCGAGCGCGAGGGGCGCCGCCTGCAGCAGGCGCTCCACGACCGCGCGGGTTTCCGTTTCGAGCGCCTCGTCGTCCACGGCGCGCCAGATCAATCCCATGCGCTCGGCGTCGTCCGCACTGAGGGCGGGTGAGAGCATCGCAAGCCCCCGGGCGCGGGCGCCGCCCACGAGGCGGGGGAGGATGGAGGCGCCGCCGCAATCCAGCGTGAGGCCGATGCGCACGAAGGGCTGCGTGAAGGTGGCCCGCCGCGCGGCCAGAACGATGTCGCAGGCGAGCGCCAGATTGGCGGCGGCGCCCGAGGCGATGCCGTTCACGGCCGCGACCACGGGCTTGTCGGCATCCGTCACCAGCCGCAGGAGCGGGTGCCATTTGGCGGTGAGCGACGCGCCGAGATCGACCGGGTTCGTGGCGATATGGCGCCGCTCCTCCAGATCCTGCCCGGCCGAGAAGGCGCGGCCCGATCCGGTGAGCACGATCGCGCGGCAGGCGGGGTCCGCAACGGCGGCGGAAAGCGCATCGTGCAGGGCGGCTGCGAGGCCTGCGTTGAAGGCGTTCAGCTTGTCGGGCCGGTTCAGAACGATCCAGCGGCAGGGGCCCTCGTCGCGGGTGAGAACCAGGCTGTCCGGCATGGGTGTCCGATCGGTCGGGAGGGCGGGTCGGGGGCACCATATCGTGAATTATAGTTCTTGCAATGCGCCGCAAAGCAGGCACTATCGTGCATAACGCCCCGCCTTGTGCGGGCCTCTAGACGCGGCGCGACGAACGACGGCACAGTCGTGAAGCCCGCATCCGCCGGAACCGGCGGATGACGCACAACAAGAACCATTCAGAGCTCCTGGGAGGGAGACCCCATGACCGACGATACCCTGAAATCCGCCTTCACGCGCCGCACCCTGCTGTCGGGCGCCGCCACCGTCGGCGCCGCCGGCCTCGTGTCGAGCTTCCCGCGGCCCGCGATCGCGCAGGGCGCGCCCTACAAGGTCGGCCTGATGCTGCCCTACACGGGCACCTTCGCGAAGCTCGGCCAGTTCATCGATCAGGGCATGCGCCTCTACGTGGAGCAGAAGGGCGGCAAGCTCGGCGGGCGCAACGTCACCTTCGTGCAGATCGACGACGAGTCGAAGCCCGAGACCGCCACCGACAACATGAACCGCCTCGTCGGCCGCGAGAAGGTGGACGTGGTGGTCGGCACCGTCCATTCCGGCGTCGCCATGGCGATGGTGAAGGTGGCGCGCGACACCAACACCATGCTGATCATCCCGAATGCGGGTGCCAACGATGCCACGGGCCCGCAATGCGCCCCGAACATCTTCCGCACCTCGTTCTCCAACTGGCAGCCCTGCTTCCCGATGGGCAAGGTGATGGCCGATGCGGGCCACAAGAACGTGGTCACGATCACCTGGCGCTACACCGCCGGCCAGGAGATGGTCGGCGCCTTCAAGGAGGGCTTCACGGCCGCCGGCGGCAAGGTGGTCGAAGAGCTCGCGCTGCCCTTCCCCGAGGTCGAGTTCCAGGCCCTCATCACCCGCATCGCGACCTTGAAGCCCGACGCGGTGTTCTCGTTCTTCGCCGGCGGCGGCGCCGTGAAGTTCGTGAAGGACTACGCGGCCGCAGGCCTCAACAAGACGATCCCGCTCTACGGCGCGGGCTTCCTCACGGACGGCACGCTGGAAGCGCAAGGTGCGGCCGCGGACGGGATCAAGACGACGCTTCACTACGCGGACGATCTCGACAACCCGGCCAACCGAGCCTTCCTCGCCGCCTTCAAGCAGAAGACCAACCAGGACGGCGACATCTACGCGGTGCAGGGCTACGACGCCGGCGCGCTCCTCGACATCGGCCTCGGCGGGGTCAGCGGCGATGCGGCGGCGCGGGACAAGATGATTGCCGCCATGGCGGCCGCGAAGATCGACAGCCCGCGCGGGCCGATGAGCTTCAACAAGGCCCACAACCCGGTTCAGAACATCTATCTGCGCGAGGTTCGCAACGGCAAGAACGCCTACGTCTCCGTGGCGCAAGCCAACGTGGACGACCCGGCCCGCGGCTGCCGCATGACGGCCTGACGCAGAGCGCTCACACCACCCGGGAGCCGGTCGCGAGACCGGCTCCTTTCGTCTCGGCTCGGCGTCGGCACGGCAGCAGCATGGATCTTCTCACCTTTGGCGTTCAACTGCTGAACGGCGTCCAGTACGGCCTCGTGCTGTTCCTCGTCGCGAGCGGGCTGACCCTCGTCTTCGGCATCCTGGGCGTCATCAATCTCGCCCATGGCGCCTTCTACATGCTCGGCGCCTACCTCGCCTATTGGATTGCCAAGTACACGGGAAGCTTCTGGATCGCCCTCGTCGGCGGTGTGGGCATCTCGTTCCTGGCCGGGATGCTGCTCGAAAACATCTTCGTGCGCCGGCTCTATGGGCGCGATCACCTCGCGCAGGTGCTCCTGAGCTTCGGGCTCATTCTCGTCATCGACGAAATTCGCCAGATCGCCTTCGGCAAGGACGTGCATTCGGTCGCGCCGCCCGCGTTCCTGCAGGGCTCGATTCAGCTCACCGACGTGCTCTCCTATCCGGTCTATCGCCTCGCCATCTGCGTCTTCTGCCTCATCGTGGCGGCCGCCATCTTCTACGTCATCCGCCAGACCCGCATCGGCATGATCGTGCGCGCCGGCGCCGAAAACCGGCAGATGACCCGCGCGCTCGGCATCCCCTTCGACAAGGTGAACCGCTACGTGTTCGCGGTCGGCATCGCGCTCGCCGCCCTCGGCGGTATCGTGATCGCGCCGATCTCCACGGTGTTCCCCGGCATGGGCGACCACATGCTCATCCTCTCCTTCGTGGTCGTGGTGCTGGGCGGCATCGGCTCGGTGGCGGGGGCTGCCGTCGGCGCGCTGATGATCGGACTCACGGATACCTTCGGAAAGGTGTTCTTCCCCACCTTCTCGAGCTTCTCGATCTATCTCCTTATGGCCCTCGTGCTGCTGTGGCGCCCGAACGGCATTCTTGGGCAAAGGGAGGTGTAGGATGGCTGGATCTGCGGCCGCCGCGAAGGACGACTCGGTTCTTCCCAAACCCTCACTCCTGGTGCAGGGCCTGACGGTGCTTGTGGTCGCGGTGGCGATCGCGCTGCCGTTCCTGGCGCCGTCCTATTACGTGCAGTTCGCCACCAAGGTGCTGCTCATCGGCCTCGCGGCCATGGCGCTCAACCTGGTGGTGGGCTTCGGCGGTCTCGTGAGCATGTGCCACGCAGCCTTCTACGGGCTCGCGGGCTACGTGCTGGCCCTCACCACGCCGAAATACGATCCCGCCTCGCTCTGGCTGACCCTGCCCCTCGCGGTCGGAACCGCGGCCCTCGCAGCGCTCGCCATCGGCGCCCTCTCGCTGCGCACCCGCGGCATCTACTTCATCATGGTGACGCTCGCCTTCGGCGAGATGCTCTACTTCCTCTTCCACGACACCACCATCGGCGGCGGCTCGGACGGGGCCTACATCTATTCGAAGCCCTCGGTCGCGATCGGGAGCTTCGTGCCGCTCAATCTGGAGCGCGCCAACAGCTTCTATTTCGTGGTTCTCGGCGTCGTGGGCTTGAGCATCCTGCTGCTCCGCGCCCTCGTGCAATCGCCCTTCGGTCACGCCCTCGCCGCCGCGCGGGATAACGAGCGGCGGGCGCGCTCGCTCGGCTTTCCGGTCTATCGGCTGCGCCTCACCGCCTTCACGATCTCCGGCGCGCTCGCGGGCGTCGCCGGTTATTTCGCCGCCGCGCAATATGGCTTCGTGGCCCCCCAGATGCTGGGCTGGCACCTCTCCGCCATGCTGCTCGTGATCGTCGTTCTGGGCGGCATGCGCGGCGTGACCGGACCGCTCGTCGGCGCCGTGGCCCTGCTCGGCTTCGAGGAAGTTTTGAAGAGCGTCACGGAGTATTGGAAGCTGGTCGAGGGCCTCGTCATCATCGTGCTCGTCTTTGCGCTGCCGGGGGGCTTGAGGCAGCTTGCCTCCATGGTGCTGGGACCACGGGCGGAAGCGCCAGCGGCGGAACCCGCGCTTCCAGCAGCCGGGGAGGCGAGCCGTGCATGAGGTGGCGCTGCGGGCCGAAGGGCTTGCCAAGCAGTTCGGCGGCCTGCGTGCCGTCTCCGACGTGTCCCTCGATGTGCGCGTCGGCGAGATCCACGCGGTGATCGGCCCGAACGGGGCCGGCAAGACCACGCTGATCAACCTTCTCTCCGGCGACCTGAGGGCGAGTTCGGGGAGCATCGCGATCGGCGACCGCCCCGTGACCCGCTTGAGCCAGGAGCGGCGGGGCCTCGCAGGCATGGGGCGCTCGTACCAGAAGACCACGATCTTCCCGCAGTTCACGGTGTTCGAGAACGTGCGCCTCTCGGCCCAGGCGCGCTGCGCCAAGCCGTTGCGCATGTTCACCCATGTGCGGCGCGACGAGGCGGTGAACGAGCGCGCCCGCTCGGCCCTTCAGACGGTCGGCCTGCACGACCGCGCGCGGGTGACCGCGAGCCTGCTGAGCCACGGCGAGCAGCGCCAGCTCGAAATCGCCATGGTGCTCGCCACCGACCCGCGCATCGTGCTCCTCGACGAGCCGCTCGCCGGCATGGGCACCGCGGAGGCGCGCACCATCGTGCAGCTCATCGCCACGCTCAAAGCCGGACGTGCCGTGCTCCTCGTGGAGCACGACATGGATGCGGTGTTCACGCTGGCGGATCGCCTGACGGTGATGGCGGACGGTTGCGTGATCGCCAGCGGATTGCCCGACGAGGTGCGCGCGCACCCAGCCGTCCGCACGGCCTATCTCGGGAACAACGGCCTATGAGCGCGCTCCTTGCAACGGAAGGTCTAGAAGCCTTCTACGGCGCCAGCCAGATCCTGCGCGGCATCGACCTGAAGGTCGGCCGGGGCGAGCAGGTGGCGCTCATCGGGCGCAACGGCATGGGCAAGACCACGCTGCTGCGGTCGCTGATCGGCCTCGTGGCCGACCGGCGCGGGCGCATCCTGCTGGAGGGGCGCGATATCGCCCGCGCCGCACCGGAGGACATCGCGCAAGCCGGCGTTGCGCTGGTGCCGGAAGGGCGCGGTGTGTTCGGTTCGTTGTCGGTGGTCGAGAACCTCGTGATGGCCGCCCGAACCGGCCGCAGCGGTCGGCGCACCTGGACCCTGGAGCGCATCTTCGAGCTGTTCCCGCGCCTGCATCAGCGCCGGGGCAACGGCGGCCATCAATTGTCCGGCGGCGAGCAGCAGATGCTGGCCATCGGCCGGGCGCTCATGACGAACCCCGACCTCATTCTCATCGACGAGGCCACGGAAGGTCTGGCGCCGCTCGTGGCGCAGGAGATCTGGAAGACCCTCGACGCGGTGCGAGGCGAGGGCATCGCGACCATCGTGGTCGACAAGGATATCGGCAACCTCTCCCGCGTGGCCGACCGGGTGCTGGTGCTCTCGAAAGGCACCGTGGTGTTCGAGGGAACGCCGGCGGCGCTCTCGGCCGAGCCTGGCCTCTTAGAGCGTCACCTCGGCGTCTAAGGGAGCTTGTCGCTCCTGCACCCCGCTAGTGCCAAGGTGCGGCGAGGAGTGCCGCGATAGGAGATCAAGGCAGCTTGTCGCTCTCGGCCTTGCGCCGGATCAGCTCCATCAGAATCGCGTCGCGAGCCTGGGTCATCGCCGGCAGCGGCGTCTGAGCGAGCTCTTCCGCGACGCCTTCAGCCACCTTGTCCCGCAATTCTGGGGTTAGCTTCGGCGAGCCGATGTCGTTCCACCAGGTCTCCATGCCGGGGCCGAGGTGGTTGATCACATGCGCGATGCCCCCCGCGCCGCCCGAGAGATGCAGGTTCACGAACGGACCGAGGATCGCCCACCGCAGACCCGGCCCGTGGGCGATGGCCGTGTCGATGTCGGCCACCGTGGCGACGCCGCTTTCGACGAGCGAGAACGCCTCGCGCCACAGCGCCGCCTGCAGCCGGTTCGCCACGTGGCCCTTGATCTCGCGGCGCAGACGGATGGGGCGCTTGCCGATGGCCGCATAGAAGGCGACGGCCGCGTCCACGGCCTCGGGCGAGGTCTGCTCGCCGCCGACGACCTCGACGAGGGGAATGAGGTGGGGCGGGTTGAAGGGGTGGCCCAGCACCACGCGCTCGGGGTGGCGGCAGGCGGTCTGGATGCGGCTCACGAGAAGGCCGGAGGAGCTCGTGGAGAGGATGACGTCGGGTGCCGCGGCGGCGTCGAGGCGGCGGAAGAGGTCCTGCTTCAGATCCTCCCGCTCGGGCCCGTTCTCCTGCACGAAGTCGGCCGCTTCGACCGCGCGCTCCGGCTCGGCGTGAAAGGCGAGGCGGTCCGGCGAGGCGCCCTCCGCCAGCCCGAACTGCGCCAGTACCGGCCAATGGGCGGCAACGGCCGCGCGCAGCTTCGCTTCGGCATCAGGCGCGGGATCGGTGGCGCTCACGGTGAGGCCGCGCGCCAGGAAGTAGGCCGCCCAGCTTGCCCCGATGACGCCGGTTCCGACGACGGCCACATGGTGGATGGAGGTGCGGGGCATCGGAGCTCTCCGGTCATGGGTTTGGACACGACAACGGCGGCCGGAGGGGTCCCCGGCCGCCGCTCAGACTTCGACGCTTACTGGCTTGCGAGCGGGCAGCCGCCCTCGGCCAGCGGGCGGAATGCTTCTTCGGCCGGGATCGAGCGCACGAGGTTGTAGAAGTCCCACGGGCCCTTCGATTCCTGCGGGGTCTTGGTCGTGAACAGATGCATGGGATGCATCTTGCGGCCGTCGGCGCGGATGGTGCCCTTGCCGAAGAGCGGGTCGTCGGTGGAGATCGTCTTCATGGCCGCGACCACGACGCGGCCGTCATCGGCGCTCTTCGCCTGCTCGACCGCCTTGAGGTAGTGCAGCACCGAGGCATAGACGCCGGCCTGCATGTCGTTCGGCATGTTCTTGCGCGGGTGCCGCTCCTGGAAGCGCTTCGCGAAGGCGCGGGTGCCCTCGTTGAGGTCCCAGTAATAGCCCGTCACCACCTGCAGGCCCTGCGAGGCGGGAAGCCCGAGGCCCTGGATGTTGTTGACGTTGGCGATGAGCGCCGCGATGCGCTGCTTGGAGGCGACGCCGAAATCGCCCGCCTGCTTGATCGAGTTGGAGAGGTCGTCGCCCGCATTGGCAAGGCCGATCACGTCCGCGCCCGAGTTCTGCGCCTGCACGATGAAGGACGAGAAGTCCGTGGCGCCGATGGGGTGGCGGGCCGTGCCGACGACCTCGCCGCCGTTGGCGAGCACGGCGTCCGCTGCGTTCTTCTCGAGGTCCTTGCCGAAGGCGTAGTCCGCGGTGATGAAGAACCACTTCTTGGCGCCTTGCGCCGTGAGAGCCTTGCCGAGGCTGCGGCCGAGCGAATAGGTGTCGTAGGTCCAGTGAACCGTGTTGGGCGAGCAGCTCTTGCCCGTGAGCTCCGAGGTGCCGGCGCCGGAACCGATGAGAACCTTGTTCTTCTCGCGCGCGAGGCCGTTGATGGCGAGCGCGATGGCGGAGTTCGGCACGTCCACGATCATGTCCACGCCGTCCACGTCGAACCAGCGGCGGGCGATGCTGGCGCCGACGTCCGTCTTGTTCTGGTGGTCGGCGAAGACTACCTCGACCGGGCGGCCCGCGACCTTGCCGCCGAAGTCCTCCACGGCCATGCGGGCGGCGATGATGGAGCCTTCGCCCTGGTAATCGGCGTAGACGCCGGAGAGATCGTTCAGCACGCCGATGCGCACGGGCTTCTGCCCCTGCGCCAGAGCCGCGGGCGCCAACCCCGCGAGAAGTGACAAGGCGACGAATGTTCTGCGAAGCATGGGTGGTTCCTCCTAGGGCTGACCCCGCGGCTCTTGGCGAGCCTTGTGTGGGGACGGTCTTGGGCTCGGATGAGCCGTTGTGGCACGAGCCGCGGCTAAAGCTTTGTCGCCTTTAACGCACCCCGTCGAACGCTCGCACTGAAGAGACGTGCCGTTTCGCGCGTATGCGTCAAAAGCGAAATTGCTCTACTCCGCCGCGGCTGCGTTCTCGATCAGGATGGCGACGCCCTGGCCGCCGCCCGCGCAGGCGCTGGCGATGCCGTAGCGCTTGCCGGAGCGGACGAGCTCGCGGGCCAGCGTGGTGGTGCAGCGCACGCCTGTGGCGCCGAGCGGATGGCCGATGGCGATGGCGCCGCCGTTCACGTTGACCTTCGAGCGGTCGAGGCCGAGCTCGCGCTCGACCGCGAGATACTGCGCCCCGAAGGCCTCGTTGATCTCGAAGCGGTCGATGTCGGCGAGCGTGAGGCCCGCCTTCTCGAGCACGGCGCGGATGGCGGGAGCCGGTCCGATGCCCATGATCTCCGGCGGCACGCCGACGGTGGCGGCAGCAACGATGCGGGCGAGGGGCTTCGCGCCCCCTAGGGCCTCGCCCTTCACCACGATGGCCGCGGCGGCGCCGTCCACGATGGCCGAGGAATTGCCGCCCGTCTGCACGCCCTTGAAGGCGGGCTTCAGGGCGCCGAGCGCATCGAGGGTGGTGGCGCGCGGATGCTCGTCGGCGTCCACGCTCTTCACGCCGCGGGGGAGGGCCACTTTGCGCGGTGCGTAGCCTTCGCGCTCGAAGGTCTCGGGGAACAGAGACACGGTCTCGCCCGCATGGAAGCCTTTCTCGCGGGCGTCCACGGCGCGGGCGAAGCTCTCGGCCGCGAAGGAATCGACCTCCGAGCGCGTGATCTGGTAGCGCTCGGCCAGGCGCTCGGCGGTGTCGCCCATGCGGATGCCGGGCGCGGTGTCGAGCGTCGCCTCCCAGAGGAAGTCCTTGAAATCCACCTGGCCCATGCGGAAGCCGTGGCGCATGGAATAGGACGCCACCGGATTGCGCGACATGGATTCCGTGCCGACGCAGAGCGCGGCGCCGAGCTTGCCGAGCTGGATGCCGTCGGCGGCCTGGAGCAACGCCTCGAAGCCCGAGGTGCAGAGCCGCTGCACCACCAGCGCCGGCACCTCGATGGGCACGCCGGAATAGAGGCCGATGTGCCGGGCGAGGTAATAGGCGTCGAAGCTCGATTGCGCCACGTTCGACGCGATCACCGCATCGATGCGCTCGGGCTCGAAGCCGGAGCGCTCCAGCGTGGCGCGGGCCGCCTTGATGCCGAGATCGGTCGGCGACACGTCGCGGAGCGTGCCGTCGTAATCCGCGAACGGCGTGCGCGCGACGCCGTCCGCGATCCACACGTCGTCGTAGGTGGCGGTAACGGCGCGGGTCGCCGGGAGGCTGGAGGAAGCCATCGGTGTTCTCCTCAGGCGCCGCTGCGGGCGGTGGGGATGCGGATCACGGTCTCGTCGGGCGAGGCCGCATAGAGGCGCTCCACCAGCTCCGCGCGGCGCTGCAGGACGGCGCGCTGGTTGATGTAGCCCTTGTCGGTGATTTCGTTGGCGTCGATGGAGGGCGGCTCCACGGTGAGGACCGCCCGCGTCACCACCGTCGAGCTGCCGCCCGCATTCGCGTTGTGGCGCGACAGCGCCGTCGCGATCGCCTCCCGCACGGCGCGGTGCGCCGCCACCTCGGCAGGCGGGCAGTCGGGCTTCAGATCGGGGCAGAGGCCGCGGCAGGCCGCGACGTTGGGGAAGATGATGAGGCCGATCTCGTCGCGATCGTGCCCCGTGAGCACCGCGTCTTCGATGAAGGGCGAGGCGGCGGCGAGCAGCGCGACGCGGAGCACGCCCACATTCACCCAGGTGCCGGTGGAGAGCTTGAAGTTCTCGGCCACCCGGCCGTCGAATACGATTCCCTTGGAGGGCTCCGCCGGGTCGGCGAAGCGGGCGGCGTCGCCCGTCTTGAACCAGCCGTCCTTGAAGGCGGCTTGGGTGAGGTCGGGCCGCTTCCAGTAGCCCGGCGTCACGACGGGGCCGCGCACCATCATTTCGAGGCGGTCGCCCGAGGGCTCGAGGCGCAGCTCGTTGCCGGGCGCGGGCAAGCCGATGATGCCGGCGCGATCCACCTCGAAATGGCCGCTCGTTACCATGGGCGCGGTCTCGGTCAGGCCCCAGGCGGAAATCATGGGCACGATCTCGCCGCGCGCCTTCATGGAGCAGGCTTCCAGCCGCTCCCACAGGCTCTGCGAGAGCGCCGCGGCTGCATAGAACACGATCTGCAGGCGGCTGAAGAAATGGCGGTTGAACTCGGGGTCGGATTCGAGGTGATCGAGAAGCGCCGCATAGCCCCGCGGCACGTTGAAATACATGGTCGGCGCCACCGCCTTCAGGTTCGCAACCGTGTTGGCGAACAGTGCCGGCGTCGGCTTGCCCTCGTCGATGTAGAGCGTGCCGCCGTTCCGCAGCACCATGTTGAAGTTGTGGTTGCCCCCGAAGGTGTGGTTCCAGGGCAGCCAGTCGACGATCACGGGCGGCTCGTCGTCGAGGAAGGGCCAGATCTGCGCGATCATCTCCTGGTTCGAACACAGCATCGCCTGCGTGTTGAGGACGCCCTTCGGCAGATCCGTCGAACCGGAGGTGAAGAGGATCTTCGCGATGGTGTCGGGGCCGACCTCGCCTTGAGCCCGCGCGACCGCATCCGTCGGCGATGTGGCACAAAGATCCGCAAAGGCCATCATGGAGCCGTCGGCCGGCGCTGCGCCGGCAACCAGTTCCGCTCCCTTGAAGTCGATCGCCTTCAGGGCTGCGGCGTAGCGCGACCGATCGTCGAGGAAGACGAGCTGCGGCTCGACGAGTTCGACGATGAAACGCAGCTTGCCGAAATCCTGGCTCAGCCGCGCATAGGCCGTCGAGACCGGCGCCACGGGAATGCCGATCTGCATCGCGGCCAGCATCAGCACCGCATGGTCGATGCCGTTCTCGGCCAGCACCAGGATCGGGCGTTCCGGCGAGAGGTTGCGGTCGAGAAGCGCCTGCGCCGCGCCCTGCACGCGCCGCCAGGTTTCGCCATAGGTGATCCTCCGCCAGTCCTGGCCGGCAGGCGCGCTGGCGCGCTGGGCGAGAAAGACGTTATCGGGCGTGCGCTTCGCCCAGGCTTCGAGGTGCACGCCGAGGCAGCGGGGAGGTTCGTTCAAGGGAAGCGGCGAGCGCAGGATCATGCCGCCCGTAGGCAGGTGCTCGATCTCGACCCGGGCCGGCGCAAATCGCCCCCTTGGCGCCGAGCGAGCGGCGGACGGCTTTGACGCAAGAACGTCGGTGGCACTCATGGCGTTTCTCCCGAGGCGGATTCCGGCTCTTCGAAGCCGCTTCCGCACGATGCGTTTTGCTTTTGTCTTCCGGCGTCCTCCGCTCGCGCGGGGCACCGGTTCGGATGCTTGCGCCCGGCGCGACAGCGCCAAGCGGAATAGGGTTACTCGCCCGCGGAAACCCGGGGCTGACGGCGCTCCAGAAAGGCGCGCAGGCGTTGGCTGGCCTCGTCGCTCGTCTGTGTCAGCGCCGTCATGAGGGACTCGGTGAACAGGCCGTCCTTCATCGACATGTCGTCGATGCGCGGAATGGCGTTCAGGATGGCGTAGTTCGACAGCGGCGCGTTGCCCGCGATCTTGCCCGCGAGCTCCATGGCCTTGGCAAGCGCCTGGCCGGGCTCCACCACATAATGCGCAAGCCCAAGCTGCAGGCCCTCTTCCGCCTTGTAGGTGCGCCCCGTCAGCATCATCTCCACGAGGCGGCCGGCCCCGATGATGCGGCCCACCCGCACGGTCGCGCCGCCGCCCACGAAGATGCCGCGCTGGCCTTCCGGCAACGCGAAGAAGGCGGTGCTGTCGGCCACCCGCACATGGGTCGCCGCCGCGAGTTCCAGGCCACCGCCGATCACGCCACCATGAAGCGCACTCACCACCGGCAGGGTGCCGAACTGGATGCGCTCGAAGACCTTGTGCCAGCCTTGAGAGTGCTGCATCACGCCAAACGCATCGCGCTGCTCGTGCTCGGCAAGGTCGAGACCGGCGCAGAAATGGTCGCCCCGGCCCGCGAGCACGATCACCTTGGCGTCCTTCGGCGGCGCGTCGAACAGGCGGGCGAGGCTCGCCAAGAGCGCGTCGTTCACCGCATTGCGCTTCGCTGCGCGGTCGAGATGGACGATCAGAATCGGGCCGTCCTGCTCCACATGGAGGTGGGGCAGGGCACCGGCGCTGATCGGGGTCACGGAAGGTGCGCTCATGCGGGCACCGGCTCCTCTTGGGTGAAGCGTTGGATCACGTCGGCCGGGATCGGCGCGGCGCGCATGGGGCGCTCGGCGGTAGGGTCCGGCACCGCCCAGACGCGGAGTTCCCGGCCTTCGAGGGCAAGGCGACCGTCGCGGAGGAAGCGATGCTCGATCCGGAAGGTCTTGGCATTCCATTCCACGATGCGGCTTTCCACGTCGAGGTGATGGCCGAAGCTCGAGGCGAAATGGAAGGTGGCGCCCACATCGAGCAGCGGGATGCCCACCATGCCGCGATCGGCGAACATCTGGTGCAGGGGTAGGCCGGCGGTCTTGAACAGCACGCCGGTGCAGATCTCGAACCACTCGAAATAACGCGGGAAGAACACGATCTGCGCGGGATCGCAGTCGCCCCATCCGATCTCGATCGTGTGACGGCCGACGACCATCACCCACTCCCCGCTTGCAACGGTCCTGCCGTTGGGGGAATGTTGTCGGACACAATTGTTGTCGTCAACAACGAAATTGCATTCTCGGGCGGCTCTGCCTTAGAATTCGAGCCGCGACGTCTTGGAGCAGCAATGAACGATCGAGCGGGACAAGCCGCGATCCTCGAAGGCGAGGCGACGCGGGACGCAGTGGAGCCAGGCCGCGTCGATCTCGACGTTCTGGACGACCATGTGGGCTATCTCATCCGCCGGGTGCAGCTCTGGATCTTCCAGGATTTCGAGCGGACGCTGGCGAGCGTCGATATCCGCCCGGCCGAATATTCGGTGCTGTGCGTGGTTGGAGCCAATCCGGGGCTGCCGCAGACGAAGCTGGCGGAAACGCTGGGCATCGAGCGTGCCCGCCTGGTGCGCTTGCTCGACCGGTTGGAGGCGCGCAACCTCGCCAAGCGCGTGCCGTCAGCCTCGGACCGCCGCTCGCACGAGCTGCATCTGACCCGCGAGGGCGAAGCCTTCCTGGTTCAGCTCAAGGCGCTCGCCCGCGAGCACGAGGGCCACGTAGAGCAACGCCTCGGCGCGAAGGGGCGGCGCGATCTCCTGGCGTTGCTGCAGCGATTTCTGGCGGCGTAACGTTTGCGGCAAGTCCGCGAACCCGCTTGCGGGCGCGTCGCTTGTTCGGTGCGGAAGCGTATGGCTTAGGTGCCGAACGGGATTAGCGCGTCCGCCGCAGCCGCACGATCACATCGCAGCCGGCGATTTCGTAGCCCGCCGGCGCCTCGGGCAGGGCGCCGATCGTAAGCTCGCCCTCGGCATCCACCAGCTCGCCGGTGTCCTCATCGAGAAAATGGGCGTGCTCGCCCGTGTTGGTGTCGAACCAGGAGCGCTGACCGACGCCCGCGATCTCGCGCACGAGCCCTTCGCGGGCGAAGACGTGAAGCGTGTTGTAGACCGTGGCCAGCGACACCGGGATGCGGGCGCGGCGCGCCTCCTCGTGCAGCTGTTCGGCCGAGACATGTCGGTCACCGGTGCCGAAGAGAAGCCAGGCCAGCATCACCCGCTGATGGGTCGGGCGCATGCCGAGGCCCCGCAGGCGCTCGCGCGCGGAGCGCAGGGGGCAGCCCTGGGCCTTCGGGAGCGGAAGCAGGGTCGACGCCATGGCGAGCCTCAGTAGGTTTCCACGTGGTAGCGGCCGCTGGTGCGCATGGTTCCCTTCAGATCCGCCCATTCCGCGCCCGCATGACGGCAGATGTCGGCAAAGGCCTCGTCCACGCCGGTCTCCATGCCCTTGAGGCCGCAGATATAGACGTGCGTGCCGGGCTGCTGCAGGACCGCCGCGAGGTTCACCCCCTCGGCGCGGATGCGGTCCTGTACGTAGGTGCGGGCCTGGCCCGGGACCCGGGAATAGCAGAAATGCTTTGCCAGAAGCCGCTCCGATACCTTCTGGAGCGGTCCGAAATAGGGGAGTTCCTCGGGGCGGCGGGCACCGAAGAAGAGGAGCAGCTTGCCGGAGGCATCCGGCATGGCGCGGCGGCGGCGCTCGGTGAAGCCGCGGAACGGGGCCGAGCCGGTGCCCGTGCAGATCATGATGATGTTGGCCGAAGGGTCGTTCGGCATCAGGAACGTGGCGCCGAACGGACCCGTGACCTCGACCTTTGCGCCCTTGGGGAGGTCGCAGAGATAGTTCGAGGCAACGCCGCCGGTCTCGCGCTTCACGGTGAGCGCGAGGTTGTTGGTGTTCGGCTTCTCGCCGTCGCGGGAACTCGCCACGGAATAGAGGCGCACGCCGTGCGGCTGGCCGTTCGCATCGGTGCCGGGCGGGACGATGCCGATGCTCTGACCCTCCAGCACCGGGAAAGGCTGATCGCCGAAATCGAGGATGATGTGGCGCACATCCGTTTCGGCATCGGCTGCGGTGAGGCGGTAATTGCCGACGACCGTGGCGCGGGCCGGCTTGCCGCGGTTGTAGAGGTTGACGGTGGGCTTGCTCGCGGAAGCGGGCGCCACGGGCTTGCCGCCGAGGCCCTTGCGGGCTTCCTCCAGCAGCGCGCCGACTTCGTCCTCGAACGCCTCGATGGTGGCGTCGGACGACGAGTCCTCGAACTCCTCCTGCGGCGGCAACTCGCCCCAGGAGAACTGCTCCTCAAGCGAATAGGCGCTCTTCACCACGCGCCAATTGTCGATGGCGCCCGTCGGGCAGGGCGCGATGCAATCCATACAGTAGTTACAGATCTCCGCATTGACGACGTAGTTGTTGTCGTCGTGCGTCACCGCATCGATGGGGCAGGTCTCCTCGCAGGTGTTGCACCGGATGCAGATTTCCGGGTCGATCACGTGCTGCTTCAGGAGGGACGAGGCGGACACTGGAGCGTTCATGGCTGTTCTCAGAAGAGGCCGTCGGTAGCGGGCAGTCGGAGGTCGTAAGGAGCGAGCCCGCCCACGACCTCCGCTTGAATACCCGACTGTCTACTGCCGATTGCCGACTGCCGTCACGCGGCGATCTTCACGTATTCGAAGTCGCCGGGCTTGTTGTCGATGCCGACCTTCGGAGCCGCAATCCAGCTCGCGAACTTGCCAGGCTCGGAGACGGGCTGCATCAGCGAGGTGATGAAATCGCCGTCGGCCGAAGAAGGCAGGTACTCGTCGCGGGTGCGGGCCCAGGTGGCGTCATCCACGAGGATGCCTTTCGGCGTCGCGTGAATATCCTTGAACTCGCCGATGTGGCGGTGGAACGCCACGTGCGGCAGCTCGAGGCGGAACTTCACGCCCGTCTTCTCGATGATCTTGTTCCAGCGCTCGACGCCCTTGGCGCAATCCGCCACGTAATCGTCGCGCAGGCGCATGTTGAGCGCGGTGAGCGCCGGCTCGTCGACGAGCGTGATCTGGCCGTTCACCATCTTCATGACCGGGTAGGTCGCGTTGGTGAGGCGGTGATCGTCGTCGATCTTCGTCTCCTGGAAGCGGCCTTTGAGACCCGCGTTGTAGAAGTTCGCCGCGTTGGTCGAGACCTCCGACCCGAACAGGTCGAGGGACAGCGAGTAGTGCAGGTTCATCTTCTTCTGAATCGTAGGCAGATCGACGACGCCAAGCGCGCGGATGCGGTCGGTCGCGTGCGGATCCTCGATGCCGGCCTCCAGCATCGCCTCGCAGGTGCGCTGGATCGTGCGGCCCACGCCCGTCTCGCCGACGAACATGTGGTGCGCCTCTTCCGTGAGCATGAAGCGGCAGGTGCGCGAGAGCGGATCGAAGCCCGACTGCGCGAGGCTTTCCAGCTGCATCTTGCCGTCACGGTCGGTGAAGAACGTGAACATGAAGAACGAGAGCCAGTCCGGTGTCGCCTCGTTGAAGGCGCCGAGCATGCGCGGGGCGTCCTCGTCGCCCGAGCGGCGGCGGAGCAGATCGTCGGCCTCCTCGCGGCCGTCGCGGCCGAAATACTTCTGGAGCAGGTAGACCATGGCCCAGAGGTGGCGGCCCTCTTCCACGTTCACCTGGAAGAGGTTGCGCATGTCGTAGAGCGACGGCGCGGTCTTGCCGAGGTGGCGCTGCTGCTCGACGGAGGCCGGCTCCGTGTCCCCCTGGATCACGATGAGGCGGCGCAGCATGGCGCGGTACTCGCCGGGCACCTCCTGCCACGCGGGCTCGCCCATGTGCTCGCCGAAGTTCACCTTGCGGTTCTCGTCCTGCGGCGCGAGCAGCACGCCCCAGCGGTATTCCGGCATGCGGACGTAGTCGAACTTCGCCCAGCCCTTGGGGTCGACGCTGACGGCAGTGCGCAGATAGACGAGCGACTCCTGGAAGCCCTCGGGCCCCATGTCGTTCCACCAGTCAAGATAACCTGGATGCCAGCCCTCAAGGGCCTTCAGCACCTGGCGGTCGGAGGCGAGGTTCACGTTGTTCGGAATCTTGGTCGTGTAGTCGACGTTGATCACATCGGCCATGGCGGTTGCTCCCGTTGAATCCGTTGAAGGGGTTTAGACGCGCTGCATGTCGAACACGGCCTTCTGGCCGGTGCCGTAGCGGCGAAGCGCGCCGTTCTCGCCCACCGCATTGGGGCGCTGGAAGATCCAGTTCTGCCAGGCGGTGAGACGGGCGAAAATCTTCGACTCCATGGTCTCGGGGCCGACGAAGCGGAGGTTCGCCTCCATGCCGGTGAGGGAGTCCGGCGAGAAGCTGCCGCGCTCCTCGTAGAACACGCGCACCTCGTCGTCCCAGTCGATGTCGTCGAGCGCAAAGGTCACGAGGCCGAGCTCTTCGGCCGTCTCCGCATCGAGGCTCTCGCCGATGCGCTCGCGGGCGCGCTCCTCGTCGGCGGGATCGGCCTGGAAGCGCGATTGCAGCCGGGTGATCCCGTGGCTCATGGGGTAGGGGCCGAAATTGGCCTCGTTCAGCACGATGGTGGCGGGCGCCCGGTTGTCGCCTTCCTTCTCGCCGATGAGCATGTAGGAGCGATCGGCGGCGAAGACGAGTTCGGCGAGGGTGCCCACGAAGCAGGAGCCGGGCTCGATGGAAGCCACCAGCGTGCGCGAGGTGACGTCGACGCGCTTCAGCACGCGCTTCCAGTGATGCCGGATCTCGTTGGCGAGCCAGTGATCCTTGTTGGCCTCCAGGAATGCGTCGTAGGCCAGAACCTTCGCGCCTTCGCCCAGCGTCTTGAACACGATGATCGCGGTCTCGAGCTCGTTGGCGCGCAGATGCAGGATGGCGTCGTCGAGCTCGCGCGCGACCTGGAGCGGCCAGAAGGACGAGCCCTGCTCGGCCATGGCGGCGGCATCGGCCGGCGGCTCGGATTCGGGGGCACGGATCGTGATGGTGGCGATGCGCTCCGGCCGGTTGATCTCGACGGTGACGAACCCGTAATGGACGCTGTCGGCTTCGAAGCGGCGCTCCAGGGGCTGCAACGTGACGCCGGCGCCCGAACCCTGGCGCGGCGAGGTGGCAGCCAGCGCCTGCACCCGCTCGGCAACCTTCGCCTCGAGCTTGGAGGCGGGGGCGATCTCGTCCACGAGGCGCCATTGCACTGCACGGCGGCCCTTGATGCCTTCCTCGATGGTGCAGAAGTAATCGGCGTGGTCGCGGCGCACCTTGCGCTTATCGACCACGCGGGTGAGGCCTCCGGTGCCGGGCAGCACGGCCAGCAGCGGCACTTCGGGGAGCGCCACGGCGGACGAACCGTCGTCCGCCAGCAGGATGTGGTCGGCCGCAAGCGCGAGCTCGTAGCCGCCGCCGGCGGCGGTGCCGTTCACGACGCAGACGTAGCGCTGGCCGGAATTCGCGCTCGAATCCTCGATGCCGTTGCGGGTCTCGTTGGTGAACTTGCAGAAGTTCACCTTGTGGGCGTGCGAGGCGCCCGCGAGCATGCGGATGTTGGCGCCGGCGCAGAACACGCGGTTCTTGCCCGAGCGGATCACCACCACCTTGACCTCGGGATGCTCGAAGCGCAGGCGCTGCACTGCGTCCGCAAGCTCGATGTCGACGCTGAGGTCGTAGGAATTGAGCTTCAGCTGGTAGCCTTCGAAGAGGCCGCCGTTCTCGTCGACGTCCATGGTGAGGGTCGCGACTTCACCCTCCGTGGCGAGCTTCCAGTGCCGGTACCGAGAAGGATCGGTTTGAAAATCGATGCGTTCGGCACCGTTCGCCAGCTTGCGTTCCTCGCCTGCCATGGTCGTTTCTTCCTGTTTGGGATATATGCAGAATAGTGCATAGTTTAGAGCCAGTCCAGTCTCCAAGCGGCAAATTCATGCATTTTTGTGCATGTTGCCGTTACGGCCGGATTTGGGATGCAAAAGCGGGGCCGAGTAGGACGAGAGGGGCGCTGCCCGCGCCTTTGAGATCGGTCGCCTGGAGGTCCCGCAGCACCGCCCCCGCATCGAAGCTTTCGGCAAGGCCGCTCTTGAGGGCGGGGCCGCGGGCGTTGAGTTCGCCCAAGTATCCGCAAGCATCGGCCACGAGGCGCCCCGCCGCCCGGGGCTGGTTCAAGGCCCGTTTCAAGCCCGCATTGGCGATCTGAATGAGCGCCCTCAGAGCGAGGCGGTCGCGGCCGTTGTGCGGAGCGGCCATCCAGACCGCCTCCCAGACCTCGTGCGCCTCCCAAAAGAAGCCCTCATCATGCAGGCGCAGGCCGTAGAGGAAGGCCGGGTGATCGACCGGCACGGCACCATCGAACACGCGCGGCACGAGAGACTTCACCGCCTCGAGCGGCCCCTCGTCGGCGCCCTTGGTCCGCCCGGGCCTGTGGCCCCAGGCGGGGAGGGGCGGCTCGGTCAAAGAGCCGCCGGGGCGGCGGAGGCTTCCACTGCCTTCAGCATGTCGGGGGAGCCCTGGAGCGCCGTGCGCTGCATGTAGAAGCGCAGACCCCGCAGGCCGCCGAGTTCCTCGCCGCCGCCCGCGCGGCCCGGTCCGCCATGAACGCATTGCGGCATCACGATGGAGTGGCCCGTATGGCCGGCGCCCACCACCGGATCGACCACGAGAACGCGCCCGTGATGCGATCCAATGTCGAGCGCGGTCGCAGCGAGCGTAGCCGGATCCTCGCCATAGAGGCTCGCGGTCAGCGACCCGCCGCCCCGGCGGCAGAGTTCCGCCGCGTCTTCTTGCGTCCGATAGGGCAGAATGGTGAGCACCGGACCGAACACTTCGAGTTCGTGCACGAGGCCGAGATCCGCTGCGCTCTCGGCGGCCAGCACGGTCGGGGCCACGAAGGCGCCGCGCTTCGGGTCGGCGTTGAGCGCGTTCTCCGGAGTGTCGCCACCGGCGATGACCCGCGTCTCCTTCTGGAGATGGCGGATGCCCTCCAACGCGCTTTGACGCTGGCCTTCGTGAACGACCGGTCCGAGCTTCACCTCGGCTACACCCGGATCGCCCACCGTGATCTTCCCGACCGCGGCACGAATGGCCTCCGACACCTCGGCCGCCTGATCCGCCGGCACGAACACCCGGCGGATATTGGTGCACATCTGCCCGGCCTTCACCGAAACGGCCCGCACCACTTCTTTCAGGAACACGTCGAACACGGGCGAACCCGATCCTGTGCCTGGCATCAGCACGGCCGCATTGATGCTGTCGGCCTCGATGGATACCCGCGGGGCCGCTTCGAGCACGCGAGCGTGGCCGCGAAGTTGATCGCCCGTCTTCGCCGAGCCCGTGAAGGCGAGCGAGTCCATCGGCTGCAACTCGTCGAGCAGGTCCTCGCCCGCACCGCAGACGAGCTGGAGCACGCCCGGCGGCAGCACGCCGGCCGCCACAACGTCCCGCACCATGCGCTCCGAGAGCCAGGCGGTGGCGGACGCGGGCTTCGCGATCACCGGCACGCCGCCGAGCAGCGCCACGGCCGCCTTCTCCCACAGGCCCCAGGAGGGGAAGTTGTAGGCGTTGATGTGGAGCGCGACACCCATGCGGCTCGTCCACACGTGGCGGGCCCGGAAGGTCTCGGCCCGCGAGAGCTGCTCGTCGCCAGCCTCGATCAGCGCGCGATGGGCGCCGAGGCCCTTGGCGAGCCGCGCGTAGTATTTCAGCGTGCCGATGCCGCCATCGACATCGATGGCCGCGTCACTTGCCGTGTTGCCCGAATTCACCCGCGCGATCTCGGCATAGGCGTCGCGGTTGGCGGCGAGCGCATTGGCGATGGCACCGAGCAGCTCACCGCGTTCCGCGAAGGTCATGCCGCGGAGCGTCGGGCCGCCGACCCGGCGTGCATGCTGGAACGCGCTCGCCACATCGACGCCCGTGGCATCGACGGAGCCGATCACCTCGCCGGTGGTGGGATTGACGAGCGGCCGGCCTTCGGCGGAGCCCGCGCGCCAGGCGCCGTTCACATAGCTTTCGAGACGGATCATGCCGCTTGCTCCAGAACGTCCTTGCCATACTTCGTGCGCTTCATGCCGCTTGCTCCAAGGCGCCTTCGCCATGCGTGGTGAGGATTCGGTTGGCGAACTCGGCGATGCTCTTCAGCGCTGCTTCGGGGCTTTCGCGGTGGGGCGAATGGCCGATTCCGGGCAGGATCGTTACATCCACCGGGCAATAGCATTCCTCTTCCGCGATCTCGATCTGCCGCAGGGTGCCGTATTGATCGTTGGCGCCCTGTACGATCTGCACCGGCACGCGCACATAGGCGAGCGCTTCGGAGATGTCCCAGCGGCGGAAATCCGGATCGAGCCAGGCGTCGTTCCAACCCCGGAAGGCGCCGTCCACGTCCTTGTGCCAGCGTGCGAGCTTCTGGCGCAGATCCCCGGTTTCGTAAGCCACCTTGGCCTGCGCGATGGACGCGATGGACACGTCCTCGACCACGAAATGCGGAGCGATGAGGGAGAGCCCGCGGATGCGGTGGTCCTGAATGCCGCCCGCATAGAGCGTCGCGATGGAGGCTCCGTCCGAATGGCCGACGAGGAGCCCGCGGCGGAAGCCGATCGCGTCGAGCACCTGCGGGAGAACCTCGAGGGCTTCGTCCTGCATGTAGGTGAGGGGGCGCGGCAGCGTCGCGGGCGAGGAGCCGCCGTAGCCCTGGCGGGAGTAAACGAACACGCCCGCACCCGTGGCGGCGGCAAGACGCTCCGGGAAATCGCCCCAGAGCCCGACGGAGCCGAGGCCTTCATGCAGCAGCACGAGGGTCGGGGCCTGGTCGGGCGCGGGGCCGATCATGCGGTATTCGAGTTCGGACGATCCGACGCGCAAGGAGCCGGTGGGCGGCATTGGGGCCATGGGGCCTCTCCGTTAATGGGGCTGGCTTTCGAGCTCGCGGAGCTTGAAGCGCTGGATCTTGCCGGTAGCGGTCTTCGGGAGGCTGTCGACCACCTCGATCCAGCGCGGGTACTTCCAGGGACCCACGGTGTTCTTCACGTGCTCCTTGAGGGAGCCGTTGAGATCGTCGCCGGCCTCGGCGCCCTTCAGCACCACGAAGGCCTTCGGCTTCGTGAGTCCGTCCCCGTCCTCGGCCGGGATGACAGCGGCCTCCAGAATCGCGGGATGGCTGATGAGGGCGCTTTCGACCTCGAAGGGCGAGACCCAGATGCCCGACACCTTGAACATGTCGTCGGCCCGGCCGCAGTAGGTGTAGCGCCCATCCGCGTCGCGCACGTACTTGTCGCCCGTGCGGGTCCAGCCGCCCTCGAAGGTGGAGCGGCTCTTCTCGCGCTGGTTCCAGTAGCCTTCCGCCGAGGAGGGGCCGCGGATCAGCATCTCGCCGATCTCGCCATCCGCGACCTCCGCGCCGGCCTCGTTCACGAGCCGCGCCTCGTAGCCCGGCACCGGCCGGCCGGAGGCGCCGTAAAGGATGTCGCCCGGTGCGTTCGAGAGGAAGATGTGGAGCATCTCGGTCGAGCCGACGCCGTCGAGAATGTCGACCGCGAAGCGTTCCTTCCAGGCATGGCCCACATGAGCGGGCAGGGCTTCTCCGGCCGAGACGCAGATCCGCAGGTTCGGCGAACCGCGTTCGCCCGCAAGCGACGCGTCGCCCAGCATGGCCGCATAGAGGGTCGGCACGCCGAAGAAGATGGTGGGCTGGTGCTGCGCCAGCAGGCGAAACATGTCGGCGGGCGTCGGGCGCCCGGGATGCAGGATCGTGGTGGCGCCGACCGCCATCGGGAAGGTGAGCGCGTTGCCGAGGCCATAGGCGAAGAAGAGCTTCGCGGCCGAGAGGCAGAGATCGTTCTCGCGAATGCCGAGCACCTGCTGGGCATAGGTGCGGGCCGTGGCCATGAGGCTGGTATGGACGTGCCGCGCGCCCTTCGGCATGCCGGTGGAGCCCGAGGAATAAAGCCAGAAGGCGGGCTCGTCCGGATGCGTGTCGGCGGTCTCGAAGGCGTCCGACTCACCCGCGAGGCGCGAGGCAAGGTCGGTGAAGCGCCCGCCGCCGGTGCCACCGACAACGATCACCTCCTGGAGGCCCTTCAGCCCGCTCAAGATCCCTTCAACCGAGGGGAGCAGCGCTTCGGAGACGAACAGCACCCGCGCCCGCGAGTCGGCCAGCATGTAGGCGTATTGCTCGGGCAGCAGCAGGGTATTGAGAGGCACCGGCACGATACCGGCGCGGATGGCGCCGAGGAACACGACCGGGAAATCAACCGTGTCGTGCATGATCATCGCGACCCGCTCCTCGCGGCGCACGCCGAGGCGCCCGAGGAGGTTGGCGAGGCGCCGGGTCTCGGCCTGCAGCGCGCCGTAGGTGATCTGGCGCGCGGGGTCGATGAAGGCGGTCTTCGGTCCGCGGCCCTGCTCGACGTTACGGTCGAGGAGGTCGGTGACGGCATTGTAGACGGAGGGGCCGCTCATGGGCGAACCTCCCTGCCGGAGCGCGTAACCCACGCGCTGCCAAAGCGCGGTGCATCGACCCGCTGGTCCATCGGCGTTTCTCCCCGTGCCCGTTCTCGGGCTCATTGGAATTATAGTGCATTGTACCCGCGCTTGCGGTATTGCTGTCAATCGAAACCAGAACTATTTTTCCATTTGGCTCCCGGAGCGGCGCACGGATGAACAAGGTGGAGTACGGCAACCGGGAGGCCCCAGGCGACGACGACCGCCTCGCCCATGCGGCCGACCCCGAGGGCTCGTTCCTTGCCGAACTCGGCCAACGGGTGCGGACCATGCGAGCCGTCCGCGGCATGTCCCGTAAGGTTCTCTCCAAAGTTTCCGGCATCTCGGAGCGCTACATCGCCCAGCTGGAAAGCGGGCAGGGGAACGTGTCGATCATCCTCCTGCGCCGGGTCTCGAACGCCATGGGGGCTCGGCTCGAAGACCTCATCCCCACCATGGAGGGTACGCCGGACTGGCCGATCATCCGCGACCTCCTGCGCGGTGCCTCGCCCGAGCAGATCGCGCAGGCCAAGGAGATCCTTTCCGGCGGCGCGGCACCGACCGCTGCCCCGGCTCAGCGGGTGGCGCTCATCGGGCTCCGCGGCGCCGGCAAGTCGACGCTTGGGCGCATCGCCGCCGAACGCCTGGGCTGGACCTTCGTGGAACTCAACCGCGAGATCGAGCGCGAGAACGGATTGTCGGTGGCCGAGATCTTCGCCCTTTACGGGCAGGAGGGCTACCGGCGCCTGGAGCAGACGACGCTTCGCCGCCTCATCGCGCAACCCGGCTCCATGGTGCTGGCGACCGGCGGCGGCATCGTCGCCGAGCCGCTCACCTTCGACCTCGTGCTCTCCTCCTTCTTCACGATCTGGCTGAAGGCAAAGCCTGAGGAGCACATGCGCCGGGTGCGCGATCAGGGCGATCTGCGCCCCATGGGGGACGACCGCTCCGCAATGCAGGAGTTGCGTGCGATCCTGGTGAGCCGCGAACCGCTCTATGCCCGTGCCCGGGCCGTCGTGGACACCGCCGGCCAATCCGTGGAGCGCAGCGCCGAGCGCCTCGTCGGGGCTATCGAAACCCATCTCGGCGCCCAACCGCACCTGCAGCACGCCTGATGGGAACTCCTGCGGCGGCCGTGCCGCCGATTCCGGATCAGACCGGGACCCTTGCGGCATTGCTGCGCGAGCGCGGGCTCGCCGACCAGGGCGTGCTCGCCTACCGCGTGACGCTCAACCCACGCGACCGCTCGTCGGATTTCAACACCCTCGACGATCTTCTCCGCGCCAACGTGATCGGCCTCTACGAGCGCCTGCAGGATGGACGTCGCTTCGGCTGCGGCAACCGGGTGCTCACCTTCGCGGCCGAAGCCGGGGGGAGGGCGCGGCTCGTGGGGTTCCGCCGCTTCATCTCCCGCCGCAAGGGCGTGGTACCGGGTGACATCGTCTACGATTACGACGCCGCTCATCTCCTCCACAGCTTCATCGCCCGCGCCCGCTGCCCCGTATTCTACGACGCCATCGACGAGGAGGGGATGGACGACCTCGTCGGTCGCCTCGTGCTGCGCTGGCCCGCGCCGCAGATGCGCGCGCTGCGCTCCGCCGATGACCCGGCTGTGACGGTGCTGGAGCGCTAGCTCAAGAAATCCTGGATCAGCCGCGCCACGGCCGCGGGCTCCTCGTGGTGGAGGTTGTGGCCCGTCCCCTCGATGCGGGCATAGCGGGCGCCTGGAATCAGAGCCACGCGAGCTTCGAGCCCGCCCGGCTCGTTGGCAATGCCGGGCGGGAACGGCTGCCCTGAGCCGATCCACAGGGTGGGCGCCCTGATGGCCGAAACGGAAGCCGCCCATTCGGCCTTGCGATGCAGGGTCGCGAAGGGCAGGCGGTGCACGGGATCGTGCGCCCAGGCATAGCGGCCGTCCGGCAGCGCGCGGCCGAGATGCTCCGCCAGGAACAGCGCTTTGTCGGCGGGCAGCCGCGGATGCGCGGCCCGGAGCCGCTCGGCCATATCGGCGAGCGAGGTGTAGGGCCGGGGCGGGCGCGGACCCTCGCGCAGCCCGTCGAGCCAGCGGGCGAGATGGGCTGGCGCATCGGCCGGGTTGCGGTCGGGCAGGCCGAAGCCGTCAAGGGAGATCAGGCGCGCGACACGCTCGGGCCTCGCGCCCGCATAGGTGCAGGCGACGTTGCCGCCGAGGCTGTGACCGACGAGCGGGACGGGGTCGGTGAGACCCAGCGCATCGAGGATCGCGTCGAGATCGGCGAGGTAATCCTGAAACCAGTAGCCGCCCGGCGCCCAGGCGCTCAGCCCATGGCCGCGCCAATCCGGCGCGAGGATGCGCCGATCGCGCGAGAGTTCGTCGACGACGAACTGGAACGTCGCCGACGCGTCGAGGCCCCCATGCAGGAACACCGCCACCGGTGCATCGGCCGGACCCCAGCTGCGCAGGTGCAGGCGAAGGCCCCGGATGTCGAGGAAGCGGCTCTCGGACGGGCGCTTCGGTGCATAGGGAGCGGGCGGTGCGCCAGGCGCCATGGTGCTGACCTGCTGACAAGAAACCGCCCGGCGCGAGGCCGGGCGGCAGCAACAGAGCAAGCTTTCGGGGTGAGGTCCAGGAGCCTCCGGCCGATGAAGTCTAGATCCAGGAGCCCTCAACTCACGCGTGCCGAGCCTCCGCGGTCTGTCGTTGAAGGCGCCTTCACAAGCGCGTTGGCGTCACATAAGCGTCATGCGGGCCCGTTAGCGCCGGGCCACCCCATTTCCGGACCGGAGGTTCGTCCATGAAACGCCTGTTGCTCTCCGCCCTCATCGCGCTTCTGCCCGCGGGCGCTCTCGCCCAGGAACTGTCCGGCAAGCTCGTGCTCTACACGAGCCAGCCCAACACCGACGCCCAGCAGACCATCGACGCCTTAAAGGCCAAACACCCGAAGGTGGACGTCTCCTTCGTCCGCGACGGCACGCCCCGCATCCTCGCCAAGCTGCGCGCCGAGTTCGAGGCGGGCCAGCCCCAGGCCGATCTTCTCCTCATCGCCGACAGCGTCACCATGGAGGGCCTGAAGAAGGAGGGCCGCCTGCTGCCGCACGAGGGTGCGGACATCGCGGCCTATCCCGCCGGCACCCACGATCCGCAGAAGCATTGGTTCGCCACGAAGCTCATCACCACGGGCATCGCCTACAACACCAAGGCGCTCTTCAAGCCAGCCTCCTGGGCCGACCTCCTGAAGCCGGAGGCCAAGGGCCAGGTCACCATGCCGAGCCCGCTCAATTCCGGCGCCGCGCTGATCCACGCCGCGACGCTCACCGGCAACCTCGAAGGCGGCTGGAAGTACTACGAGGGCCTCAAAGCCAACAACGCGGTGGCGGGTGGCGGCAACGGCGACATCCTCAAGAGCGTCGCGGGTGGCGAGAAGCTCTATGGCGTGATCGTCGATTTCATGCCGATCCGCGAGAAGGCCAAGGGCGCCCCCATCGAGTTCGTGTTCCCCAAGGAGGGCGTGTCGGCCGTCTCCGAGCCGGTCGCCATCCTGAAGAACACCAAGAACCCGGAAGCCGCAAAGGCCTTCGTGGACATCGTGCTCTCCAAGGAGGGCCAGGAACTGGCGCTGAAGCAGGGCTACATCGCGGCGCACCCCGCCGTGGCGCTGCCGGCCGGCTACCCCTCCCGCGACGCCATCAAGGTGCTGCCGTTCGATGCCGCCAAGGCGCTCGCGGACGAGACCAAGAACAAGACCACCTTCGCCGATATCTTCGGTCAGTAAACACCACGCCCCGTAGGGGCGGGACCAACGGGGCATTTATCTTCGGCCAGTCAGCACCACCCGGTAAGGGCGGGACGAACGGGGCATTCGTCTGAGTGCATCACCACGATTGGGGAGCGACCGCTCCCTTCTGGAGCGAGGAGGCGCAGGCTTCCTCGCTTTCGTTGTCGCGGCCGTTTTCCTGCTCGATCTGCTGCCGGCCGGGCGGCTGCTCTGGGCCGCGATCGCGCCGGGCGGCGTATTGGCGCCGGAACGGGCGCTCGAGGTGATCTCCGGTCGCGGAGCCTACCGCGCCACCATCGCGACGCTGGAGACCGCCTTTGCGTCCAGCCTCATCGCCCTCGTGCTCGGGGCCGTGATGGCGCTGGCCCTCGGCCTCACGGACGCCCGTGGCAGGCGGCCGGCCTCCTTCCTCTTCGTGCTCTCCACCATGATCTCGCCCCAGGTGGTGGCGCTTGCCTTCTTGAGCCTTGCGGGACCGGCTTCGCCGCTCCTCAACACCCTCGGCCTTGCGCCACCGCCCGGCTCGGAGAACCCCTTCGTCGGCCGCGGCGGCATCATCCTGGTGCTCGGCCTGCACCATGCGCCGCTCGTATTCGTGATCGTGAATGCGGGATTGAAGCGTATCCCGCGCTCGCTCATCGAAGCAGCCCGCATCGACGGATCGCCGCCGCACCGCATCGCGCTGGACATCGTGTTGCCGATCCTGCGGCCGCACCTCGTTTCCGGCGGCCTTCTCGCCTTCGTGGCAGGTGCCGGCAATTTCGGCATTCCGGCGCTGCTCGGCATGCCCGCGAACTATCTCACCCTCCCGACGCTGATCTACCGCCGCCTCTCCAGCTTCGGCCCGAGCGTCATCGGGGACGTGGCGGCGCTGGGCGTCCTCGTTGCCCTCGTGGCCGGCGTGTGCGTCATCGCGAGCGGCCTCCTCTTGCGGCGCGAGGCCGTGCGGGTGGAGGACGAAGCGCCGCTCGAACCGTTCTGGGCGCTCGTACGGGCCCGAACGGCGGTCGATGCGCTGATCTGGGCGATCATCGCCGTGGTGCTCCTCCTGCCGATGCTGTCGCTCGTGACAGCCGCCCTCGTTCCGTCCTACGGCATGCCGCTCACCCTGGCGACCGCAACCCTCGACAACTTCGTCGAGGTGCTCGTGCGTCAGCAGGTGACCACGCGAGCCTTTGCCAACTCGTTCCTCTATGCCGGCGGCAGCGCTCTCGTGCTCGCCGTCGCAACGATTCCCATCGCCTACATGCTCGTGCGGCGGGGAGGGCGCTGGACCGAGTTCACGGCCGCGCTGATCGAGATCCCCTACGTGCTGCCGGGCGTCGTGCTCGCCATCGCGTGCATCCTGCTCTTCCTCCGCCCGCTGCCGCTCCTCGGCTTCTCGCTCTACGCCACGCCCTGGATCATCGTCTTCGCCTATCTCGCCCGCTTCCTACCCGTGGCGCTCAAACCCGCCATGGCCGCTATGGCGCAGGTGGAGCCGGCGCAGGAGGAGGCCGCGGCCCTGGACGGCGCCCGCCTCGGCCGACGTCTGCGCACCATCGTGGCGCCCTCGCTCCTGCCGGCGGCGGTCGCGGGCGGATTGCTCGCCTTCCTGCTCGCCTTCAACGAGCTCACGGTCTCGGCCCTGCTGTGGTCCGCCGGCACCGAAACCCTCGGCGTCGTGCTCTACAGTCTCGAGGAGGCAGGCCTCGCAAGCCAGGCCTCAGCCGTCGCGGTCGCCGCCGTCGCGGTCATCACCCTCACGATGCTGCTGCTTGAAGCCCTGAGCTCGCGCCTGCCGCCGGGTGTGTTGCCGTGGCGGGCCTGAGGCCCTCATGCGGCGCGGCCGAGTGGGATGATCTCCTTGGCGCCCGGATGATAGGGGCTGCCGTCCCAATCCCCGAGCCACCGTTCCACCGTAAGCCCTGCGGCGTCGATGAGACGAGCGAGCGTCTCTTGCTCGGTATAACGGATTTGGGCTGACGCCGAGAAGGCCTTCCCCGTCGATAGGACGGTATAGCCGTTCACATAAGTGAGGATCTGCCTGTTCTCGTCGTAATGCGGTTCAGTCCACGCCTCGATAGCTCCGAGCTGCGGGTGTTCGAGGCGCCGCATGCTGTCGTGGCGGTTGCGGTCCTCCCACGTGCGAAGCGCGGGGTTGCGGCTGTCGAAGACGAAGCGGCCGTGGGGCGCGAGATGCGCCGCGATGGTCGCGAGGACGGCGTGCTGATCGTCATTTGTGAGGAACACCTGGAAGGCATGCCCGGTGAGGAGAACGAGATCGAACCGTTCAGCCAGCCGCAGGGTCCGGGCATCCTGCTCGACCCATTCGACATACTCGCTGCCCGGCCGCGCGCGAGCGATATCGAGCATGGCGGCCGCTGGATCGACGCCGACCACCCGGCGGCTTTGCGCCAAAGCGGCTGCCAGTTCTCCCGTGCCGCAGCCGAGATCGAGCACGGAGGCCGCATCGGTCACCAACCCGAGGCAATAGTCGAAGTCGGCACCCCAACGGTTCGCCACGTCATAGAACTGCGCAAGGTTCGTGTCGAAGTAGAGAGCGTTGGAGCTTGGACCGCTCATGCGCAGACCTCGTGCTTGGCTCGGGACCGTCGAACCGAGATGGGCGCGCCTACCACCGCACCCTGAGCTGTCCCCCGACCGTCAGGCGCTCGAACGGATCGTCGTTGCCCGTTTGCGGGATGCCGTTGTCGGTGGAGGCCGAGCGGGCGAAGGAGACCAGGTAGTTCGTGTAGGCCGAAAGCGAGACGGCGCGGTCCACGTCGTACGTGAGGCGGCCCGTCACGTTGAACACGGGACCGCCCTCGCCGGGCTGGCTCCAGGCATAGCCGCCGGCGACCTGGATGTCGTAGTTGAGCCGCTCCACCAGCGGGCCGTAGGTGTGCAGCGTGCCTTCGAGGGACTGGTAGGCGTCAGGGTTCCAATAGCCGTTGTCGAACACGCGCTTGAAGTCGAAGGCGGTGAAGCGCGCTCCGACGATCACGTCCGGCTTGATGCCGAGCCGCGCCGCGAACTCGGCCTGACCCCAGATCCGCTCGTTGCCGTCGCTGTAGGTGCTGTAGATTCCACGGCCCGTGAAGCGGAAGTCGTAGCTCGGGGTGTAATCGAACGAGCCGCCGAAATCGTTCTGGAAGATGTCGTTCACGATCACCCGCGGGTTCTCGTCCGGGTAGCGGCGCGCGGTGGTGAAGTTGAGGCGCCACACGTCGGTCGGGATAAGGCTCACCGTCGTCTCGTGCGTGACCTGGACGTCCTCCTTCGCGGGCTCGTCCTCGAAGTTCACGAAGAGGTTGGAGTTGAGCTCCAGCCAATCGTTGAAGCGGCGCTTCGTCGTGGCGCCGATGCTGTAGAGGTCCACCGTGGGAAAGCCCGGCCCTCGGTGATCCGTGAAGCGGAACGTGGGCGTGAATTTGGTGAGGCCGCGGTCGAAGGTGAATTCCTGCGAGACCTGCGCGCTGCCGATCTTCAAGTTGTCGGAGCGGGTGATGTAGGAGCCCTCCGCCACCGTCAGGGGGCGACGCTCGAAGAGAAGGTCGTCCAGGAGCCGGCGGGCGGTTTCGTCGTCGGCCTTGATGGCGAGGATTTCCCGCGCGGCGTCCTCAGAGAGGTCGGGCCGGCCCATAGCGCGGCGGGCATCGGCAACGATCTGGATCGTGCGGATGTCGCGCTCGCCCGCCGCGATCAGCGGCGCGACGCGGGCGATGGCGAGGCGGTGCAGGCCGAGCGAGGTTTCGGCGCGCGCTGCGCCCCGCAAGCCGTCCGCATCGCCGGGACGCTGCTGGAGGGCGAATTCGAAATCGGCCAGGGCTGCGCGGTGGGTCGCGACGGCATTCAGCGCCTGGCCACGGGCGATGCGGGCCTCGAAATCGAGGGGCATGACGCGCAGGATCGCGGTGAAGTAGGGTAGGGCCTGATCGGGCTCTCCGCTCCAGAAATACGCCCGCCCCAGGCCGATCTGCGCGTTGCGCAACTCCATGGGCTCGAGGTCCGTGCGCTGTAGGACCTCCTGGTAGAGCGGGATCGCGTCCTTCGGGCGGCCCGAATAGAGCACCTGATCAGCGTATTCCCGCAGCAATTCCTGCCGGCGCTCCGGCGCCACGCGGATCGCGCGGGCAAAGAGGCTGGCGGATTCGCCGTTGCGGCGCGCACCGCCGGCTTCACGGGCACCGCCCACAAGCGCATCGGCATAGGCCTTGCGCAATTCCGCGTCACGGGGGTTCTCTCGGACCAGGGCGTCGAAGGCCCGGATCGCCTCCTGGTATTCGTTGCTCCACAGGAGCGCGAAGGCGAGGCCGCGGCGCAGGCGCAATTGCTCCTGAGGCGACCGATCCCCTCGGCGCAGGCCCTCGCGATAGAGGAGCACGGCCTGGCGCGGCTGGCCCGAATAGGCGAGCTGGTCGGCCCATTCGGGGAGCAATTCCTGCCGGCGATTGGGAGCGGTGTCCACGGCCCGGCGGAAGAAGTTGGCGGCATCGGCGTTGCGGTTCTTGCCCGCCACGTCGCGCGCCGCGCCGACGAGCGCATCCGAGAGGGCCTTGCGGGCTTCGGCATCCTGCGGGTTCGCGCGCAGAAGCGGCGTCCAGGCCTCGATAGCCAGGTTCCATTGGCTGCTCCACAGCAGCGCAAAGGAGAGCGCCCGGTTGGTGCGCTGACGTTCCTCGGCCGAGAGGTCCGTGCGGCTCAAGACCTCGCGATAGACGGGCACCGCCTTGGCGGGCTCGCCGGAAAAGGCGAGCTGGTCGGCATATTCGCGGCCGATCTCGCGGCGCTTGGCGGGCTCGAGGGCGATGGCACGAGCGAAGGCTGCCGCCGCCCCCTTGTTGTCGCCGCGCCCTGCCGCGGCCCGCGCCTCGGCAATGGCGGCATCGGCCGGCGTTGCCGGGCGGGCGGGTGCCTGGGCTGCGGGAGCTGGCTGCTGGGTGGGTGCTGGGGTGCCCTGCGCTTGGCCTTGCGCGGGTCCACCTGCCGGAGCCGGGGTGGCGGGCCGTGGGCCTTCCGCCTGGCGTGGAGCCTCCGCCTGACGCCGCAGGCCCGCGCGAGCCTCCTCGAGAGCCTTGCGCACGTCCTGATCGTTGGGCGCCCGCTCGGCCTGCGCTTCGAGGGCCGGCACGGCTTCCGCGAATTGCCCGCTCCACAGGAGCGCGAAGGCAAGCCCTCGGCGAGCCCGGTCCTGGTCCTCCGGCGGACGTCCGCCCTGGCGCAACGCCTCCTGGTAGAGCGGCACGGCCTGCCGAGCCTGCCCCGAATAGGCGAGCTGGTCGGCGTATTCGCGCAGGAATTCGGGGCGGCGCGTCCAGTCAGTCTCGATGGCGCGGCGGAAGAGGTTCGCGGCCTCCGCGTTGCGGTTGCGCTCCGCGGCCTGGCGGGCGGAGCCCGCGACCGCATCGGTGAGCGCCTTGCGGCCTTCCGCATCCTGCGGGTTGCCGCGGGTAATCGCCTCCCAGGCCTCGATGGCGGCGGGGAACTGGCTGCTCCAGAGCAGGGCGAAGGCTAACCCACGGCGGGTTTTCTGGCCTTCCTCGGCCGGTAGGTTGGGCCGCGTCAGGATCTCGCGGTAGAGCGGCACCGCCCGGCCGGGCTCGCCGGCAAAGGCGAGCTGATCCGCGTACTCGCGCGTGAGCGTGCGCCCAGCAGCGGGATCGAGGGCTATGGCGCGCTCGAACGCGGCCGCGGCATCGCGGTTGGCGCCCCGTTCGGCCGCCTGGCGCGCGAGGCCGACCGTGGCATCGAAGAGGGCCTTGCGCGCATCCTGGTCCGCAGGCTCGGCCTGCGTGATGGTCTGCCAGGCGGCGATTGCCTCATCGAACTGGCTGCTCCAAAGCAGCGCGAAAGCAAGACCCCGCTCGGCGCGCCGGCGCTGTGCCGCGTCGAGGGCTGGATCCTGCAGGCGCTCACGATAGAGCGGAACCGCATCGGCGGGCCGGGCCGCATAAGCCAGCTGATCGGCATATTCGAGAAGAAGTTCGAGCCGCCGTCCCGGGGCTTGGCGGATCGCCTCCTCGAAGAGGGCGACCGCCTCCTGGTTGCTGTTGCGCGAAGCAGCCGAGCGCGCCTGCTCGATCACCGCCTCCACCGATTGTGCGAGGACCGGGTCCGTCGCGAGGAGCGCCAGCAGCACAGCAACACCGGCGACTCGAAGCGCCCTGGCAACTCGGGTGAAAAGCATCTCGCGAGAAATCTCGAATCGATGAAAAAAGAGGCAGACAATTGCGAAGGCTACCAGCTTGGCCTACGAGAACGGAAGCGGTCGCGGGCGGTTCGCGCCTTGGCGCGGGGTCTCTGTGGCTTTGCTGCCGCAGCGGCCGGGCCGCCGCCGCCGCGTGCGTGTGTTCACGCGTGGCGTTCGTGACTTGAGGTGGAACTTTGCCTCCCGTCGCGCCCGCCATGCGGCTGTCCAACACCGTGAAGGGCATGGACCTGGGCTCGCGCGGTGCTGGGCTGAAGGAGCAGGGGAGCAGGATTGTGGCGTTTAGGGACGGGTTGCTTCAGGCGCGGGGCCAGATCGTTTTTATCTTTGCCCTCGCGGTCTCGACGGGCGTGATCATCTATCTGGAGAGCCTCGACACCGACAGCCGCATCCGCAGCCGCGTTCAGGAGAGCCTGGTTCAAGAGCGCCGGAACGCCGCGCCGCAGGAGGTGCGGGATCGCGCCAGTGCGGCCTTGCGCCGGGCCGAGGAGGCCTACGGCGCCGCGCCGAACGCCGCGGAGAGCCGGGCGGGGTTGCTCGCCGCTCTTGCCGGCGCCACGCAACTCGGCTCCCTCGACAGGGAGCCGGCGCAAACGCGAGCCGAGGCGGTGCTGCGCAGCGTGGAGGCCGATCAGGCGCCGCCCGCGCCCGTTCTGGCTGGCGCTCTCAGCGCGACAGCGGCCGCTTTCCCGGACCTGCAGGACCGCATCGCGCGCTTGCCGACACCCTGAGGGGTGCGCCGCCGACTTAGCTCGACGGCGTGCGCTGAGCGTGCCGCTTCACCATGCGCAGGCGGTTCTCGCCCTGGCCCGCATGGTACTCGACCTCGTCCATGTTCATCTGAATGAGCGCCAAGCCCATGCCGCCCTCGGGCAGCGCATCGAGGTCGGTGATGTCGAACTCGAACCGATCCCCGGACGCATTGCTGAGCAGGCTCGCTTCCATGGGTTCGGCCTGATCGATGACCTCGATCTCGACGTGATCGGGCCGCAGGGAGACCACCACGCCGACGTTGCGCCCCGGCTTCCCTTCGTAGCCATGCTTGATGACGTTGTTGATGGCCTCCACCAGGCTGATCTCCACCGCGTGGGACGAATCCTCGTCGAGCACGTCGCTGCACAGGGCTCGGACGGCACGGGCGAGCAGGGCGACCTTGTCGAGATCGCTGTCGATGAGGAGCTTTATGCCGACCGACATGGGAGCGGCTTTCAGGACGACATCTGCTCGACAGCTGCATCGACGGTGTCGTGAAGAGAGAACACCCGGTCCATCCGCGTGAGACTGAACAGGCGGATCACGGCGCCGGACGCGCCGGCAATCGCGAGGTTTCCGCGCGGCCCGATGCGCTTCAGGCAGGACACGAGGGCGCCGAGCCCCGAGCTGTCCACGAACTCGACGCCGCTCATGTCGAGCACGACCTGGGAATGGCCGGCCTCGATGCGCTTCGCGACCTCGTCCTTGAAGGCGGGTGCCTTGCTGGCGTCCACGCGCTTCTCGTCGATCCGGAGGACGAGAATGCCGTTGCGCTGCTCGTCAATGAGCCTCATGGGGGGTCTCCATCTCGATCGATCGGCTAGAGAAGCGCGCCCGGGCGAGCCCGTCACGCAGGATGGGTAGGACATAGGCCAGTCTGCAACCCTTGCGAGGGGCTGCCTTATCGCGAGCCACGGCTATCCTCCACGCGCTCGGATGCGCCGAATGTGGGTTGACCGAGGGCCGTGCCGGTGAGTTTGCCGTCCACGGCTTCGGTCACCCGCTCCAGGACCAGCACGCTCACGTCGTCGTCCAGGGTATCCGACTGGCGCCAGCGACGCAGTGCGGCGTTCATGGCCTCGAGCAGCTCGGGGGTGGAACTGCGGGCATGCTCGCGAACGAGGGCGAGTAGGCGTTCCTCCGAGAAGATCTCGCCGGCCGGGTTTTCGGCCTCGACCAGACCATCGGAATAAAGGACCAACTTGTCTCGCGGCGCAAAAGGGAACGTGAGCGGCTCGTAGGTGGATGCCGCGAAGAGGCCGACCGGGAAGCCACCATCCCCCAGCAGCCGCACGCTGCCGTCGGACCGCACGAGGAGCGGCGAGGGATGTCCGGCCTGGATGATCGTGCCGCGATGGGAGCGGGCGTCGATCTCGCCGAGGATCATTGTGAAATAGGGGAGGTCGCCGGACCATTCCGCGTTGATCTGGCTCGCGATGTCGCTGAGGGCAATGCCGTCCACCTGCTTGAGCAAGGCCTGCGAGAGGGCATGGTGGGACGCAACCGACATGAGCGCCGCGGGTGCGCCGTGACCCGCCACGTCGAGCTGGAAGAAGCCCACGGTCCCGTCGGGCCGCTCGAGCACGTTGTAGGTGTCGCCCGCGATCACGCTGGAGGGAAGGTAGAGACCGCGAAAGCCGACCGCGCCGAAGACCGATGGCTCGGGGAGCAAGGTGTTTTGAATGGCCGCCGCCGCCTCCAGGTCCTTGCGCAATTGCCCGTACGCCTCGCGCAGGCGCGTATGGAGAACCAGTTTGTCCTGCTCCAGGCGTTGGCGTCGCAGGGCATTCGCCTTGAACACCCGGAGCGCGTCGCTCATTTCGCCGAGTTCGTCAGCGCGCTGGAGGCGCGGCAGGGGCGCCGCAAGGTCGTTCTCGGCGAGCCGCAGCATGGATCCGCTGATTGCCTCGAGGGGTAGCACGATCCGATTGCGGACCACGAGGGCGCTGGCCGTCACCGCCGCGGCACCGGCGAGGAGGAGGAGGGACCACAGAGCCACCGAACGCCAGGCACGGGCGGTCTCGGCGTCGAGGCGCTGGCGGGAGTCGTCCAGAAGGAGCCGCTGCAGATCTGCGATTCGGCCGAGCGCCTGGCCCGCCACGGTGGACCACTGCTCGGGCGTGATCGCGGCCCAGGATCGCCCGCGCAATGCGCCCAGCAGGATCTGCTGCAACGGATCGAGGGTTGAAGCGTAGTGCTCCTCGGCGCGGGCCACATTGTCCATGACACCGCTCGCGAGCGGCACGGCCGCGAGCTGATCACGGATCAGGCTCCAGGCGAGTTCAGCCCGACCAGCATTCCGGCTCGCCGCATCGATCTCCCAGCTGCCAAGGCCCGCGCGGCCCGCAAGAGCCTGGGTGAGAAGCGCCTCGTTCTGCGCGATGGTTTCGCTCAGAAGGCCGGCATAGTAGCGCACGAGCGACTCCGACAGGATCAGCGAATCCTGCGGGCGCTCCTGCTGCAGGATGCTGAGGCGCAGGGCCTGCGCCTCGTTGATGAGGCGCGTCACCTCGTGAAACCAGCGCGAAGCGTAGCGGCGCCCCTCGTCCGGACTGCCCAAGATTGCCGCGTCGGCCTCGCGCCGCAGGCCCATCATGTCCCGCCAGACCTGGCTCAGAACGTCGAGACTGCGCCCTGCGTGGCGTAGATGGCTGTCGTTGCCCCGGATCCGCGCTTCGAGAGCCTGCTGGATGGCATCGACCCGGCGCCGCGAGGCTTCGAGCGCTGCCTGATCTCCGGCTCGGCGTTCCGGCTGGAGCAGCATCGCATAGGTGCGGCTACGCTCGTCCGCAACGGCGGAGGCGCCGAGCAGAAGCTGCTCCCGGAGGGCATTGGACGCCGCCAGCCGCCGCGCCTCGGCATATTCCAGCACCTCGCTGCGGATCTGAAGCCCAACCGTGGCAACAAGGGCTAGGCCGAGAAAGACCGTAAGGGCCAGAAGGGTGTGTCTGATCTTCATCCGTAGGGGCGAGGTCCACCGCCGGCCTCTGGGCCGGCGCCGAATTTAACATAGCTTACGCGGAACATGAGCGCGACCACCGCCAAATCAACGCACAATCTCGGGAGATCGGCCCGCAAACGGGGGCTTCATTTTGGCGCGGCGATCTCGACCTGGGATCTGCGGAACCCCCTCTACGTTCGGGCGATCCGCCGCGACTGCACCCTGTTGGCGGCCGAGTACGAGATGAAATGGGACGCCATCGCGGCCGGCGGCGATGCCGGCTACGAGCCCGGCGACGCCATCCTGGCCTTCGCGGAGGCCCAGGGCCTGGCCGTTCATGGTCACACCCTGTGGTGGCACGAATCCGTGCCCCGCCCCCTCGCGGGGGTGCCGCCTCGCGCTTTCGCGGACGCGGCGCTCGGGCACCTCACGCAGACGGCGAGACATTATGCCGGGCGGCTCCATTCCTGGGATGTGGTCAACGAACCTCTCGATCTCGCGCAGGGCCGCGAGGACGGTCTGCGGGCAAGCCCCTTCTTGGAGGCCTTCGGGCCGGACTACATCGGCATCGCCTATCGAGCGGCGGCGGAGGCCGCCCCCTCGGCGGTGCTCGTGTTGAACGAGATGGGTCTGGAATACGGGTCGGAGGCGGCGGAGCGAAAGCGGCGGGCGCTGCTCGGCCTTCTGAACCGGGAGCTTGCCGACGGCACGCCGATCCAGGCCGTCGGGATCCAGTCGCACCTCGACGCGGTTCGTCAGCCGAAGGAGAACCCGGGGCTGCGCGCCTTCCTGCGCGAGATCCGAGGCATGGGGCTTGGCGTGATGATCACGGAGATGGACGTGACGGACCACGCCTGCCCCCGGGACCGGCGCAAGCGCGACCGGATGGTCGCGGATGTGTACCGCGCCTATCTCGACCTGGTGCTCGAGGAGGCGCGGGTTCTCTCGATCGCCACGTGGGGCCTCACCGACGGGCGCACATGGCTCTCGGGCTTTCGCCCCCGTGCCGACGGCGCTCCCGTGCGCCCGTTGCCCCTCGATGCCGCATTCCGGCGCAAGCCGGCGTGGCACGCGATCGCCGATGTCCTTGCCGGCCCGGGCTCCTAGGACCTGCGCTCAGCGGCTCGCGGCGAAGATGCCTGAACCGATGTAGGAGGGCCCGCCGTCGATCGTGAGCCGGCCGCCCATCTCCCGCGCATGGCCCAGCGGCCCATCGTAAAACTGGCCGAGGAGATTCATCGAAGGCGCTCCAGCCCCCGTGCCCGCGATCGTTCCTCCGAAGAAGCTCGTGCCCGTAAAGTGCTGAACCGTTCCGTTGTAATTGCGGCCGTCGAGACCGGTAACCGCCACATTGCCGATGCCCGTTCCAAAATCGACGGAGTTGGAGAAGTTGCCAGCCGCGAGATACTCGCTCCCGCTGGATTTGATGGACGCGACGACGTGACCGCTGAATGCAGCCGTTCCGCTGGCCGGCATCAATGCCGGATCCGTCGGCCGCCCCGCTACCCAGGTGCCCAAATGCGTCACGTCGCGCAGGCGTTCCGGGCCGGATGTGGTCGTGGCGTCCCGGAACGTGTCGGACGACCAGAAGCCCCAGCGGGTGTACTCGCAACGGCAGAAGTTGACGCCTGCAAATGCGGCCTGGTTCTGCGCATCGACCGTCTTCGACGAGACCAGCAGCGCACGACTGCTCGGCAGCACCACTTGGCTGTTCACCTGCGTGAGCTGCTCGCCGCTCACAGGGTCACGGGCGTCGCGTGCGGCGAAATAGTCGAAATCGATGTAGCTGCCTCGAGAGCCGGATCCATTCAGGCCCCAATAGGCGAGGGGAAGGGTGAGGTCCTCCAGTTCGCCGGCGAGCGCCGCCGTTTGGCGGTCGGCGACAACGCCGACAAATGCCGCGAAACCGCCGTCGGACCATGTGTGGTCCATGTGTTCGAAGTGCAGGAAAACGTTGCCCGCGAGGGCAAAGCTGTCGCCGTATGCGCTGTTTCGATTGACGGAGAATGTCTGCATCAAGCCGGCCGCGAAGCCGCTCGACACATCCGGGGGTCGGTTTGTCCCGATGCCTGAAGGCACGGCCGCGGATGTGGCTGTCTGCGTGAAGCCATAGTTCATGAACGATGGCAGGGCCGTTGGGGTGTAGGTTGCCTGCTCGGCAACGAACCCATCGTTCGCGTCGATTCCGTTCTGCGTGACCGTGAGAGACTGAGCGACATAGTTGCTGTCGAAAGTCACACTAGATCCCGAGGCCCCGAGTGAGCCGCTAGCCGTGCCGGCCGATGCGGTTGCCGACTGGCGCGTGGTCGCGACGAAGCCACCCCGCAGGGTGTTCTGGCCGGTGTGGGGCGAGACATACATGTCTCCGGTCGCGACGTAGATCGTCGAGGCTTGGCTTGAGCCCGTGCCGTTGATGTTGAGGCCGGCCTGCAGAAAGCGCGATCGTGTGTTGGTGGTCCCGTCGGCGTTCACGCCGCCATCGCCATAGGCAAGGAGCGGCGAGTTGTAGAACGACCCAGCCGCGACAAAGCCGGCCGGAAGATACGGCACCCCCGACTGCAGCGCCGGGTCCGGGTTCATTCGGAGCGCGAACACTCGCGCCGTCGCAGGCGGCGGGGGCGGCGGGGGAGGGGGAGGCGGCAGCGGAGGAGGTGGGGGCGGCGGCGACAAAGGCGGCGGAGGGGGAGGAGGTGGTGGAGGCGGCGGGGGAGGTGGCGGGCTGTGAGCGGTGCCAGCCGTCACCACCGTTGCCTGAACCTGGGTCCCCTGCTGAATGGTTTGTGCGGCTTGGCTTTGCTGCTGCACGGGGGCAGCCGAGGTGGTCCTTGCCGGCGTCGTGGTCTGAATGCTGGGGGTCGAGGGCGGATCGAGGCTCGCCTGCGCATTGCCGACGCCGGCCTGCGCGACCCTCGCCGGCGTGACCTTCTGGGGCGAACCGCCGGTCTGACCGGCCTTACTTCCGATCTGCCGATTGATCCCGGCCAACTCCGTGGGCGAGACCCGCGTCGGTGGCGTTGCCACGCCGCCAAGAGCGACGCTCACGCCGAAGTCGGGTCGGCTAACCACCTCCCGGCTTGCGCCGGTCACCACGTCCATCCTGCCGAAATGGTTGATGGCTCGCGTGCCGTCCTGCGCGTTGTGCAGGGCCGTCATCACGCCGCCACGGATGCCGAGCGTCGCGGCCGGGGTCTTCACCGTCGCGCCGCCCGTATGGCTGGTGTTGCCACCCACGAAGCGCAGCACGCCCTTCGTGAGGGTCGCGGCCATGCGCCCCGTCCCGGCTCTGGGATCGTAGACGAACTCGTCGATAACGAGATCGCTGTTCGGGCCGATGGAGATCGAGGTCTTGTCGACGAAGACAAGCTGCACCGAACCCTCTGCGCTCGTCTGAATGCGTTCGCGGTGAACGACGTTCGTGCCGATCTCGACGATGCGTGCGCCGCCCGTTGGCGGCGTGCTCCGGGAGGCGGGGTTCACGGCTCCTGCCGTCCCGACGATTTCCGCTCGCACGAGGCTTGGGCTCACGGCGACCGCAACGACGGCGGCAGAGGAGAGCAGGCGAAGGTGGTGTGGCGCTAGCAACCGCATGGCGTCCTCAGAAGCGGATGGTCGGGCCGAAGCTGACCGCCAGGTTTTCGTTGCGGAAATTGCGGATGTTGGAATCGGCGCGGCTGTAGGTGATCTGCGCCCCCAGGCCGATGTTCTGGTAAACCGGGAGATCGATGCCGGCACCGACGCGCCATTCGCGGTCCTCGCGACGCACGCCCGGGTCCACGATCGGGTTCGGCCGGTCATAGCTCGTGAAGGTATAGCCTCCGTAGGGTGTCAGGACCCAGGGGCGGCTGCCCCAGGGGCCGGCGAACTCGAACGGGAGCGCGAACTCGGCGGTCGCCTGGTCGTAGCTGTAGAACGCGAACCTCGTCTCGGTTTCGTTACGGGAGAACGCGAGGCGGCTCTGCCAGCGCAGCGAACCGGTGAGAGGCGAGCCGAAGAGCACGCCCGTGGACATCAGGAGGCCGTTCTGGTCCGTGGCTGCGCGGTATTGCGAGGAATTGTTGAAGTCTCGCTGGCGGATTTCCGCGAAGGGCTCCACCTGAAACGTTCCGAACGTGGCCCCGACGGCAATGCCGCCGCCCAGGCTGCCGAGATAGAAGCTGTCGCCTAGGGCGATCGCGCCGCCGACCAGGTAGGGACGAACATACGCGCCGGGCAGGCTCTCGGGGGCGAGGGCAAGCCGCGGGCCGGTCTGGATCTCGAACAGGTTGACGTTCAGCCGGCTGACCTGGAACTGGCGCGTGTTGTAGGTGACGACCGAGGTCTCCCACAGATCGCCGCGCTGGTTCTCGAAATCGTAGGTGTGACGCAACGTGCCGAGCGCGAAGACATTCCAGTCGGGGCGCCGGGTGAAGCGCCGGTCGAGGGTGGCATCGAAGCCAAGCACGCGCACCAGGGGATTGGAGGGGCCGGCGGTGGCGTTCGTTTGGTAGCGAAAGCCCGTCTGACCGTAGAACGACCATTGCGTCGTGCTGGTGCGCCAGTCGATCTCCGCCAGGAAGGCTCGAACCCGGAAGGTCACGGCTTCGGGCACGTCGGAGCCTGCCACCGCAGACTCAAAATACTGCCGCGCCATCGCGTAGGAGCCGAGGCGGAAGTAGAGGATCCCGAGCTCCAGGCGGACGCGGGGAAGGTTCGGATTGTAGAAGAGAATGCGCTCCAGCGCGCCGATGGCGGCCTCGAAGTCGCCGATCTGAGTGGCGATCTCGGCGAAGCGGAAATTGGCGTCCAGGTTGGCTGGATTGATCAGGATCTGCCGAAACAGCGCCTCGTACTCGGCGGCAAGAGCCGGATCTCGTCCCTGCACCGAGGCGGCGGCCGGAGTCACGGCGGCGGGGGCCTGCGCGGCTCCCTCGTTCGATCCCAACACCACAACGCAGGCAGCTGCTGCCAACGTCGACCACAAACCTCGCATCACGTCCCCCACCTCGACAGGCTCCTTCACCTGTCGCGGGCACTTAAGCCAAAGCTCAGCCGGGCCCGCAAGCGCATGACGGGCTCTCACGAACGGGATGACCTTTGGGAAGCGCCGCGTCCCTCGATACTAAATTCTCAGATTCGATACGGAATGGCGGCGAGTGCAGGAGATTTTACCGGATCGCCGATCGAACGGGTGCACCAAAGATCTGCTTCCATTCCTGATGAAGGGGGCGGCCACCCTTAGGCTGTGGCCCGTTGATCTTCCGTCGCGGCGCCAACGTCCCGTGCTGGATCAGGAATACGCCGCACCCGGTCTGCAAAGGCCTCGTAGAACGGAGCTAACTCTTGGCCACCGAGAGCGCGGCAATTCAGCAACGCGTCGAGGGATTCTGCTTGGTTCTGCCGGTCGAGAGCATCGATCAGGTTCCGGTGTTCCTGCGACAGCCGACCGAAGGTTGCCGTGGCGGCTCGACCTGCATCTCCCAAGAGAGCGAAGAGTTTCACCGCATGGCTCTTGCCCTTGAGGGGAACCTCGCCCGCTTCGAGGGCCGCAAACGTGCCCGCGGCCGCAGCCGTGGCCTCCGAGATCAGAACCGAGGCGCCGACCGCCTTGCAGCTCGACTCGATCCGAGCC
>DASZAZ010000074.1:0-24354 GCA_035944635.1 Microvirga sp.
GTCGCAGTTCGTGCCCGGCGATCCCATGATGGGCGAGGTTCATGCCTGGCTCGCCACCAACGCGCCCGAATGGGCGGTGCTGCGGCCGTCGTGGTTCATGCAGAATTTCTCGGAAGGCCCGCACGGCCGGACCATCCGCGAAGAGAGCGCCATCTACAGCGCGACCGACACCGGCCGCGTCGGCTTCATCAGCGCCGATGATATCGCCGAGGTAGCGGTCGCCTTGCTGACCGCCGAGCGCTCCCTCGACGGAGATGTGGTTCTCACCGGCCCCGAGGCGATGAGCTACGACGATGTCGCGCGCCTTGCCTCAGACATGCTCTCCCGGCCAGTCAGGCATGTGAGGCTCGACACCGAGGCGCTCGTCCAGCGGCATATGGCGCTCGGGATGCCGCGGGGCTACGCGGAGGCGCTGGCGCGGCTTGACGAGGTCATCCGCCTCGGGGGCGAGGATCGCACGACAGATCAGGTGCTCCGGCTGACGGGTCGAGCGGCAACCTCGTTCCGACGGTTTGCAGAAGACGGCCTGTCCTTTTGGCGGTAGCACGCGAAACGCGGGCCCACGCCCTCATGTGATGTCCGCCTTTGGCCGAGCCGTGGACCGGCGGTAGCCACAGCGCCCAAGTCGCTCATGGATCAAGAACAGGGGTCCCGGCACGGTACCGCAGCCCATCGACAAGCAGGCCGACCATGCGCTCGATATGGGCTTGGCCGTCGTCGCCGGTTGCCACGGACAGATTCCCAATGGCACGAAGCAGATCATAGGCCGTGCCGCAGACTCCGATCTCTCCGGCTCCACGCGCCGTATCCAACAACATCTCTAGGGCAGGCTCGAACCGACTTCGAAAGTAGGAGGGCAGGGTTTCGAAAGCCGGATCCCCGGAATGCAACGCGGAAGCGAGCCCCCGCTTCGTGGCGATGAACCGCGTGTACCGGACGAGCCACTCGCGGAGCGCGTCGATCGGCGTCCGCTCCGCCGCAAGCTCACCTGCCGCTGAGGCACATGCATCGACCTCGCGGCGGAATACAGCGGCGACGAGGTCGGCCCGCTTCGGGAAGCGGCGATAGAGGGTTCCAACCCCGACGCCCGCCTGCAGAGCGATCTCCCGCACAGGCGCATCCACGCCCAGACGCGCAAACACGACCTTTGCGGCCTCAAGAACGGCATCCTCGTTCCGGCGCGCGTCGGCGCGTATACGTCGGGTGCTGTCCCCGTCCTCCGTTGATCGCTCTCCCTGTCGAGAGCTCATGTCCTCCAATGGTAGCGCCACGTCTCGCGATCCTCAGTTGACAAACGGAACGACGCTCCACATATGGCGGTTATAAGCGGATCAACGTTCCGCTTATGGCAGCTCAATTGGGCGGCACTGTCCGCACTCTTAACGGATCAACGCTCCGCTTACCAGCTGGCGATTCAGGCATGCCGCGATTGCACGAGGATACCCATGGCACTTTTTCCCACCCAAGCCTCCGGGGCGCATGTCGAGGATCTCTCGACTATCATCACGATCGCTCCGCTCGTCATCCCCTCCGAGAGCCGCGGGGCCGACCTGCACGTGCGCGTGTCCGCCCCGATCGATGGCGAGAAGCTGCCCATCCTCATCTTCTCGCATGGCAACGGGCAATCGCTCCACGCGTATGGCCCGCTGACCAACTATTGGGCCTCTAAGGGCTTCGTCGTCATCCAACCGACGCACCTCGACTCGCGGCTGATCGGCCTTGCCAAGGACGACCCGCGCCGAGCGCACCTCTGGCGCACGCGTGAACGTGACCTCGTCGCCGTGCTCGATGCCCTCGACCACCTCGCGGCCATGGTTCCCTTCCTTCGTGGGCGCCTGGACCGCGAGCGCATCGCCGTGGCGGGGCACTCGTGGGGGGCTCAGACAGCCAGCATGCTGCTGGGAGCGACGCATCCCGATCCGGACGATGGATCGGTGGTGAACATCAAGGATGATCGGATCGGCGCGGGGGTGCTGCTCACCATTCCCGGAACCGGAGGTGCGAATCTGAGCGCCTTCGCCGCCGAGAACTTCCCGTTCATGCACCCAGACTTCTCCGGCATGACAGCGCCGACGCTCGTCATCGCAGGCGACAACGACCATGGCGCGATGACGGTCCGTGGACCGAATTGGTGGCGGGAGGCCTATGACCTGAGCCCGAGCCCGAAGGTGTTGTTCACGGTGTTCGGGGGCGAGCACTCGCTCGGCGGCATCGCGAACTATGAGGCGCGGGAAACGACGGATGAGCGCCCCCAGCGAGTCGCCGCGATCCAGCGGCTTTCAACGGCGTTCCTTCGTCGGGTACTCTATGCGGAGGATGCTCCTTGGGAGGCAGTCGTGGACGACTGCACGCGCTCGACCGAACCGGAGGGGCGGATCGAGACTAAGTGAGCAGGTCGGCCCGATGATCACAGCGGGCGCAGCAAGGCTCCAAGAAAACTGCGTGGGCTTTCATGAGGACCGTGCGCTCGCCGCAAGAGCTGCGGCGCATGGTCAAAGCGAAACGGCGACGAAGGCTCCGTGAACACCGCTGAGTTGTAACCGATTTCTCGCCGGCGACCGTTTAGTTGCTGGCAGTGGCGATTAGCTCGGCCAAGACACGGTCAGACCAGTGCTCTAACTCAAGAAGCGCCTGATAGGGATCGCCCTGCAGCTTTAAGGCAGCTGCAAAGGCCGGCTCCGTCTTCGCGCCTTCCCTTCGCTTGGCCATAACGGCTGTCCGAAGCCACGGTCCACCGATCGCGAGGAGGCGCTGCTCTACGAGGAAGTGGCGCCAGCCCTGCTGCTCGGCCACGGGTCTTGCGTGACCGAAGATCTCGAACTGCCAACCTTCCGCTTCAAACGACGCGATCACCGGCCGCTCGGCATCCACCCACTGCCGCATCGAAAAGTCCGGATAGTCTGAGAACGCCGTCCATAGCACAGCTGCGAACGTGTGCAGATCTGGCGCATGGCAGAGGATGTCGATGTCGCTTCCGGGTAGGTCAAGACCGAGCGGTGGTGTGCCGGCAACGCGCAGGCCAAAAGCGCTTAGCGTTCCCAGTACACCAGACCGCGCAACCGCTTCCATGTAGCTTGGCTTGATCATCACTGCCCAAATAGCCCGATGTACTGTCACGCGGAACCCTGCTTGAGCGTGGCCTGAACCGCCCGGACTGGTCGGAGGCCCCAACGCCTGTGAGGACGGGGCTATGACGCGCCAGACGACAAACTAGTTCTACTGAGCCACCTGAGCTGCACTCGTCCAGCGCTTACGCGCTTCCGTACCCCCAGGCTTCCGCCGAGTTGAGAGCATGCTCGAACGCCTCATGGCCGCTTCCCGCAAGCCATGAGCGGAAAGACTGCATCTCTGGGTTTATCTCGCGCAGGGCCTTGAGGTCTGCGTGACCCGCCAGACGTCCTGTATCGAACAGATCGGTCAATTTCGCCAGGAATGAATTTCCGGCGAGGACATCGTCGGGAAACCGCATGTACGTGATCGGGCGGCCCGCCGCTTGGGTGAAGGCAGCCTCCAGGTCGTGTCCCGTCACCACGTCGCTGGCGATCGCGATGGTCGTGCCGCCGAAACGCTCCGGATCAGCAAAGATCGACCACACGAATCGCCCGATGTCCTCGACCGCCAGAAATTGCACCGGCTGGTCCGGCTGGGCGAACGACGTAAAGACACCTCGATCTAGCCCGAACCCTGGCATGACCAGCATGTCCATGAACGCCACCGGTCGGATGATCGTCGCCGTGAGCGGCAGGCCGCGGATATGTTTCTCGATGCGACGCTTGGTATCGAAGTGGTGCATGCCCGTCGGCTCGTCCCCTGGCACGCCGACCGATGCGTAAACGAGGTGCTGAACCCCGGCTTCGCGCGCTAGGTTCGCAATCGCGACGCCGTAGCGCTCCTCGTCCTCGTCGCTGATGCCCAGGACAGGCCCCTGGCCGGAACTCGGCTGAACGCTGAAGACGCCGTACGCGCCGGCCATCGCCGACCGCATCGATCCCGTGTCGGCGAAGTCGCCTTTCACCAGCTCGGCACCGGCATATCTCAGCGCGGCCGCCTTGGACGAGGCAGGGTCGCGCACGAAAGCGCGGACGGACCAGCCGGCCTTGAGCAGTGCCGTCGCGACGGACCCACCTTGTTGACCGGTAGCACCGAAGACCAGGATTGGCCCTAGCTTCCCAGACATGGTTGAACCTCGTGTCAGAACAGGGATCGCTGACCTATCGTTGGCCGTTGGACCAAGCGCCCACGCCTTCGGCGCTCCGCGGTCAGTCGCGGATGAACACCAGCAGGTCGCGATTGATCACGTCGGGATGCGTCGCGAACAGACCGTGAGAAAGGCCCGGATAGGTTCTCAGCGTGCCGTCCCGCGCGAGCCTGATGGCTTTATGGGCCGAGTTCTCGATCGGCACGACCTGATCGTCCTCGCCATGGAGGATCAGGATGGGCACGGCGAGCGTCCTCAGGTCGTCGGTGAAATCGGTCTCGGAGAAGACGGCGATGCAGTCGTAGTGCGCCTTGGCGCCGCCGGCCATGCCTTGACGCCACCAATTGTCGATCAGGCCCTGGCTGACGGTCGCGCCGTCTCTGTTGAAGCCGTAGAACGGGCCGCTCGGCACGTCGCGGTAGAACTGCGCGCGGTTCGCGGCCACCGCCGAGCGAAAGCCATCGAAAACCTCGCGGGGCACGCCGTCCAGGTTCGTGTCCGACCGGATCATCACCGGCGGGATTGCGGCGATAAGGACCGCCTTGGCGACACGGCCGCGCTTGGCGCGAGCCGCATAGCGCGTGACCTCGCCGCCGCCTGTTGAATGGCCGATATGGATGGCATCGCGCAGGTTCAGCGCCTCGGCGATCGCCGCCACGTCCGCGGCATAGGTATCCATGTCGTGGCCGGCGTCGGTCTGGTCGGACCGGCCGTGGCCGCGTCGGTCATGCGCGATCACGCGATAGCCGTGCGACAGGAAGAACAGCATCTGGTTGTCCCAGTCGTCGGCGCTGAGGGGCCAGCCATGGTGAAACATGATCGGCTGCGCCTCCTTCGGGCCCCAATCCTTGTAGAAGAGGCTGGTGCCATCGGATGTGGTGATCGTCGCCATCGTATGTCTCCTTGAGAGTTCGATCGATTGCTTTCGGAACGGCACGACTTCGACGGAGAGACGCAACCCGCGTCGTTTGCCGCAGTTGGGGGCCACGAACCGAGATCTCGGAATCATTGCAGCGAGCGAGCCGACCTGCTGGGCCCGCCTACGGTTTAGGCTGCAGACTTGGAATGGTGGTCCGCTGGCACGGCCTCTAGAGAGCTGGTCCGCTTGGCACCGAAATAGCCGCCGAAATGCCTGAGGGGCGACCATTCGGGCAGGATGTCGGGCAGGGTTGGCGAGAGCGCGTTGTACTCCTGCGCGCCGAAGACCACCCTCCCATCCATGACGGTCAGGACAGAGGAGACGGACTTGATCTCGCCGTCCGGGACAGTGAAGTAGTCACGGTCCAGCAGGGCAAAATCCGCCAGGTACCCTGGGGCGAGCATGCCCATTTCGTGTTCTGCGTTCATGAACCAGGCCGCCCCGCGGGTGAAAAGCTTCAGTGCCTCGGCGCGGGATAGGCGGTTCTCCTTGGCGAGCACTTCGGTCCCAGAAACCGATCTACCCGACACAGCCCAGCTCATTGCGAGCCAGGGATTGAACGCGGCGGCCCGGAACGCGTCGGTCGTCAGCGCTAGAGGTATGCCGCTGTCGACGAGCTGGCGCAGTCGTGGCGTTTGCAGCGCCTTCTCAAGGCTGTAGGTCTTGATGAACGCATCGCCGTGCAACGCCATCTTGGGATCGAGAGCGATCCCGCCCCCGAGCTTCTTCACCCTGGCGATATTCTGGGGGCTAATCGTCTCGGCGTGCTCGATGCTCCATTTAAGGCCATCCAGCGGCGTCGTTTCGTTCATCCTCTCCATCCCGTCGAGGAAGGGCGTGATGTTTTCGTCGTAGCTGATGTGCATGCGGAACGGGATCCGCCGCTGCACCAGCTTGGCGATGTCCTGCTCGACGTGGCGGCGTATCCGGTCCGGATCGAGGATCACCGCCGGGCGGTCAAAATTCTCGTGATCGTGCACTTCCGGATCCAGCGCCTTGACGCCCCGGAAGACGTGGCCATGGGCGAGGGCCGGGTACAGGTTCTCTCCGGGGCTCATGGGCGTCGTCTTCGTGATGGCCCTGATTTCCGCGTCAATCATGCTAGCGCTTCCAAACTGCATGTCCACGAAGGACAAGCGAAGGTTGAAGCGATCATCGCGCATCAAGACCTCGGCCGTCGCGTGGGCTTCAGGATAGCCCCTGCTGCCGCAATCGAAGACCGATGTAACCCCGAACCGGTTCAGGCTATGGATCGTATGAATGAGCGCGCTCAGCTGCTCATCGAACGACGGCTGCGGGACCAGTGTCTCCAACGCGAGAAACCCGAAGGTATCCCCACAGACGATACCTGTGTACTTGCCTTGGTGGTCCTTCTCGAAATCAAGGACGTGGAAGTCGGGAAACCGGTCGGTGCCGACGCCGAATGCTTCCAACGCAAGATCGTTCATGAAGGCGCGGTTGTAAGCGTATTGCACGATCAGGGGCCGATTGGGCACCGCCCCGCGTAGCTCGTCCATGGTGGGGAAGCGCTTCTCCTCGAACTGATAAGGGGACCAGCCTCCAATCACCTTGACCCACTGCCCCTCGGGCGTCCGTTCCGCCTGCTCGCTTAGCATGGACAGGGCCCGGCGCAGCGTGGGCACGCCGTCCCATCTCACGGTGAAGGTGAAGTTGCTCTCATTCAGCAGGTGAATGTGGGCATCGCTGATGCCGGGGATGAGCCTGCGAACGCCTGCATCGATCATCTGAGTGTCGGGATGCTTCAGCTCGATGATCTCGGCATCGGTCCCAACCGAGTAGATGCGTCCATTTTTGACCGCGAGAGCGGACGATTCAGGCTGGCCGCTATTTCCTGTGAAGATACTCGCATTAAACACGATCAGGTCAGCGCCGGACTTCGACTGCGTTGACGATGTTGTGATCGTCTGTGCCTGGGGCATGGTAGGCCTCCGTTGAAGAGATCGCCGCTTGCGAGCGTCGAAGCAATTTACCGGGGGCCTCGAGCGTTGCGTTGCAGGCCCTGCGTCGAGGGTGCCGATCTTGCGTACCGATTGACGAGCAATGGGCACTCGGCAGGGCGGCGTAGCCAATTCCGGCGATCAAGCGCGAAGCAGGCATCGGTTCGCAGGGTTGCAGCTCGGGCGTAAGGCCAGCGACGGCCGGTGCACTTGCATTTCGTTCGCAACTGCCCGACCCTGTGCCTGGTGGCAGCGTACGTGCCATCGGCTCGGTTGATATGACGGAACCCGCCTCCTTCAGGACGATTTAGACGATAGTCAACGAGGCGCGTCCCGCTGGGCCGCTCTAGCGTTCCTAAGCCTGTCTGCACGGTCCAAGTCGCCTGCAAATTCTGGTCGAGAGGCGTCCCTAGCCCATGTCAGAGGAGATAGATCGTGCCTGATTACTCGTCTTTCACGAAATTCTACTCCGAGGGCCAACAGGCATCTTACGTGCGCGCACACAAAGCACCAGGCGCAGTCCTCGACATGCTCGAACTGGCGCGACCCGCCGGGGACATAGGTATTCCGGCCGTGCCGGAGCTCCTTCTCGTTCAGGGTGTGTCCGGTGGCAGCCGTGTCTGCGGCGACTCGGGAGCCGGACATTATGATGTGATCGGCGAGAAAGGTGACCTCTATCTCGCTGCGCCGAATTTCTCCCATACGATAAGCAACAGCGCGAGCCATCATATTCGCAAATTGACGTTTCCGACCGTGCAATGGGAGAGCGTGCTCGACGAAGCTGCCGGCGGAGCCTTCTCGCTGGAAAGCCTTCAGGTTTACAGGGGGCCGTTTCGTTCGCCGGCCATCCTATCGGCGCTCAGGAACCTATGGGCGTTGAGCGACGAGGAGGGGGCGCCATCCCGTCTGCTCGCGCGCGCCGCGGGTTGCGAGATCCTTGCCGAATTGTGCCGGTTGAGCGGCGCCTCGCTTGCGCCGGTGAGGGGCGGCCTTGCCCCTTGGGCAAAGCGGCGCTGCGTGGAACTGATGCAGGAGCGGCTATCGGAGGACATCAGCCTCGACGAGCTGGCCGCCGAGGCGCGGCTCTCACCGTTCCACTTCGCTCGCATGTTTAAGGAGAGCGTCGGCGTGCCGCCGCGTGTGTACCTGACGCGCCTGCGACTGGAGAGAGCGTGCGAGCTTCTCGAGACGACAGACCTTCCGGTCACTGAGATCGCGTTCGAGGTCGGGTACTCTTCCAACCAGGTGCTCGCCCGCCTCTTCGTCAAGCACCGGCATATGACGCCGTCCGACTATCGCCGCGCGGTTCGCGACCCGGTTCCGTCCAGCCGCTGAGGCCCTGCCAACCCAGGGTGAACCGGGCGTGCGTCATGGCCCGACGGAGCCGGCTCTCGAACAGACGCCGGGGATGTTCGTCCCCCGCCGACGCGTGACCCCGCGCCGATACCGCGCCTGGGTGTGACCGTGGTAATCGTGGACAGCCGCATCGCGGTTTCTCTGCAGCACCCGCCGCTTCGTGCCCGAAAGCATGACAGCGTTGCCCTTGGCCGTGTCCGTGCACCCAATCCCCGAGGTGCCCCCGTTTTCAGAGATCGAAGCGCCGGGTAGCGCGTGCCCCTCGTCGGGCACGAGCGCTGGCCGTCGGCCAAATAGCCCTCAAGGTTCCAAAGCGACGGAGATACGGCAAACCGCAGGATCGGTCATCTCGCGGCAGGACGCGGCACGCGCTAGCGCCGGGTGCACGCTAGGTTGCCCGCACTGGAGAGCCCGTGCCGAGCACCCACCATGTCCCGCTAGGCCGCCCGCCGGGTGGTTCGCGGCAACACGGCCAGAGCGCTCTGAGGTCGACGACCCAGACGTCAGACCGCAAACAAGGAGAGTGGCAATGAATCCCGTCAACAGAAGACACGTCTTGACCCTTGCTGTCGGAGGCGCGAGCCTCGTAGCCTCCGTAGTCAGCTCGCTGCTATCGCCGAAGCTCGCGATGGCGCAGGGCAACGAGGAGGCGCTCTCGACTTCGATCGAGTTCGTCGAGATCAACGGAGCACGGCTTGCCTATGAGCGCCACGGGCGGCCAGGACGTCCGGCGCTGGTGTTCGTTCACGGCTACGGCCTTCGTGGCACGGGCGCGCTCTACGCACCGTTGATCGCCAAGCTCGCCACCGAGTTCGACGTCTATGCGCTCGACCTGCGGGGGCACGGCGCGTCCGCATCCGCCCGTCAGAACTGGTCGCAAACCACGATTGCCGACGACGTCGCAGCCTTCGTGCAGCATATGGGCCTGAAGGGCGCGATCTATGTCGGGCACTCGTTGGGCGGGTTCACGGGCATGCTCGCCCAGATCCGACATCCCGGCACATTCGCAGGCCTCTGCCTCTTGGCGACCGTCGCGGCATCGGGGACGACGCAGCCTCCCGAGTTGAAGCAGACCCTCGTCACCAAGGGACGAGACATCGATCTCATGACCGGCACCTACGCATCGATGTTCGTCCGCCCGGATCCAGCGACGATCCGGCGCTCGGCGGAGGCGGTGGCGCTCGTGTCACCTGAGGTTCATGAAACCTTCTTCACCGACCTCCCGAATTACGTCATCACCGACCGGCTCGCCGAGATCCGCATCCCGGTGCTCCTCCTGAACGGCGCGCAGGACAACGTGATCTCGGTCGCGGACCAGCAGAGAACGGCCCGCAGCCTGCCCTCCGGCACGGATGTCACGCTCGCTCAGGAGGGGCACATGCTTCCCCTCGAGGCAGCGGACATCACGGCCCGCGAGATCATGACCTTCTATCGGCAGGCTATCCAAAACGCCGGATAGCTGGGTCAGCCTCCCGGTTCTGCACCATGCGAGTTCGACGAGCCGCCGGGCGGGCGAGACCTGCTGGTCCGGCAGGCCCGTGCGGCTCCGGAACTGGACACGTCCGCCGACCGGGGCGCTCCAAGGTCAATGTCTCCCACGTCGTCCGCGCTCAAGCGCATGCTCATCTGTTGGTGAAAGGAAAGACCATGTCCAAACTCATGAAGACGCTCGCCGTCGCGACCGCTCTTCTGTCCGGCGCAGCGACGGCGCAGCCGGCCAAGGACACGATCGTCCTCGTTCACGGCGCTTTCGCCGACTCGTCGAGCTGGAACGGCGTCGTCGCCCAGCTCCAGAAGGCAGGTTATAAGACGGTCGCCGTCGCTAACCCACTGCGCAGCGTGTCAACCGACGCGCGTCGCGTCTCCGACGTCGTCGCGAGCATCGCGGGCCCGGTGGTTCTGGTCGGCCACTCCTACGGCGGTCAGGTCATCTCCAACGCTGCGAAGGGGCACGATAACGTCAAATCTCTGGTCTTTGTGGCAGCCTTCGCGCCCGACGCGGGTGAGGCGGCGGCGGATCTGGCCGGCAAGTTCCCGGGCGGAACGCTCGGCGGGGCGCTCGCCCCCCCGGTGAAGCTCTCGGGCGGCGGCGTCGAGCTCTACATCGACCAAGAGAAGTTCCGGGACCAGTTCGCTCATGACGTTCCCGCCGAGATGACCGCGCTGATGGCAGCCGGCCAGCGTCCCGTTACTGAAGACGCTCTCACCGAAAAATCCGGTGATCCGGCTTGGCGGTCGCTGCCGTCCTACTTCGTCTATGGGGATGGCGACAAAAACATTCCGGCAAGAGCGCTGGCGTTCATGGCGGAGCGTGCCGGCTCCAAGCGAACGACTGTCGTCGAGGGAGCGTCGCACGTCGTCATGGTCTCCCAGCCCCAGGCTGTCACGGACGTCATCGTCGAGGCCGCGACGCGCCATCCCTGAAGACGCAATCATCGGGGCGTGCATGCAAGCTTTCAGCGGTCTGCCGCTACCCCATCCTCATGCGCACACCAACGGTAAGGAAAGACCATGCCGACCCTTTACTATGCCGTCGGCGCCTGTTCGCTGGCGCCCCACATCGCCCTCGAATGGATCGAGGCGCCCTATGACGCCGTCAAGGTTCAGTATGGCTCCGCTGAGCTCCTCGCCGTGAACCCGGCGGGCGCCGTGCCCACCTTGCGCGAGGACGACGGCTGGCTCCTGACGCAGGCCGGCGCGATCCTCGATTATCTCGCGCACAAGCACCCGAAGGCGGGTCTCGCCGGTGGCGAGGGCGTGCGGGCAAAAGCCGAGGCGCATCGGTGGTCGGCCTTCTTCACCTCGGACGTTCACGCCGCCTTCTGGCCGATCTTTATGCCACATCGCTACACGAGCGACCCAAGCGACGCGGCGCGACGCGTCGTCGTCGAAGCGGGGCAGAAGCTCGTCGCGAAGCAGTTCGGCATCCTGGATCGCCACCTCGACGGGCGCGAGCATATCCTCGACAGCGGGCGCTCGGTCATTGACGCCTACGCCTTTCCGATGATCCGATGATTGCCAAGATCCTGCCCGGCAGCCTGGAAGGCTACCCGAACGTGCAGGCGCTGCATGACCGGATAGCCGCTGATCCGGGCGTCCGGACGGTGCTTGCGCGCGAGGCGGGTGGTTGACCCTCGAAAGGGTAGCAAGGACATGACGAGCGGCATCCACCACGTCACCGGCATCACCGCCAACGTGCAGGCGAACGTCGACTTCTACGCCGGGTTTCTCGGCCTAAAGCTCGTGAAGCAAACGGGAGGCTATGCGGACGCGGAACAACTTCATCTCATCTATGGGGATACGCTGGGCAGCCCGGGCTCGTTGCTGACCTTCCTGGTCTGGGAAGCGACCGGCCGTGGTCGCACCGGGATCGGGCAGGTCTCGGAGGTGGGGCTGGCGGTACCGCCCGCATCCCTTGGCGACTGGCTCACACGCGCGCTGACCTCCGGCATCCCGCACGAGGGCCCCTCCCGCGAGTTCGGGGAGCCGGTCCTCCGGTTGAAGGACCCCGACGGGCTCATCGTGAAGATGGTCGGCGTCGCGATGGCATCGCCCGCTCCCCTGGACGGGGCGCCCACCCGGCTGCGGGGCGTCACGCTCCTGACCGACAGTGCATCGGAGACGGCAGGCTTCCTGGCGCGCTTCGGGTACACGACGAGCGAGCGTGCCGGCATGACGCAGCGCATGATCTCCGATACCGACGTCGTCGACATCCGGGAGGTCTCGGGCTTCGTGCCGTCCGTGGCCGGAGCCGGAGTTCCCGACCATGTGGCGTTCCGCGCACGGGACGTCGACGCCGTTCGCTCCATGCGGCTCTCGCTGAAGGAACACGGACCGACGGAGGTACACGACCGCAAGTACTTCCTGTCTCTGTACGTCCGCGACCCGGCCGGCATCCTGATGGAATACGCGACCGATGGGCCGGGCATGACCGTCGACGAAGCACCGGGCGGGCTCGGCCGAACCCTGTTCCTCCCGCCGCACGAGGCAGAGCGCGCCGAGGACCTTAGGGCGATGCTCCCTCAATTCGCCTTGCCTGGCGAGGAGAGGTTCCCGGTTCGGGATCTGCCCTTCGTCCACCGCTTCAACCGGCCGGAGCAGCCCAACGGCACGACCCTCGTACTGCTGCACGGCAGCGGCGGCAACGAGGCCGATCTGATGCCGATCGCCCGCCGCATCGCTCCACGCGCGACACTACTGGGCGTGCGCGGTCGGGCGACCGAGGAGGGCAGCAATCGCTGGTTCCGGCGTCTTGATGCTACAATGTTCGACCAGACAGACATCCGAGGCGAGGCGCAAGCGTTCGCCGCCTTCGTGGAAGGCGCCGTCACGGGTTACGGGCTCGACGCGGACCGGCTCGTCTTCCTGGGCTACTCCAATGGCGCGAACTTTCTTGCGGCGTTCATCCAGCTTTACCCCAGTCTCGTGCGCCGTGCCGTGCTACTGCGCGGCCTGCAGGCCTTGGAGAACCCGCCAGCTGCGGACCTCTCGGACACCAGCGTGCTGGTGCTCAGCGGGCGTGACGATCCCTACGCCCCCGATGCGGAGGAGCTGGCGCATGCTCTTAGGGCTCGTGGCGCCCGCGTGGATCTCAGGGAGCACTCGGTAGGCCATGAACTGACCGGCGCGGACGTCACCGAAACGGCCGAATGGATTCAGCGAAATCTCTCGTTGCGATAGAACTGTTTTACAAGAGAGGTACGCTGGCTGGGCGTACCGCAGTGAGCGATCGCTGACCGGGGTTACACAGGTTACTGCATTCGCGAGCACATCTGGGTCATGAGGCACAACCCGAGAACCCGCCGCAACGCCACGAGGCCCCCGTGGCCTGCCCAGACTGGACCGACAACAATCGCAACCGCGTGGGGCGCTTCTGGGCGAGGCTCAAGGAGCGGCGGGCGTCGCGGCGCGCCATGAGCCTCACCCATCCTTCGCAGGCGTCTGCTGCCTCGCTGCCACTGCGGTGAGAGCCCCTAGAAAGCGCAAGATCGGAACCCGCGCAGCATCCTGCGCACCGCAGCGCTGCCCCAATCTGCGATGTTCGTTGTAAGGCGCAGCTGAAGCTGCGCCAGCCAAACAAGGAGCTTAAGATGAGCAACTTCCCTTCCGCAGCCGAACTCCTGCATCAGAGCCTCGACACGTTTCTTGCCAAGGATATTAAAGCCTGGTCGCTGCTCTGTGCCGACGATGTTGTGGCAGAGTTTCCGTTCGCGCCTGAGGGCTCGCCAACCCGCTTGCAGGGCCGCGAGGCGCTCTACGGATATCTGCGCAACTACCCGAGCGCTATCGACGTTCGCTCGATCTCCCACCTTCGCATCTATCCGACGGACGATCCGCATGTCGCTATCGCGGAATGGAGCGCCTCCGGTGAGGTTCTAACGAACGGCAACGCTTATGAGATGAGCTACGCCACGTTCGTGACCGTCAAGGACGGATTGATCGTCAACTACCGCGAATACTGGAACCCGCATGCATTCCTGCAGGCAATGAGCGGCGCGCAGTTCTAAACGACCGTTACAGCCAATTGGCCTAGCCGGTCGTCTACAGGCAGGTACCTTGAGCACCAGTCCAAGAAGGCCAAAGCCGCGCGAGTTCGAGAAGTCCGGTTCATGATATCGGCGACGCGAGGATGGGAGCTCGAGCATCCTGAGACACGGTGGGCCTAGGGTCTACTGAGCAAGGATCCGAACACATGAACGACACAGGGCAAAAGTGCTTCGATCGCGCGGCATCCCCCGTCCGAAGAGCTGGGGTTCTCTCGGCTCTTGCCTTGCAGCTCGATATACAGGCGACGAGCCGGACGACGCCGGCGGACAGGGATCCAGGGGCGGCGCGTTCCAGACATTCCAGCGCTCCACCCAATGTTGACGATCTCTGGCGCTCGCTGCCGACGATGGCGCAGCAGGAGGAACGGATCGATTGGCCGTTCTTCCGGTTTTGTGCCGAGCTGTGCAGGCGCGGCCTGCCGTTGTGGCGGGCGACGCTCGGACGGGAAATCCTGCATCCCAAGATCAGCGGGTCCTTGGTTGTCTGGTGTGAACAAGCCAAGGGTCGATACCTTTCGGGCGTAAACCGCCCAATAGGACTATTGAGGTGACTGAGCCAGGGTCGAAGCGGGTTGAGCGGCGGTTGGCAGCGATCTTCGCTGCCGATGTCGCCGGGTACTCGCGCCTTATGGGGCAGGATGAGGTCGGCACCCTCTGGGCTCTTGCCACCCATCGAGAGGCCCTAGACCGTCTGATCGGTGAATACGGAGGGCGGATTGCCAATACGGCAGGTGATAGCGTCTTAGCGGCATTCCCCTCTGCCGTGGATGCGGTCCAGTGTGCCGTCCGAGCCCAAGAGACGCTGGCTGGTCTGAACTCGCGTATCGACCCGGATCGCGCCTTGCGGTTCAGAGTTGGGATCCACGTAGGGGATGTCCTGGTTCGAGGGGCCGACCTCCTGGGCGACAGTGTCAACATCGCTGCCCGCTTAGAGGGCATGGCCGAGCCTGGAGGTTTGTGCATCTCGGGCGATGCTCATCGGCAGGCTCGCAAGGCTCTCAACGTCCAACTCCGTGATCTTGGGCTCCAGCAGGTCAAGAACATTGAGGAGCCTGTGCACGCCTTCGCCTGGGCTCCATCCCAGCATGTCTTACCGAAGACCTCGGTGTCCACGCAATCAGCGCCTCCACCGCTCCCGGATAAACCCTCAATTGCCGTCTTGCCCTTCACCAACATGAGTGGCGACGCGGAGCAGGATTACTTCGCAGACGGCATGGTCGAAGACATCATCACGGCCCTGAGCCGTATCCGATCCTTCTTCGTGATCGCCCGCAACTCGTCTTTCACCTACAAGGGCAGGGCCGTGGACATCCGGCAGGTCGGACGTGAACTCGGCGTCCGGTATGTGCTGGGAGGCTCCGTCCGCAAGGTGGATAACCGGGTCAGGATCGCTGGTCAGTTGATCGAGGCCCAATCCGGCTCTCATGTTTGGGCTGACCGGTTCGACGGCGGATTGGAAGATATCTTCGATCTTCAAGACAAGATTACTCAGAGCGTTGTCGGAGCCATCGAGCCGTCTCTCCGACGTGCTGAGATCGAGCGGTCGCGACGCAAACGACCCAATGAACTCGGGGCATACGACCTTTACCTGCACGCCTTGCCCTTAGCCTAGGCCACCGGCCAGGAGCCCGTACGACAAGCCTTGTACCTCCTTCAACAGGCCATCAACCTGGACCCCGGCTACGCATACAGTCATGCACTGATCGCTTGGTGCTACATCTGGCATCGTGCTAACGCATGGAAACGGGATGAAGACCAGGACATCCACGGGATCGAGCATGCAGATCGCGCCCTCATGCTGGCTCCCGATGATCCGGAGGTTCTTTGCATCGCAGCGGGTGTTCGCGCCTACATCGCGCGTGACCTCGCGACTGCCTCTGATCTGATGCAGCGGTCGCTGGCCGTAAACCCAAACTCTGCACTCGCGTTAGCGATGCACGGGTGGATTAGGACCTGGCTTGGCGATCACACTGTAGCCCTGGACAGCTTCATGCGAGCCAAGCGGCTGAGCCCGCTTGACCCAGTGACATGGTTCTTTGATGCAGGTGTGGGCAACGCCCTCATGAATCTCAAGCGCTACCGTGAGGCACTGGATGCGCTCGCGCGGGCAATGCGGGCCAACCCTGAGTGGACGGCGGGTCACCGGCAGGTAGCGGTCTGCGCTGCGTATCTCGCACAGTTCGATGTGGCGCGGGAAGCTATTGATCGCATACTGATGGGTGACACTGCGATGTCAGTGTCGAGGTGGCGTCGCCTCTGTCCCATCCAGCATCCAGAGACGTTGGAGCACTTTCTACAGGGGCTCGCTCTCGCGGGTCTTCCTGAATGACCAACCGCCGCCTCGCCGCCATCCTTGCTTCCGATGTGGTGGGCTTCTCGTCCCTGATAGAGTAGGATGAGTCGGCCCCGCCATGGTCGTGTGACGCCGCTTTGGCCGGCTTTCCCCGTTCGGCAAACGACTGGAGGCATCAGCCTGCCCTGACCCATGCTCGCTCTCCAGAGGCAGCCTATCAGTACCTCGCCTACCCTCGAGGACAAGTGACCAAGAAGAGGGCGATTCTGTTCGTGACGGACAAGTACCTCGCCTCGCACCTGAAACAGGCTGCGGCCGCGTCAAGCCGCGGGACGTCGCTGCTGTCACCGCGACATGGCTGAGGCTAGACCCCTCCCGGCGCCGTAGGAGTGCAGCGGAGCCATGGCGGACTTGGCGCGAGGTCCCTGACCAGCCAGTCGACAAATGCGCGTGTCTTGGCCGGAATGAGCCGGCCTGGCGGCAGAACCACCTGCACTGCGGCTTCAACATCGAACCGCCACTCCGGGAGCACCCGGATGAGTCGGCCGTTGGTGAGTTCCTGCCCGATCTCCCAATTGGCGGCCAGCAGGATGCCGGCGCCCGCGACGCAAGCTGCGACCAAGCCCTCGCCTTCGTCCGAGATGATGGAGCCCGACACGCGCTGGGTGACGTGCTCATCGCCCTTCCGCAGCTTCCATCCCTGCCAGAACCCCTCCATCGGAAACCGAAGGCATTCGTGCTTCTCCAGATCCATAGGCTTCGACGGCACGCCCCGACGAGCGATGTAATCGGGCGAGGCGCAAAGGATGATCTCGACAGGAGCTAAGCGCCTTACAGTAAGGCTGCTGTCCGACAGCTCGCCGATGCGGACCGCTGCGTCGAACCCCTCCGCGATCAGGTCTACGAAACGGTCGGTGTGGTGGAGCTCTAGCTGAACCTCAGGGTAGGCAGCAACGAACTCCGGCAACCGAGGCGCGATCCACCGCCTGGCGTAGGTCGCCGGCAGACTGAGTCTCAGGAGTCCGCGCGGCGCAGCAGCGCCCTCTGCGGCTTCAGCGTCCGCCGCCGACAACTCGCTGAGGATCGTTCTGACGCGGGTGAGATAAACAGCGCCGGCCTCGGTAAGGGTGATCCGCCGCGTCGTGCGAGACAGCAATCGAACCCCAAGACGGGCTTCCAGAGCGTCCAGCCGGCGCGAGACGACGGATGGGTCGCGGCCAAGCGCTCGCGCCGCGGCCGAGATGCCGCCATGCTCGACGGCTGCAACAAAGGCGTCGATCTGCTCGAGTTGAGGCCGTGTTCGGTCTTGCGTCTGATGCATAAGTGATTTGCCAATCGCCGGGATTATACCTCCACGGTGCAGGGACCACTTCAGGTTCGTCAAGGGGAGACGATCCCCGGTAAATGCGAAAAGGACCCTGCAATGCCTGGACGACAAGCTGTCTTTCCCGACGGCCCCCATGCGCTTTACGAGAAGCACCGCTATTCCCCGGCAGTCCGCTCCGGCGATCTCCTTTTCGTCTCCGGTCAGGTGGGAAGCCGCGAGGACGGCTCGCCCGAGCCAGACTCCGAAAAGCAGGTTCAGCTTGCCTTCGACAACCTCGCCGCGGTGCTTGCGGCCGCCGGCTGCACCTTTGCCGACGTCGTCGATGTCACAACCTTCCACACCGATCCTGAAGCGCAGTTGGAGACCATCATGACCGTGCGCGAGAAGGCCATCGGCGCACCGCCCTATCCGAACTGGACTGCGGTGGGCGTCAATTGGCTGGCCGGCTTCGCTTTCGAGATCAAGGTCATCGCGCGCATTCCCCAGCCGACCTAATCGAAGTCGGCGCGACCTGCGCACCAGTGCTTTCTTTGGCGAGGCGCTAGTCCATCACACTCAGCCCCGACTTCAAAGAGTTCTTCATGAACGACAGTCTGCCGGAACTCCGGCGCAAAACGGAGGAATAATCATGATAGTTCGCAAGTTCACGACCGCCGACGCACCGTTCGAGCGCTCTCCCGGCCAGGAGGCTGATGTTTTCGCGGGCAACTTAGTCGACGAGCAGCACGGCGGGCCTATTACCATTGGCTATGGTCGCTATGCGCCGAACCAAAGGATCGATGAAAAGCTCGCCGTCGACGACGTCATGGTTGTCCTGGAAGGGCAGCTCTCGGTCTCGACCGACGCCGGCACGGTTACCGCTGGTCCGGGCGATATCGTATACATGCCGAAGGGCGAAATGGTCGCGATCCGCTCGCACGAGGACGGAGCGGTGACCGCCTATGTCACCTATCCTCACTGGCGCGGGGCGCTCTCGTGAGCTGCGGCCTCGGTATCTTCGGCATCCGCTGCCGCCCTGGATGGCGATGATCTTCAGTGATCGGGCATGGCGGCTGTCCTCGATAAGGGGCTTGACGCTGCAGGGCCCGGACCGAGCGCCCCGCCCGGTCACCGGAGAGCAACCGTCAGGATGCCATGAAGTCGGCTGCGAGCATGCCAGGAACATACAACGAGCAGCGGGCTAGGAATCAGGCACCTCCCGACACCTACGGCCAAGCTCTCGATCTCGATTCTGCCGGGACCAAGATTTCTTGATAGCTCCCATGCGAAATCGTCGTTTGCACCTCTCTTTCCGCTCCGTCACACCTGGTCACCAACGGAGAGTACAATCACATGGCAACACGTCGCCGATTCATGGCCGCGGCGGGGGCGAGCGCCCTTACCGGAATGCTCGTTTACTCCCACTCCGCAGCGCAAACAGATTGGATCGATGGCTTCGATCAGCGGCTTGCCGCGATCGAGGCGAGATACGCGTCTCGCCTTGGCGTCACGGTTCTCGACACAGCAACCGGTCGTCGGATCAGCCACCGCGGTGGCGAACGGTTCCCGATGTGCAGCACGTTCAAGACGCTCGCTGCAGCGGCCGTGCTCCGGCGGGTCGATGCCGGCCAGGAAAGCCTCGATCGGCGCATCCGCTTTGCCGAATCCGATCTCGTCACCTACTCGCCCGTCACGAAGGACAGGGTGGCGAGCGGGATGACCCTCGCGGAGCTGTGCGAGGCGACCACGACCATCAGCGACAACACGGCCGCGAACCTGATCCTGAAGGCGCTCGGCGGACCCTCCGCGGTCACGGACCTCGCCCGATCGGTCGGGGACGCGCAGACCCGTCTCGACCGCTGGGAAACAGCCCTGAACGAAGGCAAGCCAGGCGATCCCCGCGACACTACCACCCCTGACGCCATGGCGTCCACGCTGCGCGCGTTCGCCCTCGACGGAGCGCTATCGTCGGCATCCCGCGAACTCTTCAACGGTTGGCTCATCGGCAACAAGACGGACGATGCGAAGCTGCGGGCGGGGTTGCCGAAGGGCTGGCGCGTAGGCGACAAGACGGGGGCTGGCGGGAACGGCACCACCAACGACATCGCCGTGATCTGGCCGCCCGGCCGGGCACCGGTCGTGGTTACCATGTTCATGACGGAGACCGCCCTGACCATGGCCCAGACCAATCCCGCTTTCGCGGAGGTCGGGCGGCTCGTCGCGACCGCCCTCGAGGCTTGACGCGATGGGCCGCACAGCCTGGCTCTCGGGCGTGCAGAGTAGTCGTTGCGGGGAGCGGATGATGCGAGCTTCTCGAAATCTCCTGTTCTGTCGTCTCGACCTTGGGCGTTGGCCTTGCCGGCTCCTGCGGCTCCTGCGGGGGATCGCTCCTGCCTCTGCCATTCTTGCGACCCTCGTCTCCTCGCAGGCGCTCGCCGTGGGGCCGCATGCTCTGACGGACAAGGCCGAGGCGCTCGTGCGGGCCTATAATGCCGCCGATGCTGTAGAGCTTCATAGACTTCTCGCGCCGGCGCTGCAGGCCAAGTACCCGCCTGATGCGCTGCAGAACGCCCTGATGCTGTGCCGCGTGCTGACGGGCGGTATCTTTCGCCTGAGCACGCCCGTGTGGGGTGCACGGCAGTTTGGCTTCTTTGCCGTTTATGCGGAGAGCAAAACGTTCGAGATGGTGCTGGAGATCGACGCGGAGGAGCGGATCATCCACTGGCTTTTGACCGACGATCTCGCCTCGAACGACCAGCAATGCAGGCTGAGCTACCTCGACTGAGCGGCCAAATCCGACACGATCCAGTCGCCGAAGGCCATCATGCCGGCGGTGGGCGGTTTCCATCTCAGCCATGTGAACCAGTCGGAGCCGAGCTCAGCCGCGTCGAAAGGCTAGGGTGAACATACTCTGCCAGACCCGTCGAAGGCAGGCCGTTCCGTCCGATCGGGGGTAGCATCGAACACCCTTGCGGATGTTCGATGCTACGCAGTGTGAAGCAGCCGAGTTCCTCCACACGCTGGCCCGCCAAGCGACTGAAGGCTCGACCTGTCCGTCGACCCTCTGCTCGCACCTGAGACGTCGTTTAATCCGGAAGAGGCTGCCGCGAAGGGTTACGAACTCCTGGACCCGAGCGACCGACCAACGGCTTTTGTGTGCAGCAACGACGCAATGGCTCTCTCGGGACAGGACAGACCATAGCCCCTAGAGTCTCCTCTGAAGCGCAAGAATGGCACTCAAGCAGCAGACGCAGCGGCGCATAGTTGAGGCGGTTCGTTAAAGTCAACGCGACGCTGCAATTAACGGGTCCGCGACCTCAAGAGTGTGGCGTAGCGCATAGCTTTGGTGTCGGGTCGGTCAGCTCTTTAGCCGCGTCTCGGGACCATTAGATTTCCGTCTCAACCAAGGAGGAGCCCTACCCATGGCAAGCGAAACGATCCGTAACCCCCTGACAGACCATCTCCTAACGCCGGAGAACTCGGCTCTAATCATAATCGACTACCAGCCCATTCAGGTGTCTTCGATCCGTTCGATGCGGCGCGATGAACTGGTGTTCAACATCGCGAGCGTCGCCAAGGCGGCCATGGCGTTCAACGTTCCAATCGTCCACTCGACTGTCAACGTCCAGACCGGCCGCAACAGGCCGCCGATCCAGGAGCTGCAAGACGTAATCGGCCACCTCCCGACATATGACCGAACTTCGATCAACAGCTGGGAAGATGGCGAATTCAAAGGAGCCGTTAAGGCGCTGGGTCGTCGCAAGCTCATCATGACCGCCTTATGGACCGAAGCCTGCCTCACGTTCCCCGTGCTGGATGCGATACAAGAAGGCTACGAAGTTTACGTACCGACCGATGCAGTTGGCGGCACCTCGCTTGCCGCGCATGAAGCGGCGCTGAAGCGTATCGAACAGGCGGGTGCAAAGCTCATCAGCCGCGTCCAGATGTACTGTGAGCTTCAGCGCGACTGGGTGCGCGAGGCAACTGTGCCTGGCTTCATGGGCGTGTTCGACAACCATGATGGATTCAACGTCGAGAAAGCGGCCTAGTAAGTCTGTGCCAACGGTCGCGGCCTCATGCGGGCCGCGACTACAACTTTGAAGAGAAGCGGTAGATGAGCAAGATTCAGATCGTCGTCGGAATCAAGGCGAAGGCCGATAAGGAAGACGAGCTGCGCCGCGATCTGGTACTTATCGTCAAATTATCCCGCAAGGAGCCCGGCAACATCCGTTATGACCTGTACGAAGATCATGACGAGCTGGGTCGTTTCGTTTTCGTCGAGGAATGGGCGTCCATCGAGGAGCGAACCGCTCACCATGAACATGCTCAGCACATCAAGTATTTTCATGAGAACGGTGTGCTCAATGTCGAAAAGACTGAGTTTGGGCGTATCCTGAAGGGTGTGGTCGCTTAGTCCGACTTGCTGGCTCTGCAGCCCAACGACCCTTGGGCCTCAAGCACCCTCGCACCGGGCCGACAAGGACCGCTTCCTTTTTTGTCGCCAATCAAGCACTATGAAAGGTATCTTGGGGCCAAAGAGCCAAAGTGTGAGCTCGCGGTCTGCCTTGCTAATTGAGATCGCGATTATGACGTTCGGGAGACGGGACAATGACACCTGCTACCTATTCGTCGTTCCCTCAGTGGTACAGTGAAGGCCGGCTCTCGACATACTTGCGCACACTCAAATCATCCGGCGGGATTCTCAACATGCTTGAGGCTGCGCCGCCAGCTGGGGACATGTCCCATCCAGCGGTACCGGATCTAGTTCTGTATCAAGATGTGCTCGGCGGCAACCGTGTCAGTGGCGATATGGGAGGGGGGATTTTGATGTAACGAGCGGAAGAGGTAGCTTCTTCCTTTCTGCACCTAATTTCGCTAACAAAATTATGCTCAATAATAGTCATCAGGTACGCAGCTTATCATTCCCCATAGTTCGGTGGCAGGATTTGCTCGATGAGGCGACCGATGGCGGTTTCTCGCTCGGGAGTCCCGGAATATACGGTGGAACGTTTTTCTCGCCGGCCCTCCAGTCAGCGATCCGCAGTCTGTGGGCAGTTTGTGACCAAGAGGGAACACCTCCGCGTTTACTGGCGCGGGCCGCAGGTTGCGAGATACTGGCTGAGCTGTGTCGGCTGGGCGGGTCACCGTTCAAGCCGGCCAGGGGTGGTCTTGCTCCCTGGGCACAACGTCGCTGCCTCGAACTGATGCGCGCGCGGTTGGCGGAAGATGTTAGCCTCGACGAGCTGGCAGCCGAGGTGCGGCTCTCGCCTTTTCATTTCGCCCGCATGTTCAAGCACAGCGTTGGTGTGCCGCCACGAGTTTACCTGACGCAGCTCAGAATAGAAAAAGCTTGCGAGCTGCTTGAACAGACGGGTCGTCCGATCACTGAGATAGCCTTGGATGTAGGATACGCTTCGAACAACGTGCTAGCTCGGGTTTTCGCGAAACACCGTGGTATAACACCGTCGGACTATCGTCGCGCAGTTCGCGATCCTTTACGACCTAGCGCTCCGCAGTGAGCTTCAGTGGCGCTGCTCCAGACTTCAAGCCTTGGCTCTTCGCCTCTCACCTGTGCCCAATCAAGGTGAGATCTTGGGGCGTTCGAAGCGGCTCACGCTTCCGGGTTGCCTCTCGAGAGCCCTTGATCGAGAGGATCTCCCCTGCACGCGCAATCTCCACGCCCGTTGCCCTGTTCCCGTTGAAGAGTATGCGACGCGCAAGGGATTGGGTGAGGATGGTCAGGTTCCGGCGGTGCAGAACTGGTTCAACGTAGGCGTGGTAGAGCGAGTGCCGCCGTCCAATCCGCACAAGCATGTCGGAATAGGCTCCTCCGTTCTCGCTCTCCATCATCAGGCCGTTGGGGTTGTAGAAGCGCGTAATATCGAGCTCTTCAGCGGTCTCGAGCATGGCACCCGCAAGTGGACTGGGATCCGGGGCTGGCTGCATTCAAACCGGGCCGCTCTACCCACGGAACATGGCGCGATCCGGCGCTGGCAGGCCTGTACCGGCAGGGATGCCGTGCTGGAGGGCACGGGCGAGACCTTCGAGGAGGTCGCGGCACGACGCAAAGGGGAGGGGGCACCGCCGCAGGCTACCGCAGGCGAGGCCCTCCGGCCCGCCTCAGCGCCCGATGACGCGGGCGCCCCTGAAGACGAGAGCTGGTGATCGGCCCCTATGGGGTGGTCCGGTGTGAATGTTAGTTGAGGGTCGGCCTTTGCGCCACTGCGGCTGGCCTGCTGGACCAAGGTGCCATGGCGGGGACGAACACCTCCGGTGCAGGCGGTCGGTAGCCGAGGGAGGCATGCGGCCACCTGGTGTTGTAGTGGCGTCGCCAGTTCTCGATGATAATCTGAGCCTCTCGCAAGCTGCAGAAGAGCTCCCAATCGAGCAACTCGTCTCTCATTCGCGCATTGAAGCTCTCCACATATCCGTTCTCCCAGGGTGAGCCTGGAGCGATGTAGGCTGTCTTGGCTCCTACAGCCGTGATCTAGGCCTGAACTGCCTTGGCGACGAACTCCGGCCCGTTGTCGGAGCGAATGTGTCACTGCTCTTGTCGGGCCCGAACCTCGGGATCTACCCAAGCTCTGTAGCTTGTTGCAGGCACCCGTCCTTCTCCAGTCACATCCGATCGGGTCGCCCCTTCATTTTGGCGTGATGGTTCAAGCCAGATCGTCGGTCCGGGTCTAGCCTCGTCCGAAGCGAGGAGTTCAACGTGATCGCGATAACCCTGAACAGCTGGCCGCAGACGGTCCCACCATCCCTAGTTAACGATCCCCTG
>DASZAZ010000075.1:0-8365 GCA_035944635.1 Microvirga sp.
CCCAGAACCTTGAGGCGCAGCCATTCATCGGGGTGAGGAGGCACGTTCATGCGCTGTTCTCTAGCGTGCCCATCAGCTACAGGTCCGCTTTCTTTTCCGTGAAGACGGCATCTTGAGTGGCATAGTTGCCGTGGTGCAACAGGAAGATGCCTCCGGCAGAGCCTCCGCTTGCCTGAAACTATGAGTGTGGGAGGCGCACCCGATTAGCTGAGGTGGAAGGCGTGAGGCGCTGGCGCGCCAGCATCCCATCTAATAATGGGCTTCGCCACGGTAGCGAGGTGAGTCCCAGAAGCACCTGAAGGGCGAAGGGGTTGCCGCAGACTGCAAAGCTTGCAAGGGTTGTACAAAGAGGCCACTGACGAGGGTCCCGGGGAGGAAAGAATGCTGTCGTCACCCGTTCGCGGGCAGCACACGCGTGTTTCCCTAACGTTAACGGCGCGGTGCTCGAGGATTTAGTTGAAGTACTCGGCCTGCCGAGCTTCGTGGCAGCGGCTCTTGAGTTAGCGAACACTTTTGGCGAGGTCGATCACGACGCAGTGTTTGCGACGGAGCTAGGTGGAATGCGTTGCCTTGGGGCTGCCTCCGCGGATGGCAGCCGCGTAGCTGCGCAAGCAGCAGGGGTATACGTGGCTAGCCACTGGGAACATGATCCAGTGCTGCTCCGACTGCTCCAGCGTCCGCTGTCTCGATTGCGCAGCACGCAGACGTCACTAAACCACTCCTGGACCCTTCTCAGACCACGGATGCGCCGCGCTCGGCCTTTTCCTTCGCCCAATCTTTGAGCTGGTTGTGCGCGGTCCTCTTCGCAGCCTCCATCTCCTCATCCGATGCCGTCTCCGTCGTTAGCTCGAGCCGAATCCCGTTCGGGTCGAAGAAGTAGAGTGACTGGATGATGTGGTGGTCCGTAAGCCCCAGCACCTGGATTCCGGCCTCATGAAGTCGCTGCTTCATGTATTCGAGCTCCTCGATGCTATCGACACGGAGAGCAATGTGGTTAACCCACGATGGGGTATTCGGCGATGGCTCCGACTTCACGTTGTCACCGAGATCGAAGAAGGCGAGATACGAGCCGTCCTTCATCTCAAAAAAGATATGGACATAAGGGCAGTACTCGCCAGTGCTTGGGACGTTCTCCGCCCGTATCACGTGAACGAGAGGCAGACCGAGAAGATCTTCGTAGAACGCCCGCGTCTCCTCGGCATCTCGGCAGCGATAGGCGAAATGATGCAGGCCGTGGATCGGAACGGCGCTCGAATGCTGAGTCATTATCTTGCTCCCTGTGGTCAGTTATCCAAGGTGCGCCTGTCTCGCCCCAAGGTCGATGCGGGTCGCGCGGCCTTCCTCCGTATGGGGCAGAAACCCCAAAGTGGCAGCTTCCCGCCCTACGACGGTCGCGAAATACACCTTCCTTCTGTGTTCGCATTACAGGCGTTCTGCGAAAGCAGTAATCCGGTCGGCGGCCGCCTCGATGAGCTCCGGCTGCCCCGCTAAATAGTGGTTTCCACCCTTGAGTTGATGTCTCTCGGTCCGCCCCGCGGACGCAGCCGCCCAAGTATCATTGTCAGTTGGGAAGACGGAGGCGTCGCCGGTGTGCTCAAGGAGGAGCACCGGCACCGAGGTGCGCGCGAGATTCGCCGGACCGTCGCCGCGGCTCGACGGCGACCACTGGCTCAAGTAACCTGTCAGCGACGTGTAACGACCCATGCTGTTGGCGCTGTAGTTCTGTGCTTTCGGCGGTCCCCATACGGTGGTGCCCGGGACACGGTCGTTCGGATCGATAGTGGGGTCGAGGCAGCGCGGGTCAGCCAGCGTCCGGTGAATGATGAAGGCCATGTCTCGCGGCCCGTCAGGTGTGGCCCTGACCTGCCGCAGCCTGCCCCGCGCCCAAGCCTCGATGCGCGCGTTTCGCTCCTTTTGCGCAGCCCGGAACCGCGTCATGAACTCCGGTGAGTATGGTGGGCCATTGATGGGATTAAACATGTCGAGCGCCGGGTCGGCGCCGAGGGGGTCGGTCTCGTCGAGCACGGAGGGGTCGATCCACGTGTCCATGAGCCGCGAGCGCCCCAGATGGGCGGCGTTAAGAGAGATCGCGTCAGCAGGCGGCAAGTCCTCAGGCACGAGGTCGATCGGATCTCCCGCCGGCGTTTCCGTCACTGTGAGGTTCTCGGCCTGCGCCTGGTAGAGGCTCACCAAAGCTCCGCCGCCGGAATTTCCCATGAGGACGATCCGCTCGAACCCCTGTTCGCGCAGCCACTTCACGCCAGCCCCGAGGTCCTGAATCGCGCGCTCCAGGATAAGCACCGCGTCATTACCGAGATACCGCGTGTTGAGGCCGAGAACCGCGATCCCGCGTCGAGAGAGAGGGCCGAGGAGGTAATGACCCATGAAGTTGCTAGTCGGGTGAATAACGAGCGCAGCAACCTTGGCGCCCCCCGGCCGCGCAAAAGCGCCCCAGATTCTCGGCCTCAGTGTCTGAAGGCCAGACTGGCTCTCCATGGCCGCCCCGGCGCGCACATTGATTCCGACGAGTTCCGACATTTGCATTAGCGTGAAACTCCGGGCAACGGGTCTGCGAGTTCCCACGTTGGCATAGGCGTAGAACTTTGAGACATTCGTCAGGTCCCCCGCAGCGCGGCCCAGAGTTCCGTATCGCGCTCGGCAGTCCAGATAGTGGGATGCTCTGACCCGGAGAGCTCCTCGCGCATCCGTGCCGTGTCGAAGGGCAGCACGTGGTTGAAGATGGGCCAATGCCCGAAGGTCGGGCGCATGGCTGCGTCCGCGGCATGATAGCATGCCGCAACGTCAGCATCAGCCTGGCTCTGAAGTGCACCTGCAACGGCGTCATGCAGGGTCTGGAGGAACGCCGCCGTCCCGGCGACCGCCTCGCGCACGGCCTCGCGCCCAGTAACAGCTGGTCCCCGGCCGGGGACCAGCGCCTCGGCGGGCATGCCGCCCACTAAGGTAAGGGTGGTGATCCAATCGCGGATGTAGGCATCACCCGCATAGACGCCACATCTGTTTTCCACGAGGTCGCCGGCAAACAGCACCTTTCGGCTCGGAACCCAGCACGCCGCATCGCCCTGCGTGTGCGCCCGTCCGAACTGGACGAGCTCAACTTCTATGTCGCCGAGGTCAATCACGAGCCTTTCGTCAAACCACACGTTGGGATAGGTCAGGCCCGGAATTTCCTCCACGCCGCGGAACAGGCGCGGGAACCGGTGTAGCTCGGACTGGAAGTCCGGCTCGCCCCGTTCGCGGATCCACTGTGTCGTCCCGGCGCTCGCGATGACTGTCGCATCCTTGAACACGCTCGCCCCGAGAGCGCGCACTGCATGGTAGTGGGTGAGAAACACCCAGCGGATCGGCAGGTCGGTTACGGATCGGATGGCTGCCTCGAAATCGCGCGCCAGCTTCGGCGTGGCGCGCGTGTCTACCACGAGCACGGCCTTTTCACCGACCACGAAGCCGCAGTTCGGATCGTGCTGGCTCACGTAGCCGTAGCATCCCGGCGCGAGCTCCTGAAGGGTGGGAATCTGCTCGGCAAGGTCGGAGGCGGAAGCGAAGCTCTGGTTCATGGCGTCCTTGTCAGCATGCTCTGCTTGGCGGCTTTGATGGCGTCCACGAGCGCCGCCTGGTCACCAACCTGGTTAGCCAACACGAGGGCGAGTCGCAGCACGAAGGCGAGGCTCTGCTCCGTGGTGAGATCCTCGTTGGCTTGCAGTATGGCCTCGTAGAATGCGTCGGGGTCCGGGATGTTGAGATCCGTTCTCATCGCGAGCCTCCTCCGCGGGCCCGCGCGATGGCGCGCTCGACCTCGTCCCGGGAGGGATCGATGAGGCGCGCCGCCAGATGCTGGTCGGGCCGGATGACCAAGACCTCCCGGGAACCGCCGAGGGACTCGAGTCGATCCCCGGAGAGGAGGGGCAAGCCGTCAATTGCCTCGCCGACCGCAAACACGCGCACCGATGATGAGGCACGCGGGGCCCCGGACCCCGGGAAGCACAGCACCAGGAACGGAGCGTCGGGGCCCTTTAGCAGGTCCGCGAGCACCCCTGTCGTGCCGTCGTCCTGACGGATCGGTACGTTAGGGACCTGTGCGCCGCCGTTTGTTGTCAGCGGCGAGTCCCAATAATCGAACGCCTGCGACATGCGCCCCGTGTTGACCAACGCGCGCGCGAATGGGAACGACCGCGCCAAACTGGCGACCGCCTTGCGCAGCTCGCGCTCAAAGGCAGAGCGCGGGGCGAGGAACCGCGCCGACCGGCTCGTGACCCGAATGTTGTGCTCCGCGGCCGAGCGGCGCTCGGTGTCGTATGAGTCGAGAAGAGCCTCGGATCCTTCGCCAGCCAGAACGGCTGCGAGCTTCCAGCCTAGGTTCTCGGCGTCCTGAATGCCGCTGTTGCCGCCGCGGGCGCCGAACGGGCTGAACACGTGAGCGGCATCGCCCACGAAGAAGATCCGGCTGGCTCTGAAGTTGTCGAGCCGCTGGGTCCGATAGCTATAAGGACCGATCCAGACCACCTCGAGCTCGGTGTCCGATCCGAGGTGCGCTTGCAGGCGCGCGCGGACGACCTCAGGTCGGCTGATCTCCGCGGGATCGCTGTCCGGCGGCATCTGGTAGTCGATGCGCCAGACCCCATCTGCCATCTGGTGTTGCCACACTGCACGGCCGCCGTTGAAGTCCGCCTCCATCCAGGTCCAGCGCTCAGGCCGCATTGGTCGGCGGAAGCGCACGTCGGCAATGCACCAGCGGTCGACCCCGAACTCGGCGCGAGGTGTGATGCCGACCGCCTCGCGCACGATGCTAGCATGCCCCGAACAATCTACGACCCACTGCGCTTCGAGATCGTATGGTCCGTCTGGCGTCTCGACGCGCAGCCGCACGTGATCATTGTGCGCTGTCGCGCCGGTGACGCGGCTTCGCCAGCGAACGTCCGCGACGGGCAACTCGTCGATCCGGTCGACCAAGAACCACTCGACGTAGAACTGCTGGATGTTGATGAACGGCGGCTGCTCCGACAGCGAGCCGCGAGCGAGATCGAAGCTGTAGAGCTCCTCGTCGCCGCACAGAACCCGTCCAACGGACCAGGTAACACCCTTTTCGGCGATGCGATCGTAGATCCCGAGCCGCACGAAGGTTTCGAGGCTCTTCTGAGCGTAGCAGATACCGCGGCTCGAGGCGCCGCGCACACCGACCGTGTCGTCTTCATCGAGCAGCACCACGGGGACACCGCGGGAGGCGAGGTCGGCGGTTGCGGTGAGGCCAGCAAGCCCAGCCCCCACCACGGCGACCGGGTACCGCTTCGCCTTGCCATCCAGCTCAGGTGCGCGCCGGTACACGAAGGTCGGCAGCACATAGCCTCCGGGCAGCGGATCGGCGGTCATGACGACGTCCTCAAAGGCGTGCTCATCGGCCCTGCCACTTAACGCTTCCCAGGGCTCTGCGCAGGAACCATTGGAGGCGCTCACGGCAGGGGCCCGTGATGCTAGGGGTGGCAGGGGTGGAGGTGCGGTTCCACGCTCTCATGGGGGCTGATGTCTGCTGCCGTAGAGATCCTCTAAACTGCTTCTACGGGCGCGAGCCAGGCAAAGCGACTCCCCAAGATCCTTTGGCACTTGGAGGCAAATCCCATTGTCACTTTCGGGCAAGCTGCGTCGGACTCGATCTGGCACCTCTGTTTCTGGCGCCGTCCCGGACGCAGGTGAGACAAATCTGTCCGATCAACGGGCGCTCGCGCCGGAGGAACCATGTCGGACGATCGCTTCGACCGCGGCCTTGCAGTCAGGCGGGGCATGTTCAGTATCGGGAGCGCCGAGAAGCAGATCGATGGGGCCACTGATTTCACCCAACCAATGCGGGGTCTCATCACGCGAGATTGTTTTCGCGAGGTCTGGAACCGCCCGCGCCCTGACCGATGTACGCAGAGCAGGCCAACGAAAAGGGTGTTCGTTACGATAAGCAAGCCGCATGAGGTCAGGGCTTATGTGCGCGGCGCAATCGCCAACGGCGCCTCGAAGGGGACGCCGGAACTTCACCACAAGCCGAGCAATCAAGTCGCAGCCGCTGACGCAAGGCTACACGTCGGGTTTCGCCCTCGCGCTCCTCACGAAGGACGTGAAGGTCGCAGTCAATCTTATCGAACCGGTTGATTGGAAAGCTCGCTCGTAGAGGCCGTTCTGAAAATGGGGCTGCTGGCGTGAGACCGTATTGGGGGCGAGAAGAACCGCACGGACGCGATCACCGCCTAGCAACAGCGAGTCGGACGTTCCGCCGCGAGTTGTTGTTGAGCGCCTGTGTCAGGAGAGCGTGCCTGGGCAATGCCGAACACGGAACTTATGCGTCCGGAGCGCTCCTCCTGGGGCGGAACTGAGGAGAACACGATGCTTGCCACACCTGAGCTGAGTCCACGCGTCACCGAGTTCATGCGCCGCTCCCACGGCCATTTCATTGCAGGCAAGTTCGTCGGAGGCTCCGGGGCGACGATTCCGGTCTTCGATCCGTCGACGGGCAAGGAGATAGCGCGAGTCCTGGACGGGACCGAGGCCGAAGTCGACCAGGCGGTGGCCGCTGCGCGGGCTGCCTTGGAGCAGGATTGGTCCACCGTGAGACCGGCTGATCGAGAGCGCCTGCTCATTCGCCTCTCGCAGCTCATCGAGGAGCATGGGGAGGAACTGGCGCAGATCGAGACGCTCAACCAGGGCAAGTCAATCATGCTCTCGCGGATGGTCGAGGTCGGCCACTCGGTAGAGTTTACCCGCTACATGGCCGGATGGGCGACCAAGATCGAGGGCTCGACGCTTGATCTCTCGATCGCGTTTCCCCCGGGAGCGCGCTATCGTGGTATGACCATCCGCGAGCCGGTCGGCGTTGTGGGCGCAATCGTGCCTTGGAACTTCCCGCTCATCATGGCAGTGTGGAAGATCGCCCCGGCTCTCGCCGCAGGCTGCACGATCGTGCTCAAACCCGCCGAGGAGACGCCGATGACAGCGCTGCGGCTGGCGGAGCTCTGCAGCGAAGCTGGTATTCCAGACGGGGTCGTGAACGTGGTTACAGGCCGCGGCGAGACCGCAGGAGCCGCGCTGGCGCGCCACCCGGGCATCAATAAGGTCGCCTTTACGGGCTCGACTGAAGTCGGCAAGAAGATTGGCGAGGCCGCAATTAGGAACATGACCCGGTTCTCGCTCGAGCTAGGCGGCAAATCGCCGATGGTCGTGTTCGACGATTTCGATCCCGAATTGGCTGCCCAGGGTGCCGCTCAGGCGATCTTCTTCAACCAAGGCCAGGTCTGCACAGCCGGCTCGCGCCTTTACGTGCAAGCAAAGAGCTTCGATAAGGTGGTCGGCGCTCTGGCCGAAGCTGCCAACAACATGCGGATCGGTTCTGGCTTCGATCCCGAAAACCACATTAATCCGCTTGTATCCGCCCGTCACCAGGAGCGCGTCTGCTCGTTCATCGACGAGGGACTGCGAGCCGGCGCGAGGGCCATAGCCGGCGGCGGCCGTCACAATCAGGACGGATATTTCGTGAAGCCGACGGTGCTCGTCGATACCAGCCCCGACATGTCGGTCGTGCGCGACGAGATTTTCGGACCGGTGATCGTTGCCATGCCGTTCAACGACCCGGACGAGGTTGCCCAGACCGCAAACGAGACGATCTATGGGCTTGGCGCTAGCGTATGGTCGAACGATTACCGAACTGTGATGAACATGGTAAGCAAGCTCAAGGCTGGAACGGTCTGGGTCAACACCCATAACCTGCTCGACTCCAACCTGCCCTTCGGCGGCTTCAAGCAATCGGGCATTGGACGAGAGATGGGACGCGCTGCCATCGAACTCTACACCGAGTCGAAGTCGGTCTGCCTCGCTTACTGAAGCTGGCCCTTCGGCGGCATCTTCCGTATTTGCGAGGAGACGGGCTAGTTCCAATACGCGGAACAGATTGCCGCCGCGCCCGACGAGGTGTGGCGGTTCGCTGGCGATTTCCAGAGCTCCCATCGCCGGCATCCCGAGGCAGCCTCAAGCGAGCAGGACGGTGGTGGCAGCTGACATCTAACCACCAACGACGGTGCCGTCATCTTGCAGGACTGACTGCCGGTGCCCAACGAGCGGACCTATCCTTATCGATCTTCGAGATCGGCCGTCCAATGATAAGGCACCAGGCTACCCTCTTAGTGAGCCTAGGCGCGAGGGAGCCTTGCGCTGGGAGTGTAAGTTCGAGTGCTCATCCCTAGGCTCAGGACTCATTGATTGAGGTAGAAGGTGACGGCTGCTGCGATGCAGATGGCTGAGAAGAAGGTGTGGGCGCAGCGGTCGTAGCGGGTAGCGACACGCCGCCAGTCCTTCAGGCGAGCGAACATGTTCTCGA
>DASZAZ010000076.1:0-1915 GCA_035944635.1 Microvirga sp.
AAGAGTTTCACCGCATGGCTCTTGCCCTTGAGGGGAACCTCGCCCGCTTCGAGGGCCGCAAACGTGCCCGCGGCCGCAGCCGTGGCCTCCGAGATCAGAACCGAGGCGCCGACCGCCTTGCAGCTCGACTCGATCCGAGCCGCGGTGTTCACCGCATCGCCCACGACCGAATAATTGAACCGGCGCTCCGAACCCATATTGCCGACGCAGGCCTCCCCCGTGTTGAGGCCGATGCCGATCTTTACCTTCAGATCGGGGTAGCCGCGCGCCGCGAAGCCGAAGGCGTCCTCACGGTTCATCTGCTCCACGATGGCGGTCATCTTCAGCGCCGCGGCACAAGCGCGGGCAGCGTGGTCCGGCACGTCGAGGGGCGCGTTCCAGAAGGCCATGACGGAATCGCCGATATACTTGTCGACGGTGCCGCGCTCGCTCTGGATCGCTTCGGTGAGGGGCGTGAACAGGGTGTTGAGGAACTCGATGAGTTCCTCCGCGGAGAGGCGTTCGGAGATCGGCGTGAAGTCGCGGATGTCCATGAACAGGATGGTCATGTCGCGGAGCTCGCCACCGAGCTTCAGCTTGTCGTGAGATCCCTCGAGCTCCGCGAGGAGCTCCGGCGCGAGATAGCGCCCGAAGGCCTCACGGACGAACCGCTTGTCCCGATCGGTGGTGAAGTAGAGAACCGCCGTGATCACGAAGTACAGGATCGTCGCGCTCAGCACCGCGAAGACGGGGTCGATGAGCAGCTTCCATTCCGTGAACGCGAACCAGGCGCCCCCCAGGATCGACGCGACCGCGAGGGTGATGACGGCGGCCGCATAACGTGCCCCGACCAGGAGCAGCAGCAGGGAGACGATAAAGCAGAAGGCGATCGTGGCGACGGCTTCGAGCCCGTCGGCCCAATCGGGGCGTTCGATGAAGTCTTGAGCGAGGATTTGCTCGGTGGCTTGCGCGTGGACCGACACGCCCGGCACGAGTTCTCCCAAGGCCGTCACCCGCTGGTCGAGAAGACCGGCTGCCGATGTTCCCACGAACACGATTTGACCCTCGATCCGAGGCCGCACCTCTTCGGCCTTGGCTGGATCGAGGATGTCCCGGGCCGACACGTAGCGCTCCGGGCGGTTCTGGTCGTAGTGGAGGAAGAGCTCTCCCTGGGCCGTCAGAGGCACGCGGAAATCGCCGACTTTGAGATCGACCAGGGCCGACCGCCCTCCGCTGTTCTCGCCGCTCGCTCCGGTGCCCCGCACCGTGATGGTCGAAGCGCCCTGCGCCACCCGTAGCGCTTCGAGAGCAAGGCCGAAATAGGCCCGTGTGCCGTCGGTGAGAACCAGCGGGATGCGGCGCACGATGCCGGAGCTGCCCTGGTCGCCCATGCTCAGGCTGCCGCTGCCGCGTGCGGCTTCGTCGATGACGGGCAGGTTGGTGATGGCCCCGCGGAACGGGGGCAGAACCATAATCAGGCTTGCACCCGCATGGGCGAAGCCGCCTTTGGCGGGCGGCCTGCGGCTGTTGGCCTGGTCCGTCGTCGCATAGCCGACCACGACCGGGGCCCCGCGAATGACGTCGGCCAGCACCCGATCGTGGTCGGGAAGGTCGGCAAGAAGCGCATTCAGCTGCTGGCGGCGCTCGGCGTCGCCGATGCCGAGGGTGTCCACGATCCGCGCCGGCGAGGTGCGGTCGGGCTCGGCCAGGATGATATCGAGGGCAACGGCCGCGGCGCCGAGTTCGTTGAGGCGCTGAACGAGAACGGCGACCTTCGTCCGGGGCCAGGGCCACTGCCCGTGCTCCGCGAGCGACTGGTCGTCGATGTCGACGATGCGGACGGGCAGGTCCGCGTAGGGGCGGGGCGACAGACGCTGGAAGAAGTCGAAGGTCAGGCCGCGAAGCGCCGCGACCGGCGCGGGGTCGAGGACGCGCA